>JBMOOF010000001.1:0-42725 GCA_049323695.1 Pseudomonadota bacterium
TATGTCGCCGCCAAGACCCCGCCCGGCCGAAAGGCCGGGCGCCGCTGTTTCTGGAGCACGTCATGGCCGACCAAATCCTGATGCCGAAGGCGACCGCCGTCTGGCTGGTGGACAACACCTCCCTGACTTTCGAGCAGATCGCCGACTTCTGCGGCCTGCACCCGCTGGAGGTGCGCGGCATCGCCGACGGCGAGGTGGCGCGCGACATCCGCGGCGCCGATCCGATCGCCAACGGCCAGCTGAACCGCGAAGAGCTCGACAGGGCCGGGGCCGACCCGAAGTACCGCATGGTCGCCCAGAAGAGCCGCCACGCCGAACTGCTGAAGCCGGTCAAGAAGGCGCCGCGCTACACGCCCGTCTCCCGCCGGCAGGACCGGCCGGACGCCATCGCCTGGTTCGTGCGCAACCACCCGGAAGTCACGGACGCCCAGATCGCGCGCCTGCTGGGCACCACCAAGGCGACCATCGAGTCGGTGCGCGGCCGCACCCACTGGAACAGCGCCAACATCAAGCCGGTCGACCCGGTGACGCTTGGCCTGACCACCCAGATCGAACTCGACGCCGTGGTCCGGAAGGCCGCCGACAAGAAGGCCCGCGACGACGCCCGCCAGGGCATCGTCGCCCCGGACGGCGCCACCCTTCGCCCCGCCGGCGAAGCGCACGACGATGAGCCCGAGGCCCCCGAGGACAACCACCTCGACCACGCCGAGGCCGACGACCACGACTTCCACGACGACGACGACGAGGACTGACGCGTCCGACGGACCCTCGCGGCTCGCCGCGGGCCGCCGGCGTCCTCGTCGACTCCGGCGCGGCCGCGCGGATCGATCCGGCCCAAACCGTCGCCTTCCTCGCCTCAGAGGGGAAGCGCCGAAGTTTCGCCATGCTCGCCGACGGAGAATCCGTCGTCATTACGTGCTATGGGCGCCGTTTCTCGGCGCGGCCGCTGTTCGACCGCAAGGGTGAGCCTGACTTGAGCAGTCTGTTCCGACGATTGAAGCGTGGCCTGACGCCCAGCGCGCCGAAGGCGCTGGATGACCGTCCGGTGGTCGCGATCGGCGACATCCACGGCTGCAACGACCTGCTCTCCGCCCTGCTGGATCAGATCTTCGAGGCCGGCCGCGACGGCGCCGGACCTCCCATGCTGGTGTTCCTGGGCGACTACGTCGATCGCGGCCCCGATTCGAAGGGGGTGATCGAGCGCCTGTCGCAGCTGCGCGCCGCCCGGCCGGACGCGCGGTTCCTGTGCGGCAATCACGAGGAGACCATGCTGCGTTTCCTCTCGGACTTCGATTCCGGCCTCGCCTGGACCAACTACGGCGGCCGCGAAACCATGCTTTCCTACGGCGTGACGCCGCCCCGGGACCGGGACGACCTCGACGGGTGGCGCCGGGCGCAGCAGGCGCTCAAGGCGGCCATGCCGGAGACGCATATGCGCTTCCTGTGGGGGCTGGAGGACAGGGTCGAGGTCGGGGACTATCTCTTCGTGCACGCCGGCGTGCATCCCGACCTTCCCCTGAACGCCCAGGCGGCGCGCGACCTCCGCTGGATCCGGGAACCCTTCCTCTCGCACGGGCGGCGCCTGGCCAAGGTCATCGTCCACGGCCACACGCCCGAAACCGAGCCCTATGCCGACGAGCGGCGCATCGGCGTCGACACCTGGGCCTATCGCACCGGCGTGCTGACCGCCGTCGAGCTGGACGGCGAGGCGCGCCGCTTCCTGCAGGCCCGGCGCACCGGCGCGCGTGTCGAGGTGGTCAGGGACTATGCCGAGACCGACGCCCTGACCTGAGGCCGGGGCCGTCGCCGAACGGGACCGTCAATTCCCCGTCCCCGGTCGCTGCGATGCGGTCGGGGCGTAGCGGGCGGGCCGTGTCGCCGGGATCAGCGTTGATCGGGGGAGTCCGGAGCGGACGCGCCGCCCCGCCTCGCCGCACCTCTGGATCCGGATTCCTCCGGTCGGGTTCGGGTGCCCTCGCCCGAGCCGAAAGCGTCCGGTCCGGCGTCCGGTCAGTGAACCTGCAGCCGCAGGCTCTCGATCTCTTCCTTCAGGCGAAGTTTCTGTCGCTTGAGTTCCTTCAGGCGGATGTCGTCAGCGGCGGGCCTACTCATCTCGTCCTCGATAAGCCGTTCCAGGGTTTGGTGACGGTTGCCGAGTTCGCGAATGCGGGCATCCAGCGCCATACCTCGCCTCCTCTTCTGTGGGCGAAGGGAAGTGAACACCCGCCCTGGCCGGGTGTCAGTTCACATATGGTTGCGCTCGCCCGCGCCGGCTTTGCGGGCTTTTCCCCGTTCGCGCGCACGCGTAGAGGTTAGGCATGGCCGAAGACGGGCGACCGAAGCTGATCGTCGGAATCTCGGGAGCGTCCGGGGTCGTCTACGGCCTGCGCGCCCTGGCGGCCTGCCGCGAGCTGGGGGTCGAGAGCCACCTGATTCTCTCCCGCGCCGCCGCCCTGACCCTGGCCCAGGAGGCCGGCCTCGGAGTCGCCGAGGTCAACGCCCGGGCCGACGTCGTCCACAAGGTCGGCGACATCGGCGCCGCGGTCGCCTCCGGCTCGTTCCGGACGCTGGGCATGATCGTCGCCCCCTGTTCGGTGCGGACCATGAGCGAGGTGGCCAGCGGGGCGACCTCGTCCCTGCTCACCCGGGCCGCCGATGTGACGCTGAAGGAGCGGCGGCCGCTGGTGCTGATGGTGCGCGAGACGCCCTTCCACCTGGGCCACCTGCGCACCATGGTGCGTCTGGCCGAGATGGGCGCGATCATCGCCCCGCCGTTGCCGGCCTTCTACGCCAGGCCCCGGAGCCTTGAGGAGATGGTCGACCAGTCGGTCGGGCGGGCGCTGGACCTCTTCGGCCTCGACTGGCGGCCGGTGAAGCGCTGGGGCGAGGATCTGGATCCGATCGTGGGAAGCACATGAGCCTGTGGGACTGGACCCTCGCCGCCTACGCCCGGCCCGGCGCGCCCGAGGCGACGCTGGCGCTGCAGGACGAACACGGGCTCAACACCGCCCTGCTGCTTTGGGCCATCTGGGCCAACCCCGACCGCGAGACCCTGGCCAACGGCGTCCAGACGACGGTGCTGTGGGACGAGACGGTGCTCTGGCCGCTGCGCAACGTCCGCAGGGCGCTGAAGGGCCAGCGCCCGCCGTTCGCCGACGCCGCGCGGGAAGGCCTGCGCGAAGATGTGAAGGCCGCAGAGCTGCGCGCCGAACGGGTGCTGATGGAGACTCTCGAGGGCCTTGCGGGACCGACGGCCGCGCCGGATCCCGCCGGGTCGCTGGCGCGGGCGGCGATGGCCTGGAACGGCCAGGTCCCGAAAGAAGCGCTCGATCGTCTCGCGCGGGTGCTGGCGTAGGCCCGGCGAGGGCTGTATTTTGAGGGGCGAGAGGGAGAGCGCGATGGTTGGCGACGAAGGGCTGATTCCGCTGCCCAATGTCGAGGTGCGGGCCCGTCTCGTCGAACTCCGCCAGCAGCACCAGGACCTGGACGCCGCGGTCGCGGCGCTCGAGGACCAGCCGCTCCCCGACCAGCTCCAGATCGCCCGCCTCAAGAAGCAGAAGCTGGTGCTGCGCGACCAGATCGCCAAACTCGAGAACCAGCTGACGCCGGACATCATCGCCTGACCCGGCCAAGGTCTGACGCGCTCGGCGTCAACCCCCGTGTGGGCTACTTCGCGGCCGCCCGGGCGTCCTTGATCGACATGATCTGGCCGGCGAAGTAGGGCCCCTGGCCGTTCTTCCTGAGATACCTGTCGAAGTCCTCGAGCAGCTTGATCGCCTCGTCATGCTTGCCCTGGCGGACCAGCTGCCGCGCCAGCATGCCGCGCACGTCGACGAGGTTGGGGACCAGCTCGAGCGTCTTGCGGTTCCACGTCATCGACTCGTCCAGCCGACCGAGCGCGTCGAGGCTGATGGCGTAATTGGCGAACAGATCGTAAGTCCCGACGCCTTCCTTCATCGCCCGCTGGTATTGCGGGATCGCGAGCGCGTGCTGACCGGACTTGGTCAGGGTGATGGCGTAGATCGCCCGGGTCTCGGTCTCTGTCGGATAGAGCTTGAGGTAGCCGTAGTAGTTCTGCGCGGCGCACTTGTAGAGCTTGCGCTGGTAGCAGTCCTCCGCGTCGGCCTTGCTGGCCGGCGGCGGCGCGGGCGGTTCCTTCTCGCAGGCGGCCAGCGCCAGGGCGAACAGGACAGCGGCGTGGATCGGCTTCATGAACACCCCCGGAGCTGTGCCGACGCTAGACCGCCGCTTCACCAGGCGTCCACCCATCGGCGCGCGGGGAAACGCCGCGGCGGGCAGCTGTCCAGGCCGCGGACGATCCAGCGCCGCGTCTCGGCCGGGTCGATGACGGCGTCGATCTCGAGGGCGGCGGCCATGCTGGTCGCCTTGCCGGCGGCGTAGAGCCGCCCGACCAGCTGCTCGAACAGGGCCTTGTTCTTCTCGGGATCGGTCTCGGCCTGCAGCTCCTTGCGGTAGCCCAGGCGGACGGCGCCCTCCAGGCCCATGCCGCCGAACTCGCCCGTCGGCCAGCTGGCGATGAACACCGGCGCGTGGAAGCCGCCGCCAGCCATGGCCTGGGCGCCCAGGCCGTAGCCCTTGCGCAGCACGACGCAGAACAGCGGCGTGCCCAGCTTGGCCCCGGCAATGAACTGGCGGCTGACGCGACGCACCGCGCCGGCGGCCTCGCTCTCGGGCCCGACCATGAAGCCCGGCGTGTCGCACAGGCTGAGCACCGGCAGGTCGAAGGCGTCGCACAGCTGCAGGAAGCGGGCGGCCTTCTCGGCCCCATCGCAGTCGACGGCCCCGCCGAGGTGGCGCGGGTCATTGGCGATCAGGCCCAGCGGCCGGCCCTCGATCCGTACGAAGCCGGTGATCATGCCGGCCGCGAAGCCGCGCCGCAGCTCCAGGAACGAGCCGGCGTCCGCCAGGGTCTCGATCAGCGGCCGGATGTCGTAGACCCGCAGCCGGTTCTCGGGGATCGAGCGGCGCAGCTCCCGCTGGTCGGCGCAGGACCAGTCGGCTACCCGGCCCTGGAAGGACGACAGCGCCTGTTTGGCCAGGGCCGTGGCGTGGGCCTCGTCGTCGGCCAGGATGTCGATGACGCCGTTGGCCCACTGCACCTGGCTGGGACCGATGTCCTCCGGCTTGAATACGCCCAGGCCGCCGCCCTCGATCATCGCCGGCCCGCCCATGCCGAGGTTGGAGTCCTTCGTGGCGATGATGATTTCCGAGAGGCCGGCGATGGCGGCGTTGCCGGCGAAACAGCGGCCGGCGACGACGGCGATCTTGGGAACCTCGCCCGACAGCTCGGCGAACTTGCCGAAGGTGGTGACGTCCAGGCCGGCCACGCCCGTGCCGTCGGTGTCGCCGGGCCGCCCGCCGCCGCCTTCGGCGTACCAGACCACCGGCAGCTTCTGCTCGCCGACCACCTGCAGCAGGCGGTCGGTCTTCTTGTGGTTCATGTGGCCCTGCGTGCCGGCCAGGACGGTGAAGTCGTAGGCCAGCGCCGCCACCCGCGCCCGGTCCGGCGGGAACAGGTCGCCGTTGACGGTCCCCAGTCCGGCGATCAGGCCGTCGGCGGGGGTGTTGGCGATCAGGTCCTCCATCGTCCGGCGACGGCGCTGGGCGGCGATGGTCAGGGCGCCGTACTCGATGAAGCTGCCCGGATCGAGCAGGTCGTCGAGGTTCTCCCGCGCCGTCCGGTGGCCGGTCTTCCGCCGCCGGGCCACGGCCTCGGGACGGTTGGCGTCCAGGGTGAAGGCGTGGCGGTCGATCACGGCCTGCAGGTCGGGGCGGATGTGGTCGGGATCGACCCGTGCGGCCTCGGCCTCGGCGTCGGCGGCGACATCCTGCGGCTCCAGGAAGGCGATCGGCTGGCCCTTGAGCAGGGTGTCCCCCTTGGCCGCCGCGATGCGCACGACCCGGCCGCCCTCCGGCGCCGTGACGACGTGCTCCATCTTCATGGCCTCGAGGACGGCGACCGTCTGGCCCGGCCGGACGAGGTCGCCCTCCGCCGCCTCGATCAGCCCGACCGTCGCCTGCAGGGGGGCGGCGACCGGGATCGTCCCCTCCAGCGTCTCGAAGGCGTGGCCCGCGGCTACGGGGGGCGCCTCGAAGGCCATCGGGGCCAGCCTGGCGGCTTCGCCGAGCAGGCGGGGCAGCTCGCCCTCGAGGAAGCGGGTCGTCGCCGTCCCCTGGCGCACGGCGTCCTCGGCGAGCAGGGCGCGGAGCAGCGGGAGGTTGGCGTCCGCCCCGGCGATGCGGAACTCGGCCAGGGCCCGGGCGGCGCGGGCGCAGGCCTGCGCCAGCGTGGCGCCGCGGCCGATCACCTTGGCCAGCAGGCTGTCGTAGGCTGGACTGGTCAGGTAGCCGGCGTAGCCGTAGCCGTCGACGCGCACGTTCGGCCCGCTGGGCGGCTCGTAGGCGGTCAGCACGCCGCCCGCGGGCGTCGTCGTCCCGTCCGGCGCCAGGGTCTCGAGGTTGACCCGCGCCTGGACCGCGAAGCCGCGCGCCGGCGGGGTCGCGGCCAGGCCCAGCCCGGCCAGCGTGCGGCCCTCGGCCAGGGCGAACTGCAGGGCGACGAGGTCCAGGCCCGTGACCTCCTCGGTCACCGTATGCTCGACCTGCAGGCGGGCGTTGGCCTCGATGAAGGCGAAGCCGCCCTTGCCGTCGACGAGGAACTCCACCGTCGCCAGGGTGCGGCAGCCGGCGGCGGCGCACAGCTTTTCGGCCGCCGCGTGCAGGTCGGCGCGCAGGGTCTCGTCCAGCAGGGCGGGGCCGGTCTCGATGAGCTTCTGGTTGCGCCTCTGGATCGAGCAGTCGCGGTCGCCGAGCGCCAGGGCGGCGCGGCCGTCGGCGGCGACCTGCACCTCGATGTGGCGGGCCTGGTCGACCAGCCACTCGGCATAGACCGCGCCGTCTCCGAAGGCGGCGGCCGCCTCGCGGGAGCAGGCGGCGAAGGCGGCCTCGATCTCGGCCTCGGTCCGCACCGCGCGCATGCCCCGCCCGCCGCCGCCGGCCACGGCCTTGAGCATCATCGGGCCGGTCTTGCGGAAGAAGGCCCTGGCGCCGGCCAGGTCGATCGCCCCGGTGCCGGCCAGCACCGGGACCTTGGCCCTGGTCGCCAGCGCCCGGGCCCGGGCCTTGTCGCCGAAGATCTCCAGCGTCTCGGGCGAGGGGCCGATGAAGGTCAGGCCGGCCGCCGCGCAGGCCCGGGCGAAGGCGGCGTTCTCGGCCAGGAAGCCGTATCCGGGATGCACCGCGTCGCAGCCGGCCGCCGTCGCCGCCGCCACGAGGGCGTCGATGTCGAGATAGGCGGGAACGCCCGCGCCGCCCAGGGCCACGGCCTCGTCGGCGGCCTTGACGTGCAGCGCGGCGGCGTCGTCCCCGGCGTGGACGGCGACGGATGCGATCCCCAGGTCCGCCGCCGTCCGGGCGATGCGTATGGCGATCTCGCCGCGGTTGGCGATCAGCACGCGTTCGAAGGCCACCCGTCCACCCCGCTCATACGCTCGTTTGAGACACCTACAGCCTTCCGGCTTGACTCTCCAAGCCCGAAGGATGAGAACAAAAGTAGAACATGGAGATCGTCATGCCGGGGTCGCGCGAGGCGCGTCTTGCGGCCGCCAGGGGCCAGGTCGCCGCTCTCGAAGCGGGGACTCGGACTCCATCTCCCGTCCTGCCGTTCGGCGATCCGCGGGTGGACGATGTCCTCCCCGGCGGCGGGTTGCCGCTGGGCCGCTGGCACGAGCTGACGGGCGAGGGGCTGGAAACCGAGACAGCCGCCGCCGCCGCCGGCTTCGCCGCCCTGCTGGCCCGGCCGCTGGCGGACCGGGGCGCGGTGGTCTGGATCCTGCGCCGCGACGACCTCTACGCCCCCGGGCTGGCGAGCCTGGGCTTTCCCGCCGAGCGGCTGATCCAGGTGTGGGTCAGGGACGAGACGAACGCCCTGATGGCCCTGGAGGACGCCCTGGCCTCGGCCGGGGTCGCCGCCGTCGTGGCCGAGGCGGAGGCCGTCGATCTGACCGCCGGCCGCCGGCTGCAGCTGGCCTGCGAGAAGCACGGGGCGACCGGTTTCGTCGTCCGCCGGCGGCCGTTCGGCGGCGGGGCGTCCAGGTCCCGGACCGGTTCGGCGGCGGCGACCCGCTGGCGCGTCGCCCCGGCCTGCAGCGACCCGCCGGCGGGGGAGCCGGGGCTGGGCCCGCCCCGCTGGCAAGCGGCGCTCGAACGGTGCCGGGGCGGGCGTCCCGGCGAGTGGATTTTCGAATGGAGACCGGAGGCCGACCATGCCTCGCATCCTCTCCGTGTGGTTGCCGGACTGGCCGACGACGGCCTGGAGACGGCGGAACGCACCAGGCTTCGGGCTTAGCTCAAAACCCGCTCATCCCGGCGAAGGCCGGGACCCAGGTGTTTTGGGGGCGGTTCGGACAGGCTCGCGCGGATCAGAAAAAGCCTGGGTCCCGGCCTGCGCCGGGATGAGCGGAATAAATGAACCCTTCGCCCTGCTCGTCTCCGAGCGGGGAACCCGCAGGCTGCATGCGCTGAACGACGCGGCGCGGAGGCTGGGCCTCTTCGTCGGCCAGAAGGCGACGGACGCCGCGGCGCTGGTCCCCGAACTGTTCACCGCCGACGCCGATCCGGAGGCCGACGCCGCGGCGCTGGAGGCGCTCGTGGACTGGTGCGTGCGCTTCTCGCCGGCGGTGGCGGCGGACGCGCCCGACGGCCTGTTCCTCGACGTCACCGGCGTTTCCCATCTATGGGGCGGCGAGGCGGAGATGGCCGGCGACCTCCTCGCCCGGCTGGCCGCCGCCGGGATCGCCGCCCGCGCCGCCGTCGCCGACACCCCCGGCGCCGCCTGGGCCCTGGCGCGGTTCGGGGAATCCGGCGCTCCCGCCCCGGCCTCTCCCCGCAAGGGGGAGGGGCTCATAGCGCCCCCGGGATCCCAGCGCGACCTCCTCGCCCCCCTGCCGGTCGCCGCCCTGCGGCTCGACGCGGACGCCGCCGCCCAGCTGCCCCGGCTGGGCCTGATCCGCGTCGAGCGGCTGCTGGGCCTGCCGCGCGGCCAGCTGACCCGGCGGTTCGGGCCGCTGGTCCAGCGCCGGCTGGACCAGGCGCTGGGCCGGGCCGAGGAGGCCCTGCGCTACCGCCGCCCGCCGACGCCCTGGTTCGATCGCCTGGCCCTCGCCGAGCCGATCAGCGTGCTGGACGACCTGGTCCGCGCCGCCGGCGACATCGCCGACCGTCTCTGCGCGCGGCTGGAGCGGGAGGGGCGCGGCGCGCGGCGCTTCGAGCTGACCTTCCACCGCCTCGACGGCAAGGCCTTGCCCGTCCGCGCCGGCCTCTCCCGCCTGGGGCGCGAGCCCCGGGCCCTGGTGCGGCTGATCGCGCCGAAGCTGGAGGCGATCGACCCGGGCTTCGGGATCGAGGTCGTCACCCTCTCGGCCGCCGGCGTCGAGACGGTTTCGCCCGCCCAGGGCCGGCTGGACGCGGGCCGGGCCGAGGCGGCGGAGGAGGGGCTGGCCGCCCTGGTCGACCGGCTGGCCAACCGCCTGGGCGAGGCGAACGTCTGGCGCGATGCCCTCAGCGAGAGCCATGTCCCCGAGCGGGCCGTGCGGCGGGCGGCGGCGGGGGGGCCGGCGACGGGCGGCTGGCCGGAGGATCGGCCGCGGCCCGTCCGCCTGTTCGCCCGGCCCGAGCCGGTCACGGCCATGGCCGTGCTGCCCGACGAGCCGCCGCGGACCTTCGTCTGGCGCGGCCGGCAACACCGCATCCGCCTCGCCGAGGGGCCCGAGCGCATCGCCGAGGAATGGTGGCGCAAGCCGATCGACGAGGTCGGCCCCGCCTTCGTGCGCGACTACTACCGGGTCGAGGACGAGGCCGGCGGCCGCTGGTGGCTGTTCCGCGCCGGCCTCTACGGCGACCCCGAGGCCCCGCCCCGCTGGTGGCTGCACGGGGTGTTCGCATGACCCTCCTCGGAGAGGTCCTCCCCGCTCCGCGGGGAGGGGGACCACGCGGAGCGTGGTGGAGGGGGCTGCGCCACGGTCTCCGGATGCCCCTGAACACCATCGCCGGCCAAGACCTGCGTTCCTGGTGCGCCGGCCCCGCCAGCGCCGCCCCCTCCACCGCGCGTTGCGCGGTCCCCCTCCCCATCTGCGATGGGGAGGATTGAGGTGGCCCGCTACGTCGAACTCCAGACCACCACCAACTACAGCTTCCTGCGCGGAGCCTCGCATCCGGGCGAGCTGGCGGCGACGGCCCATGCGCTGGGCGTCGCGGCGCTGGGGATCACCGACCGCAACAGCCTGGCCGGGGTGGTGCGGGCCTGGGCCACGGCGCGGGAACTGGGCGCCCGCAGCCTGACCGGCTGCCGGCTGGACTTCATCGACGGGACCCCCAGCCTGCTCTGCTACCCCTCCGACCGCGAGGCCTACGCCCGCCTCTGCCGGCTGCTCAGCGTCGGCCAGAGCGGGGCGGAGAAGGGCGCGTGCGACCTTCTGGGCGAGGATTTCCTGCACTTCAGCGAGGGCCAGCTGTGCCTGATCGCGCCGCCGGCGCGGCTGGACGAGGCCTTCGAGCGCCGCGCCGCCGCCCTGGCCGGCGCGCTGGCCGGCCGGGTCTGGCTGGCCGCCTCCAGGGCCTACGGCGGCCAGGACGCCAAGCGGCTGCACCGGCTGGCGCGGATCGCCGACCGGATCGGCGCGCCGATGGTCGCCACCGGCGACGTCCTCTACCACGGTCCCGAGCGGCGGCCGCTGCAGGACGTGCTGACCTGCATCCGCGAAGGCTGCACGATCGCCGAGGCCGGCTTCCGGCTGGAGGCCAACGCCGAGCGCCATCTGAAGTCGCCGCGGGAGATGGCCCGGCTGTTCCGGGCCTTTCCCGGCGCCGTGGAGCGCACGGCGGAGATCGCCGACCGCATCGCCTTCGACCTCGGCGCCCTGCGCGAGGAATATCCCGACGAGCCGGTTCCGCCGGGCAGGACGGCGATCCAGCATCTGACGAAGCTGGCCTGGGACGGCGCTCGCCGCCGCTACCCCGAGGGCGTGCCGGCCAAGGTGCGGGACAACCTGCGCACCGAGCTCAGGCTCATCAAGAAGATGGACTACCCCAACTACTTCCTGACCGTGCACGACATCGTCGCGGAGGCCCGGCGACTGGGCATCCTCTGCCAGGGGCGCGGATCGGCCGCCAATTCCTCCGTCTGCTTTTGCCTGGGCGTCACGGCCATCGACCCGACCCGGCACCGGCTGCTGTTCACCCGCTTCATCTCCGAGAACCGCGGCGAGCCGCCCGACATCGACGTCGACTTCGAGCACGAGCGACGCGAGGAGGTGATGCAGTACGTCTACCGCCGCTACGGCCGGCATCGGGCGGCGATCTGCGCCACGGTGATCCACTACCGCCCGCGCAGCGCCATCCGCGACGTCGGCAAGGCCCTGGGGCTGACCGAGGACATCACCGCGGCCCTGGCCAACACCGTCTGGGGAAGCTGGGGCGGCGAGATCGCCGGCGACCACATCCGCCAGGCCGGGCTCGACCCCGACAATCCCGGGATTCGCCGGGCGACGACCCTGGCCGCCGAACTGCTGGGCTTCCCGCGCCACCTGTCGCAGCACGTCGGCGGCTACGTGCTGACGAAGCGGCGGCTGGACGAGACCGTGCCCATCGGCAACGCCGCCATGAAGGACCGCACCTTCATCCAGTGGGACAAGGACGACATCGACGCCCTGAGACTGATGAAGGTCGACATCCTGGCGCTGGGCATGCTGACCGCCCTGCAGAAGGGCATGACCCTGCTGCGCCAGGACCACGGCCAGCCGATCGGCGACCTGGTCGACATCCCGGCCGAGGAGCCGGGCGTCTACGACATGCTGTCGGCGGCGGACTCGGTGGGCGTCTTCCAGGTCGAGAGCCGGGCCCAGATGTCGATGTTGCCCCGGCTCAAGCCGGCGAAGTTCTACGATCTGGTCATCGAGGTTGCGATCGTGCGGCCGGGGCCGATCCAGGGCGGCATGGTCCACCCCTACCTCAAGCGCCGTCAGGGGCTGGAGCCGGTGACCTGGCCCGCTCCCCATCCCGACCACGGCCCGCCCGACGAGCTGGAGCAGGTGCTGGGCAACACCCTGGGCGTGCCGCTGTTCCAGGAGCAGGCCATGAGCCTGGCCATCGAGGCGGCGAGGTTCACGCCGGACGAGGCCGACGGCCTGCGCCGGGTGATGGCCACCTTCCGCAACAACGGCGACCCGGCCCGCTATCGCGCGCGGTTCGTGGAGGGGATGACCCGCCGCGGCTACGATCCCGAGTTCGCCGAGCGCTGCTTCCGGCAGATCGAGGGCTTCGGCTCCTACGGCTTTCCGGAAAGCCACGCGGCCAGCTTCGCCAAGCTGGTCTATGTCTCGGCCTGGATGAAGTGGAAATGGCCGGACGTGTTCTGCGCCGCCCTGCTCAACGCCCAGCCGATGGGCTTCTACCAGCCGGCCCAGCTGGTCCGCGACGCGAAGGACCACGGGGTCGAGGTGCGGCCCGTCGACGTCCTGCACAGCGACTGGGACTGCACGCTGGAGCCGGCGACGGATCCCGCGGCGCGGCTGAAGGCGGTGCGGCTGGGGATGCGGCAGGTGAAGGGGCTGCGCCAGGACGAGGCCCGCCGCCTGGTCGTCGCCCGCGCCGCCGGGGCGCGGACCCTGACCGACCTCGCCCGCGGCGGGCGGCTGCAGCGGCGCAGCCTGGAGCTGCTGGCCGAGGCCGACGCCTTCCGCTCGCTGGGCCTGGACCGGCGCGCGGCGCTGTGGGCGGTGAAGGGCGAGGGCGCCGAGGCGGCCCGAGACGACGAAACCTCGATGCTGGCGGGTCTGCCCCTGTTCGAGGCGGCGGCGAACCTGCCGGTGATGAGCCGGCCCCAGCACGTGGCCGAGGACTACCGCACCCACGGCCTGTCGCTGAAGGCCCACCCCTGCCGGTTCTTCCGGCCCTCGCTCGACCGCATGGGCTGCACCCGGGCCGCCGACCTGCCGAAGCTGAAGAGCGGGACACGGGTGTCGGTGGCCGGGCTGGTGCTGATCCGCCAGCGACCGGGCACGGCCAAGGGCGTCGTCTTCATCACCCTCGAGGACGAGACCGGCCCCGCCAACGCGGTGGTCTGGCGCGACGTGTTCACGGCCAACCGCCGGCTGGCGATGAGTTCGTCCTTCCTGGTCGTGCACGGCCGCATCCAGCGCGACCAGGACGGGCGCGCGGAGGGCAGGGTGATCCACATCGTCGCCGAGCGCTTCACCGACCTCACGCCCCAGCTGGCCCGGATGCGCGAGGAGCCCGGGTCGGCGCGGCCGGGCGACGCGGTGCGCACCCGCCTGGTGCGCAGCCGCGACTTCCACTGACTCCGACGGGGAAAGGTCTAGGCCGCGACCGCCTCGAGCCTGACACGCTCCGCCGCGCCGGCCAGGGCGGCGAACAGTTCGCCCAGGTCGATGGGCTTGCGCACCACCCCGTCGGCGCCGGCGTCCAGATAGCGCCTGACGTCCTCCTCGAAGACGTTGGCGGTCAGCATCCACACCGGCGTCGACGCGCCCCGCCCGCCGCCGGCGCGCAGGATCCGCAGGGCGGAAAGGCCGTCCATCACCGGCATGGTGGCGTCCATCAGCACGATGTCGAAGGTCTCGCGGGCGAACAGGTCGAGGGCCTCGGCGCCGTTCTCCGCCAGGGTCAGGGCGACCGGCAGCGGCTCCAGCAGAACCCGCAGGACATGGCGGTTGGCGGGGTTGTCCTCGGCCGCCAGAACCCGCAGCGGCCGGTCGGCGTCCAGCGCCGGCGCGGCCTCCTCGACGGCCGGCGCGGCCACGACCTGGGCCTCCGGCGCGGTCAGGGCGAAGCGGAACGCGGCCCCGCCGCCGGGCGCGTCGCCGACGCCGATGCTCCCGCCCATCAGGGCCAGGTTCCCGGCGCTGATCGCCAGCCCCAGGCCCGCGCCGCCCAGGACGCGGCCGTCCTCGGTCTGCTCGAAGCTCTGGAAAATGCGCTCGCGGTCCGCGACGGGCACGCCCGGTCCCTGATCGAGCACCTCGACGACGACCGCCATCGCCCCCGCCTCCCGGCGCGCCGAAAGGCGGACCGTCGCCGTCCCGCCGCGCGGGCTGAACTTGAGGGCGTTGGAGATCAGGTTGACCAGCGCCTGCTCGATCTTGCCGCCGTCGGCCAGCAGCCCGCACGGACGGGGCAGGCCGGACAGGTCCAGGGCCAGGGCGACGCCCCGTTCGGCGGCGCGCGGCTCCCAGACCCGCACCACGGTCTCGGCCATGCGCGCCAGGTCGAAGGGCGCGATGTCCAGCGTCATCTTGCCGGCCTCGATGCGGCTGATGTCGAGCACGGAATCGAGCAGCCGCTTGAGCAGGGCCCCGGCCTCAAGCACGCCGACGGTCATCGCCTTCTGGCGGCTGGTGAGGCGCGAGCGGTTCAGAGCCTCGGTCAGGCCCAGGACGGCGTTGAGCGGCGTGCGGATCTCGTGGCTGGTCATGGCCATGAAGTCCGACTTGGCGCGGCTGGCGGCCTCGGCCTGGACCACCAGCGCGGTCAGGGCCGCGTTCTTCTCCTCGAGCTCCTGGCGGGCCTTCCACAGGGTGCGGTCGGTCGACTGCTGGCGCCAGCTGGCGGCGACCAGGGCGCAGACGAACACCAGCACCGAGGCGGCGAAGTGCGGCCCGGCCGTGGGGCCTTTCTGGTTGAGCGCGATCCAGATCATGGCGCCGATCGCCGGGGCGATCGCGGCCAGATAACCGATCCGCGTCATGTGCACCTGCAGGGCGGTGAACATCAGCACGCCGATGATCAGCAGGCCGGCCTCCATCTTCACGGCCAGGCTGGTCGTGGCGCCGCGGACGAACAACGCCATCCAGCAGACGTGCAGCGAGATCAGGAAGATGATCAGCGCCGTCCGCACCGTCAGCTTCCTGAGCGCCAGCGCCGGGTCGGTGTCGCGGGCCGCCACCTCGACCGCCAGGAACAGGGTCCCGTAGAGCGCCATGTGCAGGGCCGTGAAGCTCGCGGTGAACACCGGCGTGGCCACGGTCGACAAGAGCGCGGCCAGGCCGGCGACCATGGCCAGGCGCACCGGCGCCATGCCGCGGTAATGGCGGATGAAGCCGTCGAGCTTCAGCGCGGCCGAGGACTGGCTGGGGGTCGTCATCCGTGACAATTCACCACACAGTCGTGAAGATCGGCCTAAATGGAGACCGCCGCCCATGCCCGCGCCCGACATCCGCGTCGCCGGACCGCTGTTCCTCGACCGCCACGGGCGGCAGGTGATCCTGCGCGGCGTGAATCTCGGCGGCGACGCCAAGGTCCCCTGGCCCGACGGCGGCACGGAGGTTCCGTCCGACTTCAGCGACCACCGGGACGTCTCCTTCGTCGGCCGCCCGTTTCCGCTGGCGGAGGCTGACGACCACCTGGCCCGCATCGCCGGCTGGGGCTTCAATACCCTGCGGCTGCTCACCACCTGGGAGGCGGTCGAGCACGCCGGGCCCGGCCGCTACGACGAGGCCTACCTCGACTACCTGGCCGCGGTCGTCCGCCGGGCCGGCGACCATGGGCTGCAGGTCTTCATCGACTTCCACCAGGACGTCTGGGCGCGGATGAGCGGCGGCGACGGCGCGCCGGGCTGGACCTTCGAGGCGGTCGGGCTCGACTTCACCCGGTTCCACGCCTCCGGCGCCGCTCTGGTGATGCAGAACGCCTACGACTACGCCGCCGCGGCCCGCCGGCAGGACGCCTATCCGCAGATGGTCTGGAGCTCGAACTACCGGCGGCCGGCCAATGGCGTGATGTGGACGCTGTTCTGGGGCGGCGCCGTCTTCACGCCGGACTTCGAGGTCGGCGGCGAAAACGTGCAGGACTTCCTGCAGAACCGCTATCTCGGCGCCATGGACGCGGTGGCCGGCCGGGTCAGGGACCTGACCAACGTCGTCGGCTTCGACACCCTCAACGAGCCGGGCTTCGGCTGGTTCGGAACGCCCCTGTCCTACCGGCATCTGCGCCGGAACGACGCCTTCCCCTTCCATCCCGCCGACGGCCCGGCCCTGTCGCCCCGCGACCAGCTCGACATGCTGGCCGGGCGGCCGACCACGGTCCCGGTGCTCAGGCGCAGCGAGGTGGTCGGCGAGCAGGTGATGAACCCGGACGGCGTGCGGGTCTGGACCGGTCGGGACCCCTTCGAGGCCGGCCTGCGCGAGGATCTGTTCACCCATGCCGGCGGCCATGCCCTGTCCCTGCCGGAGTCCGCCTACGGTCCCTTCTTCCGGCGGGTCGCCGGGACCATCCGGGCGCACAATCCGGACTGGGCGATCTTCGCCGAGATGGACCCCTGGGCGCCGGCCGTGCGCCGCCCCTTCCCCGAGCGCCTGCCGGACGCCGCCGTGAACGCCAGCCACTGGTACGACGCGCGGCTGCTGCACACCAAGGACTACGACGCCGAGGCGGACCCGGCCGAAACGGCCGCGCGCTACGTGCGTCAGCTCAGCTACTTCGCCCACGAATCGAAGACGATGAACGGCGGCGCCCCGACTCTGATCGGCGAGTTCGGCATCCCCTACGACCTCGACGGCGGCGAGGCCTACGAGGCCTGGCATCGCGGCGAGCGTCAGGGCGTCTGGGCCAAGCACGAAGCGGCCCTGTCGGCGATGTACGACGCCATGGACCAGCTGCAGCTGCATTCGACGCAGTGGAACTACACCGCCTCCAATCGCAACGACCTGCGCATCGGCGACCGCTGGAACCAGGAGGACCTGTCGATCTTCTCCGTCGACCAGATCGATCCGGCCAATCCCGACGGCGGCCGGGGAAGCGCGGGCTTCTGCCGGCCCTACGCCCGGGCGGTCCAGGGGCGTCTGGTCGAGGCGGCCTTCTCGAAGGCCGACGGAACGTTCCGTCTGGTCTGGGACGCCGATCCCGCGATCGGCGCGCCCACCGAGGTCTTCGTCCCGGACCTCCAGTTCCCGGACGGGTTCGAGATGGAGATCGACGGGCCCTGGGCCGAGGCCGGCGAGGCGGGCGACCAGCTCCTGACCATCGCCGCCGGCGCGGCGGGCCGCATCGCGCTGCGGCTGGTCCGCAAGGCCCGGGCGTCCACGGCTAGGCCCGCGCCAGCCGGATGATCTCGACCGGGTCGCCCGCCGCCGCCGGCGGCGCGTTCGGCGGGCGGCGAAGCAGGCAGTCGGCGGCGGCGAACACGGTGACCAGCGAGCTGTCCTGGTCGGCGAAGGCCAGGACCCCGTCCGCCGTGGTTCGCGCCCGCATCCAGTGTTCCCTGGGACCGTTGGCCGCCAGCGGCGCGGCGAGGCGGAGACGGTCGACCGCCGGCCGCGGGTCGGCGCCCTGCAGGGCCAGCACCAGCGGATGCAGGAACAGTTCGGCGCAGACGAAGGCCGAGGCGGGGTTGCCCGGCAGGCCGAGCACAAGCCGCCCGTCGCCCAGCCGCCCGAACCAGGTCGGCTTGCCCGGGCGGATGGCGACCGAGCCGACGTCGAGTTCGAGCCCCAGCTGCGTCAGCGCCGGCTTGACCAGGTCGTAGTCCCCGACCGAGGCGCCGCCGACCGTGACGATCAGGTCCGCCGCCACGCCCTTCACGGCGTCCTCGATGGCGTCGATGTCGTCGCCGGCGGGGGTCAGCCGCTGCGCGTCGCCCCCCCAGCGGCGGATCATCGGAACCAGACCGGCGCCGCCCGACTCGTAGATCTGGAACGGTCCGGCCTCGTCGCCCGGCGCGGCCAGCTCCTCGCCGGTGGCCAGCAGGGCGACGCGCGGCCGGCGGGCGACCCGGACCTCGGCCCGGCCGGCGGCCGCGGCCAGCGACAGCCGCCAGGGATCGAGCCGCAGGCCGGTCCCGAGCAGCGTCGCCCCGGCCCGGAAGTCGCCGCCGCGCGGACGGATGTTGGCGCCGCGCGGACTCTTCGCGGTCAGGCGAACGACCTCTCCGGCCCGCTCGGCCTCTTCCTGGATGACCACCAGGTCGGCGCCCTCGGGCACGGGCGCGCCGGTGAAGATGCGCACCGCCTCGCCCGGACCCAGCGGCCGCGCATGGCCCCGGCCGGCGGCGCTCTCGCCGACGATGCGCAGCTCGGCCAGCGTTCCGGCGTCGGCCGCGCGCACCGCCCAGCCGTCCATGGCCGAGGCCTCGAACGGCGGCTGGTCGCGGACGGCGACGATGTCTTCCGCCAGCGTGCGGCCGTCGGCCATGGCGAGCGGAACGACTTCAACCGCCGGCGCCGGGACCCGCGCGAGCATCCGCGCCCGCGCCTCCTCGATGGCCAGCCCCTTCAGGGGCCGCTCAGCCGACGAAGGCGCGTTCGAGGACATAGTCGCCCGGTTCGGCGTTGGAGCCTTCCTTCATGCCATGGCTCTCCACCAGGGCGGCCATGTCCTTGATGAAGTCCATGCTGCCGCACAGCATGATCCGGTCTTCCTCGGGATTGAACCGGTCGCCCGGCAGGCCCAGGTCGCGGAACAGCCGGCCCGAGGCGATCAGCTCGGTGAACCGGCCCTGCCGCTCGAACGGCTCGCGGGTCACCGTCGGGTAGTAGCGCAGTTGGGCCTTCGCCTCCTCGCCGACCAGCGGATCGTCGTGGATGTCGCGGGTGAACAGGTCGCGGTAGGCCAGTTCGGCCACCTCGCGCACGCCGTGGCAGACGTAGACCTGCTCGAAGCGGCTGTAGGCGTCGGGGTCGCGCGCCACCGACAGCCAGGGCGCCAGCCCCGTGCCGGTGCCGAACAGGAACAGCCGCTTGCCGCCCTTCAGCGCGTCGAGCACCAGGGTGCCGGTCGGCTTCTTGCCAAGCAGGACGACGTCGCCGGGGCGGATCTTCTGCAGCCGGCTGGTCAGGGGGCCGTCGGCGACCTTGATCGAAAAGAACTCGAGCGTCTCAGCCCAGGCGGGCGAGGCGACCGAATAGGCCCGCAGCACGGGCTTGCCGCCCTGCTCGCCCGGCAGGCCGATCATCACGAACTCGCCGGAGCGGAAGCGGAAGCTCTCGGGCCGGGTGATGGCGAAGCTGAACAGCCGGTCCGTCCAGTGCTTCACCCAGAGCACCGTCTCTTCGTGGTAGGGGCTGGCCTTGACCGGCGCCGCGGGCGCCTCGGCGATCGACATCACGCGGAATTCCCTGAGAGACCCTTCGGGCCCGTCGCACCCTCCATGTGATGCGGCGCAGCATGATGTCAACGTGAGGAAGTCTCGGGCGGGAGTCAGCGATGCTGTTCGCCGACCGCCGGCGCGGCGGCCCGCTTGCCCGCGGGCGGCGTCCCTGCTAAACGGCCCGGCTCCGGTGAACGATCAGAAGGCTCCGGCGGGTTTCCCGCCCTACGGTCTGCTGTCCGGTCGCCGGAAGGCAGACGCCCGCCAGGGCGAACGTCTAGGAGTGTAGCTCAGCTGGTAGAGCATCGGTCTCCAAAACCGAGGGCCGGGGGTTCGAGTCCCTCCACTCCTGCCATCCTGTCACTATCTACGGAGCGCGATGGTCGCGCCCCGGCCAGTTGAAAGAGCTTCAGACCCGTCCGATGGCCAAGAAAACGGGCAACCTCGCCGCGATGAAGCAGCGCGCCGCCAAGACCGTGGCGGCCGGCGCCGCGCCCGCGGGCGCCGGCGCGGCGGTCACCGCCGACTCCGCGCCGAAGAAGCGCACCAGCCCCCTTCAGTTCGCCCGCGAGGTCCGGGCCGAGGCCCGCAAGATCACCTGGACCAGCCGCAAGGAGACCTGGATCACCTCGGTGATGGTCTTCATCATGGTCGTGATCGCCGCCGCCTTCTTCTTCCTGACGGACTGGCTGCTGAGCGTGGTCGTGGGCCAGCTCCTCAAACTCGCGAACGCGGGATAATCCAATGAACACCGAAACCGCCGTCGAGGCGCCCGCCAAGGCCCCGTCCAACCCGCGGCACAAGTGGTACATCGTCCACGCCTACTCGAACTTCGAGAAGAAGGTGGCCGAACACATCAAGGACCAGGCCAGGGCCCAGGGGCTCGAGGACTGCTTTTCGGAAATCCTCGTGCCGACCGAGGACGTGGTCGAGATCCGCCGAGGCCGGAAGGTCAACGCCGAGCGCAAGTTCTTCCCCGGCTACGTGCTGGTGAAGATGGAGCTGACCGACCAGGCCTACCACCTGATCAAGAACACCCCCAAGGTGACCGGCTTCCTGGGCGCCCAGGGCGGCTCCAGGCCGATCCCGGTCAGCGACAAGGAAGTCGAGCGCATCGTCGGCGCCATCGAGGAAGGCGTCGAGCGTCCCAAGCCGACGATCACCTTCGAGATCGGCGAGCAGGTGCGCGTCACCGACGGCCCCTTCGCCAGCTTCAACGGCACGGTGGAGCAGGTCGACGAGGATCGCGCCCGCCTGCACGTGGCCGTCTCGATCTTCGGCCGCGCCACCCCGGTTGAGCTGGAATACAGCCAGGTCGAAAAGGTCGGCTGAGCGCGATCGCCGTCATCCTCGCGCGCGTCGCGAGGACCCATGCGTGATGAATTTGGAGGAAGGGCGCGGCGCAGGTCGCGCCCTTCCCGTTTCTCACCGCGCTCATGGGTCGTCGCAACAGGCGCGGCGATGACGGAAGGGTGGTTGTTGCGGCGGCGGCAACCTGCTACACGCCGCCGCTTCCCGGGCTCGCCCGGGCAAATCCGTGGGAGGGGCTGCCCGCACCACGGCCGCATAGGCGCTTTGACTAGCGCCGCTTAACGGAGACAGAGATGGCCAAGAAGATCTTGGGCTACATCAAGTTGCAGGTGCCCGCCGGCTCCGCGACGCCTTCGCCGCCCATCGGGCCGGCGCTCGGCCAGCGCGGCGTCAACATCATGGGCTTCTGCAAGGAGTTCAACGCCCGCACCGAGAACCAGCCGAAGGGCACGCCCCTGCCGACCGTGATCACGGTCTACCAGGACAAGTCGTTCACCTTCATCACCAAGACGCCCCCGGCGACCCACTTCATCAAGGAGGCCCTGGGCCTCAAGTCCGGCTCGAACAAGCCGGGCCGCGAGACCGCCGGCAAGATCACGCGCTCGCAGCTGCGCGACATCGCCGAGAAGAAGATGAAGGACCTCAACGCCAACGACGTCGAGGCCGCCGCCCGCATCATCGAGGGCTCCGCCCGCTCGATGGGCCTTTCGATCGTGGAGGCCTGAGACCATGGCCAAGCAAGGAAAGCGCATCCAAGCCTGGACCGGCGACCGTAACGCCGTCCACACCGTGGAAGAGGCCGTCAAGCTGGTCAAGGCCAACGCCCGGGCCAAGTTCGACGAGTCGGTCGAGATCGCCGTCAACCTGGGCGTCGACCCGCGGCACGCCGACCAGCAGGTCCGCGGCGTCGTCAGCCTGCCCTCGGGCACCGGCCGCGACGTGCGCGTCGCCGTCATCGCCAAGGACGCCAAGGCCGAGGAAGCCAAAGCCGCCGGCGCCGAAGTCGTCGGCGCCGAGGACCTGGTCGAGCGGATCCAGGGCGGCTTCATGGACTTCGACCGCGTCATCGCCACCCCCGACATGATGGCCTTGGTCGGCCGCCTGGGTAAGGTGCTGGGCCCGCGCGGCCTGATGCCCAACCCGCGCGTCGGCACGGTCACCCCGAACGTGGGCCAGGCCGTTAAGGACGCCAAGGGCGGCGCCATCGAGTTCCGCGTCGAGAAGGCGGGCATCGTCCACGCCGGCGTCGGCAAGGCCTCGTTCACCGAAGACCAGCTGCTGGCCAACGTCCGCGCCCTGGTCGACGCCCTGGCCAAGGCCAAGCCGTCGGGCGCCAAGGGCGCCTACATCAAGCGCATCAGCCTCAGCTCCACCATGGGCCCGGGCTTCAAGGTCGATACCGCTTCGGTCAGCGCCTGATCCGCATATCCGCTCATCCCTGCGAATGCGGGGACCCAAGCGGTCGACGACGACGGGCGGGCTCGCAAGGGCCCTCCCGTTTCGTTCGGGATCAGCCGTTGAGGCAGCGCTTGAGGAAGTCGGCGATCACGACGCGATCCTCGGCGCTTGTGTTCACGGCAGCGGTGAAGCCGGTGGTCATGACCACGATCATCTTCGCCTTGCCCATTCCTCTCAGGGCGCTGTCATTCTTGGGCAAGCGGACCAGCATGTCCCATCCGCGAACCGCGTTGGGCCTGGCCAAGGCGGGCAGCATGCCGCTGTTGGCCTTGTCGGTCAGCAACCCCATGACCGCCGCGCCGGGCGTCATCTTCGAGCCGGGCTCGTCCGGGATCTTCTGCCCGGTCTGAACGTCCATCAGTTCGGTCACGCCTGTCTGCATCAGGGCCACGGTTTCGGCCTCGCACTGGAAGGTCCAGGTCAAATCGCCGATGGGGACAGTCAGGGCGAAGACCGCGTCGCCCGGCTGGCCGACGACCCGCCAGACCGGCGCGTCCTTGGCGATGGCCGGGGCGGCTGCAGACACCAGGATTGCCAGCAGCAGGTGTTTCATGGTGCCCTCCGACTACAACTTCGGAGGGTAGGACGGCGACGCCGTTGGCGGCAATACTCTCCCGGAACGCCGCTTGAGTTTCCGCCGCGCTTCCTCTATACGCGCCGACTTCCGCTGACGGGTTCGCCCGGAAGCGATCCTGTCCGAGAGCTACGGGACGTCGGGGCCGCCGGCGTCTTCATCGAAGGAGAGCCCTCCTTCGCCGTGGGGAGACGGGGATAGCGAAGCCATCGCCTCCGCCTGGAACGGAGCCTTCGGCGACACTTTCCTTGGGACAGGCCTGCCGTCACCCATCCGGGAGCGATCCCGCGTGGGCGGCGGTCTTACGGCGTCCGGATGGTCCGGGCGCCGCTCTGTAAGGAGACCGCAATGGACCGCGCACAGAAGGCGGAATCGATCGAGACGCTCAAGGGCGTCTTCTCGGGCGCCGGCGCCGTGGTCGTGACCCACTACCTGGGTCTGACCGTTGCGGAAATGACCGACCTGCGCCTGCGCCTCCGCAAGGAAGGCGCGGCTATCAAGGTGGTGAAGAACACCCTGGCCCAGAAGGCTCTGGACGGTTCGGTCGGCGAAGCGGGCGACGCCCTCTTCACCGGCCCGGTCGCCATCGCCTACGGCCCGGACCCCGTCTCCGCCGCCAAGGTCGTCGCCCAGTACGCCAAGGACAACGACAAGCTCGTCGTCGTCGGCGGCCTGATGGGCAAGGACGTGCTCGACCAGAACGCCGTCAAGGCGCTGGCCACCCTGCCGTCCCTCGACCAGCTGCGAGCCCGGCTCGTCGGCCTGCTGCAGGCCCCGGCCACCAAGGTGGCGGGCGTCGTGCAGGCGCCGGCCGCCCAGCTCGCCCGCGTCTTCGGCGCCTATGGCGCCAAGGAAGCGGCCTGATCCCGGTCATCTCCGCTCACCCCAACACCCCAAGGAAACTGACACATGTCGAAGCTCGATAAGATCGTTGAGGACCTGTCCTCCCTGACCGTCCTGGAAGCCGCCGAACTGGCCAAGCTGCTGGAAGACAAGTGGGGCGTCTCCGCCGCCGCTCCGGTCGCCATGGCCATGCCGGCCGGCGGCGGCGCCGCCGCGGCTCCGGCCGAGGCCGCCGAAGAACAGACCGAGTTCACCGTCGTGCTGACCGCCGGCGGCGACAAGAAGATCAACGTGATCAAGGAAGTCCGCGGCGTCCGCCCGGACCTCGGCCTGAAGGAAGCCAAGGACCTCGTCGAAGGCGCGCCGCAGAACGTCGTCGAGAACGTCTCCAAGCAGCAGGCCGAAGAAGTGAAGAAGAAGCTCGAGGAAGCCGGCGCCTCCGTCACCATCAAGTGATTGCGGCCGGGCGCGCCCGGCCACGATCATCCCGGCCTATGCGCCGGGAACCAGAGATGGAAGGACGACGTCAGTCCTGACGCGTTTCGCGGGGCCGGAGAGAAACCTCCGGCCCCGTTTTCTTTGCGCGGCCGGCGGGCCAGACTGGCGCCATGACCAGTCCCTTCGGCGATCTCGCCGCCCTGCGCGACCTGCCCATCCCGGACCTGCGGCCGGTGAGGGCGCGGCTGAAGGGGTCGAAGCGGCCGCCGCCCGATCCCGCCGACCCGCGCGACGCCGAGCCGCTGGTCGACGTCGCCGACCTGGGGATCGCCGGCGCCAACTACTACGCCCACGACCGCAACCCGCCCTACTACCGGGCCGCCCCGGGCGCGATCCCGGCGGTGCTGGTGCGCGAGGGCGTCGCCCGCCTGTTGCTGGCGGTGAACGCCCGCCTGGCACCGGCGGGGCTCGAGCTGTTCCTCTACGACGGCTGGCGGCCGACGCAGGTTCAGGCCTACTTCCACGATGTCTGGCTGCCCGCCGAGCTGCGCCGCAAGGGCGTGCCGGAGCCGGCGCTGCCCCGCGAGGTCGGCAAGTACTGGGCCGCGCCCTCGGACGATCCGCTGGCCCCGGCGCCGCACAACACCGGCGGGGCGGTCGACCTGACACTCCGCTGGCGGGACACGGGCGAGGCGCTGTGGATGGGCTGCCTGTTCGACGACGCCAGCGCGGTCGCCAACCTCGACCACATGGAACGCCGCCTGGCCCGGGGCGGGGCCATGGCCTTCTCCGACGAGGAGGCGCGCGCCAACCGCCGCCTGCTCTATCACCTGATGACCGGGGCCGGCTTCGCCCCCAACCCGTTCGAGTGGTGGCACTACGGCTATGGCGAGCGGATGTGGGCCCAGCTCGGCCGTCACGCCCACGCCTTCTACGGCCCGGCCAGGCCGTGAGGACCGCCGGTGCTCGGATCAGTTCCTCCCCCCTGGGGGGAGGTGGCTCCGCGAAGCGGAGACGGAGGGGGTTCTCTCATCCGCCGCTAACCCCCTCAGTCGGCGCGTTCGCGCCGACAGCTCCCCCGGAGGGGAGCGACTGGCCCTACTTCTTCCGCGCTGAGTAGATGTCGCCGAGACGGTCCGGGGTCCCGGGGATGCGCTCCAGGTGCGGGAAGCGAAGCCCGCCGGTCCAGTCGATGCGGACCACCCGGTACTTCTCGCCGGTCCTGACGATCAGTTCGATGGGCGCGGCGCCGTCCCTGGCGGCGGAGATGACGCTCTTCAGCCGGTCGGTGCTCCAGGCTTCGCCGTTGACGGCGAGCACCTGCATCCCGACCGTCAGGCCCTGCTTGAACGCCGGGCCCTCCCACTGGACGGAAGTGATGTTCCCCGCCGAGTTCAGGCCCATGCCGATGGAGTAGGTGAGGTCGGTGCGCTTGTAGAGGCTCTCGCTGGCCTTCTGGAAACCGTTCGGCGTCTCCTTCCAGACCAGCCGGTAGCCACCCCGGGTCAGGCCGTCGAGCGGCGCGGGGGCGAGGTCGTTCACCCGTGCGTTCAGAAAGGCCGCCCAGTCGTAGCGGGTCACCGCGTTCAGCGCGGCGACCACGTCGTCGAACGTGTAGGTCAGCGGAACCCACGAGCCGTCGTCGACGCCGAAGAAGCCCTTGGCGAAGTTGTCGAGCGACTTCTTGTCGTTGGTCAGCTCGCGGATCTTGGTGTCGACGTCCAGCCAGATCAGCTGGCCCTCGGAATAGTAGTCCTCCGACCGCTGCCAGCTGACCCAGGCCTTGGGCCGCCGGGCGGCGATGATCGGGTCGTGCGTGGTGTCGATCAGCGGCCGCCACGCCCGTCCGACGCGGGCCTGGTAGGCGGCGGCGGTCAGGGCCAGGGCGTCGAGCGTGTCCTGCTTGCTGACCAGCCCCGAGCGGGCGCCGAGCACATAGCCCCAGTACTGCGTCTGGCCCTCGTAGACCCACAGCAGGGTGTCGCGCATGGGCATGGCGAAGTCGGGGGTGAACAGGTCCGCCCCGCGCCGGAACTTGCCGTTCCAGCTGTGGGTGTATTCGTGCGGCAGCAGGTTCCGCTCGGGCGCCATCTTGTCCCAGTCGGTGAAGTACTCCGGCTCCACCTGGTTTTCGGACGAGCGATGGTGCTCCAGCCCGATGCCGCCCATGCGGTCGGTCAGGGCCAGCAGGAAGTCGTAGCGGTCGAAGTGCCGGGCGCCGAACAGCCGGTCGGCCTGGACGACGAGGTTGCGGTGCTTCTGGATCTGGTCGTCGGTGAAGTCGAGCAACGCCTCGCGGTCGGCGACGATGTTGAGACGCACGGGCGAGCGGCCGCCGGGGTCGAGGTCGACCTGCCGGAACCAGCGGCCGGCG
Source organism: Pseudomonadota bacterium (assembly GCA_049323695.1). Taxonomy (GTDB): domain Bacteria; phylum Pseudomonadota; class Alphaproteobacteria; order Caulobacterales; family Caulobacteraceae; genus Caulobacter. The sequence goes on from JBMOOF010000001.1 coordinate 26,116, forward strand.
AACATCGGCGAGTCGATCAGGGTCTCGAAGCTGACCGGCCTGAAGCTGACCCGCTGGCCGTCCTGGACGTCGACGTCCAGCGCCGCCCCGAACTTCCAGTCCTTGGGCAGGATCACGGTCGGCGCGATCATGACCCGCCGCGTGAACCAGCCGGCCGGGTAGAAGGCGACCATCTCCCACTGCAGGTTCAGCATCTCCTGGGTGACGGTCACGCGGCCCTGGTCGGTCGCGGTGGGGGTGAGGAACTGGAACTCCAGCTCCAGCGCCTCGACGCCGGCCGGAACCTCGACGTGGAAGGCGAACATGTCGACCGGGTCGCGCCGCCAGGCGACCGGCTTGCCGCCGGCGGTGATCGTCAGGCCGGCCAGCTTGTCGACGGCCCCCCGCGGCGCGTGCTTGCCGGGCAGCCACTCCGGATACATCAGCGTCAGCGGGCCCGGGCCGGAAACCGGCACCGTCTGCCTGGCCCGGAAGATGCGCCGGTCGAGGTCGGTCAGGTCGACGGTCAGCTTCAGCGTTCCCGGATAGGGAATGTCCTTCGGCGCCGGCGTGGCCGGGGTCATCGGCAGCGGCTGCGGGCCGGGGCTCTGGGCGAGGGCGGGCAGAACGGCGAGGCCGACGACGGCCAGGGCGGTGAGGGTGCGGCGGATCACGGTCGGCTCGATGTGGCGAAGGCCGGATATCACTCCGTCCGGCCCGCTGCGGCAACCCCGCCGCATCGACCGCCGTTAGCCGGACATGCTCAAGCTCACCGGCGCATTTCGGTCGTCATGATCATCACCGGGATTCTCGGCTTCGTCGTCGACGTGGCTGGCGGCATTGCCAGGATCGCATTCTCCTTCCGCCTCATCGACTTGGCCGACTCGCTGGCGGCCAAGCCCTGAACCGGGGCTGAGCTTCACAGCGCCGGCGTCTGCTCTAGTGTGGACGCATGCCCGCCTTCCCGCCGACGAACCAGCGCGCCGTCACCACACCCGGCACCGTCTATGAGGTCGATGGGCAGGCCGGATGGATCTACGTCTGCCAGGTCGCGAATGATGGTACGTTGGGCTTCCTGCGCATCCGCTCCGCCACGCCGGAAGCGCCAGAATTCACGAGGGACCTGCCGCTGTTTTCGCGATTCCTTGTCGCAACACCTTCGATCGGCAGGGCTTTGCGCGAGGGCCAATTTCGGAAAGTTGGGCCGAAGGCTCTCCACCCTGACCTGGCGTTCAAGCAAGCCACTGTGCTCTGGCCGGTGGCGACAACCCACGTTTCAGCATTTGCCGCGGATGGCACAGCCTTCGAGACAACCGTCGATGACCCGGCGATCCAGGACTTCGAAGTGATGGCGGTTTGGGACGCCATCCATCATCTCCCGGCGCGACTGGTCGCCGACTACGGAACTGAACCGGCCGGGTGGCACGTCGGCGGCCCGATGTGGCGCGAACGGCGGGTGCATGAGGAATACGCGCGTCGGTTTCCCAATCAGGCGCGGCGCCAGCTTCCCGTCGGCTGGATACCGGCTGAACCGGCCCCGCCGTCAAACCCTGAAAAAGTCTGAACACGCCCCTTCACATGGCCGGCGGTTTCGCCTATATCCGCCCCCTCGCGGAAAATCCGTTCAACTGAGAAGCGATTCTTCGCGCGCGCGTACGCCCGATGGCCCGGTCAACGCCCTCCGACCGGTGCGAAGGGGCCGCTCCTGAAACGCCAGGAGCCTGTCTAGCGTCCCTTCCGGCCGGGCCGGAAGACCGAGGGTGGACGCGAAAGACACTTCACGCGCGGACTCCCCCCGCGCACGCAGGGAAAAACATGGCGCATTCCTTCACCGGCAAGAAGCGGATCCGGAAGTCGTTCGGACGCATCCCCGAAGCTGTGCAGATGCCGAACCTGATCGAGGTTCAGCGCTCCTCCTACGAACAGTTCCTGCAGCGCGAGGTGCGCAGCGGCGAGCGCCGGGACGAGGGCATCGAGGCGGTCTTCAAGTCGGTCTTCCCGATCAAGGACTTCAACGAGCGCGCGGTGCTCGAGTACGTCTCCTACGAGTTCGAGGAGCCGAAGTACGACGTCGAGGAATGCATCCAGCGCGACATGACCTATGCCGCGCCACTGAAGGTGAAGCTGCGCCTCATCGTCTTCGAGATGGAGGAGGAGACCGGCGCCCGCTCCGTGAAGGACATCAAGGAGCAGGACGTCTACATGGGCGACATCCCGCTCATGACCGACAAGGGCACCTTCATCGTCAACGGCACCGAGCGCGTCATCGTCTCCCAGATGCACCGCTCGCCGGGCGTCTTCTTCGACCACGACAAGGGCAAGACCCACTCTTCGGGCAAGCTGCTGTTCGCGGCCCGCGTCATTCCCTACCGCGGCAGCTGGCTCGACTTCGAGTTCGACGCCAAGGACATCGTCTATGTCCGCATCGACCGCCGCCGGAAGCTGCCGGCGACGACCTTCCTCTACGGCCTGGGCATGGACGGCGAGGAGATCCTCACGACCTTCTACGACGTCGTGCCGTTCGAGAAGCGCGAGGAAAAGAAGGGCAAGCCGGGCGGCTGGGCCACCCCCTACAAGCCCGAGCGCTGGCGCGGGGTGAAGCCGGAATTCGCCCTGATCGACGCCGACACCGGCGAGGAGGTCGCGCCGGCCGGCCAGAAGATCAGCGCGCGCAACGCCAAGAAGCTGGCCGACAACGGCCTCAAGACCCTGCTGCTGTCCCCTGACGCCCTCGTCGGCCGCTACCTGGCCCGCGACGAGGTCAACATGGAGACCGGCGAGATCTACGCCGAGGCCGGCGACGAACTCGACTCGGCGACCATCGCCGCGCTCGAGGAAAAGGGCTTCACCACCATCGACGTGCTCGACATCGACCACGTCACGGTCGGCGCCTACATGCGCAACACCCTGCGGGTCGACAAGAACGCGGTCCGCGAGGACGCACTGTTCGACATCTACCGCGTCATGCGCCCGGGCGAGCCGCCGACGGTCGAGGCCGCCGAGGCCATGTTCAAGTCGCTGTTCTTCGACCAGGAGCGCTACGACCTCTCCTCGGTCGGCCGCGTGAAGATGAACATGCGCCTGGAGCAGGACGTCGCCGACGACGTCCGCGTCCTGCGCAAGGAAGACGTGCTGGAAGTCCTCAAGGTCCTGGTGGGCCTGCGCGACGGCCGCGGCGAGATCGACGACATCGACAACCTCGGCAACCGCCGGGTGCGCTCGGTCGGCGAGCTGCTCGAGAACCAGTACCGGGTCGGCCTGCTGCGCATGGAGCGGGCGATCAAGGAGCGCATGTCGAGCGTCGATATCGACACCGTCATGCCGCACGACCTGATCAACGCCAAGCCGGCGGCGGCGGCCGTCCGCGAATTCTTCGGCTCCTCGCAGCTGTCGCAGTTCATGGACCAGACCAACCCGCTCAGCGAGATCACCCACAAGCGCCGCCTGTCGGCCCTCGGCCCGGGCGGCCTGACCCGCGAGCGCGCCGGCTTCGAGGTGCGCGACGTGCACCCGACCCACTACGGCCGGATCTGCCCGATCGAGACGCCGGAAGGCCCGAACATCGGCCTGATCAACAGCCTGGCGACCCACGCCCGGGTCAACAAGTACGGCTTCATCGAGAGCCCCTACCGCCGGGTCACCGACGGCAAGCCGCAGTCCGAGGTCGTCTACATGTCGGCCATGGAGGAGGCGAAGCACGTCATCGCCCAGGCCAACATCCCGATGAAGGCCGGCGCCATCGCCGAGGACCTGGTCCCCGGCCGCGTCAACGGCGAGCCGGGCCTGCTGCAGAAGACCGACGTCGACCTGATGGACGTGTCGCCCAAGCAGGTCGTCTCCGTCGCCGCCGCCCTGATCCCGTTCCTTGAAAACGACGACGCCAACCGCGCCCTGATGGGCTCGAACATGCAGCGTCAGGCCGTGCCGCTGATCCAGTCGGACGCGCCGCTGGTCGGCACCGGCATGGAGGACGTGGTCGCCCGCGATTCCGGCGCCGTGGTGGTGGCCCGCCGCGACGGCGACGTGGAGCAGATCGACGGCACCCGGATCGTCATCCGGGCCACCGCCGAGACCGACCCGACCAAGCCGGGCGTCGACATCTACCGCCTGTCGAAGTTCCAGCGCTCGAACCAGAACACCTGCATCAACCAGCGTCCGCTGGTGCGGGTGGGCGACCGGATCAAGGCCGGCGACATCATCGCCGACGGCCCCTCGACCGACCTCGGCGAGCTGGCGCTGGGCCGCAACGCCCTCGTCGCCTTCATGCCCTGGAACGGCTACAACTTCGAAGACTCGATCCTGATCTCCGAGCGCATCGTGCGCGACGACGTCTTCACCTCGATCCACATCGAGGAGTTCGAGGTCATGGCCCGCGACACCAAGCTGGGCCCGGAAGAGATCACCCGCGACATTCCCAACGTCGGCGAGGAGGCCCTGCGCAACCTCGACGAGGCGGGCATCGTGGCGATCGGCGCCGAGGTGCTGCCGGGCGACATCCTGGTCGGCAAGGTGACGCCCAAGGGCGAGAGCCCGATGACGCCGGAAGAGAAGCTGCTGCGCGCCATCTTCGGCGAGAAGGCCTCCGACGTCCGCGACACCTCGCTTCGCCTGCCGCCCGGCGTCGCCGGCACGGTGGTCGAGGTGCGGGTCTTCAACCGCCACGGCGTCGACAAGGACGAGCGCGCGCTCGCCATCGAGCGCGCCGAGATCGAGCGCCTGGGCAAGGACCGCGACGACGAGTTCGCCATCCTCAACCGCAACATGACCGCGCGCCTGCGCGAGCTGATCGTCGGCAAGGTCGCCGTCTCGGGTCCCAAGGGCCTGGGCCGCGGCGAAGTCACCGCCGAGAAGCTCGAGGAGATCGCGCCGGGCCTGTGGTGGCAGATCGCCCTCGACGACGAGAAGGCCATGGGCGAGCTGGAGGCCCTGCGCCGTCAGTTCGACGAGGCCCGCAAGCGCCTCGACCGCCGCTTCGAGGACAAGGTCGACAAGCTGCAGCGCGGCGACGAGCTGCCGCCGGGCGTGATGAAGATGGTCAAGGTCTTCGTCGCGGTGAAGCGCAAGCTGCAGCCGGGCGACAAGATGGCCGGCCGCCACGGCAACAAGGGCGTCATCTCCAAGATCCTGCCGATCGAGGACATGCCGCACCTGGAAGACGGCACCGCCGTCGACGTGGTGCTCAACCCGCTGGGCGTGCCCTCGCGGATGAACGTCGGCCAGATCTTCGAGACCCACCTGGGCTGGGCCGCAGCGGGCCTCGGCAAGCAGATCGCCAACCTGCTGGACGCCTGGCAGCACGGCGGCCAGAAGAAGGCCCTGATCGAGCGCCTGGGCGAGATCTACGGCAAGGACGTCCCGCTCCCGAGCGAGGAATCCGAGCTGGTCGAGCTGGCGCGCAACCTGTCGAAGGGCGTGCCGTTCGCGACCCCGGTCTTCGACGGCGCCCATATCAGCGACATCGAGGATCTCCTCGCCGCCGCGGGCCTGGAACGGTCGGGCCAGTCGATCCTGTTCGACGGCCAGACCGGCGAGCAGTTCAAGCGTCCGGTCACGGTCGGCTACATCTACATGCTGAAGCTGCACCACCTGGTGGACGACAAGATCCACGCCCGCTCGATCGGCCCCTACAGCCTGGTCACCCAGCAGCCGCTGGGCGGCAAGGCCCAGTTCGGCGGCCAGCGCTTCGGGGAAATGGAGGTCTGGGCCCTGGAGGCCTACGGCGCCGCCTACACCCTGCAGGAGATGCTGACGGTGAAGTCGGACGACGTGGCCGGCCGCACGAAGGTCTACGAGTCCATCGTGCGCGGCGACGACACCTTCGAGGCCGGCATTCCCGAGAGCTTCAACGTGCTCGTCAAGGAAATGCGCTCGCTGGGTCTGAACGTGGAGCTGGAGAACAGCTGAGGGAATGAGGGGCGAGGGACGAGGGGCGAGCACGCCCTGTCCCCTCGCCCCTAGCCCCTCGCCCCTAATTTTTCGCGGCTCTCCCCGCCGCACTGAAGGAACCAAGATGAACCAGGAAGTCCTGAACATCTTCAACCCGGTCCAGGCCGCTCCGACCTTCGACCGGATCCGCATCGCCCTGGCCTCGCCCGAGAAGATCCGCAGCTGGTCGTTCGGCGAGATCAAGAAGCCGGAGACTATCAACTACCGCACGTTCAAGCCCGAGCGTGACGGCCTGTTCTGCGCCCGCATCTTCGGTCCGACCAAGGACTACGAGTGCCTGTGCGGCAAGTACAAGCGCATGAAGTACAAGGGCATCATCTGCGAGAAGTGCGGCGTCGAGGTCACCCTCGCCCGCGTGCGCCGCGAGCGGATGGGCCACATCGAACTGGCCAGCCCCGTCGCCCACATCTGGTTCCTGAAGTCGCTGCCATCGCGCATCGCCATGATGCTCGACATGCCGCTGAAGGACATCGAGCGGGTCCTCTACTTCGAGCACTACATCGTCACCGAGCCGGGCCTGACGCCGCTGAAGCAGCACCAGCTGCTGTCGGAGGACGACTTCCTGCGCTTCCAGGACGAGTTCGGCGACGACAGCTTCACCGCCGAGATCGGGGCCGAGGCCATCTTCGGCCTGCTCAAGGGCATCGAGCTCGAGAAGGAAGCCGAGAAGCTCCGCGAGGAGCTGGCGGGCAATCCCTCGGAGATGAAGCAGAAGAAGGCGTCCAAGCGCCTGAAGATCATCGAGGCCTTCCTCGAGTCCGGCAACAAGCCGGAGTGGATGATCCTGACGGTGGTCCCGGTCATCCCGCCCGAGCTGCGCCCGCTGGTGCCTCTGGACGGGGGCCGCTTCGCCACCTCGGACCTCAACGACCTCTACCGCCGGGTCATCAACCGCAACAATCGTCTGAAGCGCCTGATCGAGCTGCGCGCGCCGGACATCATCATCCGCAACGAAAAGCGGATGCTGCAGGAAGCCGTCGACGCCCTGTTCGACAACGGCCGCCGCGGCCGGGTCATCACCGGCGCCAACAAGCGGCCGCTGAAGTCGCTGGCCGACATGCTGAAGGGCAAGCAGGGTCGGTTCCGGCAGAACCTGCTCGGCAAGCGCGTCGACTACTCGGGCCGCTCGGTCATCGTGGTCGGCCCCGAGCTGAAGCTGCACGAGTGCGGCCTGCCCAAGAAGATGGCGCTGGAGCTGTTCAAGCCGTTCATCTACGCGCGGCTGGACGCCAAGGGCCTGTCGGGCACCGTCAAGCAGTCCAAGCGCATGGTCGAGCGCGAGCAGCCCGCCGTCTGGGACGTGCTGGAGGAGGTCATCCGCGAGCACCCGGTGCTGCTGAACCGCGCCCCGACCCTGCACCGCCTCGGCATCCAGGCCTTCGAGCCCAAGCTGATCGAGGGCAAGGCCATCCAGCTGCACCCGCTGGTCTGCGCCGCCTTCAACGCCGACTTCGACGGCGACCAGATGGCCGTGCACGTCCCGCTGAGCCTCGAGGCCCAGCTGGAGGCGCGCGTCCTGATGATGTCGACCAACAACATCCTCAGCCCCGCCAACGGCCGGCCGATCATCGTGCCCTCGCAGGACATCGTGCTGGGCCTCTACTACCTGTCGCAGTCGCGCGACGGCGAACCGGGCGAGGGCAAGCTGTTCGCCGACCTGGGCGAAATCGAAGCGGCCATGGACGCCGGCGTCGTCACCCTGCACGCGAAGATCAAGTCGCGCTTCAGCGAGATGAACGCCGAGGGTCAGGTGGTCCGCAGGGTGATCGACACCACGCCCGGCCGCATGAAGATCGCCTCGCTGCTGCCGCGGCATCCGCAGATCGGCCACCGCCTGGTCGAGAAGGCCCTGACCAAGAAGGAGATCGGCAACCTGATCGACGTCGTCTACCGGCACTGCGGCCAGAAGGCGACGGTCATCTTCGCCGACCAGCTGATGGGCCTGGGCTTCAAGGAGGCGGCCAAGGCCGGCATCTCCTTCGGCAAGGACGACATCGTCATCCCCGAGCGCAAGACGCCGATCGTCAACGAGACGCGCAAGCTGGTCGAGGAATACGAGCAGCAGTACGCCGACGGCCTGATCACCAAGGGCGAGAAGTACAACAAGGTCGTCGACGCCTGGTCCAAGGCCACCGACCGCGTCGCCGACGAGATGATGGCCGAGATTTCGACCCGCAAGCAGAGCCCGGACGGCCGTGAGCTGGAGATCAACTCGATCTTCATGATGGCCCACTCGGGCGCCCGCGGCTCGCAGGCCCAGATGAAGCAGCTGGGCGGCATGCGCGGCCTGATGGCCAAGCCCTCCGGCGAGATCATCGAGACGCCGATCATCTCGAACTTCAAGGAAGGCCTGACCGTTCAGGAGTACTTCAACTCCACCCACGGCGCCCGCAAGGGCCTGGCCGACACCGCCCTGAAGACCGCCAACTCGGGCTACCTGACCCGCCGCCTCGTCGACGTGGCCCAGGACAGCATCATCACCGAGGAAGACTGCGGCACCACCCGCGGCATCACCCTCAAGGCGGTGGTCGAGGGCGGCGACGTCCAGGTCTCGCTGGGCCTGCGCATCCTGGGCCGGTTCACGGCCGAGGACGTCAAGGACCCGGCCAGCGGCGAGGTCATCGTCCCGGCCGACACCTACCTGGTCGAAGACCTGGTCGACCTCGTCGAGCGGGCCGGCGTCCAGGCAGTGAAGGTCCGCTCGGTGCTGACCTGCGAGGCCAAGACCGGCGTCTGCGGCGCCTGCTACGGCCGCGACCTGGCGCGCGGCACGCCGGTGAACATCGGCGAGGCGGTCGGCGTCATCGCCGCCCAGTCGATCGGCGAGCCGGGCACCCAGCTGACCATGCGGACCTTCCACATCGGCGGCGCGGCCCAGGTGGCCGAGCAGTCGTTCTTCGAGAGCGGCAACGCCGGCGTCGCCCGGGTGACCGGTCCGACGGTGAAGGCCGCCGACGGCGACCTGGTGGTGATGAGCCGCAACACGACCCTGACCGTCCAGGTCGACGGCAAGGACCGCGAATCCTACAAGCCGCCGTACGGCGCGCGCCTGAAGGTCAAGGACGGCGACAAGGTCAAGCGCGGCGATCGCCTCGCCGAGTGGGACCCCTACACCGCCCCGATCATCACCGAGGTCGCCGGCAAGATCCGCGCCGAAGACCTGGTGGACGGCCTGTCGGTCCGCGAGGAAGTCGACGAGGCCACCGGCATCGCCAACCGCGTCATCACCGACTGGCGCGCCTCGACCCGCGGCTCGGACCTGCGTCCGGCCCTGGCGGTGATCGACGCCGAGGGCGCCTACGCGCGCCTGTCGAACGGCGGCGACGCCCGTTACCTGCTGCCGGTCGGGGCCATCCTCTCGGTCGGCGACGGCGACGAGGTGAAGCCCGGCGAGGTCATCGCCCGGATGCCGACGGAAAGCGCCAAGACCCGCGACATCACCGGCGGTCTGCCGCGGGTGGCGGAGCTGTTCGAGGCGCGGCGTCCGAAGGACTGCGCGGTCATCGCCGAGATGGACGGCCGCGTCGAGTTCGGCCGGGACTACAAGAACAAGCGCCGCATCAAGATCACGCCGGAAGACGGCGGCGAGGCGGTCGAGTTCCTGATCCCCAAGGGCAAGCACATCACCGTCCACGACGGCGACGTGATCCACCGCGGCGAGTACATCATCGACGGCAACCCCGATCCGCACGACATCCTGCGCATCCTGGGCATCGAGGCGCTGGCCGACTTCCTGGTCAACGAGATCCAGGAGGTCTACCGGCTGCAGGGCGTGCCGATCAACGACAAGCACATCGAGGTGATCGTTCGCCAGATGCTGCAGAAGGTCGAGATCCTCGAGCCGGGCGACACCGGGCTGATCAAGGGCGATCACCTCGACAAGCCCGAGCTAGAGCTGGAGAACGCCAAGGCGGAAGCCCGCGGCGGCCGTCCGGCGATCGTCCAGCCGGTCCTGCTGGGCATCACCAAGGCCAGCCTGCAGACCCGCAGCTTCATCTCGGCGGCGTCGTTCCAGGAGACCACCCGCGTCCTCACCGACGCGTCGGTCCACGGCAAGATCGACACCCTCGAGGGCCTCAAGGAGAACGTTATCGTCGGCCGGCTGATCCCGGCGGGCACGGGCTCCTACCTGCGCGGCCTGCAGCGGATCGCCACCAAGCGCGACGAGGCCCTGGCCGCGTCCCGCGAGGAAACGCTCGAACCGCTGCCGGCCGAGATCGCGCTGGACACGGAAGCGGCCTCGGCCGAAGCCTGATCCCGCGACACGGCGAAAGACGAGACGGCCCCGGAGGCGACTCCGGGGCCGTTTTCGCGCCGCGCCCTCGGGCGGCGGGCCGGGACCGCATCGCGGCTCAGTCGTCCAGGATGCCGATCCCGGTCGTCTTCGTGCCGCCGGCGTTGTCCGTCGGATCGATGCCCGGCGGCACGGGGGCCTCCTTGCGCCGCCGCGCCTCGGCCTTCCGGGCCGCGGTGGCGTCGAAGCCGCGCCGCTTGGCCGGGTCGATCGGCGGGTCGATGAAGCGCGCCTGGGCCGCTCCCGCGCCCATCGCCTCGTCGCAGGCCTCGCGCTCGCGCAGGGTCAGGCCGACGGCGTCGCGATTGCCGCAGCCGACGGCGGAGCCGCGCAGGGCCCGCTTCAGCGCGCCCCGGTCGCGCGCCGGATAGGGCGCGGGGTGGGGACGGGCGCCGGTCCCGCCGTCCGCGTCCGCGCCAGCCGGCGGGGCGGGCGCGAGGGGCAGGGGGGCGACCCGGGCCGGCGGGGCGTCGGGCGCGACCTGGCGCGGCGCCACGGGCGAGGGCGGCGGCGCGGCCGCCCTGGCGCGATGGCTCGCCGCCTCCGCCGGCTCGGGGCGCAGCAGCTCGACCTGGACCGCCTCGGGATCGCTCAGGAAGACCTCGCGCAGACGCGGCTGGGTCAGCCCGAGCAGGACCAGCGCCAGGCCATGGAAGGCCAGCGACGCGGCCACGATCGCGGCCTGCCGCGCGCGGGCTCCGATGCTCGCCGCCACGACCGCGACCTCCCTCCCTCTGCCGGGGCAGGCTCGCGGCCCGGCGCGGCGGAAACGTGACCAAGGTTCGGCGACCGGAAGGCCGCGCGCGCGGCGGGTTCCCTCGCGGGCCGCGCCTGTGTTAGCGTCGCCTCCGGGGAGTGGAGGGGGATTGCACGTGAAACTGGCGTTCAACCTGGCGGCGGCCTGCGCCGCCCTGCTGCTGCTGTGCGCGCCGGCGCGGGCCGCGCCGCCGCCGCTCTCGGCTTTCGCCCGCCTGCCGGCCATCGAGCAGGCCGAGATTTCGCCCGACGGATCCCGCGTCGCCCTGCTCGGCGGCCCGCCGGGCGAGCGCACCCTGTTCCTGGCGCCGGTGGACGGGACGGACTCGGTCACCGTCAAGCTTGGCCAGGCCTGGATCAGGGCGATCCGCTGGGTGAACAACGACTACCTGATCGTCAACTTCTCGATGCTCGACAAGGGCACCGACTACGCCAGCGGCCGCCAGTGGTCCTACCAGCTGAACCGCAACGTCGTGATCAGCAAGGAGGGCAAGCTGGTTTCGTCCCTGCTGGCCAACACCGAATGGTCGCGCTGGGCGATCTCCCAGCCGATCCGCGGGGTCATCGAGGGGCCGCCGCCTTCGGTCCTGATCCAGGGCCTGGACCTGACGATGAGCGTGCGCAGCGGCGGAACGGGCAGCCTGATCCAGCCGACGGCCGACGAATTGACCGCCGCGCTGTGGAGGGTGGACGTGGTCACGGGCGACGCCCGGATCGCCGTCAAGGGCGGACCCTACACCCAGGGCTGGGACGTCGACCTCTCTGGCGAGCCGCGGGTCCGCTGGGACTACGAGGGCGACACCGGCGAACTGACCTACTACGTCCGCGCCAGGGGCGCCTCGAACTGGCGGCGGCTCGACCTGGCCGGTCCGGGCGGGGCCGAGCTGGCCGTGTTCGGCTATGCCGACCCGGAGGACTCGATCTACCTCGTCGATCGCACCGGCGAGGCGGCCAAGCTGTACCGCAAGAGCCTAGCGACGGGCGAACTGACCGCCGTCGCGCTCGACCAGGCGGGCGGCGACGTCACGTTGATCTGGGATTCGCTGCGGAACACGCCGATCGCGGTCGCCACCCTCACCGACCGCCCGGTCTATCAATGGCTCGACCCGCAGCTGGGCGCCGTCCAGGCCAAGCTCGCCAGGGCCTTCCCTGGCCGTTCGGTGGAACTGGAAAGCTGGTCTCGCGACCGCACCCGCATCGTCGTGCTGGTCGAATCCCCGTCCAGTCCGCCCGCCTACTTCCTCTTCGACACCAAGACCAACCAGGCCTCGGCGCTGGGCGAGGCCTATCCCGAGCTGGCCGGCGTCGCCTTCGGCCAGACCAGCTGGATCCGCTACAAGGCCCGCGACGGGCTGGAGATCCCGGCCTATCTCACCCTGCCGCCGGGATATGTCGAAGGCGCCAGGCCGCCGTTGATCGTCATGCCCCACGGCGGTCCGGCCGGGCGCGACGACTTCAGCTTCGACTGGCTGGTCCAGGCGCTGGCGACCCGCGGCTACGCCGTGCTCCAGCCCCAGTTCCGCGGCTCGACCGGCTTCGGCCGGACCTTCGAGAACGCCGGCCTGGGCCAGTGGGGTGGCAAGATGCAGGATGACCTGATCGACGGCGTCGCGGCGCTGGCCGACAAGGGGGTCGCCGACCGGGACCGCGTCTGCATCGTCGGCGCCAGCTATGGCGGCTACGCGGCCCTGTTCGGCGCGACGGTCTATCCCAGCGCCTTCAAGTGCGCGGTGTCGATCAACGGCGTGTCGGACCTGGCCCTGCTGTACGGCTCCAAGTCGCGGGCCTTCGGCCGGGACACGGCGCTGGTCAATTCGCTGGAGGCGATGATGGGCGATCCGCGCAACGACGCGGAAGCCTATCGCCTGGCTTCGCCGGTGTTCCGGATCACGCCCCGCGTCGCGCCGATCCTGCTGATCCACGGCGAGGACGACACCACCGTGCCGTTGCAGCAGTCCACGACCATGCAGCGGGCGCTGAAGGCGGCGGGCAAGCCGGCGGAACTGGTGGTCCTGAAGTCCGACGACCACCACCTGTCGAACACCGCGAGCCGCCAGCAGACTCTCGACAGCACGCTGGCCTTCCTCGCCCGGCACCTGCCGGTCGGGCCGTGAATCGGGGGACGTCCGCAACCCTTGCCAAAGCCTTGACCTTGCGGCCCTTCGCCAGTATCTAGCGCGCCTCATTCGGGGCGGGTCCATCCGGGCCTGTCCCGAACAGCGGATGTCCCGCAAAGGACCGCCTGGCCCGCCGGTGCGCAGCGATCAGCGCCCCGGCGAGTTTTCGCGTTCGGAATGGGCCGCCCGCTGCGCCGGACGTAATCGACAAGGACCCCTGAGACGCCTCGGCCGAAAGGCACACGTCTCCACGAGCGAAAGAACGAATGCCTACAGTCAACCAGCTCATCCGCAAGCCTCGCCAGCCGAAGCCCTCGCGGAACAAGGTGCCCGCCCTGAAGGGCTGCCCCCAGCGCCGCGGCGTCTGCACGCGCGTCTACACGACGACCCCCAAGAAGCCGAACTCGGCCCTGCGGAAGGTCGCCAAGGTCCGCCTGACCACCGGCATCGAAGCGGTGTGCTACATCCCCGGCGAAGGCCACAATCTGCAGGAGCACTCGGTGGTCCTGATCCGCGGCGGCCGCGTGAAGGACCTTCCCGGCGTCCGCTACCACATCCTGCGCGGCGTTCTGGACACCCAGGGCGTCAAGGACCGTAAGCAGCGTCGTTCGCTCTACGGCGCCAAGCGTCCGAAGTAAGGAAGAAGAAGAATGTCCCGTCGCCGTCGCGCCGAGAAACGCCAGGTCCTCCCCGATCCGAAGTTCGGGGACCTCGTGGTCACCAAGTTCATGAACTACGTGATGTACGAAGGTAAGAAGGCCGTCGCCGAGAACATCATCTACGGCGCCTTCGACATCCTGGAAGCCAAGCGCAAGGACCAGGGTCCGCTCGAGACCTTCCATGCCGCCCTGGACAACGTCGCCCCGGCGATCGAGGTCCGCTCCCGCCGGGTCGGCGGCGCCACCTACCAGGTTCCGGTGGAAGTCCGTCCGGACCGCCGTCGCGCGCTGGCCATCCGCTGGCTGGTGACCGCCGCCCGCAAGCGCGGCGAGAACACCATGACCGAGAAGCTGGCCGCCGAGCTGCTGGACGCCTCGAACAACCGCGGCACCGCGGTCAAGAAGCGCGAAGACACGCACAAGATGGCCGAAGCCAACCGGGCCTTCTCGCACTACCGCTGGTAAGCAGCCAGCCCAACACCTTCCAGGGCGCGGGCGGTTCGAAAAAGCCGCCCGCGCTCAGCTTATAAGGCCGACAGGCAGACATCATGGCCCGCACGCACAAGATCGAAGACTACCGCAACTTCGGAATCATGGCCCACATCGACGCGGGCAAGACGACGACGACCGAGCGGATCCTCTACTACACCGGCAAGTCCCACAAGATCGGCGAAGTCCACGACGGCGCCGCGACCATGGACTGGATGGAGCAGGAGCAGGAACGCGGCATCACCATCACCTCGGCCGCCACGACCGCCTTCTGGAACGGCAAGCGCCTGAACATCATCGACACCCCGGGCCACGTCGACTTCACCATCGAGGTCGAGCGCTCGCTGCGCGTGCTCGACGGCGCGGTGACGGTGCTGGACGGCAACGCCGGCGTCGAGCCGCAGACCGAGACAGTCTGGCGCCAGGCCGACAAATACAAGGTTCCCCGGATCGTGTTCGTCAACAAGATGGACAAGATCGGCGCCGACTTCGACAAGTCGGTGGAGTCGATCCGCGACCGCCTGGGCGCCAAGGCCGTGCCGATCCAGCTGCCGATCGGGTCGGAAGCCTCGCTGAAGGGCCTCGTCGACCTGGTCCGCATGAAGGCGGTGGTCTGGGACAACGACGGCCTGGGCGCGAACTACCGCGACGAGGAGATCCCGGCTGACCTCAAGGCCAAGGCCGAGGAAGCCCGTCACTACCTGATCGAGAACGCCGTCGAGCTCGACGACGAGGCGATGGAAGCCTACCTCGGCGGCGAGGAGCCGTCCGAAGAGACGATCAAGAAGTGCATCCGCAAGGCGGTGCTGACCGGCGCCTTCTACCCGATCCTGTGCGGCTCGGCGTTCAAGAACAAGGGCGTCCAGCCCCTGCTCGACGCCGTCGTCGACTACCTGCCCTCGCCGGTGGACATCCCGCCGACCAAGGGCATCGACTTCCGCACGGAAGCCGAGGTCGAACGCCGGGCGTCCGACGACGAGCCCCTGTCGGTGCTGGCCTTCAAGATCATGGACGACCCCTTCGTCGGCTCGATCACCTTCTGCCGCATCTACTCGGGCAAGCTGGAGACCGGCATGGGCCTGATGAACTCGACGCGCGACAAGCGCGAGCGGGTCGGCCGCATGCTGCTGATGCACTCCAACAACCGCGAGGACATCAAGGAAGCCTACGCCGGCGACATCGTCGCCCTGGCCGGGCTCAAGGACACCCGCACGGGCGACACCCTGTGCGATCCGAACAAGTCGCCGGTCATCCTCGAGAAGATGGAGTTCCCGGCGCCGGTCATCGAGATCGCCGTCGAGCCCAAGTCCAAGGCCGACCAAGAGAAGCTGGGCGTCGCCCTGCAGAAGCTGGCCGCCGAGGATCCCTCCTTCACCGTCTCGACCGACTTCGAGAGCGGCCAGACGATCCTGAAGGGCATGGGCGAGCTGCACCTGGACATCAAGATCGACATCCTCAAGCGCACCTACAAGGTCGAGGCCAACATCGGCGCGCCGCAGGTGGCCTACCGCGAGAGCCTCGGCCGCCGCGCCGAGATCGACTACACCCACAAGAAGCAGACCGGCGGCACGGGCCAGTTCGCCCGCGTCAAGCTGGTGTTCGAGCCGGGCGAGCCGGGCACGGGCTTCGTCTTCGAGAGCGCCATCGTCGGCGGGGCGGTGCCCAAGGAATACGTCCCGGGCGTCCTGAAGGGCCTGGAGTCGGCCAAGGAGAACGGCCTGCTGGCCGGGTTCCCGCTGATCGACTTCAAGGCGACCCTGGTCGACGGCGCCTTCCACGACGTCGACTCCAGCGTTCTGGCCTTCGAAATCGCCGCCCGCGCCGCTTTCAAGGAACTGCGCGAGAAGGGCTCGCCCAAGCTGCTCGAACCGATCATGGCCGTCGAGGTCGTGACCCCGGAAGAGTACCTGGGCTCGGTCATCGGCGACCTCAACGGCCGCCGCGGGATGATCCAGGGCCAGGACATGCGCGGCAACGCCACGGTGGTGAACGCCTTCGTGCCGCTGGCCAACATGTTCGGCTATGTGAACACCCTGCGGGGCATGTCCCAGGGCCGCGCCCAGTTCACCATGCAATACGACCACTACGATCCGGTGCCGCAACACGTCGCCGACGAAGTGATCAAGAAGTACGCCTAGCTTTTTCCCTCGGGAAAAAGCTCAACCAGAAACCGACCGGTTTCATCCTGAAACCGGTTGGCCCCACCCCCAAACGAGAGGACCCCGATTGGGGGACCAGGAGCTAGAAGATGGCCAAGGAAAAATTCGAACGGACGAAGCCGCACTGCAACATTGGCACGATTGGCCACGTTGACCACGGCAAGACGACGCTGACGGCGGCGATCACGATGACGCTGGCCAAGTCTGGCGG
>JBMOOF010000002.1:0-41515 GCA_049323695.1 Pseudomonadota bacterium
TTCAACAGGCTCAAGCACTTCCGCCGTTTCGCCACCCGCTTCGACCGGCTCGCCAGCCACTACCTCGCCTTCATCCACATCGCCGCCTCCATGCTCTGGATGCGCTGAATGTCGATTGGACCTAGCCGTCGAGGCCGACGCCGGAAGCCCGCCGCACGCCCCGCGCCGGTGCAATCCGGTTCCTGCCGTAGGCGAGCTCGAACAGCGGGGAAGCCAGCAGGGTGGTCACGATCGCCATTGTGACGAACATGCTGAACAGGGCCCCGCCGATGACTCCCTTCTGCAATCCGATATTGATGATGATCAGCTCCATCAACCCTCGGGCGTTCATGAGTGCGCCGACGCCCAAGGCAGTGCGGTTGTCGTGTCCGGTCAGCCTGGCTGCCGCCCAGCATGCACCTCCCTTGGCCAGGATCGAGCCGCCGAGGACAACCAGGGTCAGCAGCAGCAGACCGGCGCTTCCCACAAGGTCCAGCCGAGTGTTGAGGCCAGAGAATGTGAAGAACATCGGCAGCAGCGCGATGACGGTGAACGATTCCAGCTGGACCTTGACGTCCTCGGCCAGCCGTCCGCGGGGCATCACGCAGCCGAGGATGAAGCCTCCGAAGACGGCGTGGATTCCGACGGCGTCCATCGCGAAAGCCGACAGCATGAAGAGGATCAGGATCAGCGCCGTCACCGCGGGGCTGACCCCGCCGTCGCGCTCGACCCGGTCGCCCAGCGGCGCGAGCAGTCGCCGCCCAACGGTCAGCATGAAGAGGACGAACAGGCCCCCGCCGATCACAGCCTTGGCCGCCAGCATCGGTCCGCCGCCGAACGTCGCCAACACGATGGCCAGAACGGTCCAGGCTCCGGCGTCGTCGATCGCCCCCGCGGACAGCGACAGCACTCCCAAGGGCGTCCCCGCAAGGCCCCTTTCCTTGATGATCCGCGCCAACATCGGAAAGGCTGTGATCGAGATCGCCGCACCGGTGAACAGGAAGGCCTGGAATTGATCCACGCCCTCGCCGAACAGGCCCCTTGAGAGCAGCCAGGGAGACAGCAGGGCGGCTACGGCGAATGGCGCGGCCATGCCTGAAAGGGAGACCGCCGCGGCGCTGCGCGCCTGGCTCCGGAAATGCTCGCTACGGAACTCAAGCCCCACCAGGAACATGTAGAGGCCTACGCCCAGCTGCGCGCCCACGAAGAGGATCGAGCGCGAGTCCGCGGGAAAAAGCGCCGCCTGCGGCCCCGGGGCGACCAGTCCGAATAGCGATGGCCCCAGGACAACGCCGGCGATCATCTCGCCCACTACCTGCGGCTGGCCCAGGAAGCGATCAGCCACCCAGCCGACCAACCTGCAGACCGTGATCACCACCGCCATCTGAAGGAAGAACATGATGCTCAGGTCGGCGGGGGTCATGGACCGGTTCCTGACGCTCGTGCCTTCATCCGGAGATCCGGGATGTTGATTCCCGGACGGCCAGGCGGAAATCGAACACGCGGCCGGGCGGCTCCCCGCGCGGGTACTCGCGCGCGTCGCCCCGAATGAGGAGGTCGGCGGCGGCCGCCGCCATCTCGAGAATCGGCTGGCCAATGGTCGTCAGCTGGGGCCAGACGGTCCGGGCCGCCGGCGTATCGTCGAATCCGGCCACCGAGAGATCGTCCGGAACCGTCAGGCGTCGCCGGGTCGCGGCGGCGATGACGCCGAGGGCCATGTCGTCATTACTGGCGAAGATGGCAGTCGGCCGCCCGCCCGCCTGCAGAATCCGCTCCGCAGCCTCGAACCCGGAGCGGAAGGAGAACCAGCCCTGGGCGATGCGGCCCGGCGCGGGCCTTAGCCCGGCTGCGGACATCGCCTCCTGGAAGCCCTCGAGCCGCAGATGGCTGGCGCCATGGTCCGGGTGTCCGGTGACGAAGCCGATGTCCCTATGGCCAAGCTCGAGCAGATGTTCGGTCATGGCCCTGGCGGCCGCCCGGTCATCCATGCCCACCCAGGGCGCCCGGCCCCGGTTATCGTCAGGCGCGATCCGGACATAGGGCGTGTTCAGCGACTCCAGCACCGACATCACTCGCGGCTCGTCGCAAACCGGCGGGGTCAGAATGACGCCGTCCAGCCGCAGTGTGGACACGGCCTGGAAAACGACGTCCTCGAGGTCACGCATTTCCACCTCGACCGGTTCGATGGTCAGGTGATAGCCGCTCTCGCGGCACCGGCCGACCGCGCCGCGCTGGACGTCGGCGACATAGGCCGGACTGGGGTTGTCGAAGAAAAGTCCGATCAGGAACGACCGTGATCCGGCCAGACTCCGCGCCGACAGGTTGGGCTGATAGTTGAGCGCCCGCGCGGCGGCCAGAACCGCATCGCGGGTGACGTCGCGAACGTTCGGTTCACGGTTGAGCACCCGCGAAACGGTCTTGATCGAAACGCCCGCCTCACGCGCGACGTCGTTGATGGTGGCTGTCGACAAGTCCGTCCCGGTCCGTCAGTCAGCCGCCCGCCGGCGGCGAGATGGGCGCGTCGATCATTTTCCCCGCCCTGCGACGCGAGGCGAGTCCGAACAGCGCGATCAACACATAGCAGACGACGGGGGCGAGCAGCGCAAGGCCCAGTCCGACGTTGTCAGCGAGCGCCCCGGTGATCACCGGAACGACCGCTCCGCCGACAATCGCCATGCACAGCAGGCTGGACACCTGCGGCGTGTCATCGCCGCGCCCCTCGATCGTCACGGTGAAGATCGTCGGAAACATGATCGAATTGAACAGGCCGATCGCTACGATGGCCGCCGCCGCCATCATGCCGGTGCTGAGGCCCGACAGGGTCGCCAGGGCGGCGGCCATGAAGGCGCAGAAGGCCAGCGCAGTCCCGGCGCGGACCTTGCGCAGGACCAGGGACCCGATGAACCGGCCCACCATCGCCCCGCCCCAGTAGAGGCTGACCAGCTTGCCGGCTTCGACGGCCGCCAGGCTCAGGGTGTGCTCCTGCATCAGGTAATTGGTCATCAGGCTGCCAATCGAGACCTCGGCGCCCACGTAAAGGAAGATCGACAGGGCGCCGAACGCTATGTGCGGGCTCGCCAGCAGACCCAGAGCGCTGGCCAGGCTGGCGGGCTTGTCGGCGCTTGGAAACCTTGCGGAGCGGCGCACCAGCCAGAAGATCGTCGCCAACACCACCAGGCCGGCGGCGATGCCGAGAAACGGCAACTGGACCGAATGTGCTTCGGCCCGGCGGGCGATCGCCAGGGCTTCCGGCGACAGTCTCGCCGGGTCGGGCGAGGCTACCCCTCCGGCGAGGATCAGCGCCGATCCGACGAACGGGCCGACGGTCGTGCCGAGCGAATTGAAGGCTTGGGCCAGGTTGAGCCGACTGTGGGATGACTCCGGCCTTCCCAGCAGCGCCATCAGCGGATTAGCCGCCACCTGCAGCAAGGTGATGCCAGCGGCCATGATGAACAGCGCCGCCAGGAACCCCGGATATACTCCCAGCCTCGCGGCCGGGGCGAACATCAGGCAACCAGCCGCCATGACCACCAGCCCTGTGACGATGCCCCGGACATAGCCGATACGGCTCAGGAGAATGCCGGCGGGCACGCTGAAAACCAGGTAGGCCAGAAAGAAGCTGAACTGGGTCAGCATCACCTCGGCGTAACTGAGCGAGAACAGGCCCTTAAGCTTGGGGATCAGCGTGTCGATGAGGACAGTCGCGAAGCCCCAGGCGAAGAACAACATCACCACGAAAGGTACGAGCCAGCCCGCGCCCTTCACGGACTGCCCGCCGACTGCCGGTGCGCCCGAATGTGTCATGAACGTGACCCTCCCCCGCCCGGTCTCGCCGGGCTTGTTCTTCCGGATCGGACGCTAGGTCGACGTGACAACGCTGTCAATGTGCGCGCGGTTCTCCGAGTGCGGCGGCGCGTCGCGCCAGCCCGGTGATGTCGGACCACCGCCCCGCGTCAATCAACACCCGGGGCGCCACCCAGGCGCCGCCGACACAGGCCACGTTCGCCAGCGCCAGGAGCTCCGCCGCGTTCTCGGCATCGACCCCGCCTGTCGGGCAGAAAACTGCCTGAGGGAACGGCCCGGCCCAGGCCTTGAGTATCGTCACGCCGCCCATCGGAACGGCCGGGAAGAGCTTGAAGGCGGTCAATCCCGCATCCAACCCCGACATCAGCTCCGAGGCGGTCGCCACGCCGGGCAGAAGCGGCAGATCGTGCGGCGCCAGCATAGCAGGCGTCAGTCCCGGGCTGACCGCGAACGCGGCGCCCGCCTCGGCGGCGCGGTCAAGGTCCGCCCGGACCAGGACGGTGCCGGCCCCGACGATGGCGCCCGGCGCCTCGCCGGCAATCAGGCGGATCGCCTCCAGGGCCGCCGGAGTCCGGAGGGTGACCTCCAGGACATCGAGACCTCCGGCGACCAGCGCCTTCGCCAGCGGAACCGCGTCGGTCGCCCGCTCAATGGTCAGGACCGGTATGACGACCGCTCTGCGCAACAGGCCAATCATCGACGTTCTCTTTCTGCAGCAGGGTTCGCAGGCCGTTCGCCGCACCCAGCAGCGCCGCGTGCGGCCTCACGATAACTCGGGTGGGAATGGCGGCGAGGTATGGCTGGAAGCGCCCTTTCGCCTCGAAGCGGCTCCGGAACCGGCTGTGTTCGAGTATCTCAAGGATCCGGGGCGGAATGCCGCCCGCAATGAAGACCCCTCCCCTCGCGCCCAATGTCAGGGCGAAGTCGCCGGCCACACCGCCGAGGATCGCGCAGAAGCGTTCAACTGTGGCCAAGCAATCTGGATCGCCCGCAAGGGCCAGCCGCGTCACCTCCTCCTGGGACAGCTGGGGAGGCTTTCGCCCGCCAGTCTCGGCCAGGACGTCGTGCAGGTCCCGCATCCCCTGTCCGCAAAGAACGCGCTCGATCGAAACCCTGCCGTATTTCCAGCCGAGGCGTCGCAAGATCTCGATCTCGACCTCGTCCTCAGGCGCGTATGCGGAGTGTCCGCCTTCCGTGGTCAGCACGGCTTCGCCCAGATCATCCCGAACCAGCGCCGAAACGCCGAAGCCTGTGCCAGGGCCGACCACGGCGACGCCGCCGCCCGGGGCTCCCTCGACCCTCGGTCCCAGCACCCGGACATCGGCGTCGTCCAGCAACGGTGTCGACAGGGCGAGCGCGGCGTAGTCGTTGAGCAGCCTCGCCGATCCGAAACCAAGTTGAAGCAGCTCTGCCTCGGATAGGGTCCAGTGAGAGTTCGTCAGGCGAATGGCGCCGTTCTCGACCGGGCCGGCAACGGCCATCGCGGCGCCGGAAAGGCGCGTCGTCAGGCCGTTCTCAGCCAGATAAGCCGTAAGGGCGTCGGTCGCCCTCACGAAGTCGCTGACCTTGAATCCCCTGGCCCGTGAGACCTCTAGCCGGTCGGCGGCCAGATCGACCAGGCCGAAGCGTGCATTGGTCCCGCCGATGTCGCCGACGACCGCCCAGCGCAGATCGGGGTGGACGTAACCGTTCATCCGAACAGCACCGATGCGCCAGCCTCCGCAGAGGACACGACGCCGCGGAAGGCGGCGAACAATTCACGGCCGAAGCCGGCGGCCTGGGTGGGTGGTCTTGCGGGCGATCGACCCATGAGGACGGCTTCATCCATCATCACCTCCAGCACTCCCCGCTCGCAGTCCAGACGTATTTTGTCACCATCGACGAGGCGGGACAGCGCGCCGCCCGCCGCGGCTTCCGGACTGATGTGGATCGCCGCCGGCACCTTGCCCGAGGCCCCCGACATGCGACCGTCCGTGACGAGGGCGACCCGTCGACCACGATCCTGCAGGACGCTCAACGCGGGCGTCAGACTGTGAAGTTCCGGCATGCCGTTGGCCGCCGGCCCCTGGAACCGCAACACCGCCACGAAGTCCCGATCGAGTTCGCCGCGCTGAAAGGCGGCGAGGAAATCATCCTGGTCGTCGAACACCACGGCCGGGGCTTCGACCACACGGTGTTGCGGGGCGACCGCGGCTAACTTGACCACGCCTCGGCCGAGCCCGCCTGTCACCAGGCGCAGGCCGCCTTCGTCGGCGAACGGGTCGCTGGCCGGGCGCAGAATCGCGGGATCCAGGGTCACGGCGGGCGGCTCGCGCCACGTCAGACCGCCCTTGGCGTCGAGCGCCGGCTCCATGGCGTATCGACGCAGCCCCCGGCCAGCGACCGTAACGACGTCATCGTGCATCAGGCCGGCATCCAGGAGTTCGCGGAGGACGAACGCCACGCCGCCCGCCGCCTGGAAGTGGTTCACGTCACCCACGCCGTTCGGATAGACCCGCGCCAGCAGCGGCGTGACCCTGGACAGGGCGTCCAGGTCGTCCCAACCGATCCGAATTCCCGCCGCCCGGGCGATGGCCACCAGATGGATGGCGTGGTTGGTCGAACCGCCGGTGGCCAGCAGGGCGATCATCCCGTTGACGATGGCCCGTTCATCCAGAACCCGGCACAATGGCGCTTCGCCCGCCCGCGCCAGATCCACGGCCCGCCTCGCCGCCGCTCTCGTCAATGCGTCGCGAAGCGGCGTGTCGGGTTGGACGAAGGCGGCGCCTGGTAGGTGAAGGCCCATCGCCTCCAGCAGCATCTGGTTGGAGTTGGCGGTGCCGTAAAAGGTGCAGGTTCCCGCGCCGTGATAGCTCGCTTGCTCGGCTGCAAGCAGTTCCTCCCGACCGACCTTGCCCTCGGCGTGGAGGTTCCGGATCCTGGACTTCTCTGGATTGGAGAGGCCCGAACTCATCGGCCCTGCCGGCGCCAGCAGCACCGGCAGCGACCCGAAGCTGAGGGCGCCGATCAGCAGACCGGGCGTGATCTTGTCGCAAACGCCAAGGCAGATCGCCGCGTCGAAGGCGTCGTGACTGAGGGCGATGGCCGCGCCCAGGGCGATCACGTCCCTGGAGAACAGACTCAGCTCCATGCCCGGCCGTCCCTGGGTGACGCCGTCGCACATCGCCGGGACGCCGCCCGCAACCTGAGCCGTCGCCCCCGCCGCCCGCGCCGCGTCGCGGATGATATCCGGAAAGCGCTCGAACGGCTGATGGGCCGAAAGCATGTCGTTGTAGGCGGTCACGATTCCCAGATTGACGGCCCGCGAGCTGCGGATCCTCAGGCGATCTCCCGGAGGCAGGGCGGCGAAAGCGTGAGCCCAGTTGGCGCAGGAGAGTCCCGCCCTGCCTGGTCCCTGCGCACGGCCGGCGTCCATACGGGCCAGGTAGTCCGACCGCGACTCGGCGCTGGCCTCGACAATCCGCCGGGTCACCTCGGCGACGGTCGCGTTCAACCTTGATGACGTCATGGCGCCCACACCACCCGGAGTCGGCGCGCATTGCGGAGCACGGCGCGCACCGGAAGCTCACGCGGATCTCCCCCTTCCAGCGCACGTTCGTAGGTTCGCCGTTTCGCTGCCCCGGTGAACAGCAGCAGCATCCGGCCGGCCCCGGCGAGCGCTGACATGGTCAGGCTCATGCGCGGCAGGACCGGGAGCGGCGCGCCGGCGGGAACCGCCACGCAGTGCCGGGCGCCCTCGGGCTCTAGGCCTTCCGCCAGGACCGGGCTTCCCGGGAACAGGGAGGCGACATGACCGTCCTCACCCATGCCCAGCAGAACCACGTCGGCCGGGCGCCGCAGGGCCTGCAGCGCCCGATCGACCCGATCAGCGCCCTCCTCGAGCGAGGCTGCATCGGACTTCAGCGGCAGGAAGCGGGCGGCCGCGGCGGCGTCGTGAAGCAGCGCGCAGCGGATCATCCGTTCATTGCTGTCCGGCGAGCGGGGATCGGCCCAGCGTTCGTCGGTCAGCGTAACGCGTACGCTCCGCCAGGAAATCGGCGTCCGGGCAAGGGCATGGTAGACGCCCAGCGGCGTGCGCCCGCCGGCGCCGATGAGCACCGCGTCCCCGTGCCTGTCGACAGCGTCCTCCAGCACATCGGCGACTTCGGCCGCCACGAGGCGAGCCATCTGGTCGCGGCTGGAAATGGCGTGCAGCGCGTCACTCATTCCAGTGCCGTCCCTCGCGCTCGGTCAGGGCATGCGCCGCCGATGGACCCCAGGATCCCGCCGGATAGGTGCGCAGCGGCACGCCGCCCTCCTCCCATCCGGCGGCGATGCCGTCGACCCACGCCCAGGCGCGCTCCACCTCGGCCCGGCCCACGAAGTGCGTGGAATTGCCTTCCAGGGCGTCAAGCAGCAACCGTTCGTAGGCGATGCGCCGGTCGGACTGGTGGGCGTCGCTCCCGGAAAGGCTCAACTCGACGGGCCCAAGTCGCATGCCATCCCGGCTCAAACCGCGCGCCTTGTTCATCATCCGCAGCGAGATGTCCTCTTCGGGCTGCAGACTGATGACCAGCTGGTTGGGCGTCAGGTCCCGCGAGCCTTCGCGACCGAAGACCGAATGGGGAACACCCTTGAACTGGATGACGATTTCCGTGCGACGCTGGCTGAGGTTCTTGCCGGTGCGCAGATAAAACGGCACGCCGGCCCAGCGCCAGTTGTCGACATGGGCCCGGATCGCCACGAACGTCTCCGTGTCCGTCGCGGCCCCGCGTTCCTCGACATAGCCCGGCGCCGGCCGGCCGTCGATGACGCCAGCCACGTACTGGCCGCGCACCGTGTCCCGCGCCACGCCCTCTCGACCGATCGACCGGAGACAGCGAAGGACCTTGACCTTCTCGGCCCGCACCGCCGCTGGGTCGAGGTCCGCCGGCGGCTCCATGGCCACCAGGCAGAGCAGTTGCAGGAGGTGGTTCTGGAGCATGTCCCGCAGAGCCCCGTACTCGTCGTAGTAGGGCCAGCGGTCACCGACCGCCTGGGTCTCTGCGATCGTGATCTGGACATGGTCGATGGCGAGGTTGTTCCACAGCGGCTCGAACAGGGCGTTGCCGAAACGCAGGGCGATCAAATTCTGGACCGTCTCCTTTCCCAGATAGTGATCGATGCGCAGGATCTGAGGTTCGCTGAACGCCTCGCCGACAGCCTCGTGCATCGCCCGGCAGCTCTCCAGATCACGGCCGAGCGGCTTTTCCAGCACGATGCGCGCGCGGTCTCCGGCCAGGCCTGCAGCCTTCAGGGCCTGGCAGGCCGGACCGAACAGCGAGGGAGAAGTCGCGAAGTAGAACAAGGGACTGGCGCCTGGCGCCAGCAAGGTCGCCATCCGGGCCACGGCCGCCGGGTCCGTGATGTCGAGGGCCAGATAGTCCAGTCGGGCGAGGAAGCGATCGAGCGCCTCGCCGGCGTCGCGACGCCCCTTGGACCTTGGGTGCCCGGCCAGGGTCGTGGCGAGGCGGGCGCGCACCGATTCGCTCGGTTCCGGTGTCCGCGACACGCCGGTCAGCCGCAGCCCCTCGGGCAGCAGGCCCTCCATCTCAAGGAAGAAGAGCGACGGGTAGAGCATGCGCCAGGCGAGATCCCCCCCGGCTCCTAGGAGGAACAGGTGCTGCCGCTGGCCGCCAAACGTTGATCCCGGTGTCTCTGACACGCCCCCTCCTTGACAGCGTTGTCATATCGGCGTCCAGTCCGTTTGGCTAGCCCCTCACGAATTGGCCCGGGCCGATCGTCGGCCCCGTCGCCCACGACGGGCCCCAACTGGTTGTGGCCAACGGCGGAGGCGCGGCGAACATGACAATCAGCAGGCGCTCGATCCCGGCGTTTCTGGCCTTCCTGGCGGCCGGCGTCGGCGACCCGGTCGCACGTTCGGCCGAACGGACTCTGCGAGTAATGACCTTCAATGTCCGATTGCCCGTCGTCCAGGATGGTGACAACGCCTGGGAGCAGCGGCGCGACCTGCTGGTCGAGGTCCTCGCCCGGGCCCGTCCCGACATCATCGGAGCGCAGGAACTCTACCGGCTGCAGGGCGACTATATGATCGAACACCTGCCGGGATATGCCTGGTTCGGACAGGATCGCCGGGGCGGTCACGCCGACGAGCACATGGGGATCTTCTACCGGCGAGACCGACTGCGGTTGATCGACATGGGAAACTTCGGGCTGTCCGACACGCCAAACGTTCCCGGAAGCATCACCTGGGGCCACCTCTACCCGCGCAGCGCCACATGGGGGTTGTTCGAGGACAAGGCGACTGGCGGGCTGTTCCACGTGTTGAACACCCACCTTCCCTACCGACCCGAAGACGAGGAGGCCCGTTGCAAGGGCGCGGCGCTCATCGCAGGCTGGATCGAGGGCCTGCCCGCTGGGCGGCCGGTCGTCCTGCTGGGCGACTTCAATGCCGCGCCGCAGGGCGGCGCCTACGCCACCCTGTCCGCGTCACTGGTGGACGCCAGGACCGCCGCCCCCGTCGCGAAGGGTCCGGACGGGACGTTTCACGGGTTCACCGGCGAGCCTGAACGTCGGATCGACTGGATCCTGACCCGCGGATTCGAGCCCCGGGAAACGCGAACGATCACGACCAGCCGGGACGGGCGCTATCCCTCCGACCATTTCCCGGTGCTGGCCATCCTCGCAAGTCCGGCGAACCAAGTCGCCGGGACTCGCTGAGGGAGCGGCCGCGGCCTTCCTCTCACCGACCGATGCTCTCGCCCTCGAACCAGGGGCGCGGGCCGCCGGCGCGCCGGATGCCGCATGCTCGGTTCCGGGCCGGCTTATCGCCTGGACGATCGCGGCGCCAAGGCTGCGCCCGGCGCCACGATCGGCAGCCAGCGGGCGGCGTGGCGGATTTCCTGATTGCGCCCGCTTCAACCGAATCCGGGATTCCCCGGGGAGCCCGGCGCACGAGACGCGCCGGACAGGCGGGCCGGGCCCTGCCACTGGGCGTCGTGCGATGGTACCGCCTCCCCGGATCGAACGGGGGACCTCCAGAGCCACAATCTGGCGCTCTAACCAACTGAGCTAAGGCGGCGCGCTTTCGCGAGGGGACGGGTTTAGTCGCAAGGGTCCATCCGATCAAGCGCGGCCTGCGCCGGCGCGGAAACGGGCGCCGAAAACGGGAACGCCCCGGAGGTCTCCCTCCGGGGCGCCCGTCGTCCTGGTTGCGGCGAACCTTATTCCGGCAGTCGGAAGACCAGCGGAATGGTCACCGAGGCGCCGTCGACCGGCGTGCCGTCCTTCGTCTGCGGGCGCATCCTGAAGAGGCGCGACAGCTTGAGGGCGGCGTCGCCGAAGCCGAGGTCCGGCGGGCTTTCCGAAATCACGGAACAGGCCTCCAGCGTGCCGTTGGCCTTCACCCGGCAGGTGATCGACGCCGTCCCCTCCTTTTCCAGCCGCTGGGCGCGGTCCGGATAGTAGCGGGCGATGTCGTCGCCGCTCGGCCGCCTGGCCCAGTCGGGCCGGGTGATGACCGAAGCCTTCTGGGGCGGCGGCGCCGTCGGCGCGACCACGGGCGGTTGCGTGGTTTCGACGCGGTCCTTCTTCTCGACCGGCGGCACCTGCAGCGGCGGCGGCGGCGCGACGTCCGGCGGCGGCGTCACCGGCGGACGCGGCTGCAGCTTGGCCGGCGGCGGCGGCTTGTCCGTCGGCGGCGGCGGCGGCGGCGGCGGAGGCGGCGGCGGCGGCGGCTTCACCAGCTCGGTGTCGATCTTCTCGTCGTCGAAGATCTTCTCCTTGATGGTGAACTTCGTGTGCGCCACCCAGAACACCAGACCGGCGTTCAGGGCCAGGGCGAACGCGAGGCCGAGCCAGAACCCGCCCCGGCTCTTCTGCACCGGAACGTCGAAGGGGTTGTGCACCCGGTGGGGGATCTCTTCATGCTCTGCCATGATCAACCACCTGCGCCTGGCTGGCTGTTGTCCTGGCCGATGAGAGCCACGCTGTAGAAGCCATTGTCCTGCAACGTGTTCATCACCTGCATGAAGTCGCCGTAACGAACCTGCCTGTCGGCGCGGATGAAGATCCGCTCGCGGGAGGGGTCGCGCCTCCGGATCTGGGTCCGGAGATCGTCGCCCATCGTGGCCAGATCGGTGGGGTTGTCACCGATGTAGACACGACCGCCCGGCTGGATCGAAATGTAGATCGGCGTCGGCGGGTTCGGTCGGGGTTTGGCCACCGCTGTGGGCAGCTTCACCTCGATCGAGACCGTGGCCAGCGGCGCCGCCACCATGAAGATGATCAGGAGGACCAACATCACGTCCACGAACGGTGTGACGTTGATCTCGCTGTTCTGTTCTACGTGGTACCTATCGCCGCCGCCGGAACCCGAGAGTTTGGCGGCCATCTGTGATTAAGCCCCTTTGTCGAGCTGCCGCGAGATGGTGTTCATCAGCTCGGCGTTGAAGCCGTCCGACCGCGTGCCGAACGCGGAGATCCGCGTCTGGAAGTAGTTGTAGAAAATCACGGCGGGGATGGCGGCGAACAGACCGATGCCGGTGGCGAGCAGGGCCTCGGCGATGCCGGGGGCCACGACGGCCAGGTTGGTCGTGTTCGATTCGGCGATGCCGATGAAGGAGTTCATGATCCCGTAGACGGTGCCGAACAGGCCGATGAACGGACCCGACGAACCGACCGAGGCCAGGAACTGCATCCCGCTCGACAGACGCTTGGAGAGCGACGACTGCACGGCCGACACGGCGGTCTGGGCGCGCATGATGGTGGTGTCGCGGTGGGCGCCGGCGACGGCCAGGCCGGCCTGGCGCGACAGTTCGATTTCAGAGGCGGCCGCGGCGGCCATGTCGGCCAGCGGGTTGCCTTCGAACTCGTCCGACAGGGCCAGACGGCCGATGTCGGCCACCGACTTGGCGCCGCGGAAGGCTTCCACGAAGCGGTCGGACTTGCGGTTCAGCGAACCGAATTCCATCAGCTTGGTGATCAGCAGGGTCCACGAGAAGATCGAGGCCAGCATCAGGCCGGCCATGACGAACTGCACGACGGGCTTGGCTTCCATGAACATGGAAACCGGGGTGATGCGGCCTTCCTTCTTGGCGGGAGCCGCGGCTTCCGGCTCCTCGGCGGGCGCCGGGGCGGCGGTTTCGGCCGGGGCCGCGGCGGCGTCCGTAGCGGCCGGGGCGGTGGCGGCCGCATCGGCGGCGGGCGCGGCGGCGTCCTGCGCGAAGGCCGGAGCGCTCATCATCAGCGCCGCGGCGCCGAGGATCGCGATGATGGGGGTCATTCGTTTGTTGTCGAGCATCTTTCGCCAGTTCCTGGTTGGTCTAGCTAGTTTGGACCGAGGGTCGTCACGCGAGAGCGTCTCCACCCTACTCTGAAACACTACCGTCGCCCGAGCCTTGCGACTCTAACGCCGGAAAACCGCTGTCGCTGCACCGACCCGCAACGCATACCCTGAACTATTTGCGGGCCAGGGATGGCGTTTCGAAGGCGCAAGACGGCCCGACGGTCCGGGAACCATCGGGACGATCGGCCAAGTTAGACTTGGCGCAGTGGCCCTTTGGCAACCCCTATTCGCAACGTCAAGGGTGTTTGCAGGGTGAATATGTTGCCCAATTTCAAGGGTCGGCATGCGCTTTTTGCAATGCACAAACTGAATATCAGGGAGGAACGGCAGTTTTTCCCCTACATGGAGAAATCTCATGCTGCATCGCAGCAAGACTGGTCGAACGAGAGTCTTTTTCGGGGACTGCCCGCGAGAGGCGAACGGCCCCGTGCGCGGGCCGATGCGGGGGATGGTGCCTGGGGGCGGATTCGAACCACCGACACGCGGATTTTCAATCCGCTGCTCTACCAACTGAGCTACCCAGGCGAACGGCCCGACGGGCACCCCGCCCTCGCGGGAGCCGCGTCTATAGAAGAGCCGCCGCGGCAAGTCCAGCAGGGTTTCGGCTATTCCGGGACGGGTCCGTCCGGACCGTCCTCGTCCTCGACGGCGGGGATGGCGTAGGCCCCCGCCAGCCAGCGCTGCAGGTCGACGTCGGCGCAGCGTTTCGAGCAGAAGGGCCGATATTTCGGGTCGGTCGGCTTGCCGCATCGGGGACAGGCGCGGGTCAAAGGGCGCGCGCCTCGACCCGGTCGACGGGCCAATCCGGGCGCGCCTCGACGACGAACCGGGGACCGAGGCGGTCCGCGACGTCAGGCCGCAGGGCTTCGAAGGCGCGCGCCGTCGCCGGCGCGCAGGCCGCCGCCAGCCGCGCGCCCGGGGCCGAGCGCCCTTCCCGCTCGAGCGCCCGCGCCAGGCGGAGGGCGGCCGAGCCCGCGGTCAGCCGCCCCGTCTCGTCGAGCAGCCGGTCGAGCGCCGACCGGCGCCGGCGCGGCACGGTCAGCATCAGGGTTCCGAACCGGCTGACCTGGTCGATGGCCACGCCGGGATTGTCCTGGGCGAAGGCCGCCCGCGCCGCCGCCAGCAGCGCCTTGCCGTCGTGGCCGCGCCCGACGAGGTCGAAGATCACCAGACCGCCCAGGCCCTTGAGGCGAAGCAGCCGGGCCCCCTCGGCGAGCGCCGCGAGATTGGCCGCCCGGGCGGCGCGCTTGGAATCGGTTCCCCCGCGGCCGCCGAGATCGACGTCGACGGCGACCAGGGCCCGCGTCGGTTCGATGGCGATCGAGCCGCCGCCCGGCAGCGGATGGACGGTCTCCAGGGCCTCGGCCTCGGCCGCGTCGGCGACGTCGCGGGCGGCCTCGCCCTCGACGAGGGCCCCCGCCCCTCCGACCCGGCGCAGGTCGTCCTCGACCGTCGGTCCCTCGGCCAGCAGCCGGGGCGCGCCCTCGGCCGGGCCCAGCAGGCGGGCCACGGCCAGCTTGTCCTGGCGGGGCTCGCCGCGCACCTCGACCTCGACGGCCGCGCCGCGCACCGGCGGCGTCGCGTCGGCATGCAGCGGCAGCAGGGCCTCGGTCCCGTCCGGAAGGTCGAGGAAGGCGGCCTGGAACGCCTTCTCCACGGCCCTGACGCGGGCCACGCTGCGCGCGCCCAGCCGCAGGGCCGCCGGCTCGTCGTCGCGGCGGACGAACAGCCAGGCCGGACGGCCGTCGACGACCGCCACGCCGCGCGTCTCGCCGATCCCCCGGTCGAGGTAGAGGCCGCGGTCGCTCATCGGCGCCAACCCAGCCCCTCGAGCAGGGCGACGGACTCGTAGAGGGGCAGGCCGACGACGGCCGAGAAGCTGCCCTGCAGCTCGACGGCGAACGCGCCGGCCCTCTGGTGGATCTTGTAGGCGCCGGCCGCGTCCCGCCAGTCGCCGGCGGCGATGAAGGCCTCGACCTCGGCGTCCGAAAGGCGCTTGAAGCGCACCCGGGTCTCGACGACCCGTCGCGCGGAGCGGCCGCCGGGCGCGGCCACGGCGACGCCGGTCAGCACCCGGTGGGCGCGACCGGACAGGAGGGCCAGCATCCGGCGGGCCTCGGCTTCGTCCTCGGGCTTGTTCAGGATGCGCCGGCCGACGGCCACCAGGGTGTCGGCGCCCAGCACGAAGGCGTCCGGATGGCGCGCGGCGACGGCGGCGGCCTTTTCGCGCGCCAGTCGTCCGGCGAGGGCGCGCGGCGTTTCGCCGGGCCGCGGAGTCTCGTCGATGTCGGCGGGGTCGACCTGGTCGGGCTCGATCCCGACCTGTCGCAGAAGTTCGAGGCGTCTGGGGCTGGCGCTGGCCAGGACCAGGGGCCTTTGTCCATGACTCACTTGAAGCGGTAGGTGATGCGCCCCTTGGTCAGGTCGTAGGGCGTCATTTCGACCAGCACCTTGTCGCCGGCCAGCACGCGGATGCGGTTCTTGCGCATCTTGCCCGCGGTATGGGCGATGATCTCGTGATCGTTCTCCAGCTTCACGCGGAAGGTGGCGTTGGGCAGCAGTTCGGAAACCGTGCCGGGAAACTCCAGAAGTTCTTCTTTCGCCATACGGCCTCTCGAATGGGTCAATAAGCAAAACGGCCCGCGCCGAACTTTTCGGGTCGCGAGCCGCGGCTCCAGAGTCGAC
The DNA here is from genome assembly GCA_049323695.1 of Pseudomonadota bacterium. Lineage (GTDB taxonomy): Bacteria > Pseudomonadota > Alphaproteobacteria > Caulobacterales > Caulobacteraceae > Caulobacter. The sequence goes on from JBMOOF010000002.1 coordinate 15,794, forward strand.
AGTATAGCGCGCCTACCCCCCAAACGTCGACGCCCTTCCGAAGCGCGCGCGGATGCGCCGGACCAGCTCGTCGCGCACCTGGCGATAGGCGTCCAGCCGCTGCTCGCGCGAGCCCTCGGCCAGGGTCGGATCGAGGGTCGGCCAGTATTCGATGTCCACCGCCCGGCCCCGCGCCAGCTCAACCGCCCGGTGCTGCGCCTCGGGCGTGAGGGAGACGACGAGATCGAACGAGCCGTCCTCCAGGTCGTCGAAGGTCTTGGGCCGGAATCCGGCGAGGTCGCCGCCGATCTCGTCGATGACCGCCACCGCGAATGGGTCGACCTCGGTCTCGCCCGCCTCGCGCTTGAGGCCGACGCTGTCGACGAAGACCCGGTCGCCGTGGAGCATCTTCATCAGCGCCTCGGCCATCGGCGAGCGCACCCGGTTGAAGTTGCAGGCGAACAGCACCGCCCCGGGGAGCCCCTGCACCCGTCAGCCCCGCCAGTGCAGGGCGCAGATCAGGGTGAACAGCCGCCGCGCCGTGTCGAGATCGGTCTTCACCTTGCCTTCGAGGCGGGCCTGCAGCAGCGAGGAGCCGTCGTTGTGCAGGCCGCGCCGCCCCATGTCGAGCGCCTCGATCTGGGCCGGCGTCGCGTTGCGGATCGCCTGATAATAGCTCTCGCAGATCATGAAGTAGTCGCGGATCACCCCCCGGAAGGGCGACAGGGACAGGAGATGGGTCTGATCGAAGCCGGGGCCGGTGATGTGCAGGGCCAGCCGGTTCTCGACGAGGGCGATCTTCAGATCGTAGGGGCCGCCGGCCGCGCCTTCGGGCCGGAAGTAGTTCTCCTCGATCAGGTCGAAGATGGCGATCTGCCGTTCCTGCTCCTGATCGCGCGAGGCGGCGCCGAGAGAGTCCTCGTCGATCTCGATCTGCGTCAGGCGGTGAAGGGCGCGGTCTTCGGACATTGATCTCTGAGCGTGGTTCCTGGTTCGATCCCCGGATCGCCTCCGGAGACTTGCCGCCCACCATGACGGGGTTCTGGTTACGTCATCCTGAGCGGGCGGCCGAGTCGACGGGCGCCCATCATGCGCCCAACCGGATCGCCGCCGACAGGGCGTGGGCGGGCAGGCCCTCGGCCTCGGCGAGGGCGACGGTATGGGGACCCAGGCGGGCGAAGGCGGCGGCGTTCGCCTTGATGATCGAGGTGCGCTTTAGGAAGTCGAAGACCGACAGGCCGGACTGGAATCGCGCCGCCCGGCTGGTCGGCAGCACGTGGTTGGAGCCCGCCACGTAGTCGCCGACGGCCTCGGGCGTGTAGCGGCCGAGGAAGATGGCCCCGGCGTGCCGCACGCGGTCGGCCAGGGCTTCCGGCCCGGCGACGCAGAACTCGACGTGCTCGGGCGCGATGGCGTCGACCAGGGCCGGGCTGTCCGCCAGAGGCGCGATGACGACCGCCCCGTGATCGCGCCAGGACGCGGCGGCGGCCTCGCCGGTGGCGAGCTCGGCCAGACGCCGTTGCATCGCCGCCTCGACGAGGGCGGCGAAAGCCTCGTCGTCGGTGATCAGGATCGACTGGGCGGCCGGGTCGTGCTCGGCCTGGGACAGCAGGTCGGCGGCGATCCAGTCGGGATCGTTGTCGGCGTCGGCGACCACCACGATCTCCGAAGGGCCGGCCAGGGCGTCGACGCCCACGACGCCGTAGAGCCGCCGCTTGGCGGCGGTGACGAAGGCGTTGCCCGGGCCGACGATCTTGTCGACCGGCGCGATCGGCCCGGCGCCGTAGGCGAGCGCGGCGACCGCCTGGGCCCCGCCGATGCGCCAGATCTCGGAGACGCCGGCCTCGGCGGCGGCGGCCAGCACGGCGGGCTCCAGCTTGCCGGGCGGCGTGGCCATGGCGATGCGGCCGACGCCGGCCACGGCGGCGGGCACGGCGTTCATCAGGACGGTGGAGGGATAGGCGGCCCGTCCGCCCGGAACATAGACGCCCACCGACTCCAGGGGCGTCCAACGCCAGCCGAGCTCGACACCCGCCTCGTCGGTCCAGCGCTGGTCGGCGGGCTTCTGCCGCGCGTGGTAGGCGCGGATGCGGCCGGCGGCGAAGGCGATCGCCTCGCGCACCGGCGCGGGGCAGGCCGCGACGCCCGCCGCGATCTCTTCGGCGGCGACCCTCGCCGTGGCTTCGGTCAGGTCGACGCGATCGAAGCGGCGGGTGTAGTCGAGCACCGCTTCCAGTCCGCCGGCCCGAACGCCCTCAAGCACTCCGGCCACGACGGCGTCGACGTCGGCGGGCGAGCCCCGGCGCTCGTTCAGGAAGGCCCTGAACGCCTGGTCGAACCCCGGATCGCTGAAACGGAAGCGGCGCATGAGGCGGCTAGATGCTTGCCGCGCCGCGGAACGCAAGCGATTTCGGTTGATGGGCCTTATCTATAGTTGTATCTTGCCACGATGCCCGCGAAATTGGTCGGCAAGGAGCGAAAGCGGCAACGGCGAGAGCGGGTGAAGCTCCTTACCGCCAATATGACCACCTATGCGTATGCCATGATGGGATCGGCGCTCATCGATCCTGTCCTGAAGGCAAGCGGATTGAGGACGGCCAATCTGGTGATGGTCGCCGCGGCGATAGCCCTTCATGGCCTTGCGGCGTATCTTGCTCCCGAAGGAGAGAAGCCATGAGCTTTTCCGAAAGCGCCCTGATCGTAGGCCTCATCATCCTCGTTACGTTCGGCGGCTATGGGCTCTATCTGAAATTTCAGATCGACCACGAGGACCAGGAACCGGACGGGGACGCGGAGGCCAAGTAGCGCCGCCTGGACCGGCTGGGCATCCTTGCAGGGGGCCAGGCGATCTCATCCATGGCTCGGTCCAAGGCGGACGGCCGGGCGGCCCTGGGATCGACCACGGCCCGCCACCGACGCGTCAGTCCCCGTGCGTCGGCGTCCGCCGGGTCGGCCAGGCCTGGGAGACGTCGGCCAGCACCGCGTCCAGGCATTCCACCTCGACCCGCAGGTCGCCGCCGCCGGCGAAGGTGAAGACCACCGCCCCGCCCGGCGCCTCGCCCGGTTCGAAGGTCAGACTCAGCAGGTTCACCACCGCGTTCCTGGCGTCCCGGCGCAGCCTGCGGCTCTTCACGCCGAGCACGCCGCCCAGCTGCAGGCCGGCGCGGAGGCGCTCGCCGCCGCCGGCCTCCCAGCGATAGCGGTTGAAGGCGATGGTCAGGCGGCGCGCCCTGGCGTCGAACGCGATGTCGCCGATCTTCGCCACGGCGTCCTGCAGCGCGGCGGAGATGACGCCGAGATCCTCGGCGTCCTCGGCCAGCAGGCGCAGCGGTGCGGGCGCGCTCACGACCCTAGTCCTCGCTCTCCGCCGGGCCTTCGCCCTTGATGCGACGGACGTTCGCCCCGCAGGCGCCGAGCTTCTCCTCCAGCCGCTCGAAGCCGCGGTCGAGATGGTAGACCCGGCTGACCACGGTCTCGCCCCGCGCCGCCAGTCCGGCGATGACCAGCCCGACCGAGGCCCGCAGGTCGGTGGCCATGACCTGGGCGCCTTCCAGCATGTCGACCCCGCGGACCCGCGCCTCGCCGCCCGAGACAGTGATGTCGGCCCCCATGCGGATGAGTTCGGCCGCGTGCATGAACCGGTTCTCGAAGATGGTCTCCTTGAACACGCTCTCGCCGTCGGCCAGAGTCATGAGCGCCATGAACTGCGCCTGGAGATCGGTGGCGAATCCCGGATAGGGCGCCGTCTCGACGTTCACGGCCTTGAGCGCCGCGCCGTTCCGCCGGATGACCACGCCGTCGTTGGTGCGCTCCACTTCGGCGCCCGTCTCCTCGATCTTGACCAGCAGGGCTTCGATCAGGTCGGCGCGGGTGTTGGTCAGACGAACCTCGCCCCCGGCCATGGCGGCCGCGACCGCATAGGTGCCCGCCTCGATGCGGTCGGTGATCACCGCGTGGGTCGCGCCGGAAAGTCTGGCGACGCCGGTGATGGTGATGGTCGGCGTCCCCGCCCCTTCCACCTTCGCGCCCATCTTGTTGAGGCAGTCGGCGAGGTCGGCGATCTCGGGCTCGCAAGCGGCGTTGGCGAGCACGGTGACGCCCCTGGCCAGGACGGCGGCGAGCATCGCATGCTCGGTCGCGCCGACGGACACGATCGGAAACTCGATCTCGGCGCCCTTCAGGCCCCGCGCCGCCTGGGCGTAGACGTAGCCTTCGTGCAGATCGATCTGCGCGCCCAGCGCCTCAAGCGCCTTCAGGTGAAGGTCGACCGGCCGCCCGCCGATGGCGCAGCCGCCCGGCAGGCTGACCTTGGCGTGGCCGGTCCGGGCGATCAGCGGCCCGAGCACGTTGAAGCTGGCCCGCATCTGACGGACCAGGTCGTAGGGCGCGAACGAGGTGATGATCTCGGGCGTGTGCAGGATGGTCTCCTGCCCGGCGTCGCCGACGCGCTCCTCGACCAGGGCGCCCAGCCGGGTGAGGAGCGTGCCCAGGAAGCGGGTGTCGGCCAGCCGGGGCATGTTGGTCAGCCGCAGCGGCTCATCCGTGAGCAACGAGGCGACCATCAGCTTGATGGCTGAGTTCTTGGCGCCGCTGATCGGGATTGCTCCGTGCAGGGGCGCGCCGCCGACGATGGCGATCCGGTCCATTCAGGGCCCTCGAAGCGCCGGACGCCCGATGGCGTCGACGGCGGAACACATGTGAGGGCGGGGTTCTAGCGGGCGCAAGCCCCCGCGCAAGTCTCTCGCTTCCCGGATAGCCGCCTCAGCCGGCTAAATCTTGAGGATTTTTCGTGGAGATTCCGTCGCCCGCCTTCCGCGTCGCCTTGCGCCGGCGAAGGTTGGCGCGCAGGGCCTGCGCCAGCCTGGCCTCGCGGCCGGCCTTTTCCGCGTCCGGTTTTTCGGGCGGTTTTTCCATGACCCGGGACCTGCGGCGCCCCATCGGCCTCCGTCAAGCCGAATTGGGGCTTCCCCTGCCGCCAAGCTTTCGCTATCAGGCGCGCCTCGCCTTTCGCCGCCGTAGCTCAGTGGTAGAGCGCATCCTTGGTAAGGCTGAGGTCGGCAGTTCAATCCTGCCCGGCGGCACCATCCCCCGAACGGGGTCGAGGAGGCGATGAGCAATCCCAGGAAGGATGGCGGGCTTCCGCCCGCGGACATGTCGGTCCGGACCCTGCACGAGGGCTGGCTGCGCCTGCACCTCGTGACCATGACCGGGCCGGACGGCGGGACCTTCGAGCGTTACGTCGAGGATCACGGCCGCGCGGCGATGGTGCTGCCCTACAATCCGCGGACGCGGATGGCATTGCTGGTGACCATGCCCAGGGCCGCCCTGCGCTACGCCGGGGCCGACGACCTGCTGGAGGCGCCGGCGGGCATGATCGATCCCGGCGAGACCGCCGCCCAGACCGCGTTGCGCGAACTGATGGAAGAGGCCGGCCTTTCGGTCGAGGCGCTCGAACCCGCCGGGGCGGTGTTCGCGACGCCCGGGGTCTCGACCGAGCGCGCCGACCTTTTCCTCGCCGCCTACGACGACGCCAACCGCACGGGCGCGGGCGGCGGCCTGGCGAGCGAGAACGAACACATCACCGTCGTCGAGGTGCCGCTTGTCGACCTGTGGGCCATGGTGGACAGCGGCGTCAGCGACGCCAAGACCCGGGTGCTGGTCCAGACCCTGCGGATCCGGCGCCCCGAGCTGTTCGGCTGATCGGCGGGCCTCCGGCGTCGACCATCGGCCCCCGAACCGACGCGAAGCCCCCCCGCGGGGTCATGCCCGCCGCGGCGCCCGGTCGCCGAACCACCAGGCCAGCGCCGTCGAGGCGGAAAAGGCGATCGTCTCGACCGCCGTCCGCACCACGCCGGCCGCCGTCCCGGTCTCCAGCGCGCCGGCCGCGGCGGCGATGAACAGGATCGCGAACAGCACCCACAGCAGCAGCGTCAGCGCCGGCCGCGTCAGCGCGCGCACGGCTGCGACCCAGGGCCAGCTGTCGCCGACGACGGCCTCGGCGTTCAGTGACGCGTTCAGGCCCTTCCACGAGCCCTCGGCGTCGGCCAGAGCCAGGGCCTGGCGGGCGTCCTCGGCCCGCCCGGCCCTGGCCTCTCCGGCCAGGCGCAGCTCATGGGCCCACCGGTCCTTCTCGTGGACCATCTCCAGCTGGCGGTCCTTGCGCCGTTCCCGCGTCTCGAAGATCGCCAGGCCGCGATTGAGGATCGAGCCCAGGGCGCCGAAGGCCGCGCCCAGCGCGCCGCCGGCCAGTCCGCCGCCCGCGGCGGCGATCACGTCCATGGTCATCGGCGTCAGGCTCCCGGCGCGTCGAACTGGATCAGGTAGGCCGAGACCCGCACGGTCCCGCCGGTGAAGTCGCCGCCCACGCCGGTGAGCAGGACGGGCGTGTCGGCGTAGAAGGCCGTCGGCCCGATGACGCCGATGTTGGTCGACCCCGCCGCGACGCCCAGGGAGCCGCCGAACTTGGAGGCTTCTCCGGAGATCCCGCAGTCGTAGGCGCCCGCGCCGGTCACCGTCGCCAAGGTCCGTGTGGCGACGCCCAGCAGGATCGACCGCTCCGGAACGACCATGGCCGTGGCGCAGGCGGCGCCGGAAAGCGCCAGGTCTTCCTCGCGGATCGAAAAGCGGATGCGCGCGCCGCCGGGCGAGACGGCCGCGATCAGCGACTCGAAATCCAGCGACTGCGTCAGCGGCGTCCAGTCGCCGTCGAACACGAACGCGCGGCCTTCGTCGAGAATCCAGACCAGGTGGCCCGGAGACGGCTCGACCGACGTCCAGCCGCCGGCCTCGAAGCGCATCAGGTCGCCCTCGGCGCGACCGCCCCAGGTCACGCCCGTCGGGTCGGCCGGCAGGATGAAGAGGTCGCCCTCGTCGGGCGCGGCCGGCTCCGCGGCCGTGGTGCGACTGACCACGGCGGTCTGCACCAGCCCGTCGAGACGGGCGAACGCCTCATTGACGGTGACATGCTTCTGGGCCTGGCCGGCGGCCACATAGGGCAGGCCCAGGCGGGGGGTGGCGTCGTCTGACACGGGCGGCGGCTCCTTCTCGCGCTTTGCGACAAAGGATCGGAGCCCGCGGCCCGGGGCGGCGGAGAATGAAAAGGCGCCCGGCGGATCGGGGGAAACGCCGGGCGCAGGTCTCTGACGATGTTCAGGTTTCTCCGCCCTATTCGGCGGCGAAGGCCAGCCTTGCGCCGCTGGTCAGCGCCGTCTTGACGGCGAGAGCGGCCTTGGCGGCCTCGTATTCCTGCGCCAGCCTGGCCACCATCTCGCCGGCGCCCAGCACCGCCTTGACGGCGCCGATCCCCTGGCCGCAGCCCCAGATGTCGCGCCAGGCCTTGGCCTCCTGGTTGCCGCCGGAGCCGAAATTCATCTTCGAGGGATCGCTGACCGGCAGGTTGTCGGGATCGAGGCCCGCCCGCACGATCGAGGGCCGCAGATAGTTGCCGTGCACGCCGGTGAAGAGGTTGGTGTAGACGATGTCCTCGCCGCCATGCTCGACGATCATGTCCTTGTAGCCCTGCACGGCGTTGGCCTCGTGCGTGGCGATGAAGGCCGAGCCGATGTAGGCCAGGTCCGCGCCCATCGCCTGGGCCGCCAGGATGGCGCCGCCGCTGGCGATCGAGCCCGAGAGCGCCACCGGCCCGTCGAACCAGGCTCGCAGCTCCTGGATCAGCGCGAAGGGCGAAAGACCGCCGGCATGGCCCCCGGCGCCCGCCGCCACCGGGATGAGGCCGTCGGCGCCCTTCTCCACCGCCTTGCGGGCGAAGCGGTCGTTGATGACGTCGTGCAGGGTGATCCCGCCCCAGCCATGCACCGCCTGGTTCACGTCCTCGCGCGCGCCCAGGGAGGTGATGACGATCGGCACGCGGTACTTGCCGCACAGCGCGATGTCCTCCTCGAGCCGGTTGTTGGTCTTGTGGACGATCTGGTTCACGGCGAAGGGAGCCGAGGGCAGGTCCGGGTTGGCCTTGTCCCAGGCGGCCAGTTCGCTGGTGATCCGGTCGAGCCATTCGTCGAGCTGGCTGACCGGCCGGGCGTTCAGCGAGGGGAAGGAGCCGACGATCCCCGCCTTGCACTGGGCGATCACCAGATCCGGATTGGAGATGATGAACAGCGGCGAGGCGATCACCGGCAGGCGCAGGCGGTCTTGCAGGATCGGCGGCAGGGCCATGGTCGACTCCGGCTATACGTATACAATGTAAATAAAACGGTTGTTCGAGTTTCGCAAGCCCGTTCTTGACGCAAGCGGCGGCGGAAGCGCATGACCCTCGCCGAGTTTGCTGCAACGCAACCGTGGAGGGGCCAGGCGTGCCATCGACCATTCTGCCGCTGGCCGACGATTTTCCGGCGCCGTCCCGCGAGACCTGGCTGGCCCTGGTCGAGAAGACCCTGAAGGGCGACCGTTTCGAGGACGCGCTGGTGACGAGGACGCCGGACGGCGTCGCCATCGAGCCGCTCTACACCGACGCGCCGGCGGTCTTCCGGAACCTGGCGCCGCGCGATCCGGCCCGCCCCTGGGACGCGCGCTGCGCGACGCGGCATCCCGACCCCGCCCGGGCCAACGCCGAGATCCTGGACGACCTGGAGAATGGCGCGGCCTCGGCGCTGCTGACGATCGACCCGACCGGCGCCGACGGCGTGGCGATCGGCGACCAGGCGGGCCTGGCCCGGGCGCTGGAGGGCGTGCTGCTGGACCTGGCGCCCGTGGCCCTGGACGCCGGCTTCCTGGGCCCGCGGGCGGCGGACTGGCTGGGCGCCCTGGCCAAGCGCGGACCGGAAGCCCGCCTCGCCCTGCACATGGACCCGCTCTCGGCCTTTGCGACCGCCGGCGCCTCGCCCGGACCGATCGAGAGCCATCTGGTGTCGGCGGCGACCGTCGGGGCGCGGCTGGCGGGCGTCTATCCGAAGGCCAGCCTGATGCTGGCCAGCGGCCGCTTCGCCCATGAGGCCGGGGGCTCCAACACCGATGAACTGGCGGTCATGGCCGCCGCGGCCCTCGCCTACGCCCGCGCCCTGGTGCGCGCCGGGCTGACCATGAGGGAGGCGTTCGGCCGCATCGTCCTGGGCGTCAGCCTGGACGGCGAGTACTTCACGGGCGTCGCCAAGGTCCGCGCCGCCCGCGCCATCTGGGCCCGGATCACGCAAACCTGCGGCGTGGACGCCCCCGCCCGGTTCGAGGCCCGCGCCTCGCGCCGCATGCTGACCCGCGCCGACGCCTGGACCAACCTGCTGCGGCTGACCGCCGCCGGCTTCGCCGGCGCGGTCGGCGGCGCCGATGCGGTCGTGCTGGGCGCCTTCACCGACGCGCTCGGCCTGCCGACCGCCTTCGCCCGACGCCAGGCGCGCAACACCCAGCTGGTGTTGATGGAAGAGAGCCACCTGGGCCGCGTCGCCGATCCCGCGGGCGGGGCCTGGTACCTCGACACCCTGACCGACCAGCTCGCCGCCGCCGCCTGGGGCGGGTTCCAGGCCATCGAGGCGGCGGGCGGCCTGGCCGAGGCCCTCCGGACCGGCGTCGTCGCCGAGGCGGTCAACGCCTCCAGCGAGACCCAGGTCATCGCCTACGCCGACAAGAGCCGCAAGATCCTGGGCGTCACCGCCTTCCCCAACGCCGACGACCGCCCGCCCGAGGTCGAGACCGCAGACCCCGCCGCCTTCGCGGTCGCCGCGCCGGACGTCCACCTGCCGGGCCCGGACTCGTCCTGTCCGCCGATGCCCCGCGTCCGCTTCTCCGCCGCCTTCGAGGAGGCCTGAGCCATGTCCAGCTTCCCGAACTTCGCCGAGGTCGCCTTCCGCGAGGAAGCCGCCGCCGCGCCGGCGGGCGGCGGCGTCTGGGAGACGCCCGAGGGCCTTCCCGTCGCCCCGGCCTACGGGCCGGAAGACATCGCCGGGCTGGACTTCCTGGACGGCTATCCGGGCCTGGAGCCGTTCGTCCGCGGCCCCTACCCCACCATGTACGTCACCAACCCCTGGACGGTGCGGCAGTACGCCGGCTTCTCCACCGCCGAGGACTCCAACGCCTTCTATCGCCGCAATCTGGCGGCCGGCCAGATGGGCCTGTCGGTGGCCTTCGACCTGGCCACCCACCGCGGCTACGACAGCGACCACGAACGGGTGAAGGGCGATGTCGGCATGGCGGGCGTCGCCATCGACAGCATCCTGGACATGCGCACCCTGTTCGACGGCATCCCGCTCGACCGGATGAGCGTGTCGATGACCATGAACGGCGCGGTGCTGCCGGTGCTGGCCCTCTACATCGTCGCCGCCGAGGAACAGGGCGTGCCGCCGGAAAAGCTCAGCGGCACGATCCAGAACGACATCCTCAAGGAATTCATGGTGCGGAACACCTACATCTATCCGCCCGCGCCATCGATGAGGATCATTTCCGACATCTTTTCATACACTTCGCGCAACATGCCGAAGTTCAATTCGATCTCGATCAGCGGCTATCACATGCAGGAGGCCGGGGCGACGGCCGACCTGGAGCTGGCCTACACCCTGGCCGACGGCATCGAATACGTGCGCGCCGGCGTCGCCGCCGGGATGACGGTCGACCAGTTCGCGCCGCGCCTGAGTTTCTTCTGGGCCATCGGCATGAACTACTTCATGGAGGTGGCCAAGATGCGCGCCGCCCGCCTGCTCTGGGCGCGGCTGATGAAGCGCGAGTTCGCCCCGAAGGACAGCCGCTCCCTCTCCCTGCGCACCCACAGCCAGACGTCCGGATGGTCGCTGGCGGCCCAGGACGTGTTCAACAACGTCGCCCGCACCTGCGTCGAGGCCATGGCGGCCGTGAACGGCCAGACCCAGAGCCTGCACACCAACAGCCTCGACGAGGCGCTGGCCCTGCCGACCGACTTCTCCGCCCGGATCAGCCGCAACACCCAGCTGTTCCTGCAGCTGGAAAGCGGCACGACCCGCGTCGCCGATCCCTGGGGCGGCAGCTACTACGTCGAACGCCTGACCCATGATCTGGCGGCCCGCGCGCTGGAGCACATCGAGGAGGTCGAGTCGCTCGGCGGCATGGCCCGGGCCATCGACCAGGGCCTGCCCAAGCTGCGCATCGAGGAGGCCGCCGCCCGCACCCAGGCCCGCATCGACAGCGGCAAGCAGACCGTGGTCGGCGTCAATCGCTACCGCCCCGACGTCGCCGACGACATCCCGGTGCTCAAGGTCGACAACACCGCCGTGCGCAACGCCCAGCTCGAGAAGCTGAAGCGACTGAAGGCCGAACGGAACGAGGCCGAGACGCTGCGCACGCTGGCGGCGCTGGAGGACGGCGCGCGCGGCGAGGGCAACCTCTTGGCCCTGTCGGTCGACGCCGCCCGCGCCGGCGCCACCGTCGGCGAGATCAGCTATGCTCTCGAAAAGGTCTTCGGCCGCCACAGGGCCGAGATCAAGGCGATCCAGGGAGTCTATGTGGCCGAAGCCGGATCCGACACCGCCGTCGCCCGGGCCCGGGCCATGGTCGAGGCCTTCGAGCAGGCCGACGGCCGCCGCCCGCGCATCCTGATCGCCAAAATGGGCCAGGACGGCCACGACCGCGGCCAGAAGGTGATCGCCACCGCCTTCGCCGACCTTGGCTTCGACGTCGACATCGGCCCGCTGTTCCAGACCCCCGCCGAGGCGGCCCGCCAGGCGGTGGAGAACGACGTCCACGTCGTCGGGGCCTCGTCGCTCGCCGCCGGCCACCTGACCCTGGCCCCCGAGCTGATCGCCGAGCTCGGCAAGGCCGGACGGCCGGACATCATGACCGTCATCGGCGGCGTCATCCCGCCCCAGGACTGGCAGACCCTCAAGGACGCCGGCGTCGCCGCCATCTTCCCCCCGGGCACGGTGATCGCCGAGTCCGCCATCGAGCTGCTGGAAAAGCTGAACCGACAGCTGGGGTACGAGCAGGGGTAGACCGCTTCCTTCTCCCGGAGGGAGAAGGTGGCCTGCGGAGCAGGCCGGATGAGGGATTAGGGACGGGCCCGACGACCACTTTGATCCCTCACCCTCCCGTCGCTTCGCGCCGGGCCCTTCCCTCTCCCGCTGGGAGAGGGAATTCAGCTGATCCCCGTAAGCCCGCTGTCCACCGCCAGAATCTGCCCCGTCACATAGACGCTCTCGTCGCTCATGAAGAACAGGGCGGCGTAGGCGATTTCCCAGCCGGTGGCCTGGCGGCCGAAGAACTGCGGCGACGTGCCCCGGCTCGGGCGGCCCTGCGCAGCGCGGCGGCCAAGCGGAGTGTCGACCAGGCCCGGGGCGACGATGTTGGCCCGCACGCCCTTGCGGCTGCCCTCCAGCGCCACGTGCCGCATCAGCCCGCCCAGCGCCGCCTTCGAGGCGTCGTAGGCCGGCAGGCGCGAGCCGGCGACCAGGCCGGCGATCGAGGAGATGAAGACGATCGGGCTCCCCTCCGCCAGCACCGGCAGGGCCTCGCGGCAGCAGAGCATCGGCCCGCGCAGATTGACGCCCAGCACGGCGTCCCACTCCTCGGCCTTCACCGCGCCCAGGCCCAGGCCGCCGACGCCGATGCCGACGTTGAGGACCATCCCGTCGAGGCCGCCCAGCTCGCGCGCGGCGGCCTCGACCATGCGCACGACGTCGGCCTCGCGGCCGATGTCGGCCTCGAGCGGAAGGGCCTGGCCGCCCTCGGCGAGGATCAGGTCCACGGTCGCCCGGGCGGAGTCCAGGTTGCGGTCGGCCACGGCGATCCTCGCCCCCTCGCGCGCGAACAGCCGGCTCATGGCCCGGCCGTTGCCGACCGGGTCGGTCGCCGCGTCGACCACCTGCTGGCCGCCGCCGACCACCAGGATGCGGCGGCCGGCGAGGCGCCCGCGGCCCGGCGCCTGACCCAGGGATTCCGCGCTGGGCGGGCGCACGTAGCGTTCGGCGTCGGACATGGCGCGGCTCCCCGCGGGCGGACCGGTCAGGCCCGGCGCGGCGCCCGGTTGATGATGTTGACGATGATCATCAGCCCGACGATCACCCCGGCGGCCAGCGGCAGATCGAAGGCGTAGCCGGCCAGCTTCAGTTCGGCGCCGGCGAAGGCCGGCCACCAGCCGAGATGCCGCGTCTCCCAGAAGTCCGACCGCCAGACCGCGGCCACCAGGGCGGCCAGCAGCAGCAGGCCCAGCCATCCCAGCCCGCGCCCCCGGCGCAGGCGCGCCTTCTCGACCCTGGCGACATGGTCGTCCGGAACGCCGTGGCGGGCCTCGATGTCGCGCTGAAGGCTGTTGGCGGCCAGCAGATGGCCCTGCCAGAGGAGGTCGAACAGGTCGGAGACGCCGGGGACCGGAAAGTCGGACAGCAGCATGTCCAGTCCCAGGTAGCCGGCCATCTTCGCCAGGGTGCCCAGCGACGCGCCGCTGCTCAGGGCCAGATACAGGAGGTAGGCCGAGGCGCCGGCGCTGTAGACGATGCCGGCGCCGGGAATCCAGGTCAGCACGCCGTCCAGCCCGAGGCCGAACGGTCCGACGCCGATCACCCGGTCGGACAGCTTCTTGATCGTCTCGGCCGACTTCCAGGCGCTGTGGGCGCGGTCGCTGCTCATGGACCGTCAGCCTAGGTCAGGGACGGCGGGTTCGGCTAGCCCCGGGACAGGACTTCATGTCCCGCGGGACTTGATGTCCTGTCCCCGACGGGGACAGCATAGGCAGTCCCAAGGGACAGCCAAAGCAGTTCCGCTAGACCTTGGGGCTCCTGCCCAGGAACACCACCCGGCGCTTCTCCTTGCCGGCGCGGACGCGGGCCATCAGGTCGCGGTATTCGGACGAGTTCGCCGCCTGCTCGCGGCTGCCCTCGAAATAGATGGTCTCGTCCATGTGGCGCAGCAGCAGGTCCGCCGCCCATTTGTGGCCGGTGAACAGGGCGTCGATCAGACCACCCGCCTTGGGCAGGAAGGGCGCCAGGGTGTCGACCGCCAGGATGAGCGCCATCTCGGCCACCACCATGGGCGCGGCCCTGGCCCGCACGGCGTCGACGCACAGCACCAGCCCCGCCCCCGCGCTGTAGAGGCCGCCGGCCCAGGGCACGAAGCCCAGCAGGGCGTCGAGTCCGAAGCCGAACGGCCCGATCTTGACGATCCCGTCCGACATCTTCTTCGTCCGGTCGATGCTGTTCTTGATGTTGTGCAGATCGAGATGCGATCGGGCGAAGAACATTACAGCGTCTCCCGGCGGCGCGGCTCGCCGCCGCCGGGCGCCACTCTGCAATAACCGTGTAGCTCCCGGAAGGCCGGGACCGTTGTTTTCGCGCAACGACGCGCGGGTTCGGCCCCGTTTTTCGCCTGTCGGGAGAACCCTCGCCGCGGCCGGCGATTAGCCCTAATACTCGCCAGTCCGTTCGCAGGAGCCGGGAATGCTGATCACGACCACCCCGTTCATCGAGGGTCGGCCCGTGAGGGAGTACAAGGGCGCGATCTACGCCCAGTCGATTCTGGGCGCGAACGTCGTCGTCGACCTGCTGGGCGCCATCCGCGACTTCATCGGCGGCCATTCGCGATCGTACGAGCGGGTGCTGGCCCGCGCCCGCGAAGACGCGATGAAGAACCTGGTCAAGGAGGCCGAGAAGGTCGGCGCCAACGCCATCATCGCCGTCGATCTCGACTACAACACCGTCGGCCCGCAGGCGCAGATGCTGATGGTCTCGGTTTCCGGAACGGCCGTAGTCATCTGAACGATCAACCGTCATGGCCCGCCCCGGATTTATTCCGGGGTCGGGCCATGACGGATTGGGGGTTTGACCCTAGAAGCAGTTCGTGAGCCGCGTTCCGGACATTGCAGATCTCGAAAGCCGCCTCCTCGCCGGCGATCGCGCCGCCCTCGCCCGGGCGATCACCCTGGTCGAGAGCCGCCGGGCCGATCACCAGGCCGCGGCGCGGGCCCTGCTTGAGCGGCTCATGCCCCATACCGGCCGCGGCCAGCGGATCGGGATCACGGGCGTCCCGGGCGCGGGCAAGTCGACCGCCATCGAGGCCCTGGGCCGCAACCTGACCGCCGCCGGCCACAGGGTGGCGGTGCTGGCGGTCGACCCCTCCTCCAGCCGCACGGGGGGCTCGATCCTCGGCGACAAGACGCGGATGGAGCGGCTGGCGGTCGATCCGGCCGCCTATATCCGCCCCTCGCCCTCCGGCGGCACGCTGGGCGGGGTGGCGCGCAAGACCCGCGAGGCGCTGCTGTTGTGCGAGGCGGCCGGGTTCGACGTGATGATCGTCGAGACCGTCGGCGTCGGCCAGTCCGAGACCGTGGTCGCCGACATGGTCGACATCTTCCTGGCCCTGCTGATCCCTGGCGGCGGCGACGAGCTGCAGGGCATCAAGAAGGGCCTGATCGAGATCGCCGACCTGATCGTGATCAACAAAGCCGACGCCGATCCGGAGCAGGCCGAGCGCTCGGCGCGACAGTACCGGGCCGCGCTGCACATCCTCACGCCCGCCTCGCCGGACTGGACGCCGCCGGTGCTCACCGCCTCGGGCCTGAGGAACGAGGGGCTGGACCGGCTGTGGGGGCAGATCGAGCGCCACCGCGAGATCATGACCGCCAACGGCGAACGCGCCGCCCGCCGCGCCGGCCAGAACGCCCGCTGGATGTGGGCGATGGTCAGGGATCGGCTCGAGGAGGCCTTCCGGGGCCATCCGGACGTGGCCGCCCAGGCGCACGAACTGGAGCGTCAGGTCCGCGCCGGCCGCCTGCCTGCCTCGGCGGCGGCAGATAAGCTGCTCAGGGCCTTCGGGCTGTAGGGGGTCCGCTCAAACAGTCGCGAGGGAAAGCTAGAGCAGTCCCCGCGCCTGGGCGATCCAGGCCTCGCGGTCGATGCGGCCCATCAGCTTCAGCGCCTTGTCGAGCCTGGCGACATCCTCGGCGGTCCAGGCCGCGATCTGGGCGAAGCGGGTGATCCCCTGCTCGGCGAGCATGGCGGCCATCTTCGGGCCGATGCCGGTCATCCGGGTCAGGTCGTCCGGGACCGCCGGCGCGGCCGGTTCAGGCTCCACGGACTCCTCGAACGCCTCGGCCGCCGCCTCGAACGTCTCCTCGACCGCCTCGGCCAGCTTCTCGACTTCTTCGGACACGACCTCGGCGACGGTGGCCACTTTGTCGACGGTCGGGAACAGGGATTCCAGGTTGGTCGGCTGGAACAGGGCGCGGGTCCAGTAGTAGGCCGCGCCGGCGGACGCCGCGCCGGCGAACATCAGCCACAGCGGGGACGCGACGCCGAGCGGCAGGCTCAGCATCTTCTCGGTCTCGGCCTGGGTCGGAAAAGCGAACTTGTCCATGGCGCTGTCTCCTGAGCGGGATCGCTCATTGTGCGCCGCAACATATCACAGGCATTCGTCTCGCAAATGCGAAATGTTCATGACTCGGCCGTCGACCAGACATCCGCCCGGCCCGTGGGCTCGCCGAGCCTGGAAACCACCCAGCCGCAGGCGTCCGCCAGCGGTTCGGCGAGCCCGCCCGGCGGGTTGGCGACCACCATGGCGCAGCCGTTCATCTTCAATGGATCGGACAGGGCCTTCAGCCGCGCCTCGGCGACCAGCAGGTCGGCGCCGAGGCCTTCCACGGACCGCAGGAAGGCGTCGAAAGTCTCCAGGTCCTTGAGCGGCAGCCAGACGGCGACGCAGGCGCGCGGGTCCAGGCGAAGCACCGCCGCCAGGGTCCCGGCGATGCGGGCGTAGTCGTCGCCGCGCTCGAACGGGGGATCGATCAGCGCGAACAGCCGGCCGCCCTTGCCCGCCTCGCGGACGGCGAGGTCGTAACCGTCCGTCTGCAGCGCCCGGGCCCCCGCGAAGGGCGCCAGGGTCAGGCGCAGCAGCGCCGCGTCGTCGTCGCGCAGCTCGCAGGCCTGATAGCGGTCGCCGGGCCGCAACGCCGCCGCGATCAGGCTGGGCGAGCCGGGATAGAACCGCACGCCGCCGGCCGGATTTCCCTTTCGCACCGCCGCCTTCAGAAGATCGAAGGCCGCCGGCGCGTCGTCCGCCGCCATCAGCCGGAAGATCCCGGCCGCCGCTTCGCCGGTGCGCCGGGCGAGCTCTCCCTCCAGATCGTAGCCGCCCGCGCCCGCATGGGTGTCGATGATCGTCAGGCGCGCGGGATCGCGCGTCAGGATCTCGAGCAGGAGGGTCAGGGCGGCGTGCTTGACCAGGTCCGCGAAGTTCCCGGCATGGAAGGCGTGGCGGTAGTTCATGGCTCCATCTGCGGCGCCGGGCGGACCGGCGGCAAGGGCCGGCGAGGAAACCGGCCGCCCTGCCGCGACGTCAGCCGGGTTTCAGGGTGGTCAGCCCGCGCGCCGGCGTTACAGTGATCGACGATCACCTGAAACGACGTCCGGGAGGGACGCATCATGACCTCGACCAAACTCCGCTTCGGGGCCTTCATCGCGCCCTTCCATCCGCTGCGCGAAAATCCGACCCTGGCGCTCGAGCGCGACCTGGAGCTGGTCCAGCACATGGATCGCCTGGGCTATGACGAGGCCTGGATCGGCGAACACCATTCCGCCGGCTACGAGCTGATCGCCAGCCCCGAGCTGTTCATCGCCACGGTCGCCGAGCGGACCCGGCACATCCGGCTGGGCACCGGCGTCAGCTCCCTGCCCTACCACCATCCGCTGATGCTGGCCGACCGCATCAACCAGCTCGACCACATCACCCGCGGCCGGGTGATGTTCGGCGTCGGACCGGGCGCCCTGCCCTCCGACGCCTTCATGATGGGCATTCCGGTCAGCGCCCAGCGCGACCGCATGGACGAGGCGCTCGACGTGCTGGTTCCGCTGCTGCGCGGCGAGACGGTGTCGAGGAAGACCGACTGGTTCGACCTGCAGGAGGCGCGGCTGCAGATGACGCCTTACAGCCGTCCTTCGGTGGAGATCTGCGCCGCCAGCCAGGTCTCGCCCACCGGCGCGACGGCGGCCGGCCGTCACGGCCTTGGCATGCTCTCCATCGGGGCCACCCAGACCGGCGGCTTCAACGCCCTGGCGTCCAACTGGGCGATCGCAGAGGAGAAGGCCAGGGAATGCGGCCACCGGGTCGACCGGTCCGCCTGGCGGCTGGTCGGACCGATGCATATCGCCGAGACCCGCGAGCAGGCCCGCGAGGACGTCCGCTTCGGCCTGGAGGACTGGCTCTACTACTTCCGCGAGGTGGCGGCCCTGCCGCTGGCTCCTCAGGACGGGTCCGACCCGGTCGACGCCCTGATCGCCTCGGGCATGGCGGTGATCGGCACGCCCGAGGACGCCATCGCCCAGATCGAGCGCCTTGAAAAGCAGTCCGGCGGCTTCGGCGCCTTCCTGTTCATGGACCACAACTGGGCCGAATGGGACCGCAAGCGGAAGTCCTACGAGCTGATGGCGCGCTATGTCTTCCCGCGCTTCCAGGGTCTCAATGTCAACCGCGAGGCGTCGCTGGAGTGGGCGGCGACTAACCGCCCGCGCTTCATCGGCGAGGCCATGGCCGCGGTCGGCGCCCGCGTCGCCCAGCATGTCCAGGAGAAGGGGACCGAGAACATCCGGCCCGAAATCCTCGACGCCATGGGCATGAACAGGAAGCCGGCGGCCGAATAGGTGGACCTGGCCCGCTACCTGCGACGGATCGGTTTCGGGGGCGAGGCGAGGCCCGACCTCGCCACCCTCAGGGCCGTGCATCGCGCGCATCTGGCGGCCGTCCCCTACGAGAACCTCGACGTCCAGCTGGGGCGGCCATCGACGACCGATCCGGCCCAGGCCTACGCCAAGATCGTCGACCGCGGCCGCGGCGGCTGGTGCTATGAGATGAACGGCCTGCTCGGCTGGGCGCTGGGCGAGATCGGCTTTTCCGTCACCCGCATGGCCGGCGCCGTCCATCGCGCGACTCTGGGCGAGGCGACGGTCGGCAATCACCTGGTCCTGAAGGTCGAGGTCGATGGCGAGGCCTGGATCGCCGACGTCGGCTTCGGCGACGGGCCTTCCGGGCCCTATCCCCTGGCCGCCGGGGCGTTCCGGGACCATGGGTTCGACTTCACGCTCGAGGCCCGCGACAACGGCTGGTGGCGACTGCACAATCATCCGCGGGGCGGGGCGCCCTCGTTCGACTTCCGCGACGAGGCGGCGGACGAGGCGGTCTTCGTCGAGCGCTGCGCCTGGCTGCAGACCGCGCCGGATTCGCCCTTCGTGCTCAACGCGGTCGTCCAGCGGCTGACGCCGGACGGCCTCGCCGTCCTGCGGGGCCGCACCCTGCGCCGGCTGACGCCGGACGGCGACGAGACCCGGCTGCTGGCGTCGGCCGACGAGCTTGTCGCCGTCCTGCGGTCGGTCTTCTCCCTCGACCTGCCGGAAGCGGCGGCCCTGTGGCCGTCGATCCGCGCGCGGCATGCGGCGCTGTTCGGCGAGGACTGACCGGTCGCCGCTACAGGCCGAACGGCCAGGTCTCGTCCTCGCCGGCCTTCATTTCGGTCGGCAGGGCGGTGACGGCCCGGGTCTCGTCGAACCAGACCCAGGCGTCGAACTGCCGGGGCAGCGAGGCTTCGGCGTAGTGGCTCCAGCGTTCGGTGTCGGGCCTGTAGATGACGCCGATGAACCGCTCCAGCCGGGGCTCCAGCAGGCGTTCGCGAAGGTCGGGATGGACGCCTTCTCGCAGGTCGAGCAGCCAGCGATCGAGACCGGCGTCGTGCGAGACCCGCTCGATCGAGCCGCCCATCGACGGCCGTATGGTCTTGATCTCCAGCGGCCCTTCCCAGTCCGAGGCGCAGGCCACCGTGCCGCCATGGGTCCCGAAGCCGATCAGGGCCGCCTCGTCGCCGAACCGCTCGCGGCACAGCTGGCCGAGGTTGAGCTCCTCCCGGACCAGGCCCATCTCGGTGTGGCGGGCGTCGCCGATGTGGGAGTTGTGGGCCCAGACTACCGCCCGCGCCCCCGGCCGCGCCTCCAGCAGCTGTTCCAGGGTCTCGAACATGTGCCGGTCGCGCAGGTTCCAGGACTCCGCCGCGCCATAGAACATCGCCCGGTAGTAGGCCTCGGCGCTGGCGACCAGCCGGGCGTTGTGAGCGGCGTCGAGGTAGTCCTCGCCGTCGCGGCCGGCGTAATCGAGCCGGCGGTCGAGCAGCGCGCGCAGCGTCTCCACCACCGGCGTCTCGCAAAGGGCGTAGCCGGTGCTCAGCGCCATGCGGCCGTAGGACGAGGGCTCCCGGCTCCAGGGCGTGAGACAGCCGTAGCGCTCGCGGGCCACCGCCGCCGCCTCGGGATCGACCCGGTCGAGATAGGCCAGAACCGCCCTCATCGACGCCGACAGGCTGTAGAGGTCCAGGCCGTGGAAGCTCGCCTGACCGCCCGCGGATCGGCCCTCGTTCCAGGCCCGCAGGGCGCCGATGAAGGCCTCCACCTCGGCGTTTCGCCACATCCAGGTCGGGAACCGCCGGAACGGGGCTTCCGCGCCCGGCGCGGGCGGGCGGCCGCGCACGAAGCGGTCGAGGCTGGCCGCGTCGGGCCAGTCGGCCTCGACCGCGACGATGCTGAATCCGTGTTTCTCGATCAGCCGCCGGGTGATGGCCGCGCGGGCCTGGTAGAACTCGCTCGTCCCATGGCTGGCCTCGCCCAGCAGCACCACCCGCGCGTCGGCGAAGCGATCGAACATCGCGCCGAGGGCCGGATCCTCCATCGCCGGCAGCGGCTCGGCCGCCCGGCGGACCATGGCCGGCAGGTCCTCGGGCCGCCGCTCGCGGAAGGACCGGGGCTCGCCGGCGAGAAGGCCCGCGCCGGGCGCCCGCTCGTCCTCGCGCCAGCCGTGCTCGCCGACGAGCGGCACGAACATGACCTCGCCGAGGTCTTCCTGGCTGAACTCCACCTCGCCCAGGCGCACCACCTTGATCAGCGACTGCCGCCGGGACTCGGGCCCGACCGGCATCACCAGGCGGCCGCCGATGGCCAGCTGGTCGAGCAGGGTCTGCGGCACTTCGGGCCCGCCGGCGGCGGCCAGGATGGCGTCGAACGGCGCCGCCTCGGGCCAGCCCAGGGTGCCGTCGCCGGTTCGCACCGCGATATTGCGATAGCCCAGCCGGTCGAACCGCGCCCGGGCCGTGTCCGCCAGTCCGGCGTGGCGCTCGATGGTGAAGACCTCGCCGGCGATCTCGGCCAGCACCGCCGCCGCGTAGCCGGAGCCGGTGCCGATCTCCAGCACCCGATCGCCCCGGGCCACCTCCGCCGCCTCGGTCATCAGGGCGACGATGTAGGGCTGACTGATGGTCTGGCCAGACTCGATCGGCAGCGGCGAGTCCTCATAGGCGAACTCCTCCATGCCCTTGGGGACGAAGGCCTCGCGCGGCGTTCGGCGCATGGCCTCGAGCACGGCGGGACTGAGCACGTTCCGGCGGGCGATCTGGCGCTCGACCATCCGCTCCCGGGCCTGGGCGAAATCGACCATGGACCGTGAAACCCCGGCGGCGCGTCCCGTTCCCGTGAACGGGCGCGAT
Organism: Pseudomonadota bacterium; assembly: GCA_049323695.1. Taxonomy (GTDB): domain Bacteria; phylum Pseudomonadota; class Alphaproteobacteria; order Caulobacterales; family Caulobacteraceae; genus Caulobacter. The sequence goes on from JBMOOF010000002.1 coordinate 37,188, forward strand.
AATTCACCATGCGCCTGATTTCGCTCGCCCAGTCTGATCTGCGTCAAACCGGGCCGGTCCCGGGGCGGATCGTCGATCAGGCGCGTCGACGGAGATCCCTGAGCACCTCGCGCGCCGCGTTGTGGCCGGGCGCGCCGGTGACGCCGCCGCCCGGGTGGGTTCCGGCGCCGCACATGTAGAGGCCCTTCAACGGGGCGCGATAGCTCCCGTGCCCGAGCACCGGCCGGGCGCTGAACAGCTGATCCAGGCTCAGCACGCCGTGCATGATGTCGCCGTTCACCAGACCGAAGGTGCGCTCGAGATCGAGCGGACTGTTGATCTGGCGGCCGAGGACGCTGGCCTTGAAGCCGGGCGCCCACCTGTCGACCGTGGCGATCATCAGGTCGGCCACCTCCTCGCGATGGTCGTCCCAGGAGCGGCCGCCGGACAGGACCGGCTGCACATGCTGGCAGAACAGGCTGGCGACGTGACGGCCGGCCGGCGCCAGGCTGTCGTCGACCACCGACGGGATCAGCATCTCGACGATCGGCTCCCGCGACCAGCCGTCGGCGCGCGCGTCCGTCCAGGCGCGGTCCATGTAGGCCAGGGTCGGGGCCATGATGATCCCGGCCGTCAGGTGATCGCCCGGTTCGGGCAGGCAGGCGAACCGCGGCAGTTCGCCGAGCGCCACGTTCATGCGGAAGGTCGCCGAGCCGGACCGGTAACGATCGATGCGCTCGTTGAAGTCGGCGGGCAGCAGGGCGGGGTCGACCAGCTTCCGGAAGAGCAGCTGGGGATGCAGGTTGGAGACCACGGTCCCCGCCCGGATCGTCTCGCCCGCCTCGGTGACGACGCCCGCGGCGCGGCCGGCCTCGGTCAGCACCTCGGCGACGGCGACGCCGGTGCGGATCTCGACGCCCTTTTCGCGACAGGCCGCGGCCATTGCCTGGGTGATCGCGCCCATGCCCCCGACGGCGTGGCCCCAGGCGCCCTTCCGGCCGTTCACCTCGCCGAAGACGTGGTGCAGCAGGACATAGGCGGTGCCGGGCGTGTAGGGGCTGGCGTAGGCGCCGACGACGCCGTCGAAACCGAGCACCGCCTTGATCGGCTCGCTCTCGAACCAGCCGTCCAGCCAGTCGCCCGCCGACTGCGAGAACAGCGCCAGCAGGTCGCGGCGGGCGGTGGTGTCGAGGCCCGCGATCTTCCTGCCGAGCGTGGCGCTCTTGATCAGTTCCGGAAGGGCCGTGAGCAGGTTGCCCTCGACCATGTTGGGCGGGGTCTGCAGGACGATGTCGCGCAGGACGTCGGCGATGCGGTCGAGGCGGTCGTTGTAGGCGTCGAGGCGCTCGGCGTCCTTCGTCGAGAACTTGGCGACCTCGGCCTTGGTCCCGCCCGGGCCGCCGGTGGCCAGGTAGCGGCCGTCCTCGGTGGGCAGGAAGTTGGAGACCTTGCGGTTCAGCACCTTCAGGCCATGACGGGGCAGGTCCAGGTCGCGGATGACCTTCGGATTGAGCAGGCTGACCGTGTAGCTGGCCACGGAGTTGCGGAAACCCGGGTGGAATTCCTCGGTCACCGCCGCGCCGCCGACGACCTCGCGCCGCTCGAGCACGGTGACCTTCAGGCCGGCGGAGGCCAGGTAGAAGGCGCAGACGAGGCCGTTGTGACCGCCTCCGATGATGACGGCGTCGGTCATGACTGGCTCAGGAACTCGATGATGGCGGGGAAGGCGCTGCGGTCCTGCAGCAGGAAGAGATGTCCGCCCTCGAACATGCGCAGTCGGCCGTTCGGGATGCGGGAGGCGAGGCGCTCCTGGGTCCGCGGCAGGGCGATGCCGTCGTACAGGCCGCCGCAGACCAGGGTCGGGGCGGCGATCGCCGGCAGACGGTCCCAGACGTCGTGGTCGCGGCGGGCGAGCAGCTGCAGTTCCATGCCCCGTTGGCGGCCCGGCTCGTCCGCCCAGGGGTCGGTGATCCGCATCGCCATCATCGTCGCGAAGGCGTCGGGGTTGGCCGCCTGCCAGGCCTCGTCGTGCCGGGTGTCGGAGATCGGGATCATCCTGCGGGCCTCGGCCTCGGCGTCGAGGCCGATGGTCTCGTGCAGCGGATACGACGCTCCGCCGGCGCCGCCGGGCGAGGTGCAGCAGAGCACCAGCCTGCGGATCCGCCCGGGCCAGGTGACGGCCAGCTCCTGGGCGACCATGCCGCCGAAGGAGACGCCCACGACGTTCGCCGTTTCCCAGCCCAGGGCGTCCAGGACCCCCGCGGCGTCGGCGGCGTAATCGGCCATGCTGTAGGGGCCGTCCGGCTTGTCGGTCTGGCCCAGGCCCCGCTGGTCATAGGCGACCATGTCGAAGCGCCGGGCCAGCGGCCCGTCCAGCGCGCTCGGCGTCCGGCGCAGGTCGCCGCCCGAGCCGCTGATGAACAGCAGCGGCTCGCCCTCGCCCCGGCGCCCGATCCGGATCCGCAGGCCATTGGCCTCGATGAAGCTCATGCCCCGATCTCGCACGGCGCGCGGCGCGGGGGAAGCGTGCGCGGTCAGCGACCGCCGAACAGGGCCGCCACCTTGGCCGCGACCAGGGCGAGGTTCTCCTCGACCCAGCGGGGTTCGAGGTCCGCCGTGACCGAAGCGAAGTGGACGTGGTCGATCACCTCCAGGCCGCAGAGGCGGGCCAGATAGTCGTCGAACAACATCTTCAGGGAAAGCCAGGCGCCCTGCTCTTCCAGCCAGGCCCGGCTGGATCCGGACGAGGTGAATGACAGCAGCCTGCGCCCGGCCAGCAACGGCCCCTGGCCGCCCTGGACCTGTCGCGCGTAACCGAAGCCCGCGCCGAACACCCGCTCGACATAGCCCTTCACGATGGCGGGGGGCGTGTTGAACCAGAAGGGATAGATGAACACGAAGACGTCGGCGTCGGCGATCGCCCGACGTTCGGCCAGGGCGTCGTCCGCCGGCGAGTCGCGGCACTCGGCCAGCGTCAGGCGCGGATCGAAGTCCAGGCGGTAGAGATCGCGCAGCCGGGTCGTGTGGCCAAGCCGCTCCACGGCGGCGACATAGGCCCGCGCCACGGAGAGGGTGAAGCTGTCCGGGTCGGGGTGGCCGACGATGATCGCGTGCTTCATGGAGCCTCCCGCTCGCGAAACACCGTGGCGACCGGGTCGTTCCCCGCCTCCTCCCCGCCGTCAGACCGGGCGCAAGGGCCGGAACGGGCCCCCGGGACGCTCGACCAGGATCGCATCGCCCGGTCGCACCGTCCCGCCGGCGAGGACGACCGCCATCACCCCCGCCTTGCGCACCGGCTCGGCGCCAGCTCCCCCGGCCAGGCAGGCCCGCATCAGGCCGGGCGCCAGGCCGTCCAGCTGGGCGCAGGGATTGCGCAGGCCCGTGACCTCGACGATCGCCTCGCCGACGGTCAGCCGGGCGCCGGTCGATAGGCCCAGGAGATCGAGGCCGCGGGTGGTGATGTTCTCGCCCATCAGGCCCGGCGCGACCGTGAAGCCGCCGGCGGCCAGTTCATCGAACAGCTCGGCGTGGATCAGGTGGACCTGGCGCAGGTTCGGCTGGGTCGGGTCGCGGGCCACGCGGGAGCGGTGCTTCACCGTCTCGCCGAAGTGGGCGTCGCCCTCGACCCCGAAGCCGGCGACGAGGCGGATGGACGGGCGAGGGATCTTGCCGACGCCGTGGCGGGCGCTGCGGGCGACGGCGAGGACGGTTCCGGCGGGCGGGCTCATGGGCCCAGATACCCCGGAAACGAAAAAGCCCGCCAGATCGGCGGACCTGGCGGGCTTTCGGATTTGGTTGCGGGAGCAGGATTTGAACCTGCGACCTTCAGGTTATGAGCCTGACGAGCTACCGGGCTGCTCCATCCCGCGGCAAACCGGTCGTTGATAATCGTGATGAAGGGTCAAGTCGTGGATTTGTTCCTCGCATCCCTTCGGCGGACCTGGCGGCGACCTACTCTCCCGCGCCTTGAGACGAAGTACCATCGGCCCTGGAGGACTTAACGACCGAGTTCGGAATGGGATCGGGTGGGGAACCTCCGGCATAGCCACCAGGTCGGCGGAAGGGATGTGAAGAATGAGAAGACATCATCGCCGGCAATACCAGCATTCATGAGTTCAACTAAGAACGATCAAGCCGATCGAGCGATTAGTACCGGTAAGCTGCACGCCTCGCGGCGCTTCCACATCCGGCCTATCAACGTAGTAGTCTGCTACGGCTCTCGGCGAAGCCTTGTTTTGAGGTTAGTTTCCCGCTTAGATGCTTTCAGCGGTTATCTATTCCACACTTAGCTACCCTGCTGCGCGGCTGGCGCCACGACAGGTCCACCAGAGGTGTGTCCATCCCGGTCC
>JBMOOF010000003.1:0-39657 GCA_049323695.1 Pseudomonadota bacterium
GAGATCGGCGGCCAGACGGCGCATGTCGGCGCCAACGACGTACCATTTCGACAGACCATCCGCGGCAGCCGTCGCGGTCCTCGTCGCGGTCCTCGTCGCGGCCCACGTCGCGGCATCCGTCGCGGCCCTCGTCGCGGCATCCGTCGCGGCATCCGTCGCGGCAGCCGTCGCGGCATCCGTCGCGGCCCTCGTCGCGGCCCACGTCGCGGCATCCGTCGCGGCTTCCGTCGCGGCATCCGTCGCGGCAGCCGTCGGCCAGCCTTTCCGGCTGGCGTGCCAGACGGCCGAGGCGAAGCCGCCGGCGAAGGCGAGAACGAACGGCGACGGGACGAAGACGATGTGCTTCGGCGGCGGGAGCTTGGCGGCCGCGTACATGCCGATCACAGCCTCGCGGCAGGCCTCCCGGTCATCCTCCGTCATCGCCGCCGTTGACATGGCGTTGGCGATCCAGCGTTCCGCCCAGGGCTTGAGCTGGTCCCGATGCTCGGGGTGGTCCTTGAAGTCGTACTTGCGGGTCACGATCAGCCTCCAACGAAGATCAGAAGGGCGAGGGGAATGGCGACCAGCCAAAGGAAGGCGCTGGCGGCGTAGAGGACGGGGCGGGTCATTCGGGCCTCCCGGCGTCCCGCCATAGCCGCGCCGCGCGTAGGGCCGCTCGCAGTTCGTTCAGCAGTCGCGCCGCCCGGCGGACGTGGGCGACATCGCCCACCAACGCGCCGTCGGCGGCCTCCTGGGTGAGGTCGGCGATCAGCTGGTCGGCCATCGCGGGCGTGACCAGCACGGGCGCCCCGCCCGGACGCCAGAACACGTCGCCGCCGATGTGGGCGAAGACCGGCCCCTTCCCCTCCGCCGCGTCCGTGTCGCTATTGCACGGGGCGGCGGAGGGCCGCGCGGGGGGCTGGCGCGGGGTCTCGTGGGGGGTCATGGTCAAGCGGCCTTTTCGGCGACGGTTGAAGCCGCAGCGGCGCGCACCGCAGCGGGATAGATGCGGTAGGCGGCGACGATGGTCATCCGCCCCATCCAGGCCATCGTGATCGGGCAGCCACAGGCCTGCCGGACGATGCGGTGCTCGCCGATCCAGCGGCCCGTCTTGTCGCGGCGCACGGGCTCCGGCGACAGGACGAGGCCGGGTTCGTGACGGCCATCGTGCGTCGCGTAGATCACGACATCACCAGTCCGCCAGTGCTTCACCGGCTTTAGCCCCATGGCGCCGAACAGCGCCTTGAGCGCATCGAGCGACGGGCCGGACGGCGCGACGGAGAGCAGGTCCGGCAGCAGATCGGCGTCGATCCGAGCCACGCGGGCGACCGTCTCGCGGATCACCCCGACGCCGTCGAAGTCGGCCAGCCCGTGGCGCGGGCGCTTGCCCCGGCCGTGTGGCGTCCAGCACCACCCGGCGGACTCGGCGACCGCGACCGCGATCTGGTCGGGCGTCTGGACGGTGAACTGCTCGGTAGCCATGGTCGCTCCCCTTGTGTGGGGAGACTTGTATCAGATGCAAAATCTATGGCAAGCGAATTTTGTATCCCACACAAGAAATGTCGCGATTGGGCGACGCGCTAGTGTTCCCGAAGGCCGCCCGTCGAGACGAATGTGATCGCCCCCGTGCCGCGTCGGCGGCCCACGGCGGGGCCCCGCCCGCGACGTAGGGGGTGCTGTGTCGCCGGTGGGTCAGCCCCCGGTGCCGGTGCGTTTGAGCGCCCTTAGCACCTCCACGCCCTGCCGTCTTTCGACTGGCGTGAGCTGGTCCAGTATAGACCAGATGCCGTAGGGGTCGGCGGGGTCGCGGATGATGAGGTCGGCAGGCTCAACCCCATAGACCCGCGCGAGGGCTTCCAGGAGGTCTTGTCCGTACGGCTGCTCGCCGCGTTCGATTCGCGAGAGCTGGCCCACGGTGATCACCACGTCTTCCGTCAGTTCCAGCCGCTCGGCCAGTTTTTCCAGCGTTAGCCCCAGGTGCTTTCGCCATGCGCGCATGAACGTGCGCCGCCTATGCGGCTTGGGATGGGGCTTCGCCATGGCGGCATTTTGCACCACGTGCAATCTGCGCCCCATCGCCTGTGATGCAAGACCGCTTGCCAACATTTTTTGTATCAGATACAAGAAATCGCCATGAGCGATCCCGTCACCGATGCACCGCTGCGCGCCGCCCGAAAGGGCAAGGGCTTGACTCTCCGCCAGGTGGCCGAGGCCGTCGGCATTTCAGAGGGCCATCTGTCGCGCGTCGAGACGAGCGTCGAGCACGCGGAGAGCCTGCCGCTGGGCAAAGCGCTGAGGCTGGCCGAACGAGTCGGGATCGAGCCCGCCGAGATCGTCGAGGGCTCCCGCTGACCATGCCCGCTCAGCACACATCCTTGAAGCGGCATGTCGAGCAAGCCCCGCGCGCGGCGAGGAGCAGCTCGGCCCGGACGCGCCGCCTTCGGCTGTCGAGGAGCGGGACCACGTTCGGCGGGACTTCCGCCAACGTCTTCTTCAACTTCCGGACCGGGCAGCGCTTCGGCTTCGTCCGGACCTCGATAAGCAACTCCACTGCGTGCATCTACGCCTCCCCCACACGCGGGAATGGCGCCACGGCCGCGACCGGCGGTCAAGGGCGCCCTGCACTCATTCCGGATATCGGGGCGGCACATCGCATCGCCTCCACAGACGCGCCACCGGCGCTCTCACGGAAGCATGGCCCGGTTCGCCGGGGTGCGGCAAATGGATACCCCACATCGGGGAACACGGTTCTCCTGATACGGGAACACGCATCGCGCGCCGCCGAGCATCCCGGCGTGCGAGAGCGGGCCGCCGGTCCCTCCCCGGTAGGCAGGCCCGCAGGCGGCGGGGGCTCCGCCCCATGCGCCCCCGCCGCCGACCCCATTCGCCAGCAGGCAAAAGAAAACCCGCCGTTGCAGCGGCGGGCTCCCAGCCCCGAGGGGCAAATCACAAAAGGTTAGAAAATTATGGCAGCTTCTCCGTTGCGGGCCAAGGCCCCGATAGTGACCGACGCGGACCAGCTTTCCCTGTGGCTGGCGCGCGGCAAGACCGAGGTGTTCTCGGTCGTCGCCCCGGTTTCCCCTGACCTTGCCCGGCTCCTGCTCGGGACCAATGAAGACAACCGGCCGATTCTCTGGAACGGGTCGACCCGCTCGGTGGCGGCGTATGCGGCCGCCATGAGCCGGGGGGAATGGCGCCTCAACGGTGAAGCGGTGATCGTTTCCCGCACGGGCGAATTGAACGACGGCCAGCACCGCCTTCATGCCGTAATCCAGAACGGCGCCTCGGTGATGATGCAGATCGTCTTCGGCGTCTCGCGCGACACCCGCCACACCGTTGACCAGGGCATTGCCCGGACACCGGGGCACATCCTGGTGATGATGGGCGAGGCCAACACCAATCACCTGGCGTGCGCGCTACAGTTCATGTGGGCGATTGACGAGGGATTGAGCCTCAACTGCCGTCCCTCGACCGATCAGCTCCTGACCACCCTCGACGCTCACCCCGATCTTCGCGACGCTCTTCCTGCGGCGTCAAAGCTGACGGGTCACTATCGTCTCTCCGGCGGCTATATCGCCGCAGCGCATTACGTCTGCCGGGGGCATGATGCTTTCTATGCCGATCAGTATCTCGGGGCGCTGACGACCGGCCTGCATCTTACTAGCACCGGCTCTCCGGCGGCGAGGCTGCGGAAGGCATTTGAAGACCACCGGGCGCAGTTGAAGGGCAAGAAGCTCGACCGCATCACGCAGGCGGCTCTCTACATCAAGGGCTTCAACAACACGCTTCGCGGGCGCACCGGGCCGATTGCCTGGCGCGCGACCGGCCCCACCGCTGAATCGTTCCCCCGCCCGGGAGCGTAGACTATGAGGGTCGAGCGCATTCCGATCATGGACATCGAAACCGGCGCCCGCGCCCGAGCGGTTGATCCGGCGCGGGTCGGCGCGATCAAGGCGTCTATTGACGAGATCGGCCTTCGCACGCCCATCACGGTATATGCGGAGCGCACCGGCGACGACTGGTCTTTCCGCCTCGTCGCCGGTGCGCACCGTCTGGAGGCGCAGCGCCAGCGCGGCGAAGATTTCATCGACGCTCACGTCATGGAGGGCGACGAGGACACCGCCGCCCTCTGGGAGATCGACGAGAACTTCGCCCGCGCCGAGCTGACCGACGCCCAGCGGGCGGATCACCATGTCAGGCGGGAGGCGATCCTTGTTCGGCGGGGCGAGGTCGCCGCTCATGCCGATACGGCTGGGCGTCCGAGGAAATCGGACAACTTGTCCAAATATGCCGTGAAGGCCGCCGCCGATCTTGGCGTCGATGAACGCACCGTCCGCCGCGACCTCCGCCGGGGAAAGAACATCGCCCCCGAAGTCCTCGCCGAAGTCGCGGGGACCGAACTGGACAAGGGCGTCGTCCTCGACGAACTGGCCTCGACACCGCTCGCCCAGCAGGGCGCCAAGCTGAGCGAGATCGCCAGCCGTGGCCTGCGCTCGCGGGTCAAGATCGCCGACGACCCGCTCAACGATGCGGAGGCGACGGAACGCCAGCTCGCCGCGCTCATGGCCGCCTGGAACCGCGCCGGCGCTGAGGCTCGCCGCAGGTTTCTGGATCGTGTCGACGAGCCCGTATTCGACCGGGGGGCCGCATGATCGGCCGCATCCTCGCAAGGCTGTTTCCGTCGCCGCAGGCCAGAGCGCGCCGCCTCCGCGAGCGCGAATACGAGGCCGCCTGCGCCGCCTACAGCACTGCCCGCACGGCCTATTTCGAGCGCGTCGAGCGTGGCGACGACCGGGGCGCCGGCGAGCGCTGGGGGGCCTATCACCGCGCCGCCTGCGCCCTCATGCGCGCCGAAATCAACCTGCGGGGGGCGGCGTGAAGCGACCGGAGGAAAATCTTCACCGGCAGGTGGCGGCGTGGCTGCGGGCCGCCTGTCCGGACCTGCTCTGGTATCACCCCGCGAACGGCGGGGCGCGTTCCAGGGTCGAGGGCGCGATCTTCAAGGCGCTGGGCGTGCGCGCCGGGACGCCGGACCTCGCCATCGTGCTGCCCGGAGGCCGGGCGGCGTTCATCGAGTTGAAGGCCGACAGGGGCCGTCAGAGCCCGGCGCAGCAGGCGTTCGAAGCTGACGCGCTGGCGTGCGGCGCGCTCTACGCCGTCTGCCGCTCGCTCGCCGAGGTCGAGGCCATGTTGACCGGCTGGGGCGTCCAGCCGCGCGGGAGGATCGCGGCGTGACGGACGAGATCATCACCCTCTACGCGTCGGGCCTGACCATGGCCGAGGTCGGCCGCAGGCTCGGCTTTTCCGAGTCGGCGGTCGGTCGGCGCCTGGCGAAAGCTGGCGTCAGCGTCCGGCCCGTCAAGCAATGGCCGGCCGGAGCCGCCGACGACCTGAAGGCGATGTATCTCGCCGGGAAGAGCGCGTCGCAGTGCGCGCTGGCGATCAACGACAGTCACGGCCTCGCGGTGACGCGCAATGCGGTGATCGGCAAGGTGGCCCGCATGGGCCTTGTCCGCACGCGAGAGGCGGCGCGGATCGCCGCGACGGTCAACCGGCCGAAGGCGGCCAAGCCGAAGGCCGTGCGGCCTGTGCTGAAGATCGCGGGCCGACCGGGAGCCGAGATGGTGTTCGACGGAGGCGAGCCGCCGCCGCCGAAGGCGCGCGCGACGGAGGTCGACCCGACCATCGCCTCCGAACCGCGGAACTGGACCACGCGCCGGTTCGGGGAGTGCGCATGGCCCGTGGACGGGTCGGGCGCGGACACGCGGTCCTGCTGCAACCGGGCGCTCGCCGAGAAGCCCTACTGCCGGGAGCACGCCCAGGTCGCCTATCAGCAACCCCAGCAGGGCAAGAAGAAGGCCTCGGCTTCCGAGCTGGCGCGGTCGTTGAGGAGGTATCTGTGACCGCCCGCCCCCTCCTCTCCCTCTGGAAGGGCCTCTGCGTCCCGACGCCGACCACCATGCGCGAGATCGCCGCGCAGGTGGCGGCGGAGCATGGCCTGTCGGTCGGCGACCTGACCGGCCGCAGCCGCTTGGCGCACTTCGTGGACGCCCGCCACGAGGCGATGTGGCGCATCCGTCAGGTCCGGCGCCCGGATGGCCGCGCGGCCTACACCACGACGCCGATCGGCCGGTTCTTCGGCCGCGATCATTCCACGGTGATCCACGCCTGTCGCCGCCACGAGGCGCGGCTGGCGGGAGAGATGGGGAGGGCGGCGTGAGCGCAGCATCTTATGCCCGCATCACCGCCGCCGTCGAAGCGCTGGTCAGGAGCGAGCGCGGCAACGACCCGGCGCCCGTGGCCTACCGCATCGCTCGCGCGGCGCTGCTCATCGTGCGTGGCGTCAAGGGGGGACAGGAGGCGGCCGGCATGGCCTACAGGCTCGCCGACGAACTGGCGACCACGGAGGGCGGGGGATGATCTACGCACCGGACGCCGAGATGGCTCTGATCGGTGGAACCCTGGCCTATCCGGAGCAACACGCCTCCGCGCTTGATCGCCTGCGTCCGGAGCATTTCTCGGACCCGCGCCACCAGCTGGTCTGGGAGTCGATCCTTCGGCAATCGGCGCGCGGCTGCTTTTCGCTCCAGACCGTGCTCGCCGACTTCGCCGGGGACGAGAACTTTCAGAAGACCGGCGGCACGCGGTGGCTGGCCGATCTTTACGACAAGGGCAACGCGTGGGCGGTGGACGCCCACGTCGAACTCGTGCTGGACCGAGCGGCCCGGCGCGAAATCGCCAGGCTGGCTGGCGAGATCGGCAAGGCCGCGACCGCGACCGCTGAGGGGTCGGCCGAAGCCATCCTGGCCGACCTTGAACGCGGCGCCGCCGAGATCGCGCGCGAAGGCGTCAGCAGGGAGGCATGGAAGCCGCTGGCCTTCGTCACTCAGGAAGCGCTGGCCGCCGCGCGTGAACGTCGCGGAATGCCGGGCTTGCCCATCGGGCTCGTCGATGTCGACAGGATCACGGGCGGCCTTCGGAAGGGACAGGTCACGTTGTTGGCTGGGCGCCCGGCCATGGGCAAGTCCAGCGCCGCGCTCGCGGTCGCCAAGTCCGTCGCGGCGCAGGGCAGAGGGGTCGCGTTCTTCTCGCTGGAGATGACCGAGCAGGAACTCGGTCTCCGCATGGCCTGCGACCTCGCCTTCGACCAAGGGGCGATCATGTATTCCGGAGAGGACGACAACCCGTCCTACTTCAAGGCCGAATGGGGCGCGCTGACCGATCATCAATGGTCCAGGCTCGACGAGGCCCGGGGGCGAATGACCTCCTGGCCGCTGCTGTTCGACACCCGGCCGGCGCTGACCGCGAGCCAGATTCAGAGCGCCGCCCGGCGAGTGACGCGGAACTGGCGTAAGGCCGGGGTCGAGCCGGGCTGCATCATCGTCGACCATATCGGGCTGATCCGTCCCGAGATCGGGCGGCAGGGCTCCAAGACGGCTGAGACCGCCGATATCTCCGGCGCGATCCGGGAGATGGCGAAGTCCCTCGATATCCCCGTGGTCGCGCTATGCCAGCTCTCGCGGGATGTGGAGCGGCGCGACGGCAAGGACCGTCGGCCGATCATGGCCGACCTTCGCTGGGCGGGCGAGCTGGAGCAGGACGCCCACGTCATCATGTTCCTCTACAGGCCGGAATACTACCTGCGCCAGCCCGAACCCACTGGCGATGCGGACAAGGACTTCGAGGCCGAGGCTCGGTTCGAGAAGCAGCGCCAGCTGGTCAGCAACAAGCTCCACTGGATCGTCGCGAAGAACCGCCAGGGGCCGACCGGCGAGGCAGAAACATTCTGCCGGATCGAGTGCTCAGCGATCCGTGACCTCGGGAGGGCGGCCTAGTGCGGGACGCTCGCGAGATCATGGGAGATGTCGTCGCCTCGGGCATGACGCCCGAGCAGCTGGCCCTTGTCATGGAGCTAGCCGCTGCGGTGTCGGCAGAGACGAAGGGCTCGACGCCGACTCCAGAGGGCCGGACGAAGCGGCAGGAGCGCAACAGGAGGTATTACGAGAAGCGAGCCGTGGCGTCTGAAACGTCTGAAAACCGTCTTAACCGTCTTAATTCAGACGCTGATCGTCTTAATTCAGACGATTCCGCCCTTCCTTCCCTTTCGCCTTCCCCCAAACCCCCATCCACTAACCTAACCAACCCTGAACCCCCCTATAGTCCCCCCGAAAAGCCGGTGTCTGCTGCGGGTCTGGCCGGGGAAATCTGGGAAAAGACCCCGAGGCGGGGCCGGGAACGGTCGAGCCGGCGGGACCTCGAACGGGCCGTCGTGGCCGCGCTGCGCCGAGGCCACGCCCCAGCGACGATCAAGGCCGGGGTGCTGGCCTACTACGCCACCGACGATGCGACGAAGGATGGCGGGCAGTTCGCCAAGGGCGTTCACCGGATTGTCGAGGCCGACCGCTGGCAGGCGTTCGCCGAACCGGCCCTGTCGGACGACCCGGACTGGCCCGCCATGGTCGCGCTGTGGGCCAGAACCGGTCGCTGGAGCAGCGCCCTCGGCCCCCCGCCCGACGCTCCCGGAACGCAGGTTCCGGAAGACCTTCGCCGCTCGCCCCCGCCCCATGATCGAACGGCCGCATGACGCACACCGCCCCCGACTTCGAGCGCGCCACGGCGCGGGAACTGGCCGAATGGCCCGGCGTGAGCTGGGCGGCGCCTAGGGAGAGCAAATCTTGACCTGGCGCCTGCTCTATGTCCGTTCCGGCCGCGAGTTCGCGGTCCTCGCCGAGCTGAAGGAGCGCCACCTCGACGGCTACGTCCCGGCCGAAACCGTCTGGCGCGGCCCGCCCCATCGTCGCGTGCCGCACAAGCGCCCCCTGCTGGTGGCCGGCTACGTGTTCGCCGACCTCGCCGACGTCGGCTACGCCGTGGCGCGCGGCCTGCCGGACGTGACCGGCGCGCTGCGCATCGTGTGCCAGGCGCCCGAGCAAACCCGCGAGCTGGACGAGCGCATCGGCGCCGAGATCGGCCGTTTCATCGAGCCGATCCGCGCCCGCGAAGCCGCCGGGGAGTTCGACCACACCCGCCGCAGGGGTGAGGGCTTTTCGGTCGGACAAGCGGTCAAGATCGTCAAGGGACTGTGGCGCGGCCACCTCGCGACCATCACCGCCCTGCGGGGCCGCCACAAGGTGCAGGTCGACATCGCCCGCATGGGACCCATGGAGATCGACGCCGCCAAGCTCGAAGACGCCGCGACGTGACACCACCCCTTGCGCTTCGCCGCGAACATGGCACTATCCGATGTGGGTGGAGCGTCATAGGCCCCATCACAGCGCGGCTGGGGAAGTCCCCATCTCAGAAATGCCCCTCCAGCGAAGGGGCCGTGCGGGCAGGTTCCGTGGGGACCGGGCTCCAGAACCGCGACCGATTGAAAACAATCAAGGCGCATGACGATGGCCCATGGCGGCGCCAGACCGGGCGCGGGCCGCAAGCGCGGCGCGTCCACGACCAGAACGCGTGAAATCGCCGACAAGGCGGCGGAGGCCGGCGTCACACCGCTGGAGTTCATGCTTCAGGTGATGCGGGACGAGGACGCCACACGGGCTGAGCGTCTCGATATGGCCAAGGCCGCCGCGCCCTACATTCACCCGCGCCTGTCGGCCGTCGAAGCGAAAGTGGACGCCAGCGTCGAGCAGACCATCTCGGAAATCAGGCGCACCGTTGTCGATCCTGGAAATCCCGACGCCTAGGGCGTTCGTTCCGCTTCTCGGCAGGCATCGCTACAAGGGCGCGAAGGGAGGCCGGGGCTCCGGCAAGTCGCACTTCTTCGCCGAGATGTTGGTCGAGGAAGCTGTCGCCGGCCATGTGCGCGCCGCCTGTCTGCGCGAGGTGCAGAACAGCATCAAGGACTCGGTGAAGCAGCTCATCGAGGACAAGATCGCGGCCCTCGGCGTCGCGCATCTGTTCAAGTCCACCGAGACCGAAACCAGAGGGCCGAACGACAGCCTGTTTATCTACCGGGGTCTCCAGAACCACACCGTCACCAGCATCAAGTCGCTGGAGGGGTTCAACAGGGCCTGGGTCGAGGAAGCCCAGACGGTCAGTCAGAAGTCGCTGGACATAGCGACGCCGACGTTCCGGGCGCCGGGCTCGCAGATGTGGTTCTCGTGGAACCCGGTGAGCGCGGCCGATCCGGTCGAGCGGTTCTTCAACGACAACGCGGGCGATCCTGATTTCGTCTGCGTGCGGGCCAACTGGTCCGACAACCCGTGGTTCCCTGACGAGCTTCGCGCCGACATGGATCGCGACAGGAAGCGCGATCCGGGGAAATACGCTCACGTCTGGGGCGGCGAATACCAGGCGCTCGGGGAAGCGGCTGTGTTCCGCAACTGGTCGGTCGAAGAGTTCGAGCCGCCCGCCGACGCGATCTTCCGGTTCGGGGCCGACTGGGGCTTTTCGGTCGATCCGACTGTCCTGGTCCGAGCGTTCATCGTGGGCCGGACGCTGTATGTGGATCGGGAGGCCTGGCAGGTCGGCTGCGAGATCGACCACACGCCGGCGCTGTTCGACCAGATCGAGGGCTCGCGCCAGTGGACGATCCGGGCTGACAGCTCAAGACCCGAAACGGTCAGCTACATGCAGCGCAAGGGATTCAAGATCATCCCTGCGATCAAGGGAACCGGATCGGTGGAGGACGGCATCGAGTTCCTGAAGTCTTACGACATCGTGGTGCACCCCCGTTGTAAGCGCACCATCGAGGAGCTGACGCACTACCGGTTCAAGACCGATCCGCAGACGGGCGAAATCCTCCCCGTGCTGGAAGACAAGGACAACCACGTCATCGACGCCCTGCGCTACGCCTGCGAGGGCCTGAGGCGCGCGGCGAGGCCGTCGAAGGATGTTCCCAGCCGCGACCCGCCCGACCTGTGGGGCCGAAAGAAAGAGCCGGAGAACAGATGGAAGGTGGCGTGAAGTGGACGCTGGCCCGGACGCCTGATGGCAGGCTTGTGGTTGCTGGCGAGATCGGCGAGCGCCGGGCGGCCCGTATCGTCGCCCATGGTGAGAAGGTCGCGGACGTCAAGAAAGTGGTGTGGGGATGGCTGACGAAGCCATGAATCCCGACCTTGCGCGCCTCCGCCGGTATTTCGACGAGGCCCGCGACCTCACCGAACAGGCGAGGCAGGAGAGCCTTCGGGACATCGACTATTACGATGGCATCCAGTGGACGCGGGAGGAGAAGGCCGCCCTCGCCAAGCGGGGCCAGCCCGACATCGTCATCAACCGCACCCGAGCGGCGGTGAACGGCATCCTGGGCGTTGTGGAGCGCGGGCGCTCCGATCCGAGGGCCTATCCAAGGACTCCGAAGGACGAGGACAGTGCGGACCTGGCGACGGACGTCCTCCGTTACATCGGCGATTTCAACCGCCTGCATCACCTGAAGATGCAGTGCTTCCGGGACATGCTGGTCCCGGGGACGATGGCGGCGATTGTCGAGGTGGACGGCGAAAGCCAGGTCACCATCGAACAAATCCGCTGGGAGGAGTTCTTCGCCGATCCCCGTTCGCGCCGGACGGACTTCAAGGACGCCCGCTACATGGGCGTGGCGAAGTGGATGTATGAGGACGATGTTCTCGCCCTCTACCCCGATGCGAAAGAGGGCTTGACCGCGACGTTCGCCGACGGGGCCGTGGACGTCAGCTATCAGGACCGGCCCTCGAACACGACCTGGATCGATCGCAGGCAGCGCCGGCTGCTCATGGTGGAGGTCTACTACCGCGAGGGCGGCTGGAAGCGGTGCGTCTACCACTGCGGTCAGGTGCTTGAGGCCGGGGACAGCCCCTATCTCGACGCCAAGGGCCAGCCGACCTGCCCGATTGAGGCCTGTTCGGCCTATGTGGATCGGGAGAACAACCGCTACGGCGCCGTGCGCGACATGCGGGGACCGCAGGACGAGATCAACAAGCGCCGCTCCAAGCTGCTGCATCGCCTTTCGACCAGTCAGATTCAGGCGGTCGATCCTTCGGCGGTCGAGGTCGACGCCAATACGGCGCGGGCGGAGGCGGCGCGTCCTGACGGGGTGATTCCGTTCGGCTGGCAGAAGGTTCCCGACATGGGGGCCGCCGCCGGCGAAGCGCAGCTTCTCCAGGAGGCCAAGGGCGAGCTGGAGCGCCTCGGGCCGAACCCGGCGGTCGTGGGCAGAGAGGCCAATGGAGCCTCGGGTCGGGCGCTCCAGGCGCGCACCCAGGCCGGGATGATCGAACTCGCCCTCCTGTTCGGGGCGCTGGAAGACTGGGAGCTTCGAATCTGGCGGCAGTGCTGGGCGCGGGCGCGTCAGTTCTGGCGCGAGCCGATGTGGATACGGGTGACGGACGACGAGGACGCGCCAAAGTACGTCCAGATCAACGAGCCCGTGACCGACCCGATGTTCGGCCAGGTGCTCGGCTATCGCAACGGCATCGCAGAGCTGGACGTCGACATCGTCCTCGACAGTCAGCCCGACACGGCGAACATCCAGCAGGAGCAATTCGCCGATCTGGTGCAGTTGGCCGGCAACCCGGCTTACGCGCAGCAGGTGCCGTTCGAGGTGCTGCTGGAACTGTCGGCGGTGCCGCACAAGCGGAGCCTGATCGAGAAGATCAAGGGCCACCGCGATCAGCAGGCCCAACAGCAGATGCAGATGGCCCAGCAGCAGGCGCAGATCGCGCAGGCCGGGGCCGTTGCCGAAATCGAGAAGACCCAGTCGGAGACCGCGCTGAACAGCGCCAAGGCCCAGACTGAACTCTTCAACGCGCAGGTGAAGGCCGACCAGGCTTACATCGGTGCGCTGAAACCCGCCGCCGGGGATACGGGCGCCGAGGCCGCGTGAGGCCGTAACTCACGAGCCGCCGCCGGGCAGACGGGCGCTTTCGTGACCGCCGACGATACGGGCGAGGGGACCACATGGACCTTGATTTTCTGGACGGCGGCGAACCCGCCGAGCAACCGCCTGCGCCTGAAGCTCCCGCACGGGGACCGGATGGCCGCTTCGTCAGCCAGGAACCCGCCGGCGAGCCGCAAGAGGCCGCCGGCGAGCCTGTCGCCGAAGCGACCCCCGAACCCGCACCGGAGCCGACCCCGCAACCTCAGCCCGAACCCGTGCAACCCGGCCATGTGCCGATCACGGCGATGCTGGAGGAGCGGGACAAGCGCAAGGCGCTGGAGGAACGTCTCCGCCAGATCGAGGCGCAACGCCAGCAGCAGGCCGCGCCGGACCCTTACGAGGACCCGGAAGGCTGGCGGGCATGGCGCGATCAGCAGATCGAACAGCGCATCCTCAATGAGCGGCTGAACTTCTCCGAACGCCTCGCTCGCCGCGACCACGGATCTGAAACCGTGGATCAGGCGCGCGCCTGGGCCTTGGAGCGGTTCGCAGGCGACGCCTACTACTACCAGAAGGTCATGTCCTCGCCGGACCCCTACGAGGTTGTGGTGCAGGACTACAAGCGGGAACAGGTGTTCTCGACGCTGCAGGGCAACGATCTCGACGCATTCCTGGCGTGGAAGGCCCAACAGGGCGCCGCGCCCCCGCAACCCGCCGCTCCGGCCGCTCCGGCCCTTGCGGTTCCCGCGACACCGCCCCCCAGGAGCCTCGCCACCGCCACCAGCGCGGGCGGGCCTCAGGCCATCCCCATCGGGGAGGGAGCGGCGTTCGACGCCCTCTTCAAAAGGTAATCAGCCATGGCTGAAGTCACCCTCGCGTCGGCCCTCGAAAAGCAGGTCTGGCGCTCCCGCTACTACAAGGAATACGTCCGTGAGTCCGGCTTCATGCCCTACATGGGCCGCGACGAAACCTCGATCATCGTCACGCTCTACGAGCTGCAAGAGCAGGCCGGCACGACGATCAACGTCCCGCTCATCACCCGTCTGACCGGCGCGGGGGTGACCGGCTCGTCCGTTCTCGACGGCAACGAGGAAGACCTCGGCAACTACAACTGCCCCATCGTCGTGGACTGGCTCCGCAACGGCGTGCGGGTGCCGAAGTCGACGTCCTACAAGACGGAAATCGACCTGCTGGGCGCCGCCAAGGCGATGCTGAAGCAGTGGTCGAGCGAGAATCTGCGCGACCGGATCATTCAGGCGATGCTCTCGGTCGTCACCACCGGCGCGACCACGGTCGATCTGGAGGACAGCTCGGCGGCCAACCGCAACGCCTACGCGGCGGCCAACTCCGACCGTCTGCTGTTCGGCAAACTGACCTCCAACTACAGCGCCACCTGGGCGACGGCGGTCGGCAACATCGACACGACCGACGACAAATGCACGGCGGCGGCCATGAGTCTCGCCAAGCGCATCGCCAAGCTCGCCGACCCGCACATCCGTCCCTACAAGACGGGCGACGGCAAGGAGTTCTACGTCGCGTTCCACGGCTCGCGGACCTTCCGCGACCTGAAGGCCGACTCGACGATGACGCAGGCCAACCGCGAGGCCCGCCCGCGCGATGTCGAGGCCAACCCGCTCTTCCAGGATGGCGACCTGATCTACGACGGCGTGATCCACCGGGAAGTTCCCGAGATCGACACCATCGCGGGCGCCGGGACTTACCAGCTCGACGGCGTGGGCGCTTCGTCTTGCGACGTGCGCCCGGTGTTCGTCTGCGGTCAGCAGGCCGCTGGCATCGCCTGGGGGCAGGAGCCGACGCCGAAGACGGACTTCTCCAAGGACTACGGGTTCCGGCCCGGCGTCTCCATCGAAGAGCTGCGCGGCGTCAAGAAGCTGGCCTTCAACGGCAAACAGCACGGCATGGTGTCGTGCTTCTTCGCCGCCGCCGCCGACAGCTAACCCCTTCCCGACAACGGGGGAGGGGTAGCGCCTCCCCCAAAATCCAAGGTCAACAGACATGACTGCTGAAACCCTCACGGCCACCCGTGCGGCGTCCACCTTCCCTGTTCCGGGACCGGCGGGCTTCGCCGGCCTGGTCCGCTGCGCCTATGGAACCTACACCATCGCCGCCAACGTCGAGGACGGGGACATCTTCGAGATGTGCCGTCTTCCCGCCGGGGCGACCATCGTGGGCGGCTGGTTCTACGGCGCCGACCTCGACACCGGCACCGAGACGCTGGACATGGACATCGGCTGGGCCGCCAACGGCGGTTCGGGAACCTACGACGCCGCCGACCCGGACGGCCTGGGCAATCTGGGCGTCCTGACCGGCGATGCCTTCGCCGCCGGCAACGTTTCGCCGGTGACGGGCCTCCAGTATCCGCTTTCCGGCGTGCTGGCCGCCGGCACGCTGCCGTCGTTCACGGCGGAGACGGTGATCCAGATCGAAGCCAACGCGGCGGCGGCCACGGGCGGCACGGGCGCCATCGCGCTCTGTGTCTTCTACGTTCTGGACTAGGCCGATGAAGGCCCGCTTCCTCGGCTCCGGCGACCCGGAGGAGACTGGCTGCCAGGTATTCGGCCAGTGGTTCCCGCTCGGCGAATGGGTGGAGGTCGCCAGCGCCAAGCTGGCGACCAACCCCTGCTTTGAGTTCGACGCCGACGCGGACGAGGAGGCGGACCCCTCGGTCGAGGACATGAAGGCGGAACTGGACCGGCGCGGGGTGAAATATCACCACAAGGCCGGCCCGGCGAAGCTGAAGGCCCTGCTCGATGGCGACCTGTAACGAGGTCGTCAAGGGCGCGTTCCGTCGGGCCGGGATTTCCCGCGATCTCGACGAAGTGCGCCCCCGCGAGATGGAGCGGGGGCTGCAAGTCCTTCAGGACATCTACCTCGGGCTCGTCGGGTCTGGCGCCTTCGGGCGCTTCAACGACGTCGACATCGACGACGACTACACCGCCGAGGAACAGGACCGGATTCTGGTCAACACCGAATCCGCCGTGACCGTCACCCTGCCCCAGACGGTGGAGGACGGATACGCGACGGACGGGGTTCGGCCGCCCCTCGACGGCGCCGTGGTCATGGTCACGGACGTCTACTCCACCGCCCGGTCGACCTACGTCTACGACGCCTCCTACGCAGCCTGGACGGCCATCGAAAGCCTGGCCCTGGCGAGTTTCGCGCCGCTGTCGGTCCGCTACCGGGCCGGCCTGGAAGCGCGGCTGGCCGTGAGGCTGGCGGAAGAGAACGGGGTTCCCGTCACCCCCGAACTGCGACGGCAGGAAGCGCAGGGGATTGCAGCCCTGCTCCACCGCTTCGACGCCCCCCGTCGGGAGACGGAAGCGACCTACTACTAGGAGATAGGCGATGCTGGTTAGCGCCATCATCAAGCAAGCCATGCGCTCGGCTGGCGTTCTGGACGCGGGCCACGAGCCCACGCCATTGCAGTCCGAAGCGGCGCTGGACGTGCTCAACACCCTTCAGCGGTCGATGTTCGGCGTGGAGATCGGCCCGCGCCTCGACGCGCAGTCGCTGACCGCTTCGACAACCGGTGTCTACGGCGCCTCGTATCAGTGCGTTCTGGGCGCCGCAGGAACGCTGACGTTCCCGTCGAACCCGCAACCGGGCTGGCGCATCGGCTACAACGACGCGGCCGCCAACTTCGGCACCTACAACCTGACGCTCAACCCCGGCTCGCGGCTGATCTCGACGGCGGCGGGGACCTATCAGTCCTCGAACGTCACGGTTTCGACCAACAAGGCGAGCGCGTCCTACTTCTACCGCGAGGACGCGGGGTGGACCCTCGAACAGGACTGGGCGCTGACCGACACGCCCTACTTCCCGGTGGCCTTCCACGCGGCCCTGGCGGACCTGCTGGCGCTGATGCTGCACCCGCAATACAGCGACGCGCCGCCCGCCAATCTCGTTGCCAACGCCCAACGCGGCCGCGACGTGTTCATGGAGCGCTACAACCCGCGCGCCATGGCCGCCCGCGCCCGCCAGTCTAAGGCGGGCTAACCGATGGCGCGGTACAATCGCGGAGGCGGTCTCGCCGGCGTCGTGCCGACCGATGAGGACGGCGTTCCCCTCTCGCTGGCGACCTCCGCCGACCTCGCCGGCGCCTCGACCGCCACGCAGTCCAACGTCTCCGGCGCCGCTTCCAGCACGAGCCTGCTGGCGGCCAACACCGCCCGCAAGGGCGCGACGATCTGGAACGACAGCTCGGCGATCCTCTACGTCCTGCTGGGGACCGGCACGGCCTCGGCGACGGTGTGCACGGTCAAGCTGATCGCCGATGCCTACTACGAGGTTCCGGCCGGCTACACGGGCGCGATCAAGGGGATCTGGGCTTCGGCCACGGGTGCGGCCCGCATCACGGAGCTGACCTGATGCCCCTTTACCCTCCCTCGTCTGGCGGCTCGGCGACACCTGTTGACGTACAGGTTTTCGACACCTCGGGGACCTGGACCAAGCCCACTGGCGCGGTCTGGCATGAAATCCTCGTCATGGGCGGCGGCGGCGGCGGCGGCGCCGGCGCGGCTGGACCCTCGGGCCAGATTCGCGGCGGCGGTGGTGGTGGTGGCGCGGGCGGCTTCACTCGCATCGAGGTACCGTCTGGCGACCTGAGCGCAACCGAGACCATCACGGTCGGCGCAGGTGGGTCCGGCGGTGCGGGCGTCACCGGCACCAATACCGGCAACTCCGGCACGGATGGCGGCCAGACCTCGGTCGGCACGCGGTGGTACGCTGCCGGCGGCAAGGCCGGGACCGGCGGCGCTCAGGGTGCGAACGGCGCCGGCGGGGCGGCGGTAAGCGTGCCAGGTAGCGGCCAAGCCGGCGTGGCCGGCGGCAATGGGGGCAACAACTCGGCGGGCTCGAACGCCAGCACCGGCACCACGGCGGGTCGCAACAGCAGCGGCGGCGGCGGCGGCGGCAAGGGCGCCAGCAACGAAGTCTATGCGGGCGGCATCGGCGGCAACCTGCCGGGCGCCAACTCCTCGGCCACCATCTCCGGCCCTGCCGGTGGGGCGGCTGAAACCGCCGGGACCGCCGGATCGTCGCCCTACGCCACGCAAGGCGGAACCGGCGGCGGCGGCGGCGGTAGCGGCCTGACCACGCCGGGCAACGGCGGCGCAGGCGGTCGGGGTTCCGGCGGCGGCGGCGGCGGGGCTGGCCCCGACACGGCGACCTCCGGCGCTGGCGGCGCTGGCGGAGCCGGGCGCGTGGTCATCATCACCTTCTTCTGAGGTCTCCATGAGCAAGAAATTCGCGGTGATCCGGGGCGACGTGATCGAGAACGTCGTGCTGTGGGACGGCGGGGACGACTGGACGCCGCCCGAGGGCGTGCAGGTCCGGTCGCTTCCCGAGGGCGCGGGCGTCGGGTGGCGGCTCGTGGACGGCGTCTGGACCGCGCCGGACCCGGATGGGGAAGCCCGGCCCGAATGATCACCGTCGTTCTGCCCGAACGCGACGGCGGATCGTCAGCGGAGATCGCCGCCGCCGTCGAGGCCGCCCAGGCCGCGCAAGTGGCGGCCGAGCTTGCCGAAGGCAACGCCGAGACGGCTGAGACCAACGCCGCGGCTGCGCAGGTCGCTGCGGAAGCGGCCCAGGCTGCGGCGGCGGCTTCAGCGGCGACTGCCTCGGCTCAAGCGACAACCGCGACAACGCAGGCTGCGGCCGCGGCATCATCTGCCGCCACGGCCACGACCAAAGCTGGCGAGGCCGCCACGAGCGCGGCCACTGCTGAAGCGGCCGCGCTCGTCGCTGGCGGCATCGGCTACACCTTTTCCTCGACGACGACGGCCGGGGACCCCGGCGCAGGCCTGCTGCGGGCCAACAACGCCACGCTGGCCTCGGTCACGGCGCTCTACATCGACAATGTCGATGTGGCCGGAAACAGCCAGGCGACATGGCTGACCGGCCTTGGCCTTTCCGACAACGGCACGAAGGGCATTCTGACGATCTCCAGCCCCTCGACCGGAGGGAGCGTGACCTTTGAGGTGACCGGAGTCGTCGACTCCACGGGTTACCGGACGGTTTCGGTCCAGAACGGCTCCGGCGCCCTGCCGGCCAATGCCGCCGCGATCAAGCTGAGCTTCGCCCGCGCCGGGGACTCGGCGGATGCGACGGAGATCGCCTACAGCGCCGACGCCTACCGGTTCGGCAAGGCCAAATACGATTTTCAGGTCGACGGTGATCTTCGCGACTATCCCGCGCTGGAGGCCGTGCGGCCCTACGCCTGGACCTTCACCGGCGGCGGGGCGCGCAACGCCGACCAGACCGTTACCCTTCCTGCCGGGGCGACGTGGGTCTCGCCCAACCTCGACTTCTCGCCGTTCTCCATCGCGGGCAACCGCTACTGCTATGTCGCTCTGACAGACGGAACGACCGACGCGCTGGAAATCAAGATCCACCAGGCCGGCACGATCGTGAAGGCCGGCAACACGGTCACGCAGCCGAGCCCCGGCGTTTACCGCCAGACGTGGAACAACAGCGCGCCGCTCTCCTATGTGACCATCACGGTTACGAACGTCTCCGGCGGAACGGTGACGGCGTTCGTGCCGGAGGTCTATCAGACCGACAGCGCCTACCTGCCGCAGGTGCTATCCCATTCCGACGTGACCCTTGTGCCGGAGAACCGGCGGGTCATCGACTGGGATGAGATCGGTCCCTACGCCCGGTGGCAGGCGATGGCCGACGCCCGCCGGGCCATGACCGAGGCGGACATCACTAACGCCTTCGACAGCGTGAGCGGGTCGGACGCGGCGGCCGGGACGCGCTATGCGCCCAAGCAGACCTTCGCCGCCGGTTCGGCGCTGGCGCAGGACGCCGTCGCAGGCTTCAAGACCGGCAGCGTGTGGCGCGAGAGCTTCAATCATCTGGGCTCCTCGACCAAGGGCCTGCGGATGCGGGCCTACAGCGACGGTCGGGTCGGCAAGGATTTGCCCGTCATCAAGGGCTGCAAGAGCCTGACCGGCGCGACCTGGACGCTGGAGAGCGGGTCCTGCTGGTACACGGACGTGACCGTCGATGCGGCCTGCGTGGCCAATGACGGCTATTCCTACATGAAGGTCATCGAGACCGCGACGGCCAGCGCGACGGCCTCGCCGCTGGGCGCGACGCGGATGCTGACCAAGGCCTCGTCAAAGGCCAACTGCATCGCCACGACCGGCAGCTATTTTGTCGAGGAGACCTCCAGCACCGGGCGCAGGGTCTACGTCAACCCGAACGACGCGACGATCCCCAGCTCGTCCACGACCTACACCTACGAGGTGACCGACCGCTACTGCGTGGTCAACTGGCAGGCCGGCAACGCCCGCATGGGCGTGATGGAGGGGATCGAGGTCTACGATTCCTGCTTCGGCTACGGCGCGATCAGCGGCGGCCCGCAGAGCCTCTTCCGGGGCGTCATCGCCTCGCATGGCGGCATCCACACGCTGAAGATGGAAGCCGGATCCGTCGAGGACTTCCTGATCTACAACCGCGGCAACGCCAACTCGTCCACGGCCAACTGCTACCTGTCGCCCAACGCGGACGGCTATTCCTGGCGGTGGGCGTGGGGGATGGCCTACGCCTGCTATCCCAGCGCGGTCTACAGCCACAACGCCGCCGGGACCTATGACAGCGGCGAGTATATCGGCTTCTGGGTCGACGGCGAGCGGCAGTCCAACGGCGCGCTCATCATGGGCGACGCCTTCGTCTGCGACAGCGTGTCCGAAGTGCTGGTCGAGTGGTGCTACGCGCGCGGCTTCCAGCGTCAGGGCCGGGCGGGCAACGCCACGATCCCGGTCAACGCGACCATGCGGAACTGCCTGTTCCGCGAGCTGGGCATCTTCTACAGCCATCGGCTGACGCAGAACTGTATCGTCACGGTCGAAAACCAGTCCGACCCGTCGAGCGTCAACAACCGCAACTCGATCATGTGTCGCCTGAGCGAGAACCACATCGTCGAGAAGTGCCTGGTCCATGCCAAGAACACCGACGTCTCGGGCTACGCGGCGGCGCTCACCGACTACTCGACCACCGTGATCGACATTGTGCAGACCGGCGCCAGCACGCCCAACGCCCGGAAGAACATCTTCCTGGTCGAGACGCACTTGGCCTCGTTGCAGAACATCGTGCAGGAGTCCGGCGCGGCGGCGTGGGCCAGCGACTATAACGTGTTCATCTTCTGCGTCGCGGGCCACATCGACAGCTACAAGTCGGGCGGCAGCACCAAGCATACCGTGGCCGAATACCTGTCTGTCTTCACGGGCCATGACGCCAACAGCCTGTTCGTCGATCTGCGGGACGACCCGCGCGGCGCCCAGGCGGTGTTCCGCGACCCCGACAATGGCGATTATCGCTGGGCCGACACCGAGGTGGCGCGGGCGATCAAGGAATACTGCATCGCCAACGACTGCGGCCCCGACTGGACCATCGACCACTGGCCGACCATGCCGACCGTGGACGAGGCGCGGGCGGCGCTGATCCGCGCGTATGCGGCGTGATGTAGGCCGATGCCCATCATTCCACTTTCGGCGCAGGCCTATGGCCGTACAGGGCTACCGGTGGCGCGCCTGGTCAACCTCTATGTCGAAAGGACGCCGGAGGGGCCGACGGAGAGCGTCAGGCGCGGCAGGCCAGGTCTCGTGGCTGGCGATACGGTCGGGTTCGGGCCGGTGCGGGCCATTGTCACGCACGCCGGTTATCGCTTTGTGGTTTCGGGAACCCGCGTGTTCCGCAACGGCGTCCAGGTCGGTGTGATCCCGGGTCTCTACAGAGTCCGGTTCGCCCAATCCGACACGCAGCTCGTCATGGTCGCCGACAGCTCGACGCTGGGTTCGACTGGCGTCGCCTATCTGGTCGGGGCCAGCGTCTCGACGATCACGATTCCGAACAGCGATCCGGTGTCGGACGTCGGCTTCCTGGGCGGGCGGTTCATCTACACGATCCAGGGCTCGGGGACCTATCGCTACTCCGACGTCGGCGACGCCGAGACCATCGGCGCCCTCAACTTCGCGACGGCGGAAAGCGACCCTGACGAGACCGTCTCGCTGGAAATCCTGGGCGACAACGCCCTGTTCTTCGGCCAGACCACGACGGAATGGTGGGGGACGACGTCGGATGCGGCCGCGCCGTTCCAGCGTTACGCCGGCCGCCGCTACGATGTCGGCTCGGCTGCGCAGAACAGCGCCGTGAAGATGGATAACGGCATCTTCTTCGTCGGCACCGCGCAGCGCTCGGATCGCACCGACCTGAAGGTCTACCGCACCGGCGCCGTGGCCGAAGTGGTCTCCACGCCGGCCATCGACGCCCTTATGGCGCAGTGCGCCGACATATCGACGGCCACCGCCATCGAGGTTCCGGTCGAGGGGCGCAGCTTCTACGTCCTCAACATCCCCGGCGTCACCACGGTGGCCTTCGATGTTCGGGAGAAGACCTGGGCGGAATGGTCCAGTTACGGCGAGACGGTGTTTCGGCTCCAATGCTCGGACGCCGGCGTCTACGGCGACAACGACATCGGCCAGCTCTGGACGCTCGATCCAGACGCGACCAACGACGACGGCGATCCCATCATCCGCATCTGTTCCGCCTACCTGCCCTCTGCGGCCCGGATGCGGGTCAATTGCCTGGAACTCTACTGCTCGCGCGGCGAGGGCGCGCTCGGGACCACGCCGGTGGTCGAGATGCGCTACACGGACAGCGACGACGCCAACTGGTCGACCTGGACGAGCGCGGGCCTCGGCGCGCACGGAGAACACCCACGGGCGCGATGGTGGCAGCTCGGCATGCTGAGGCCGCCGGGACGGATCGTCGAGTTCCGCTGCTCCGACGACGTGCTTTTCGCGCCCTACGGGCTGGCGATGAATGAGACGCGATGACGACGCCGAAACTGCCCCCTTGGGCCGAACCGATGTTCGACGACCGGGGCCAGATGACGATCCCGTGGCGGACGTGGTTCGAACAGGTCGTCGACCAGCTCGAAGACCACGAAGACCGCATCGAGGCGCTGGAGCCGTGAGGATCGCCACGGCCGAAGACGTGCCCGCCATCGTCGAGATGGGGGCCAAGCTGCATGCCACGGCGCCGTTCGCGGACGTGCCCTATGACCGGGAGGCGACCGCCGGGTTCGTCGGCAAGGTCATCGAACATGGCGTCGTATTTCTGGCCGACGGGGGCATGTGTGGGGGCGTGCTGAGCCCGTCCTATTTCAACCCGGCCCATGTCGTCGCCGCCGAACTGTTCTGGTGGGCGCCGGTTGGGGGCGGCCGGGAGCTTCGCGAGGCCTTCGAGCGCTGGGCGCGGGCGGCGGGCGCTGCGGCGGTGCAGTTCTCGGGGCTGGCAAACGATCGGCTGGAGGCGGTAACGCGCGTCTACCGCCGGGGCGGGTTCGAGCCCGTCGAGATGTCCTTCGTAAAGAGGCTGTAATGGCGGCATTCTCCACGATGGCAATGATCGGCAGCGCCGTGCTTGGGGCCGGCGCCTCGATCTACGGCGCCAACAAGCAGGCCGATGCGGCGAAGGACGCCGCGCGGGCCTCGAAAAAGGCCACCGACGCATCCCTCGCGCTCCAACGCGAGATGTGGCAGCAGACACGCGCCGACCAGGAGCCGTGGCGCCTTGCCGGACAAGGCGCGCTCGGGCGCCTGCAAGACCCCAACGCCTTCATGGCGAGCCCGGACTACCAGTTCCGCCTCTCCGAAGGGCTCAAGAGCGTCGCCCAGAACCGGGCGGTCGCCGGCCTGCTGAACAGCGGCTCGACGCTTCGCGGCTTCAACGACTACGCGCAGGACACGGCGGCCGGCGAATATGGCGCCTGGTGGAACCGTCAGGCGGGTCTCGCCGGCATCGGGCAGGCGGCGAACAGCATCAACGCCAACGCCGGATCGGCCTACGCCAACGCCTCGCAGAACGCCTTGATGGCGAATGCGCAGCAGCAGGGGCAGTCGGCCTACTACGGCGCCAACGCCATGGCGCAGGGGGTCGGCAACGCGGCCGGGATGCTGGGCTGGGGCCTCTCGAACCTGCCGTGGGGCGGGAGCGGCGGGGGCTCGGCGGGCGCGCACCTCGGCGGGATGTCGCCGACGCGGGGCGGCGTTCCCTGGTCGATCTGGAGGAACTAGATGGCCGAACTCGTCAATCCGCTGGCGGCGTTCCGCGAAGGCTATGGCCTCTTGGAGGGCATGGCGCAGGACCAGGCGATGCGCACGGCGGGCAATGCGCTGATGGGCGGCGACTACGGCGGCGCGCGCAACGCGCTCTACGCCCGGGGCATGATCGACCAAGGCATGGGCATTCAGCAGTATCAGGACCAGCAGGCGGCCCGCCAGCAGGCGCAGGAAGCCGCCCGCATGGAGGCCGAGCGCAAGGCCGCCGGAGAGCGCGCGGGCTATCTGCTGGACGCCACCGAGGCGCTGCGCCGGCTTCCGCCCGAGCAGCGCAAGGCGGTGCTGGAGACCCAGATCATCCCGACCTTGCGGACCATGCCGGGGTTCGACGACGAGGTGCTGGGCGCGATTTCGGCCTCTGACCTCTCCGACCAGACGCTCGACACCTTCGGGGCGATGCTGGGCGCCGAGGCGGACAAGTATCAGATCGTCGTGACGCGGAGCGGCGACGTGCTGGCGGTGAACCCGCAGAACCCCGGCGACCGCCAGGTCATCGTCGATGCGCCGGACGAGGAGCGGGAAGCGCCGATCGGCTATCGCTTTCGCCCAGACGGGAGCCTGGAGGCCATCCCGGGCGGCCCGGCCGATCCGGGCGTCGCCGGGCGGCTGGCGGGCGCCAAACGGGCGCCGAGAGCGCCCCGTGGCGCCCCCTCAACCCTTCCCTCCGGTTTCGTTCTGGACCCGTAGCCATGGAATATCGCGAAGGTCAGACGGCGACCAACCCGAAGACCGGGGAGAAGCGTGTCTATCGCAACGGTCGGTGGGTGCTGCTGACGGCGCCCGCGCGGACCCTGACAGCGTCCGAACAGGCGACGTTGAAGAGCATGCGATCCACCGCCGAAGCGGCCGACCTGCAATCGCGCCGGGCCGAACAATTCATCGCCCTGAACCGGCGCACGGGGACGGGCGGCCTTAGGGCCTTGCGACCGCCGCTGCCAGAGATCGCCGGCGGCAACGCGATGCTGGGTGACTTCGTGGCCGGGATGTTCGGTCCAGACTGGGACGCCATGAAGTCGATCACCGCCGCGACGGCGCCGAAGGAACGCGTCGAAGGCTCCGGCGCGACCTCGGACTTCGAGGCTCGTCAGATGCTCTTCGGGTTTCCGAGCGTCGACAAGCGTGGCGACACCAACAGCGCCATCGCGCGCCGGATCGCCATCGAACAGGCCAGGACCCGCGCACGTCTCGCCTTCTTCGATACGTGGTCGCAGAAGCGGGGAACCCTGACCGGCGCCGACCAGGCGTTCAATGCCTGGTGGACTCAATACGCGCCGATGAACGGCCTCGATGAAGCCGCCGCTGTTCCCGGCGCCAGGCCGCCGACGGCCGCTCGCCGCCCCGCGGGCGCCGCCCCCGGTCGTCAACCCGACTTCCGCTACAACGTCGAGACGGGTCGTCTGGAGCCGATGCGCTGATGGATGACGACATCATCATCGCCGGCCCCGACGGGAAGACCATGGCCTTTCCGGCCGGAACGCCGGAGGACGTGATCTACAATGCGATGTCGCGGCTGTATCCGAAGGAGGCGGCCGGGGCCGCGCGGCGCGCCAGAGGGCAACTTCCCGGCTCCGGTCAGGCGATCTATGGCGAGGGCGGGTCGCGGTCCGGGGCGCCGATCACGCGCGCGCAGGAGGAGTATCTGGCGCGCGGCGGCTACAACGATGCCGCACCGGTCGGAACGCGGGAGAGGCCGCGCATGGCCGCGCCGGGAGAAACGGCCAACGCAACCGGCGTCACCGTCATGCCCTGGGGCGAGGTCGTCGATGTCGGCTCGACCCGGCCATGGCACGAACGCCCGATGGCCGGCCTCAACGCCCTGACTTCCGCTGCCCTGCTTGGCGGCAAGAACGAGATTGCCGCCGGAATCGCCTCCGCTCCGGCCCTCGTCACTGGCGGCGCGGACGCGGCCAAGGCGCAATACGGCGAGAAGCTGCGTCAATACGACGAGAGCGACCGACGCCTGCGGGAGAATTTCCCGTGGACCTACTATGGCGCCGGCGCGGTCGGAACCGCCGCAACGGCGGGCGTGACGCCGGTCGTCAGGAGTGGCTCGACGGCGGTCAAGGTCGGCGGCAACGCGGCGATCAATGCGGTGCAGGGGGCCGCCGCCGGATTTTTCGGGACCGACGGCGATCTGGCGACTCGCGGGCGGAACGCGCTGGCCGGGGCCGGTTTGGGCGGCTTGCTCGGCGGCGCCGGAAGCGCTCTGGAGCCGAAGCCGCGCCTCGCGCGTCCGCCCCTTCCGCAGGGGCTTCAATCCGCCCGCCCGCGCGACCTTCGCCGGGGCTTGAACTACGTCCAGCGACAAACACGCGGGAAGCCGGTTCCAGATGCGCCGAGCCCGGAGATGACGGCCGCCGAGACTATCGGCGAGCGGGGCAAGGTCGCGCTGGCCGCGCTGGCCCGCCGCGAGGGCGCGACCGCCGATGCCTTGCAAGGCAGGCTTGGCGCCCGCTCGCTCTCGCGAAACGATCGCCTGCTCGATGAGGTGGGCGGCGCGACCGGAGTCCCCCCAGAGGGGGCGGCCGATCTGATCGAGGGCGTCGTCAAGCGGGGTCAGAGGGCGGCCGGACCCCACTACGAGCGCGCCTTCGCCGACCAGGAAGGCGTCATGAGCCCGACTGTCGAGAAGTTGCTGGCGCGGCCGGTCGTGAAGTCCGCGACTCGCCGCGCCGCCGCCTCGCTCCGCAACCGCGATCTCGATCCCGAAGGGCTGGGCCTGCGGATCGCCGACGACATGGATGAATGGGCCTCTGAAGCGGGGGGGCTGACGCAGGCGGCGCCGACGGGCCGGGTCAATGCGCCAAGGCCGGGCCGGGCGCGGGCGGAATGGGAGTCCAGGTTTGGCCCCGAGGGTCAGGACCTTTCGGGCGACGCGCCCGTCTATGGCGCGCGGCCGGAACCGCAAGGCGCCGTCGCCTATGAGCGCCAGCCGACATTCGAAGCGCTGGATGCCGTCAAGCGCGCCCTCGACGACGATCTGGCCGCGCTGAAGGACGGTGTCGGCGGCTGGAAGGACCCTGGCCGGGCGCGGGAGATCATCGCCGCGCGCAAGGAGCTGAACGCAGAGCTGATGCGGCTGGCGGAGGAGGGGAACCGCAATCCCGCCTATGCATGGGCCGTGCGCGAAGCCGGCGACTACAAATCGGCGCAAGGGGCGTTCGACGAGGCGCGAAAGCAGCTCTTCGACAGCCGGATCACGCCCAAGGACTTCGCGCGGAATATCGGCCGGATGACAGCGGGCGAGAAAATCGCGGTCAGGGCCGGAATCGCCAATCGCATCTATGACGACGCCATGAATGGGCGGCTGAATCCCAAGGCGCTGCGGACGCCTGCGGTGAGGGACAAGCTGCGCGCCGCCCTGGGTTCCGAAAAGGCCGACGCCCTGATCCGGTCGTTCGAAACCGAGCAGGAAATGCTCAACTTCGAGCGGTTCGCGCTGCCCCGGAACGGTTCTCCGACCATGGCCCTCGGGGAGGCCGCGAGAGAAATGGACGCCGACCCGGTCGCCGATGCGGCTATCAGGGCGGCGGTCAACGCCGCTCGCGGCGGGGTGGCGCGAGCCGTCGTCGGTGCGGCAGGCGACGTGGCCCAGCATCTCGGCGACCGCTTGGTTACGCGGGGAATGTCCGTGGGGGCCAGAGACGTGGCCGGAAACGCACTCTTGGGCTCGCCGGCCGACCTGCGGCGGGCGCTTGAAGCCTACGATCCGCAGTCACCGGCTGGACGCCTCGGCATGCAGGCCCTCAACCACCTGCTCACCCGGGGCGGCGGCCGTGTCGGCGGCATGATCGCGGGGCGCGGTCAGTAGGGCGATCAGCGCGCCGATCAGCGCGGACGTCACCAAAAACCAGAACCGCGTCCAGCGGATCACATCCCACACCTTCAGCCAGTCGATGCGCGGCTTCGGCCACGCCGAACCGGCGACCCGAAATTCGGCGTCGATGATCTCGTCGTCGCGCATAGCCCTGCCCAGCCCCGGGGACCCCAACATGCAATCCTATCAGCTTGGCCAGCGGTTCACCACCGCCGGGGCCGTCCTCAATGGCGGCAAGGCCTATTTCTACCTCTCCGGCACGACGACGCTCCAGGATGTCTATGAGGATGACGGCCTGACGACGCCGCTCGCCAACCCGGTCGTGGCCGACAGCGCAGGCTTCTTCCCCGAGCTGGTCTACCTCGATCCGACCAAGGAATACCGCCTGATCCTGAAGACCTCGGCGGGCGTGACCATCGACGACGCCGACCCGATCAACACGGTGCAGACCTCCGGCGGCATCGACGGTGCGGACATCAACGCCGATTCCATCCCGGGAACGGCCATGGCGCCGGGGGCGGTGGAAGACGCCCTGGGCTACACGCCGACCGACGAAGCCGACTTCACGCCGGTGCAGACGATCACCACGGCCCTGACCGGCATGATCGCGGCCTTCCTGGCGGCCTCGGCGCCGACCGGCTGGGTAAAGGCCAACGGCGGCACCATCGGTTCGGCGTCGTCGGGCGCGACCACGCGGGCCAACGCGGACTGTTCGGCCCTGTTCGCGATGATCTGGGCGCTGGACGCGACCGAGTTCCCGATCACCGACAGCGGCGGCGGCGCCTCGACCCGGGGCGCGAGCGCGGCGGCGGACTTCTCGGCGAACAAGCGCCTCCCGCTTCCCGATATGCGCGCCGAGTTCCTGCGCGGCTACGACGACAGCCGGGGCGAGGATAGCGGCCGGGTGCTGGGCTCTGATCAGGCTGGGCAGATGCCGGCGCACACCCACACCTATTTCTCGACCCGTTCGGACATCGGCAGCGGCGGCC
Source organism: Pseudomonadota bacterium (assembly GCA_049323695.1). Lineage (GTDB taxonomy): Bacteria > Pseudomonadota > Alphaproteobacteria > Caulobacterales > Caulobacteraceae > Caulobacter. The sequence continues at coordinate 28,738 of JBMOOF010000003.1, forward strand.
AGACCGTGACCGGAGGCACGGGCTCGGGCTCCACTACCGGTTCGACCGGCGGGACCGAGAACAGCAGCGAAAACCGGCCCCGCAACGTGGCGGCCCTGTATTGCATCAAGCTCTAGGGCCCCGATGACCGAGTATCTGACCTACCTCCCGCTCGCCCTGTCGATCCTGGCGGCCGTCGTGTGGCTGGTGCGGCTGGAAGGCCGGGTCAACGCGCTGAACACGCTCACCGAAGCGCAGGCCACGGCGCTGAAGGCGGCCATGGACGGGCACTCGGCGACCACCATCGAGGTCGTCCGCCTGCAAGAGCAGATCAAGCACCTGACGGACCTGATCGAGCGGTATTTCGTCCCGGCCGCCCCACGCGGACGGCGGCAGGCAGGGGAAGGGTGACAGGAGGAAGAAGCATGCGCGCCATTCCTGACGCGGCCGTCGAGATCGTGGCCCGCTTCGAAGGCTGCGAGCTGACCGGCTATCTCTGCCCGGCCGGCGTGCCGACCATCGGCTACGGCCACACCGGTCCGGAAGTGAAAGTCGGCCAGAAGATCAACCAGTCGACGGCGCGGGCGCTGTTGAAGGATGATTTGAAGGCGGCGGCGGCGCGCATCGCGGCGAGGCTCAAGCCGGGCATTCTCGGCGAGTTGACCGACAACCAGTATGCCGCCCTGCTGAGCTTCGTCTTCAATCTGGGCGCCGATCCGAAGTGGACGATCTGGAAGGTGTTGAACGCCGGGTCGTTCGACCAGGCGCCGCCGCAGTTCATGCGGTTCGTCTACGCAGGCGGAAAGAAGCTCAACGGGCTGGTGCGTCGCCGGACGGCCGAAGTCGAGCTGTGGAGCACCGACGAACCCGGCGCGGTCGACGAAGACCTGCCGAGCACGACGACGCGCGAGATCGAGACGCCGCCGGCTCCGATGGGCAAGCCGCCGGCGGCCAGCAAGAGCCTTGTCGCCACGGCGGCCACGGCCGCCGCCGCCGCGCCGGTCGCCATCGCGCAGGTCAGCCAGGTCGTCGAGCCCTACGCGGACAAGAGCCCGGCCATCGCCAACATGGTCGCGACGCTGGCGACGCTGGCGGCGCTGGCGGCCGTGGCGGCGTTGGTCTTCACCTGGATCAAGAACCGGAACATGCGGCGATGAACCGCCCAACAGGGACGGACATGTGCTTCGTGGCGGGCGTCCTGATCGGGCTGGGCGTCGCGGTGCTGGCCGTCTTCGCCGGCGCGCTGTGGGCGATCCGCACGATGATCGGAGGCTGACATGTTGGCGACCGTCCTCTCCCTCGCGACCTCGCGGCTGGCCGGTCCCGTGGCGCTGGCCGGGTGCGCGGTGCTGGCCGTCATGCTGATCGGTGCGAAGATGGAAGCGGGCGCCCTGCGGAAGGAAAAGGGCGCGCTGGAGCGGGCGATCCACGACCCGGTGACGGGCTGGGCGGCGAGGCTGACGGCGACGGAAACCAGACTGACGGCCTGCCGGAGCAACGTCGCGGGCCTGACGGCCGATCTGGAGGCCCAGAACGCCTCTGTGGCGGCGATGGCGACCCGGGCGAGGGCGAAGGCCGCCGAACTCGAAAAGGCCGCCAGCGGGCTCCGTAGCGACCGGGAGCGGGTCGAACGTCAGGCCCGCGAACTGGCGGCCGTCAGATCGGCGCCGACCTGCGAGGGTCGCGAGGCCGCCGCTGTCGCCATGGCCGGGGAGATCGAGGAATGAGAGCCGCCGCCATCATGCTCGCCGCCACGCTGGCCGGGTGCGCGACCACGACGCCGCCGGAGCCCGTCGTTCGGACGGTGGAGGTCAAGGTGCCCGTCCCCGTGCCCTGCGAGGACAGGCGCCCATCGGAGCCGGAGTGGCCCGACACGCCCGACGCGATCCGCGAGGCCGCCGCGTCCGGGGCCGACGCCATCATGGCCCTGTTCCTGGCCTCGCGCGGGCTCTATCGCCAGCGGCTCGCCGAGGACGACGTGCAGATCGAGACGTGCGAGGGCGAGTAGCCTCACCGCGTCGACCCTGCCGGCCCTGTCAGAGCGCTCCTGTGGCGCAGTTCGACGCCGAGGATCGCCGTGGCATCGGCGTGGGTTTCGACAAAGGGGCCGGGCGCCATGAGCCGCAGGCGGTCCAGGTCGCGGCGCTCGCGCACGACCACGGCCAGCGGTGGGGCAAGGCCGGCCGTCTGGAAGGCGTCGACCAGGTGCGCCATCGCCTCCACGACGCCCTGGAAATCCTTGTCGCTGCCGCTCACAGCCTCACCCCTTTCCTCATCGCTCAACGAGACAGTCGGCGAACCCGATCTTGACCAGACCGGTCTTCTCGCCAGCGAGGAAGTAGACGTACCGCCGCCGCTTGTCGTGGTTGTGCTTCTTCGCGCCCATCCCAAGAATCTCCCAACCCGACCGAACGGTTCATCTAGTGTTCTGGTCAAAACTAGCACATTGCGAGAACGCCCAGAACCCCGCGCAGTAGATACGGGGCCTTGCGCCATAAGGGTTTTCGATGGTGCCGCCGGGCAGGATTGAACTGCCGACCTCAGCCTTACCAATGTTGAATACGGTCACGCGCGAGCCCTTGTGCGGCTTGATCTTGCGGGCACGCGGCGGACCTCCCTCCCAAAAAACTCCCATCCGGCGGCCAATACCGCATCTGCGAGATCGTCGCTGGCGGGGTGTGCGTAGCGCATCACCATGCTCGCTGACTTCCACCCACCCTGCTGCATCAGATAGGTCATGTCTCGGGTGCAGGCGTAGGCCCAGGTCGCCCAGGTGTGGCGGAACAGATGGCAATGGACATGGCGGAATCGCGGCCCTTTGTCCTCCGGCGCCAGCGGGTTCCCCGCCGGGCTGTGGCGCTCGGTGTAGCGCCGCAGCATGAGGTTGATCGCGTCGTATCCATGCCACGGCAGGCCAGAGGCGTTGCGCCATACCTGGCCTTCGCCTCGCTCCGGCAGGATCACCCGGCGCTGCACCGGGACGCCGCGCGCATAGCCGCCCTTCGTCTCCCAGAACACGGCCCGCTCGCCGGCTGGCGACACATCGCGCCAGTCCAGATCAAGGGCCTCGCTCGCCCTGCATCCCGTGGCGAGATAGAAGGTCACGAGCGACCTAAGTTGAGGCGGCAGAAAGCCTAGCAGGGTTTCGGCCTCGGCTGGTGTCAGGTAGTCCACTCGCCCAGCTTCCACCTTGGGCTTGCGGAGCCGGATCGGATCGCAAAGCCCCTGTTCGGCGGCGAAGTTCATGACGGCGCTGATCGGGGTGTAGACCTGACGGACCAGCGTTGAGGCCTTGGCTTTCGGTTTCAGATCGCGGGCGAGCTTGTCGATGGCGGCCTGCTTGATGTCGGCGAGTTTCGTGCGCCCCAGGCGGACCAGCAGCGGTGTCAGGTGGTCGGTGGAGCCGCCAGCGGCCATGTAGGCGTCGGCGGCCTCGGCGAAAGTGGCTACCGCCTTGTCGCCATAGACAGCACGTTTGAACAGGTCGGCCTCGAGCTGCGCGCGGATCGCTTCGGCTTCGGCGCGGACGCGCGTGCGAGCGCTCTGGTCAACGCGTCGCTGCTGGACAGTCCCCCGGATATGCCAGATGCCGTTCGGCCTTTGGTGGAGATTGAGGGGCATGGCGGGGCGCTCATGACGGCTTGCAGGGCGAGGAAGTGGGCTTCGTTCAGACGGCGGCGGCGGCCACTACGGTAGCAAAGCCCCTCGCGGTCAATGACCGCTCGCACGGATCGCAGCGGGAAGCCCAGCTTCTCCGCCGCCTCCCGGTCGCTGATCGTGCGGATGTCGAATGCGCTCATCGGTCTCATTCCACAGCGCGGATCATGCGCTGAACGTCGGCCTGGTAGACCATCGCCGCCCGCGTCATCCCGGCTCCTCCTCGCATGTGGCGACGATCTGGCGCCGGGCGGCGGCGTAGAGGCTGACGACGTAGCCCGAGCCGTCGGGCCGGGTGAGGCTCATCCAGAACGAGCCGTCGGTCATCCGCTCCAGGTGGACCGCGCCGGTGAACACGATCTCGTCCAGCGAGCCGTCGAGGTCGCGGCTGATGCGGTCCTGCGTGCTCATGGCGCACCGCTCTCGGCGGCGGCGAGCATGGCGGCCATCTCCTCGATCTTCCGCAACGCGCACTCGTAGTGGCGCGGACCCCATAGGTGGCAGTCGGGGCCGTGGGTGCCGATGCGGTCGCCCGTGCTCGCGGAGAGGACTTCCCGGAGGTCGGCGGGGTCGACGACGGCCCCGAAGTGAATGTCCCCGTTGCCGTCTTGCAGTTCGCGCGGCGCGAGGCGGGCGGCCACTTCCAGCCGCTTCCTTGCGTCGGTCATGGGGCGTCTCCAAGGGCTTCCCGGGCGATCTCGGCGGCGTGCTGGTATGTTCCGGCCTTAGCCAGCAGGCGCCGATCCCGGCGTTTGTTGTCGACATCCTTGCGGGAACCGCTGACCTCGCGGCGACAAGCCATCGCGCGTCGTTCGAGGTCAGCGATCATCTCGTGGCCGGCCTCCTTCCCTCTTTCCGCGTCCCGCAGAGCCTTAATGATCCCCGGCAGCGCGTTCCGCAGCGCGACCAGGGCTTCCAGTTCCTCTTCCGGCATGGAGAGATCGGGATGGCCGTCGGGGCGCTGGTTGTAGGCGTGGAGCACGCCCCCTTCCTTGCCGTCCGGGCCGGTGATCCGGCGGAAACTGCAAGAGGTCCACAGCGTCCACGGCCCCGGCGGAAGCGCGGCGTCCAGCCGCTCCAGTTCGGTCGCGAGGTCAGTCATTGCGTCCGCTCTCCCGCCTGTCGATCTGTTGCAAGAGCCACTCGGCCGCGTCTTCCAGATCGTCGCGGGGGAGATGTTCGGGCCAATCGCCTTGGCCGCACTCTCCGGCCAGCATGGCGCAGACGGCCTCCTCCATGGCCCTCAAGATGCGTGTCGTCAGGCGGATGGTCATCACGCGCTCCATAGGGCCAGCCACACCGCCGCCAGCAGGGCGGCGCAGGCGATTGCGAGGGTGAGGGCGGGTTTCATCGGGGCGTCTTCCAGAATGCGGCGAGTTCGTCGTCCGACGGCGCCGACGCGTTCGGGTCCCCCATCGCCGCGAACAGGGCGGCCAGGCTGTCGGGCTCGATGACCCGCTGGCCGGTCGACAGGTGATGGACGACCAGTTCGACGCCGAAGATGCGCACGGTGGCCGTGGAAACGGAGGTCGGTACGTCAGTCATGCGCAGAGCCCCAGCATCTTGATCGCCACGTCATAGGCCTCCCGCATGGCGAGGAACCGCCGCTGCTCCCAATCGAGATCGCGGTCGAAGTCCTCGCGCCACGGGGACGGCTCGCCGATCTGCGCGGCCTCCTCGGCGTCGTGCGCACGGCACATGGCGAGGATGATCTCGTCCTCATCCGGGCGCGGAATGATCGAGAGGGCGCGGCGGCGGCTGTCGACGGTGGCGGTCATTGCGCGGGTCCCGAAATCAGGAGTTGCGTCGGCATGGCCCCGATCCGGTAGGCCTCGTCGACCTGCGGCTTCATCCACTGGCCGACCGTCGAGCCGTCGGGCAGCATGGTGTGCGCCAGGAACTCGTCCTCAATGGTCGTGATCCCGGCGGCGACGGCTTCCAGCTTGGCCTTGATGACCAAGGCTAGCGCGCGCCACCGCTGACGGCAGGCCTGCTCCCATGCCTTCTCCGCAGCCTCGGCCGTCCGAAGGCCGCGCGAGTGATGGGTGAACTCTCTATCGCCGGGGTCCGGAAGGTTCAGCATGAACCGGACGTAGCGACCCGCGATGCGGAAGCCGATGGTCGCCCGACCGGCCTCGGTCGCGTAGGCGAAGGCGTCCGCTTTGTAGCGGCGCAGGGTCTGCTCGATCTCCATGCGCGACTTCTCGGTCGAGACACTGGTGTCGGCGGCGTAGCGTGTCATCGTGTCAGCTCACTTTCAGGAGGGCGGGGGTCGCTCATGCCGACCTCCGCACCCCAGCTTCGTAGGCTTCAAGCACCCCGTCGACGTTCGCCGGATGCACGGCGCCCTTGAAGTCGAGGACCCAGACCCACGGGTTGGCGGCCCAGCTGTCGGGGCCGTTGATCTTGATCCAGAGCGCTCGGTAGGCCTCAGGGCCGGTCTCGTAGCCCTCCTCGTCACCCCCGTCGAAGAAATATCGGTCGCCCCATTCTTCGCTGTGCCGGCCGCCATTGCAGTTGGCGCCGATGATGACGTGATCGACCTCGATCCCTTCGGCGATCGCGTCAACCTCGCTGATGTCCTGCAGCCGCTCGACCCGGACGTCGGTGATCTCAAGCGTCAGGCGGCTGGCCCAGCGGGGCATGTGGATGCTGGCGCGCTTGCGGCGCAGTTCGTGCACGTCGTCGGTGGCGTAGTAGCGCACGCCGCCCTGACCGTCGGATGCCCAGGTTTCGCGGACGTACAGCAGGTCGCCGGGTTGGCCGTAGGGGCAGCGGTAGCGCTTCGGAAAGCCAGCGTTCCGCGCCACCCCCACGCTGCCGATCAGCTCCCAATCGGTCGGATGCTTCGGCAGGCGGCCGTAGTCGTTCTGGCTGTACATCTTGATGCCGTCGGCGATGGCCCGGTCGAGGCCGAAGGTGCTGCCGAAGAACGCTTCCTCGGCCGGCGGCTGCGGCTTCACGATCCGCCGCGTTTGCGTCTTCCGGCCGTCGAGCAGGGCGCGGACCATCGGGCCGCTGAACAGGATCGGGCGGGCTTTCATCGGCGGCCCCCCGGCATGGCGTTGTGCTCCACGCCGTCGAGGAGGCGGCCGGCGGCGCGCTCCTTGGTGATCAACTCGGCCGCGATCCGGCGCTGCTGTTTGACCAAGCTCTCTTCGCCGTCGGCCAGGATCCGGCCCGTCATCGAGCAGCGGCGCGGGAAGTGACCGAGGGTCCAGCCGCTCATCGCGAGCGCCCGGTCAGGGAAGCGGCAAAGGTCCGGCGCCTGCCCGGCCGGCATGCCCTGCTCGACATGGTCGCGGCAGCGCTGCTGGAACTCGTGGTCGATCTCGTGCGGTGCGAGGGCCATCAGATGACGGCCTCCGGCGTGTCCTCGGCCTTCTGGCGGAGATGGCGGGCGATGCGGAGGGCGGCGCCGCGACGCAGGCCTGCGCGGATGATGAGGTCGTCGGCGTCGATCCGGGACTCGTGGATGGCGAAGGTTACGCCATCGAACCGGACGACCGCCCAATCGCGCGGGCCGAACAGCCAGTCCAGGAAGCGGGTGTAGGGGGAGGTCATGCGGCCTGCCTTTCCAGAACGACGCCCTCGCGGGCGGACCATGCGTCGATAAGGGTCAGCAGCCCGGCGAACTCCGCCTTGGACAGCCTGCTGGACCGATGCCCCAGCGGAAAGAAGCCGTCGCCGTCGAGCGTCGGCAACATGACCATCTCCGCGCCGAGCGCCTGCATGAAGACCGCCTTCCAGAGATCGGCCGTCATGCGGGCGCCGTTGTGGACCGGGCGCTGTCGGGCGATCTCCGACAGCCAGACCCAGAGCAGGGCGTTCTGCTCGCCCGTCCGCAGCGGCTCTTCGAAGGTCACGCGATAGCCGTCGGGCGCGCGGACGACCTCGCGGTGGATCGCATCGCGCGTCTTGCCGTGAACGACGTAGGTGCGACGGGTCACAGCGCGTGTTCCGTCATTCGCTGGCGCCGCGTCTCCCAAGCCCGCCGCCTCGCGTCCGCTTCTTTTGCTGGCGTCCATGAGGCGCGAAGCTTTGGCGCCATCATGTTTTCGGACTGGGTGCCCCATGCGAGGTTCTCCGGTCTGTTGTTTCGGAAATTCTCGTCCAGGTGCAGGCAAAGAGGCTTTTCGGGCGGCGGCCGCCCATTAAACGCCTCACAAACAAGGCGATGGACGGCGAACCGTTTTCCCAAAAACGTCACTTCCATTTTCCCGCGATTAACCACGCCGGTGATTTCTTTTCCGCCGTAGCGGCGTTTCCTGGCCGCAGACCACCGAAAGCATCGAACGCGCCCAAACGAGGACGCCTCGATCAACGGGTTTGACGGCACGCGCTTCCAAGTTTCAGTCATCGAATTCTCACCGTCAGCGTAGTCTCGCCGTTCGACAGCGACAGCCCGTCGATCTCCTCGCCGGCCAGCATGGCGTCCTTGATGGCCGCCCGGTCGGCCTCGCAGGTCCACTTGCGGAACGCCTCGGGCAGGGTTTCCGGATTGAGGTCGGCCGGATAGATCACCTGCGGGCCGCGCGCGGACAGCGAAAGCGTCGCCTCGGGCCGCTCGATCTTTTTCAGCCCGCACTGATCCATGAAGGAGGCCAGCGCGCCACGGGCGGTCTTCACCGCGTCCTCGTAGCGCTTGCGCCGGGCGGCGTAGTCGGCCTCCAGCGCCTTGATGGCGGCGGCGGCGGCCTGCTTTTCGGCCATCCAGCGGAGGAGACGGGAGACGCCCTCCATGGCCTCCGTCTCGCCTTCGATGGAGTCCAGGATCAGGTCCTCGTCGTCGAACCCGCGCTCTCGCAGGTGGTCGACGATGGCCTTGGCGCCGAGGATCTCGCGGGCGAGGTAAGGGGCGGCGGTCATGCGGCCTCCGCCTCCAGCTCGGCGAAGCGGCGATGGTAGGTCGCTTCGATCTCGACCAGGCGCTCGGGATCGGACCTGTCGAGGTCGGCGCGCAGGCCGGTGCCCAGCTCGAACGCATGGCGCAGCGCATCCCGCGACGGCGCGTCGGTGAGCGCCCTCTCCAGCCGCGCCGCTCGCTCGGCCAGCGTCGGCCCCTTGCGGGCCTCCGGCGCCGGGGGCGTCTTCGCCTTGTCGTCCGCGTCATCGTCCTCGGCGGCGTGTAGGTCGCCCTTGTGCCAGAGATCGAGCGCGGCGCCGAAGCGCATGGCCGCGTTCCGCAGAGCGTCGCCGATGGTCTCCTTCACCGCATCCCCGCCGGTCTTGCCGTCCGGGTGGCCGAAGCCGTAGCGGGTGACGCCGCAGACGGTGAGCCGTATCCACATGCCGCCCGGCGCGACCGGCAGGCCATGGCTGGCGGGCTCGGCGACCGGCTCCCATGACCAGTGCGGGTCAACGTCCAGCAGGCGATCCGTCAGGGCCGCGTGGCCGACGTAGTCCAGGTGGATGGCGGGCAGGCCGTGATAGCCGCCGCATTCATCGCACCGGCCCTTCTGCGCGTCCTTCTTCAACGGCTTGGGTAGTTTACTGATCTGGTGCGGCGGGAACGGCTCGCGCAGCTTGGCGAGCGGGCTCACGGGCTCGGCTGATTTGGCGGTTTCGGGGGCCTTGGTCATCTGCGGTTCCTTCTGGATGCGGGGTGCGATCACCACCCCCTCCCATGGATGTCGTCATGCACGCCCACGGCCTCGCCGAGCACGGCCAGCAGGGCGGCCAGCAGGAAGATGACGAGGACGAACAGCACCGAGGCGACGAGGCCGAACATCATGCCCGCGATGAATGGGGGGATGGTCATGCGCGCACCGGCATGGCGAGATCGAATCCACCGGCCTCGCGGCGCATCTGGGCGATGCGGTCGTCGATGACCTCCGGACCCTTGGCCGCCGCCAGCTTCTCGGCGCGCAGGGCGTCGTTCATCTGCCGCCGGATCATGATCGTCATGTCGCGGCTGGCGGCGGTGAGCGCCTGCGAGGCCTTCAGCGCGGCGCGCAGGCTCTCCAGCGTGACCGTCTCGCCGGACTGCGAGAGGTTGATGCGCCCGGCCTCGGTGACGATGGCGAAGGCCAACTGACGGGCGGCGTGGGGAACGGGGTGGCGCATTAGTCCTGCGCCCGGCGATAGCCTTCGGGCGTGTATTCCCGCTGGCGGCGGACCTCGTAGACGCCCGGCTCGATCTGGATGGACTCGTGGGTGTGGAAGTCGCGCTGGTGTTCCAGCTCGACCGGCTCGCCCTCGACGACCAGCCACGACAGGAAGAGGTTCTGGCGGTCCTGATAGAAGCGCACGTCCGGGCGCTCCATGACGACGTGGTTGTGGCCGGTCTCGCTGTGGGCCAGCACGTAGGCGCCCTTTTCAGCGGCCACGGGTTCGGCGCCGTCCGGCAGTTGTTCGATGCGGCGCAGCAGCATGTCGCCTTGGGCGACCTGGTTGGTAAAGGTCTTCATGGTCTAGGTCCTCACTTCGGGTTGGTACTGGTTGGCGTCGAGGCCATAGGTCCAGGCGTTCGCTTGGAGGGCCGTCTTCATGTCGGGCGGGACGGGCAGGGCGAACCGGCGGCCCGTGCCGCAGGTCACGCGGAGGAATTGCTCCTCGCCGATGTCGGGGATGCGGACGCGCACCAGCTCGCCGATCATCGGGTCTTCGTCCTTGTCGATGGTGCGGGCGTCGAGCTGCTGCAGGATGGTCTCCCAGCCCAGCAGTTCGCAGGCGACGCGGCGCTCCTCGACGTTCGGCCACGTCAACGCCTCCTGCGGCGTGACCTCGCGGCGCTCGATCCACTTGGCCGGAGCCCGCGTGCCGTGCCAGGCGTAGAGAGCCGTCCCATCCCGCCAGCGGCAGAAGGGGCCGTCCTCGCAGTGGGGCTGGTTCTGGTCATCGACCCGCAGGACTTCGGGCCGATCCGAGATCATGCAGAAGTCGGGGTGGACGATGCGCGGGCCTGAGCGCTCCGCGAGCGTGCGCCAGTGGCGATAGCCGCTGTAGTCGATGTCCAGCTTGGCGATGTCCTGGAAGAAGGACAGGTAGGCGTCGTAACCGCTGTACTGATTGCCGCCGGACCACATGCGCCGGACGTGAGCGGCGCAGCGAAGGCCGAAGTCGCCGACTCCGAGATCGGCGGCCAGACGGCGCATGTCGGCGCCAACGACGTACCATTTCGACAGACCATCCGCGGCAGCCGTCGCGGTCCTCGTCGCGGTCCTCGTCGCGGCCCACGTCGCGGCATCCGTCGCGGCAGCCGTCGCGGCATCCGTCGCGGCATCCGTCGCGGCCCACGTCGCGGCCCACGTCGCGGCCCACGTCGCGGCATCCGTCGCGGCA
>JBMOOF010000004.1:0-37467 GCA_049323695.1 Pseudomonadota bacterium
CGGCCGCGGCGGTGGGCTCCCGACCGGATGGGCCGGCGGCGATCTCGCCGACCGAGAGCCCCAGACCGTCGCCGCGCAGCCAGAAGAAGAAGACGGCGGCGGCGGCGGCCAGCAGGGCGACGCCGATCGCGCCCTGCGCCAGGCGGGTCAGGTCGCGCCGCGGCGCCGGACGCCAGGGCGGCCCGGCGCGAAGCTCAGGCGCGGGCGCGGGCGCGGGCCGGGCGACCTCGGCGGGCGCGTCGCGCGGCGGTTCCGGCCGCGGTTCCGGCGGCGTCACCGCGGCGGCGGGACGGACGGGCGTCTTCAGCGGCGGCGGAGCGGCGCCCGGCCGCGTCCGCGGGTCGGCGATCGGCGGCGCGGACTTGGGCTGCGGCCGGGGCCGGGGCGGAACGGCCGGCCCGGACGGTTCGTGCGCCCGGGCGCGCTGCAGCCAGTCCGGCGCGGACAGGCCGCCGGCGACGATCGACGCGCCGATGGCGGGCGAGGCCGCGCGGGCCTCGCGACGGGCGGGCGCCGGCGGCGTGGCCGGCCCGGCCTCCTCGACCGCCGGCGGGTCCTTTCGCGGCGGCCGGGGGGGCGCCTTGCCCGCCAGGATCGGCGAGGGACCGAAGATGCCGCCGCCGGCCTCGGGTCGCGGCGGCCGGGCCCTGGACCGGCCGCCGGACGCCGGCCGGATGGAGAACGGCTGCTGCGGCATGCGGCCCCAGGCCGTGCGCGGCGCGTACGGGTTGGGCTTGTCGTCGTCGTCGTCGGATGAGGACATTGGACTCCGGCGGGCGGTTGCAGAAGCGGTATCGATCCACCGGACGCATCTGACAAGACTTCGCCGCCCTGATGGCGAACCTCGGGCGCCCGAGTGGCGTGGACGGACCCGGGCGACGGCCCGGCCGGCCAGGGCGGCCCGGCGACATCGGTCGCCGATGCCCCCCCTCGCCCGCCCTCGGGCAAGCCCGGTCGACGCCCCGCGTTGACATTCCCCCGTCGTCGCCCCCACTTTCCGCGCTCGCTCGCAGGGCGAGCCTTCCCATTCCCCCTCATTCCGAGTGCGCATGAACGTCGTCGTCGTCGAGAGCCCGGCCAAGGCCAAGACCATCAACAAGTACCTGGGCTCGGGCTACAAGGTTCTGGCGTCCTACGGCCACGTCCGCGATCTGCCCTCGAAGGACGGCTCGGTGAAGCCCGACGAGGACTTCGCCATGAGCTGGGAGATCGACGGCAAGTCGGTCAAGCGGGTCAACGACATCGCCGAGGCGGTGAAGGGCTCGGCGCGCCTGATCCTGGCCACCGACCCCGACCGCGAGGGCGAGGCGATCAGCTGGCACCTGCTGGAGGTGCTGCGGAAGAAGAAGGCGCTCAAGGACGTCACCGTCGAGCGGGCGACCTTCAACGCCATCACGCGCTCGGCCGTGCTGGACGCCATCGCCAACCCTCGCCAGATCGACATGGAGCTGGTCGAGGCCTACCTCGCCCGGCGGGCGCTGGATTATCTGGTCGGTTTCACCCTCTCGCCGGTGCTGTGGCGCAAGCTGCCGGGCAGCCGTTCGGCCGGCCGGGTGCAATCCGTGGCCCTGCGGCTGGTCGTCGACCGCGAGATCGAGATCGAACGGTTCCGCACCCAGGAATACTGGACCGTCGAGGCCGACGTCTCGGCCGGCGCCGAACCCTTCCTCGCCCGGCTGGTCAAGCATGACGGCAGGAAGCTCGGCAAGTTCGACCTGCCCAACGAGGCCGCCGCCGCCGCCGCCCGCGCCGCCGTCCAGGCCGCGGCGCTGAAGGTCGCCGCCGTCGAGAAGAAGCCTGCCCGGCGCACGCCGCCGCCGCCCTTCACCACCTCCACCCTGCAGCAGGAAGCGGCCCGCAAGCTCGGCTTCTCGGCCCAGCGCACCATGCAGGCGGCGCAGAAGCTCTACGAAGGCGTGGACATCGGCGGCGAGACCGTCGGCCTGATCACCTACATGCGGACGGACGGCGTCTCGACCACGCCCGAGGCGCTGGACGAGGCCCGCCGCGTGATCGGCGGCCTCTATGGCCGCGACTATGTCCCCGAGACGCCCCGCCTCTACAGGACCAAGGCCAAGAACGCCCAGGAGGCGCACGAGGCGATCCGTCCGACCTCGCTGGAGCGCAACCCCGGCAAGCTTCGGCTCGAGCCGGACATGGGCCGTCTCTACGAGCTGATCTGGAAGCGGATGATCGCCTCGCAGATGGAAGCGGCCCGCATCGAGCGCACCAGCGTCGACCTGGAGAGCGCCGACGGCCGCACCGGCCTGCGCGCGACCGGGCAGGTGGTGCTGTTCCCCGGCTACCTCGCTGTCTACGAGGAGGGCCGCGACGATCCCGAACAGGGCAAGGGGGCGGCCGAGGGCGAGGAGGCCGACTTCGCCGGCAAGCTGCCGGCGATCCACGAGGGCGCCGAGGCCAGGGTGCTCGCCGCCCGCGCCGACCAGCACTTCACCGAGCCCCCGCCCCGCTATTCCGAGGCCAGCCTGGTCAAGAAGATGGAGGAGCTGGGCATCGGCCGGCCCTCGACCTACGCCTCGATCCTGACGGTGCTGCGCGACCGCGCCTATGTCCGCATGGACAAGAACCGCTTCATCCCCGAGGACAAGGGCCGGCTGGTCACCGCCTTCCTCGAGGAGTTCTTCGCCCGCTACGTCGAGTACGACTTCACCGCCTCGCTGGAGGAGAAGCTCGACCTGGTCAGCGACGGCAAGCTCGACTGGAAGGCGCTGCTGGCGGACTTCTGGAAGGAGTTCCACGCCGCCGTCGGCGAGATCGGCGACCTGCGCGTCGGCCAGGTGCTGGAGGCGCTCAACGAGGCGCTCGGCCCGCACATCTTCCCGGCCCGCCCGGACGGGACCGATCCCCGGGCCTGCCCGACCTGCGGCGCGGGGCGGCTCAGCCTCAAGACCGGCAAGTTCGGCGCCTTCATCGGCTGCTCCAACTATCCGGAGTGCCGCTACACGCGCCCGATCGCCCAGAACGACGAGACCGGCGAGGCCGAAAACGGCGGCGGCGACCGCGAGCTGGGGATCAATCCGAGGACCGGGCTCGCGGTCTGGCTGAAGAGCGGCCGTTTCGGGCCCTATGTCGAGGAGGCCGCCGACAAGCCCAGGCGCGCCAGCCTGCCCAAGGGCTGGCCGCCGGCGACCATGGACATCGACAAGGCCCTGCGCCTGCTCGACCTGCCGCGCGAGGTCGGGACGCACCCGGAGGACGGCAAGCCGATCCTGGCCGGCATCGGCCGCTACGGCCCCTACGTCCAGCACGACGGCCTCTACGCCAATCTCGAGAACGCCGAAGAGGTGTTCGAGGTGGGCCTGAACCGCGCCGTCGCCGTCCTGGCCGAGAAACGGGCCGGCGGCCGCGGCGGCCGGGCGGCGGCGGCGGCGCTCAAGGAACTGGGCGCCCACCCCGAGGACGGCCAGCCGGTTCGCATTCTCTCCGGCCGCTTCGGTCCCTACATCAAGCACGGCGCGGTCAACGCCAACGTGCCCCGCGGCAAGGACCCGCAGGCCGTGACTCTCGAGGAGGCCGTGGGCCTCCTCGCCGAGCGCGCCGCCAAGGGCGGCGGCAAGAAGCCCGCCCGCAAGGCGGCCGCCAGGAAGCCGGACCCGAAGACGGCGAAGACCGTGAAGGCGAAAAAGAAGCCGGCGGCGAAGAAGGCCAAGCCCAGGGCATCCAGTTAGATCCGCTCGTCCCGGCGTAGGACGGGACCCAGATCCAGCCTGAGCCTTCAGGGTTCCTGACCGAAATCCGGCGCTCGCGACCGGGTCCCGGGATGCGCCGGGATGAGCGGATGCGGGGTTGTCGCTTGTCGTTCAGGCCCGCCGTCCCCATATCCCCCGCGGAGCCGACACCGCCCGTGCGGTCGCGCCTGTCACGGCGCCCTGCTCCATTCCAATCCTGTTCGACGTCGCGCGCCCGCCGGAACGAATTCCGCCGCCGACGATCTCTCCGTGTTATTCGAAAGTCCGATGTCCAAGAGACCCCCACGCAAGACCTCCCGCACGAGCCGCCCGCCGCCGGGCCTGCCTGACCGCGAGACCCTCCTGAAGTTCCTGCGCGAGGCCGGCGAGGCGGACAAGGCCGACATCGCCCGGGCGTTCGGACTGAAGGGGGCCGACCGGCGGGCGCTGCGCGAGATGCTGCGCGGTCTGGAGGCCCAGGGCGCGCTGGGCAAGCGCGGCCGCCGGGGCTTCTCGGAGGCCGGCGCCCTGCCCCCGGTCGGCGTCGCCGACGTGGTCGAGCGCGATCCCGACGGCGAGCTCCTGGTGCGTCTGACCAAGGGCGGCGAGGATCTGCCCCTGGTGCGGCTGGCGCCCGGCCGGGGCGAGCAGACCGCCGGCGCGCCGGGCCTCGGCGACCGGGTGCTGGTCCGCTTCGAGCGGCTGGAAACCGGCGAGTCCGAGGCGCGGCTGATCAAGCGCCTCGGTCAGAGCGCCCACCGGGTGTTGGGCGTCGTGCGCAAGGGCGGCCGCGAGGTGCGGGTCGAGCCTGTCGACCGCCGGTCGAAGGAATCGGTGGTGCTGTTCGAGGCCCAGGCCGCGGACCTGCGCGACGGCGACCTGGTGCTGGTCCAGGTCGGGGCCCAGACCAGCCGCTACGGCCCGCACCGCGGCAAGCTGCTCGAGGTGGTCGGCCGTGAGGAGGAGCCAAGGGCCGCCTCCCTGATCGCCATCCACAGCCACGGGGTGCCGACCGGCTTCTCCGTCGAGGCCGAGGCCGAGGCGGAGGCCGCCGAGCCCCCGACCCTGACCGGCCGCGAGGACCTGCGCGATCTGCCGTTCGTCACCATCGACCCGGCCGACGCCCGCGACCACGACGACGCCGTGTTCGCCCACCCCGACCCCGATCCCAGGAACGCCGGCGGTTGGGTGGTCTGGGTCGCCATCGCCGACGTCGCCGCCTACGTCCGCCCGGGCTCGGCCCTCGACCGCGAGGCGCGCGACAAGGGCAACAGCGTCTATTTCCCGGACCGCGTCGAACCGATGCTGCCCGAGCGACTGTCGAACGGCCTCTGTTCGCTGCGCGAAGGCGAGGCCCGCGCGACCCTGGCCGTGCGGATGGTGTTCGGCAGGGACGGGCGCAAGACCGGCCACCGCTTCGTGCGCGGCCTGGTGCGCTCGGCCGCCAAGCTCAGCTATGAACAGGCCCAGGCGGCCATCGACGGCCGGCCGGACGACCGCGCCGGCCCCATCCTGGAGGGCATCCTGAAGCCCTTGTGGGCGGCCTACCACGTCATGCTGAAGGGTCGCGAGGCCCGTTCGCCCCTGGCCATCGAGAGCGACGAGCGGCGCGTCGTCATCGGCGAGGACGGCAAGGTGGCCTCGATCACCAGGCGGGTGTCGCTGGAGGCCCACCGCCTGATCGAGGAGATGATGGTCCAGGCCAACGTCTGCGCCGCCGAGACGCTGGAGGCCCGGCGCTCGCCGCTGATCTACCGCATCCACGACAGCCCCAGCGACGAGAAGCTGCTCAGCCTGACGGACTTCCTGGCCACACTCGGAATCGCCTGGTCGAAAGGCGAGGCGCCGCGCACCGACCGCTTCAACCGCCTGCTGGCCCAGACCCGCGAGGGGCCGCACGCCGAGATCGTCAACGAGGTGGTCCTGCGCACCCAGATGCAGGCGGTCTACAGCAGCGACAACATCGGCCATTTCGGCCTCAACCTCGCCCGCTACGCCCACTACACCAGCCCGATCCGGCGCTATGCGGACCTGGTCGTCCACCGCGGCCTGATCCGCGCCCTGGGCCTGGGCGCCGACGGCCTGACCGACCGCGACATCGTCCAGATCAGGGACACCGCCGAGCGCATCACCTTCGCCGAGCGCCGGGGCATGGCCGCCGAGCGCGACGCCGCCGACCGCTACGTCGCCGCCTTCCTGGAGGACCAGGTCGGGGGCGAGTTCCACGGCCGGATCACCGGCGTGACGCGCTTTGGCCTGTTCGTGCGCCTGACCGACACCGGCGCCGACGGCCTCGTGCCGGTCTCGCAGCTGGGGGGGGAGTACTTCGTCCACGACGACCGCGCCCACGCCCTGGTCGGCGAGCGCAGCGGCGCCCGCTGGGTGTTGGGCATGACCGTCCACGTTCGCCTGCGCGAAGCGACGCCGATCACCGGCGGCCTGCTCTTCGAGATGCTCGGCGACCCCGCCCCGCCCGACCCCGAAGCCCCCCGCCCCCGCCTCGGCGTCCGACGTCGGCCCGGCGGCCCGCCGAAGGGCGTGCGACGGGGGAAGCGGCGCTAGTTTTCTTGTCCGCGGCGGGAGAAGCGGCAAGATGACCGCATGATCCGCGATCTCGACCACATCAACATCGCCACCGACCGCCTGGCGGAGACCCGGGCGTTCTTCGTCGAGGTGCTGGGGATGACCGAGCGCTGGCGGCCGGAGTTTCCGTTCGACGGCTGCTGGCTCTACGTCGGCGACCGCCCGCTGGTGCATCTGATGGCGCGGGAGACGGCCGGCGTCGGCTGCGAGGCGGCGGCGCTCAGCCACGTCGCCTTCGCCATCGACGACATCGGGGCGATGGCCGCGCGACTGACGGAACTGGGTGTGGCCTTCCGCGAGATCGGGGCGCCGGGAACGCCCATCCGCCAGCTGTTCCTCTCCGATCCGAACGGGGTGGTCATCGAACTCAACCACCTGGGCTACGAGACGGCCCGGGCCCGCTCGGCCGCGTTCTGAAGCGATCGCCCCCCGGGCCCTTCCGGCGCGCCTTCCCCGGCCATAGGATCGCGGCGGGCCGGGAGGAACTCGCATGTGGCGTTGGCTGGGATGGATCGCGCTGGGGCTGGCCTTGGCCGGCGCGGTGGGGCTGAGGGCGGTCTACGCCCGCCAGTTCCCCCTCGTGCCCGATGCGGTCGGCGGCCCGCCGGCCGCCCCGCCGGTGTTCGACGCCTTCGGCGACGACCCGCCGGTGCTGACGGTCGAGGACTGGGAGACGCGCCGCGCGCCGCGGCTCCGCGCCGCCTTCGCGGCGTGGGAATACGGGCCGATGCCGCCCGCCCTGCCCGCCCGGGTGCTGGCGCGGGAGACGCTGGACGGCCGCTTCGCCGGCGAGGGCGTTCGGCTGCAACAGCTGACGATCGGCTTCGGCGAGGCCGGCGACCGCGGCCGGGTCAATGTCGTCCTCGCCCAGCCGGCGGTCCGGCCGCGGGCGCTGATCGTCATGCAGAACTTCTGCGGCAACCATCTGGCCCTGCACAAACGGTTCGCCTCGGTGCGCTCGCTGACCGACCCGCCGGGGATGTGCGACGGCTGGCTGAAGCATCCCGGTCATCTCATCCTCGGCCGCTGGATCGAGGGGCCGCCGCTGAAACGGGTGCTGGACCGCGGCTACGCCGTGGCCATGGTCTATGCCGCCGACCTTGTTCCGGACGACCGCGACGAGGCCGGACCGGCCCTGCGGCGGTTGTACGGCCCGGCCTACGACGCCGCCTCGCCGCCCGGCGCGCTGGCCGCCTGGGGCTGGCTCTACGACGCCCTGGGCGAGGTCCTGACCGGCGAGAACGGCCTGTCGGGAACCCCGACGATCGCCTGGGGCCACTCGCGCAACGGCAAGGCGGCGCTGCTGGCCGGCGCCTGGTATCCCCGGATCGCGGGCGTCATCGCCCACCAGTCGGGCCGCGGCGGCGCGGCGCTGAACAGCAGCGGCGTCGGTGAGAGCATCGCCCAGATCACCACCGCCTATCCGCACTGGTTCACGCCCCGGTTCGCCGAGATCGGCCGCCAGGCCGGCGCGATCGATCTCGACCAGCACCAGTTGATCGCCCTGATCGCGCCCCGGCCGGTGCTGATCGTCGCCGGCGACCGCGACCGCTGGTCCGATCCGGCCGGCGCCTTCCGGGCCGCCCGGGGCGCGGCGCCGGTCTGGGAACTCTACGGCCGGCCGGGGCTGGACCAGACCCGCCTTTCGGAGCCCGACCTGACCCGGCCGCTGGCGACGGCCATGCGCCCCGGGACCCACGGCGTCTGGACGGAGGACTGGACGATGTTCCTGGATTTCCTCGACGCCCACTTTCCGGTCCGATGAGCCGGAGGGCGCCGGACGCCTGTCAGGTGTTCTCCCCGGACAGGGCCGTGGTCTGTGCTAGCCTCGGACCGGGAGGCCGATCATGAGGAAGTCCCTGCTCGCCGCCGGCCTGGTCGCCGCGCTCGCCGCGCCGGCCCTGGCCAACGATTCCACCGCCGAGCTGGCCGCCGGGGGTCTGGTGCTGACCACCACCGACGCCATCGAGATGCGGTCCGAGGACCTGTTCGTCTCCGCCGACCGGGTCCAGGTGAAATACGTGTTCGTCAACACCACCTCGGCGGCGGTGACGACCCGGGTCGCCTTCCCGATGCCCGACATCGGCGACGCCGACTTCCATTTCCACGACACGGCCATTCCCAATCGGGACGATCCGGCCAACTTCCTCGACTTCCGCACGACCGTCGACGGTCGGCCGGTGGCGGCGATGGTCGAGCAGCGCGCCTTCGCCGGAGGCGAGGACGTCACCCACTGGCTGCGGCAGCGCGGCGTGCCCCTCGCGCCCTACGCCGAGGGCGTCGTCGGCCGCCTCGACACGCTGAGCAAGGCCGACCAGGCCGAGGCCTTGCGGATGGGCGTCGCCGTCCCCGACGAGTATGACGCGGGCCAGGGATGGGAGCGCCACCTGAGCCCGGCCTGGACGCTGAAGACCACCTTCCACTGGCGCCAGACCTTCCCGCCCGGCGCGCCGGTGACGGTGGAGCATCGCTACCGGCCGGCGGTCGGGGGCAGCGTCGGCTCCATGGTCGGCTCGCCGCGGTTCGCCGCCGACCCCGCCGGACGGGAGCTGCAGCGGCGCTACTGCATCGACGAGCCCTTCCTGGCGGCGGTGCGCAAGGCCTCGAAGGGCGCTGAGCACCCGCCGTTCACCGAGTCTCGCATCGCCTACATCCTGCGCACGGGCGGCAACTGGGCCAAGCCGATCGGCAGCTTCCGGCTGGTCGTCGACAAAGGCTCGCCGAAGAACCTGGTCAGCTTCTGCGCCAGCGGCGTGCGCAAGATCGGCCCGACCCGGTTCGAGGTCCGCAAGACTAACTGGCGGCCGGACGCCGATCTCTGGATCCTGATCCTCAAGCCGCTGCCGGCCGGGGGCTGAGTGCGGCCATGACGCAACGTCACGCTTTCCCGGCGCGCGCCGCGGCCTAAGCTGGCGCGATGAGCGAACCGACCCTGGACCCCAACTACGATCCGCGCACCGACGGCGCCATGCGGGAGGCCGGCGAGAAGGCCATCCGGCCGAGGCACGCGGCGACCCTGATCATCGTGCGGCGCGACGGGCGCAAGCCCCGGCTGCTGATGGGCCGCCGCCATCGGGGCCACGCCTTCATGCCCGACAAGTGGGTGTTCCCCGGCGGCCGGATCGACCGGAGCGACTTCACCGCGCCGGCGGCCGGCGACCTGACGCCCGAGACCGCGGCCCGGCTGGCGCTCACCGCGCGCCACGCCAGTCCGCGCCTGCCCCGGGCCCTGGCCATGGCCGCGATCCGCGAGACCTTCGAGGAGGCCGGACTGCTGCTGGCCCGGCCGGCGCCGCCCCGGCCCGGCGCCGGCGGCTGGCGGGCGTTCCTGGAGGCGGGCGCCCTGCCCGACCTGTCGGCCCTCCGCTTCGTCGCCCGGGCGATCACCCCGCCCTACCGGCCGCGCCGCTTCGACGCCCGGTTCTTCATGGCCGAAGCCGACAGCCTGCTCAGCCTCGAGCGACGGCCCGACTGCGGCGAGCTGGACGAGATCGCCTGGGTCGACCTCGACGAGGCCCTGGAGCTGGACCTGCCCAACA
The DNA here is from genome assembly GCA_049323695.1 of Pseudomonadota bacterium. Classification (GTDB taxonomy): domain Bacteria; phylum Pseudomonadota; class Alphaproteobacteria; order Caulobacterales; family Caulobacteraceae; genus Caulobacter. The sequence goes on from JBMOOF010000004.1 coordinate 9,812, forward strand.
TCACCCGCTTCGTGGTGCAGGAAGTCGCCCTGCGGCTGGACGGGACCGAACGGCCGGCGCCCTTCATGCGCTTCCTGAACGGCGCGCGACGCCTGGACCACCTGTGAGTCCGCGCGGCGTCCGGCCCAGGCATGCGGCGAGCCTGATCCTGCTGCGCGCCGCCGCCCAGGGCCCGCGGGTGCTGATGGGCCGGCGCCCGGCGCGGTCGCGGTTCGCTCCGGATGTCTTCGTCTTCCCCGGCGGGGCTGTCGACCGGGCCGACTACGACGCCCCGGCGGCGCGGCCGCTGGCCCAGGCCTGCGTGCGCCGGTCGGGCGGCGACGCGCGGCTGGCGGCCGCCCTGGCCGCCGCGGCGCTGCGCGAGACGGCCGAGGAAACCGGCCTGGCCGTGACGCGCGACCACGGCGCCCTGACCCTGGCGGCGCGGGCGATCACGCCCTCGAGCAGCCCCGTCCGCTTCCACGCCCGCTTCTTCGTCGCCGACGCCGCCATCGCAAGGGGCGAACCGGCCGACACGCCGGAACTCGGCGACCTGGCGTGGCGGACCCTCGACGAGGCCCTGCGCCTGCCGCTCTACGACATCACCGAGGCGGTGCTGCGCAGCCTGCGGGCCGACGGCGCGCCGTTCATGATGACCTACCGCGCGGGCGCGACGCTCGTGCGGCGGCTGGATTAGGCCGACCCGCCGGAGGCCTGCGCGAGGGGCCGGGCAAGGTCGAACTCGACGCGGAAGTGGCGTCCCGGCCGGCGCAGCTCGTAGGCGAAGCGGGCGGCGTCGATCTCCATGACCCAGACATTGTCGACCGACGCCGGGATTCCCCGGCCCAGGAACAGGCTGCGCGAGAAGGCGTCGGCCGGGAACGCCTGGCGGCCGGCGGTCCCCGGCGGCGCCGAGTCCCCGCCGTAGCGCGACAGCTCGTCCTCGCGGCTGTCGGGGTGGCGGTGGTCGTGCTTCAGCCGCAGGCCGCCCGCCGTCCGGCTGACGATCCAGGTGCGCGAGCGGTCCTCGCCGACGGCGAAGGGGATGCGCACCTCGTCCTCCGTGCAGTCGCGCACGGTCATCGTCAGAGGTTTGCCGGCGAAGGCGGCGTCGGCGGCGTCGGTCGAGGTCACGCGGCCGGCGAAACTTCGGCCGCACAACGCCTGCAGGCGCGCCATGAAGGCGTCCGCCGGCCGCGTCTGGGGCCAGCCGGCGCAGGCGGCGAGAAGGAGGGCGGCGAGGGCGGCGAGCGGCTTCACGGGCATGGCCTCAGGCTAAAGGGGTCGGACGTTGACTTCCAGCCGCTCCTGAGTATGTTCCGCGCCTCCCGTTTCAGCCCGTTGCGGCTCCCGAAGGATTCCATCGATGGCCAAACCGGCTTCCATCAAGATCCGCCTGAATTCGTCGGCGGACACCGGCTACTTCTACGTGGCCAAGAAGAACGCCCGCACCATGACCGAGAAACTGGTGCTGAAGAAGTACGACCCGGTCGTGCGCAAACACGTCGAGTTCAAGGAAGGCAAGATCAAGTAGCCGCGCGGGACCTCGCGACGCTCTCGGAAGCCCGGCTAGCGCCGGGCTTTCTGCTTTTCGGGCCGGGTCCCCAGCACCGGCGGGCGTTTGCTGGGCAGGCTGAACCCCAGGCCGAGCATGGCCAGGCCGAGCGCGATGATCGTCATCGTCGTGGCGGCGTGCGGCGCGGCGGACCACAGTTCGGGCGGCGGATGCAGGCCGGCCTTCGCCTCGAACAGCGATCCCCACAGAACGGCGACGGTGAAGGCCAGGGCGCCGGAGAGCAGCCGCCCCTTGAGGCTGTCCTGGCCATCCCGGGCCAGGATGGCCGTCGCGATTAGGCCCGCGCCGGCGATGACGTCGTCAAGCCAGAACGGCGCCGGCGCCCAGCCATGCCAGTTGCGCACGACCGTCGTCGCCAGCACCAATGGCCCGACCACGCCCGCCATGGGCGCCGTGTACGCTCGCCACGACATCGATCACCGCCCCTGAAAGCACCGGGGCGGACGCTATCAAAATGTGTTCGCCATACCAACGGGTAACGGCGTGTCGCCCCCGGCCGCGCGCCTCAGGCGGCGTGCGCGATGACCCGGTTGCGGCCGGAGGCCTTGGCCTCGTACACGGCCTCGTCGGCCCGCTTGATCAGGCCGTCGGGCGTGTCCTCCCCGCCGAGGGTGGCCGCGACCCCGACCGAGATGGTCACCGTCAGCAGCTCGCGGCCGCCGGCGACGCGGAAGGGCGAACCGGCGACGTGCAGGCGGATGCGCTCGGCCACCCGGTGGGCGTCTTCCAGCCGGGCGCCCGGCATGATCACCGTGAATTCCTCGCCGCCATACCGGCAGGGCAGATCGATGGCCCGCACATTCGAGGCCAGCCGCACGGCGAACTCGCGCAGCACCTCGTCGCCGATGTCGTGGCCGAAGTTGTCGTTGATCTTCTTGAAGTGGTCGATGTCGATCATCAGGGCCGACACCGGGTCGCCCCCGTGCGCCGCCCGCTTCACCAGGGCGCCGAGCTGGCCCTCCATGTAGCGGCGGTTATGCAGGCCGGTGAGCTGGTCGGTGACGGCCAGCTCCAGCGACTGGTCGAGATTGTCGCGCAGGAAGTCGGTGTAGCGCTTGCGCCGGATCTGGGTGCGCGCGCGGGCGGCCATTTCCTGCGGGTCGATGGGCTTGGTCAGCAGGTCGTTGACGCCGATCTCCAGCGCCTTGACCGTCCGCGCCTTCTCGTCCGGATCGACCAGGGCGAGGATCGGCAGGTGACGGGTCGTCTCGTCGGACCGGATGGCGGCGGCGAAGCGCAGGCCATCGAAGGTGCGCGAGGTGGCGTTGACGATGATCAGGTCGACCGGCCCGCGGGCGGTGAGGTGGGCCTTCTCGGGGTCGGTCTCGGCCACCGGGCGGTGCTCGACCGCCAGCTCGGCCATCAGCCTCTGGGCCTGGCGTTCGTTGTCGTCGACGACCAGGACCCGGCCGCCGGAGCCGCCGAGCCGCGTCGCCGCGCCGGCGATCACGCCGATGCGCCGGCCCGACGCCTCGCGGGCCCGCAGCTCGTCCATCACCTGCTTCAGCCGGGTCAGGCTGCGCACGCGGGCGAACAGCATGACATCGTCGATCGGCTTGGTCAGGAACTCGTCGGCGCCGGCCTCCAGGCCCTCGATGCGGTCGGATCGGCCGTCCAGCGCCGTGACCAGCACCACCGGAATGTGGCGGGTGACCGGGTCGTCCTTCAGCCGGCGGCAGACGGCGAAACCGTCCATGCCGGGCATCATCACGTCCAGCAGGATGATGTCCGGAACCTCCGCGGCGGCGACGGCCAGGGCGGTCGGACCGTCGTTGGCCGTCAGCACCTCGTAGTACTCGGCCGTCAGCTTGGCCTCGAGCAGCTTCACGTTGGCTTCGATGTCGTCGACGACCAGGATGCGCGCGCTCATCGTTTCCGCCCCCCCTAGCCCAGGAACCGCCGGATGGTGTCGAGGAAATGCGACACCGAGATCGGCTTTGAGATGTAGGCCTCGCATCCGCCCTCGCGAATGCGCTCCTCGTCGCCCTTCATCGCGAAAGCCGTGACGGCGACGACCGGGATGTGGCTCAGGTCGTCGTCCTCCTTCAGCCACTTGGTGACCTCCAGCCCCGAAATCTCGGGCAGCTGGATGTCCATGAGAATCAGGTCGGGGCGGTGCTCGCGGGCCAGCGCCAGGGCCTGCAGGCCCTCGCGGGTCTGCAGCGTCTCGTAGCCCTGGGCGTCGAGCAGGTCGTGGAAGAGCTTCATGTTGAGCTCGTTATCCTCGACGATGAGGACCTTCTTGGTCATTCCGGACCCAAAACCCCAGCCGCTCCGTTGCGGCGCGCGAACAGGAGACTCGCCGTCGCAGTGTTGACGCCAGTAATCCCGGAATATCCTTAAACCCGAGCTAACCCCCCGACCGAGCCAGCCCGTGCAGCCCAGAGCCATCGAAGACCTGACGATCCGGCCGACCAGCCCCCTGCTGATCGTCGACGTCGACGAGGTGCTGGCCCGGTTCATGGCCGGCTTCGAGCGCTACATCGGCCGGCGGGGCTACGAGATGCGGATCGACCGCTTCGCCCTGTTCCAGAACCTGTACCGGCCCGGCGAGGCCGAACACCTGGACCTGGAGACCGGCCGGGCCCTGTTCGACGCCTTTTTCGCCGAGGGGGCGGACGACCTGGAGCCCGCGGTCGGAGCGGCCGACGCCCTGGCCGGGCTTTCCCGGCGGGCGGACGTGGTCATCCTGACCAACGCCCCGGCCCACTGTCTCGAATCGCGCAGCGGCTGGCTGGCGAGGCACGGCTTCGATTATCCGATGATCCTGCATTCGGGCCTCAAGGGGCCGGCGATCGCCCGCCTGGCGGCCCGCACCAGCGGCCCGGCGGCCTTCATCGACGACCTGCTGCCCAACCTCGAATCCTCGGCCGAATCGGCCCCCGCGGTCCGCCGCTTCCAGATCATCGCCGACGAGCGCCTGCGACCCTTCGCCCCGACCCTGCCGGACCGCCACGACCTGCACGAGGCCTGGACGACGCTTGGGCCGGCGCTGGCGAGGGCGATCGCATGATCCGCATCGGCGTCGATTTCGGCGGGACCAAGATCGAGGCCGCCGCCCTCGGCCCGGACGGCGGCTTCCGCGCGCGGGTGCGCGCGCCGAACCCGGGCGACTACGACGCCGCGTTGCGGGCGGTCGGCGAGGTGGTCGAGAAGGCCGAGGCGGAGGCCGGCGAAAGCGCGGACTGCGTCGGCGTCGGCATGCCGGGCTCGGTTTCGCCGGCCAGCGGCCTGATCCGCAACGCCAATTCGGTCTGGCTGAACGGCAAGCCCTTCCTGCAGGACCTGGAGCGTGTCCTGGGCCGGCCGGTGCGCGCGGAGAACGACGCCAACTGCTTCGCCCTGTCGGAGGCCGTGGACGGGGCGGCGGCCGGGGCCCGGGTGGTGTTCGGGGCGATCCTGGGCACCGGTTGCGGCGGCGGGGTGGTGGTCGATGGCCGCACCATCGTCGGCCGCAATGGCGTCGGCGGCGAATGGGGCCACAGCCCCCTGCCCTGGTCGACGGCCGAGGAGCACGGGTCCCACCAGTGCTGGTGCGGCCGGGTCGACTGCCTGGAGACCTGGACGTCCGGCTCGGCCTTCGTCGAGGACTACGCCCGCGCCACCGGACAGTCGCGCGACGGAGCGGCGATCATGGCCGCCGCGCGCGCCGGCGAGGCGGCGGCGCAGGCCTGTTTCGACCGCTACGTCAGCCGGCTCGGGCGGGCGCTGGCGTCGATGTGCAACCTGCTCGACCCGGACGTCATCGTGCTGGGCGGCGGCATGTCCAACGTCGACGAACTCTACGATCGCCTGCCGCCGGTGGTGGCCCGTTACATCTTCTCCGACGTCTTCGAGACGCCGATCGTGAAGGCGAAACACGGCGACTCGTCGGGAGTCCGCGGCGCCGCCTGGCTCTGGCCGCCGCAATGAAGGCCCTCTGCCGCGACTGCTTCTGGACAGGCGATGCGCCGGCGAAGCGCTGCCCGTCCTGCTGCTCGCCGCGAATGGTGAACCACGCGGAACTGGGCGGCCTCTCCATCGCCCACCTGGACTGCGACGCCTTCTACGCCTCGGTCGAGAAGCGCGACCGGCCCGAGCTGCGCGACGCGCCGGTGATCGTCGGCGGCGGCAGACGCGGCGTGGTCACCACCTGCTGCTACATCGCCCGCATGAGCGGCGTGCGCTCGGCCATGCCGATGTTCCGCGCCCGGCGGCTCTGCCCGCAGGCGGTGATCCTCAAGCCGGACTTCACGAAGTACCGCGCCGAGAGCAGGCGCATTTTCGGCAAGGTGCGCGACCTGACGCCCCTGGTGCAGGGGCTGTCGCTCGACGAGGCCTGGATCGACCTGTCGGGCACCGAGCGGCTGCATGGCGCGCCGCCGGCGGCGACGCTGGCGAGGCTGCAGGCGGAGATCGAGGCGGAGATCGGCCTGACCGTCTCCATCGGGCTCGCCCCCAACAAGTTCCTGGCCAAGATCGCGTCCGACCTCGACAAGCCGCGCGGCTTCTCGGTGATCGGGGCGGCCGAGGCGGCCGACTTCCTGAACGGGCGGCCTGTCGGCATCCTGCCCGGGGTCGGGCCGGTGCTGGCCGCCGCCCTGGAAAAGGCCGGCTATCGCACCGTCGGCGACATCGCCCGCGCTGACCTGCGCGACCTGGCGGATCGCTTCGGCGAGCACGGTCTGCGCCTGCACCGCCTGTCGCAGGGCCGCGACAGCCGGTCGGTGAATCCGAACGAAGGGCGCAAGACCATCAGCGCCGAGACCACCTTCAACGAGGACCTCTGGCGGCGCGACGACCTCGAGGACCGTCTCTGGCCGCTGTGCGAGAAGGTCGCCCGCCAGCTGCGCGCCGAGGGGATCGCCGGCCGCGTCGCCCAGCTCAAGCTGCGCACGCCCGATTTCCGGATCCATACGCGGCGGCGGACCCTGGCCCTGCCGACACAGACGGCCCGGACCCTGTTCGCGGTCGCCCGCGAGCTGCTGGCCGCCGAGCCGCAGGGCCGGGCGTACCGGCTGATCGGGGCCGGGCTGTCGGACTTCGTCGAGGCCGGCGCGGCGGAGGCCGACCTCTTCGCCGAGGCCGAACGCCGGGCCCTGAAGGGCGAGACGGCGGTCGACCGCCTGCGCGAGCGGTTCGGCCGCGAGGCGGTGGTCTCCGGCCGCGCCCTGCGGCGGGACGCGGGGGAGTAGCCCGGGGAACCGCCCCGGGGCGCCCGGACGTTGATCGGAGGGTTCAACCTATCGCACGGCCGCCCCGGCGGTCAGTCTCACGCCATGACCCTGTCCGCCCCCCTCGTCCGGGCCCTGCGCTGGCAGGCCGAAGGCTGCCGCAAGCTCGGCTCGCCGTTCGGCGGACTGCTGCTCGACCTTGCCGCCGACGGCGCGTTCGGCGACATCGCGCCCTTCTTCGAGCGGTGGCGGGACGCGGACCTCGAGGCCCATGTCCGCGACGCCACGCCGCTGCGGTTCATGGGGGCGCTGCACCACCTGGTGCTGACCGGCGCCGAGCCGGGTCTGGCGGCCCAGTTCCCGGCCGCGCGGCCGCTCGCCGACGAAGCAAGCCTGGCCGCGGCGGCGCGCGAGACCCTGATCCGCCGGCGGGACCATGTCCTGGCCTTCATGGCTTCGCCGCCGCAGACCAACGAGGTCGGCCGGTCCTTCGCCCTGGCCCCGGGATTCATGGTCGTCGCCGCCGCCACGGGCCTGCCGCTCGCCCTGCGCGAGATCGGCTCCAGCGCCGGACTGAACCTGCGCTTCGACCGCTATCGCTACGATTTCGGCGGGCGACCCTGGGGCGAGGACGACTCGCCCGTGCTGATCGCCAACGACTGGCGAGGCGCGCCGCCGCCCCTGCGGCCGCTGACCGTGATCGACCGGGCCGGCTGCGACCAGGCGCCGGTCGACGTGCGCGACGAGGCCCAGGCGATGCGCCTGCAGGCCTATGTCTGGGCCGACCAGCCGGCGCGGCTGGGGCGCCTGCGCGGGGCGATCGCCGTGGCGCGGGACACCCCCGCCGAACTGGTCAGGGCCGACGCGGCCGCCTGGACCGCCTCGCACCTGTCGCCCCGGCCCGGCGTCGCCAGCGTGCTGTTCCATTCGGTGATGTGGCAGTACATGCCGCCCGCCACCCAGGCCGCCGTGAGGAGCGCGATCGAGACGGCCGGCGCCGCCGCGCGGGCGGACTCGCCCGTCGCCTGGCTGAGGATGGAGCCCGATCCCGCGTCGGCCGACCTGCCCATGGAGTTGCGACTCACGCTCTGGCCGCCGGGCGGGGAGCAACGGCTGGCCACGGTCCACCCGCACGGCGCCTGGGTGAACTGGCGCTGAGGAGACCGCCCCGCGCGAGAAAGCCGTTCACGAGCGCGCCAAAGCGCCGGGTGCGGCCTTGTCGGCCCTTCCAAAGCGGCGCCGTTTCCATATCTAATCGAGGAAGAGGCGGCCTTCCCTCCGGCCGCCGAGGATGGACGTCCCTATGGCGGAGAAGAAGTCAGGCGCAGGATCGAACGGCGCGGGATCGGCGGTCGTCACCCAGACGAAGCCGAAGACTGCCAAGCCGTCGCTCTACCGCGTGCTTCTGCTCAACGACGATTACACGCCGATGGAATTCGTCGTTTACGTGCTTGAGCGTTTTTTCAACAAATCGCGCGAAGATGCGACCCGCATCATGCTCCACGTGCACCAGAACGGCGTCGGCGTCTGTGGGGTCTACACTTACGAGGTGGCCGAAACCAAGGTGGCCCAGGTGATCGACTCAGCCCGCCGGCATCAGCATCCGCTTCAGTGCACCATGGAAAAGGATTGAGGAGCCGCTATTGCCCTCGTTTTCGCGCAATCTCGAAGAGACCCTGCACAGGGCCGTCGCCTACGCCAACCAGCGCAAGCATGAATACGCTACGCTGGAGCACCTGCTCTTGTCCCTCACGGACGACGAGGACGCCGCCGGGGTGATGGCCGCCTGCGACGTCGACCTGGCGGCGCTGAAGAAGACGCTGATCAACTACCTCGACACCGAGCTGCGCAGCCTGGTCGTCGAGGACGGCGAGGACGCCAAGCCGACCGCTGGCTTCCAGCGCGTGATCCAGCGCGCGGTCATCCATGTGCAGTCCTCCGGCCGCGACGAGGTCAGCGGGGCCAACGTGCTGGTCGCCGTCTTCTCCGAACGCGAAAGCCACGCCGCCTATTTCCTGCAGGAGCAGGACATGACGCGGTACGACGCGGTGAACTTCATCGCCCACGGCATCGCCAAGAAGGCCGGCGCGTCGGAGCCTAAGGTCGCCAAGGGCGCCGCCGAGGACGAGGAGAAGCCCACCGTCAAGACCGGCGGCGAGGCGCTGGAGGCCTACTGCGTCGACCTCAACGAGAAGTCGCGCCAGGGCAAGGTCGACCCGCTGATCGGCCGCGTCGCCGAGGTCGAGCGCTGCATCCAGATCCTGTGCCGGCGGACCAAGAACAACCCGCTGCTGGTCGGCGACCCGGGCGTGGGCAAGACCGCCATCGCCGAGGGCCTGGCCCGGATGATCGTCACCCACCAGGTGCCGGACGTGCTGGAGGGGGCGACCATCTTCGCCCTCGACATGGGCGCGCTGCTGGCCGGCACCCGCTACCGCGGCGACTTCGAGGAGCGGGTCAAGCAGGTGGTCAAGGAGCTGGAGAACCACCCCAACGCCATCCTGTTCATCGACGAGATCCACACGGTGATCGGCGCGGGCGCCACTTCGGGCGGGGCGATGGACGCCTCCAACCTGCTCAAGCCGGCCCTCGCCAGCGGCACGCTGCGGTGCATGGGCTCGACGACCTACAAGGAGTTCCGCCAGCACTTCGAGAAGGACCGCGCCCTGGTGCGGCGGTTCCAGAAGATCGACGTCAACGAGCCGACGATCGAGGACACCCTGAAGATCCTCAAGGGCCTGAAGGTCTACTACGAGGAATTCCACAAGCTGAAGTACACCAACGACGCCCTCAAGTCGGCGGTGGACCTTTCGGCCAAGTACATCACCGACCGCAAGCTCCCGGACAAGGCGATCGACGTCATCGACGAGGCTGGCGCCAGCCAGATGCTGCTGCCCGAGTCCCGGCGCAAGAAGACCATCGGCGTGAAGGAGATCGAGGCCGTCGTCGCCAAGATCGCCCGCATCCCGCCCAAGTCGGTTTCCAAGTCCGACACCGAGGCGCTGAAGCAGCTGGAAAGCGACCTGCAGCGCGCCGTGTTCGGCCAGGAAGAGGCCATCGTCCAGCTGAGCTCGGCCATGAAGATGGCCCGCGCCGGCCTGCGCGATCCGAACAAGCCGATCGGCTGCTACCTGTTCAGCGGCCCGACGGGCGTGGGCAAGACCGAGGCCGCCCGCCAGCTGGCCATGACGCTAGGCATCGAGCTGCTGCGCTTCGACATGAGCGAATACATGGAGCGGCACACGGTCAGCCGGCTGATCGGGGCCCCGCCGGGCTACGTCGGCTACGACCAGGGCGGCCAGCTGACCGACGCCGTCGACCAGCACCCGCACGCGGTGGTGCTGCTGGACGAGATCGAGAAGGCGCACCAGGACGTCTACAACATCCTGCTGCAGGTCATGGACCACGGCCAGCTGACCGACTCCAACGGCAAGAAGGTGGATTTCCGCAACGTGGTCCTGATCATGACCACCAACGCCGGCGCCGCCGACGCCCAGCGCCAGACCATCGGCTTCGGTCGCGGCAAGGCGGACGGCGAGAGCGAGGAGGCCATCAAGCGCCTCTTCACGCCGGAGTTCCGCAATCGCCTGGACGCCGTGGTGGCCTTCAAGCCGCTGACGCCGGAGATCATCCGCCAGGTGGTGCAGAAGTTCGTGCTGCAGCTGGAGGCGCAGCTGGCCGACCGCAACGTCACCATCGAGACCAGCGACGAGGCCGCCGACTGGCTGGCCAAGAACGGCTTCGACGAGCTCTACGGCGCCCGGCCGCTGGCCCGGGTCATCCAGGAGCACATAAAGAAGCCGCTGGCCGACGACATCCTGTTCGGCAAGCTGGCCAAGGGCGGCCACGTCAAGGTGGTGCTCAGGGACGGCAAGATCGCCTTCGAGTTCGCCATCGACGACAAGCCGCGCTCCGGCGAGCAGGAATCCGGAGAGCCGGCCCTGGCGGGGTAGGTCCAGCGCACCTCACATCACCGCTCATCCCGGCGAATGCCGGGATCCAGATGGAATGGACCAGGCGTGGGTTCTACAAGCGCCGAGGCCATCCCATCAGCGTCAGAGCTGTGAGATCTGGGTCCCGGCATTCGCCGGGATGAGCGGGGGTCTGGCCTAAGCCCCTGCAGCCTCCGCCAGCTTGAGCACCGTGTTCCAGTTGCGCCCTGTCGCCACGACCCTGGCGGCCGCGCGGTTCAGGACCTCGGCGGCCTTCGACTGTCCCATGCCTTCGCCGAAGACGGCGTAGAGGGTGCGGCCGTCGGCCTCGAGCTTCTCGTGGGGCAGGAGGGCGGCTCGGACCGCATCGAGGGCGTCCTTCGTGAACGGCGCGCGGCCGACTGTCACCAGGACCCTCGATGGCGTGTCCCTGGCGTCACCGGTGAACGGATTGGCCGCGACGATCGCCCGCCATTTCCCCGCATCGCGGACGATGTAGCGGCTGGCGAGCCCCAGCCGCCGCAGGGTCTCGGCGTCGAGGAACGCCTCCAACTCGGGGCCCTTCAGCGTCTCCGACCTGAAGATCACGTTGCCGCTCTGGAGCACCGTCTTCACCTCGGTGAAGCCGCAGGCCTCCAGCATCGCCTTCAGGTCGGCCATGGCGACCATCCTGTTTCCGCCGACGTTGACGCCGCGCAGCAGGGCGATCTGCTTGGTCATGGAGGGCTCAATAGATGAGGTAGGGCCGGCGTTCCTCGATCCAGGCGGCCTCGTCGGGCGCGGCGAGCGCGTCGAGATCGACGGGCGCCGCCTCGCTGTCGTCGACCCACTCGCGCAGTCCCTCCCCGCCGTTGATGACGTCGATGGCCAGCCTGTCGAAGACGTATTCGTAGGGGAAGTCGCGCCAAAGGTCGTAGTCCGGGTACAGGCGCCGGATCGCCTTGAAGGCCAGGGCCTGGACGCGCCAGGGGCGGAAGGCGTCGTGGTCGTAGCCGGGATCCTCGGTGTGGATCTGCACCCCCGAACACAGCTTGCCGACATGCTTGTGAAACGTCGGCTGGAACCAGCAGTCGCGCAGGCGGCAGCCCTTCAGCCATTGCGGCGCCATGGCCTGCATCGTTGCGATGACCTTGCGGGCGTCGATGTCCGGCGCGCCGAACAGCTCCAGCGGGCGGGTCGTGCCGCGCCCTTCGGAAAGGGTCGTCCCTTCCAGCATCACGGTGCCGGCGTAGGCCCTGGCCATCCACAGGTTCGGCGCGTTGGGGCTGGGGTTGATCCAGGCGCGCTCGCCCAGCGGCCAGCCGTAGCCGGGGCCGGCGGCGGGGTCGTAGCCTTCCATCCCGATCACGCGGTAGTCGACATCCAGCCTGAAGCGATCGACGAACCAGCGGCCGAGCTCGCCGAGGGTCAGGCCGTGGCGCATCGGCATCGGACCGGCTCCGACGAAGCTCTCCCAGCCCGGCCGCAGGGTCGTTCCCTCGACGGGGCGGCCGGCGGGATTGGGCCGGTCCAGCACCCAGACCGCCTTGCTGTGCTCGGCGGCCGCCTCCAGCACGTAGAGCAGCGTGGTGATGAAGGTATAGATGCGGCAGCCCAGGTCCTGCAGGTCGACCAGCAGCACGTCGAAGGTCCCCATCGCCTGGCCGGTCGGGCGCCGCACCTCGCCGTACAGGCTGAACACCGGAATGCCGTGGACGCTGTCGGTGAAGTCCGGCGACTCCATCATGTTGTCCTGCAGGTCGCCGCGCATGCCATGCTGGGGACCGAAGGCGGCGCTGAGCTTGAGGTCGCCGAGGGCCGCCAGGGCGTCCAGCGAATGGGTCAGGTCGGCCGTCACCGACGCCGGATGCGCCAGCAGCGCCACGCGCTTGCCGCGCAGGGGCTCGCGCAGGGCCGGATCGGCGAGCAGGCGGTCGATGCCGAACTTCATGCGGGCTCCAGATCGTTCAGGCGCAGGACGAATCCGGCGGGACTGTGGAAGTCCGGCTTACCGGGCGGATGGGCCAGCGCCCAGTACGACTTGCGTCCGCCGACCTCCTCGATGACGCAGGAGATCGCGATGCGCTCATGGTCTAGCTCGTCGTATTCGGGGATCGCGAGCCCACTGACCACCGCGCTCAACTTCAGCTCGCCGGGCCCGGTCCAGAGTTCGATCTTATCGACCACGGACTCGTCGGCCCACATGCCGGTGCGATACTGGCCGAAGGTGTAGGTCGCCCACTGGCCCGACGGCGAGAAGTTCGTCTCCACATAGCCGAACCCCGTGCCCGGATCGCCGATGAAGGCCTCGAAGCAGGTTGTCTTCCAGAGCTCGTCTGTCCGCGCCGGGTCCTGCTTCGCCGGCAAAACCAGTCGGCCAGGATCGCCCTGGACGAACCAGGTGAACGCCATGCGGTCCCGCGCCAGCCGGCGGATATGGACGATGACCCCGGCGACGACATCGCTCGGCGTGTCGGGGTGCGGCGTCAGGGTCAGCAGCATCCCCTTTCGATAGCGGGCGGTTGACGCGGGTCAACCGGGAAGGCATCTGGCCGACCCATGATCGCCAAGGCCGCCCTTGCCGCCCTCTATTACGCCCGCTCGTCCTGACGAGCGGCGTTGCGATCGCATGCCGCCCGCCCGCCGGCGGCATGCCCTGAACCCCTCAGCGCACGGTCTCCGGCCCCTTCCCGAGGAGACCTTCCCGTGCCGACGACCTTGAACCCCTCCCCGCCCGCCGTGCTACAGCCTGCGGCGCAAGGAGATCCCGACCCGATGCCCGCCGACGCCGCCTTCAAGTCCGAGTTCCTGCGAACGCTTCAGGCGCGCGGCTTCATCCACCAGATCACCCATCCCGAGGAGCTGGACGGGGCCTGCCTGAGGGGCCCGATCGCGGCCTACATCGGCTTCGACGCCACCGCGCCCAGCCTGCACGTCGGCAGCCTGATCCAGATCATGATGCTGCGCCGGCTGCAGCAGGCGGGCCACAAGCCGATCGTACTGATGGGCGGGGGCACCACCAAGGTCGGCGACCCGACCGGCAAGGACGAGTCGCGCAAGCTGCTGAGCGAAGCCGACATCGCCGCCAACATCGCGTCCATCAAGACGGTGTTCGCAAGGTTCCTGACCTTCGGCGACGGCCCGACCGACGCGATGATGGTCGACAACGACGAGTGGCTGTCGACGTTCGGCTACGTCCAGTTCCTGCGCGAGTTCGGCGTCCATTTCACCATCAACCGGATGCTGGCCTTCGACTCGGTGAAGTTGCGGCTCGAGCGCGAGCAGCCGATGACGTTCCTCGAGTTCAACTACATGCTGATGCAGGCGGTCGACTTCCTGGAGCTGTCGCGGACACGGGGCTGCGTGCTGCAGATGGGCGGGTCCGACCAGTGGGGCAACATCCTCAACGGCGTCGAGCTGATCCGCAGGGTCGACGGCAAGCCGGCCTTCGGGCTGACGACGCCGCTGCTGTCGAGCGCCTCGGGCGCCAAGATGGGCAAGACGGCCCAGGGCGCGGTCTGGCTCAACGCCGACATGCGCAGCCCCTACGACTACTGGCAGTTCTGGCGCAACGCCGAGGACGCCGACGTGGGCCGGTTCCTGCGCCTGTTCACCGACCTGCCGCTGGACGAGATCGCCCGGCTGGAGGCCCTGTCCGGCGCGGCGATCAACGACGCCAAGAAGGTGCTGGCCGACGCGACGACGGCGATGCTGCACGGGCCGGAGGCGGCGAGAGCCGCCCGCGAGGCCGCCGAGAAGGCCTTCGAACAGGGGGCCCTTTCGGCCGACCTGCCGACGGTGGAGGTGCCGGCGGCGACCTTGGCGGCCGGCGTCCCGCTGGCGGTGCTGGCGACGGACATCGGCCTGACCGCCTCCCGCGGAGAGGCCCGGCGCCTGGCCCAGGGCGGCGGCCTGCGGCTCAACGACGTCCAGGAAATGGACGGCGACCGGATGGTCACCGCCGCCGACCTCGTCGACGGCGTGGTCAAGCTCGGCCAGGGGCGCAAGAAGATCGTCCTGGTGAAGCCCGTCTAGGTCTCCCGCCTTTCCCGGCGCAGGCGGGAATCCGGAGTTTTCCGCGAAGGGTCTGGACGCGCGCGGAAGGCACGATCAAATCTGGACTCCCGCCGTCGCGGGGATGAGCGGAAGGCAGAGATGGCCATGGAGCTGAAACCCGGAGACGCCGCCCCCGACTTCGACCTGCCGACCGACACCGGCCGGGCGGCCCTGTCGGACTTCAGGGGCCGCAAGCTGGTGCTGTTCTTCTATCCCAAGGACGACACCCCCGGCTGCACGACCGAGAACGTCGCCTTTTCCGCGGCCAGCGCCGCCTTCGAAGCGGCCGGCGCCGCGCTCGTCGGAATCTCGAAGGACAGCGTCAAGCGGCACGCCGGGTTCCGCCGAAAGCACGGCCTGACCGTCGAACTGGCCTCGGACGCGGAGGGCGACGTCACCGAACGCTATGGCGCCTGGGTCGAGAAGAGCCTCTATGGCCGCACCTACATGGGCATCGACCGGTCGACCTGGCTGATCGACGGCGAGGGAGTCATCCGGCGCATCTGGCGCAAGGTGCGGGTGGCGGGCCATGTCGACCAGGTGCTGGAGGCCGTCCGGGCCCTGTGAGCGCGACGTTCTGACGCATGCGCGTTCAGCGAGCATCGTTACTGTAGAGTAACGGCAAGTGTTGCGAAAACGCCGCGCCCGCTCGCGAATGTTCGCGTCGAGGTCGAGAAGTCGCCATCTGGAACTGGCGTCCCTCGATGAACGTAGTTAACCCTGACCCGAATGCAGGATTCGTCGCTTCGCGCACACCTCACGCGCGAAGGGCCTTGCACGTTCCCCCGTCTTGGACGCATATCACCGGAAACCGAAAAAATCGGGTTCGGGGGTGATGGCGACTACGCGCTTGCGGAGAATGCGGCGGGCCCTGGAGGAGCTGTTTCCCGAACGGCACCTCTATATCCGCTCCGGCGGCGAGATGCGCGGCTTCGTGCTCTCGACCGGCAAGCAGATCCTCGGCGCGGGCCTGATCGGCGCCGCCGCCCTGTGGATGGGCGTCTGCACCGCCGCGATGATGGTGAACGCCCTTTCGGTGAGCGCCGCCGACCAGGAGGTCGCCCGCCTCACCGCCTATTTCGAACGCGTCAACGCCGACCGCCAGGCGCGCCTGAACAGCGCCATGGCCCAGCTGTCGGAAACCAATGGCTCGTGGGGCGAACTGGCGACCTCGGTCGAGAAGCGCCACGCCGCCCTGGTCACCCTGCTCACCGAGTTCAAGGGCGTGCCCGGCGCCGTCCAGGCCCTGGCGCCCGCCCGGCCGCGCCTGCAGACCGGCAGCCCGATCCAGCGGGTGCAGTACACCCTGATGGACCAGGAGCGGATCATCAGCGCCGCCGAGAGCTTCGCGCTGAGCCGGGCCGAACGCCTGCGCCTCGCCTTCCGTCTCGCCGGCCTCAACCCGGACAGCTTCGCGGCCCGCGGCGCGGCCCTGGGCGGTCCGCTGATCGAGGCGCGGGATCCGCGCGCGCTCGCCGCGGTGCTCGACGTGGACGAGGGCTTCGCCCAGCGCATCCAGCGGGCGGCGTCGAACATGTCGGACATGCGGGCCCTGGCTTCGGCCGCCCGCGGCCTTCCCTTCTTCCGGCCGACCAGCGCGGCCGCCCAGTCCAGCAGCTACGGCGTGCGGCTCGATCCGTTCACCCGTCGGCCGGCGTTCCATTCCGGACTGGACTTCCCTGGCGCGACCTTCACGCCGATCTACGCAACGGCGCCGGGGGTGGTGTCGTTCGTGGGCGGCCGGTCGGGCTATGGCAACACCGTCGAGATCGACCATGGCAACGGGTTCAAGACCCGTTACGCCCATCTCGCGGGCTTCAACGTGCGTGTGGGGCAACGCGTCGCTGTTGGCCAGCGTATTGCATCGATGGGTTCGACCGGCCGGTCGACTGGCCCACATTTGCACTACGAGGTGTGGGTCAATGGCCGGGCGCAGAACCCCAACCGCTTCTTGAAGGCCGGCGAATATGTTCAGCAAGCAGACTAAGCACCCGCCCAAACCGGCGACCAACGCGGCCCCCGCGCCCGCGCCCGCGCCGGCCCCCGCGGCCGAAGGCCCCCGGGGCCGTCCCAAGGTCGCATCCCTTATCAGCGACGGAATCACCATCGAGGGCGGCGTCACCGGCGACGGCGAGCTGCAGATCGACGGCGTCGTCCGCGGCGACGTGCGGGTGGCCCGCCTGACCGTCGGCGACACCGGCCATATCGAAGGTTCGGTGTTCGCCGAGGCGACCGAAATTCGCGGCCGCGTGGTCGGTTCGGTGACCGCCAAGCAGGTGCGTCTTTATGGGACAGCCTATGTCGACGGCGACATCACCCACGAACAGCTGGCGATGGAGACGGGGGCCTTCTTCCAGGGCCGCAGCCTGAAGTTCCAGCGCCAGTCGCCGCCGCACCCGCACTCGACCGGCCCCTCGTCGCAACCCGGTCCGTCCGGGCCGCCGCGCAGCGAGTCCCTGTCGGTTCCGCCCAAGCCCGCGCACTAAAGCCCAGAGTCCGAAGGGTCCGGATCGCGCCGGTCCGGCCCCTCGGGCCGCGGCGGCGCCCCTATGCCTCCGCCGCGTCCCGCGTCGCTCCGACCCGCTGCGCCAGGGCCGCGCCCATGAAGGCGTCGAGGTCGCCGTCGAGCACGCCCTGGGTGTCCGAGGTCTCCACGCCCGTGCGCAGGTCCTTGACCATCTGGTAGGGCTGCAGGACGTAGCTGCGGATCTGGTGGCCCCAGCCGATGTCGGTCTTCTGGTCCTCGAGCGCCTGCTGCGCGGCCTCGCGCTTCTGCAGCTCCAGCTCGTAGAGCCGGGCGCGCAGCATCTTCCAGGCCTCGTCGCGGTTGGCGTGCTGGCTGCGGCCGGCCTGGCAGGCCACCGCGATCCCCGTGGGGATGTGGGTCAGGCGCACCGCCGAGTCGGTCTTGTTGATGTGCTGGCCGCCGGCGCCGCTGGCCCGGTAGGTGTCGGTGCGCACGTCGGCGGGGTTGATCTCGATCTCGATGGCGTCGTCGACCACCGGATAGACCCAGGCCGAGGCGAACGAGGTGTGGCGCCGGGCGCTGGAATCGTAGGGGCTGATGCGGACCAGCCGGTGGACGCCGGCCTCGGTCTTCAGCCAGCCATAGGCGTTGGCCCCCTTCACGTGCAGGGTCGCCGACTTGATGCCGGCCTGTTCGCCCGGCGTCTCCTCGATCAGTTCGACCTGGTAGCCGTGGGCGTGGGCCCAGCGGCTGTACATGCGCAGCAGCATGCCGGCCCAGTCGGCCGACTCGGTGCCGCCGGCCCCGGAATTGATCTCGACATAGGCGTCGTTGCCGTCGGCCTCGCCCGACAGCAGCGCCTCCAGCTCGGCCCGCCCCGCACGCTCCCTGATGGCCCTGAGCTGGGCGCGGGCGTCCTCGAGGGAGGCCTCGTCGCCCTCGGCGTCGGCCAGGTCGGCGTATTCGACGGCGTCGGCGAGGTCGCGCTCGATCTCGCGCACCGCGGTGACCCGGTCGGCCAGCCCCTGGCGCTCGCGCATCAGGGCCTGGGCGTCGGAAGGCTTGTCCCAGAGGGTGGGGTCTTCGGAACGGGCGTCGAGCTCGTCCAGACGCCTCAGCGCGACATCCCAGTCAAAGACGCCTCCTGAGCAGTCCGACGGACTGCTCGATGTCAGCCTTGGCGGCCTCGACATCCGGTCTCATGGAAAACTCCGACTCCGCGCACGGACAGGGCGCGCCGGATAGCGCGGCCCCGGCCTCAATACAATCCCGTCAGGTCGTCTGGGATCTTGGGCTTGGGCGGCGGCGGCGGCGCGGACTGCTGTTCGCTGCGCAGCTGACCGCCGGGCCAGGCCTCGTGATACGGGGTCGGACCGACCGGGCTGGCGGGTAGCAGGGGCCCGACCGGTCCCCGCGGCTCGGTGCCGGGGCGGAAGGCTTCGCGGGTCCCCCCGACCATGGCGAACTTGGCGGTCTTCGGCGGCGTGAACGGCTCGGGCGGCAGGTCCTTGATGGCCTCCTGCATGAAGTTGACGAACACCGGCAGGGCCGAGACGCCCCCCGCCTCGCCCTCGCCCAGCGAGCGGTTGTCGTCGAAGCCGACGAACACGCCGACCACGATCTGGGGGGTAAAGCCGACGAACCAGGCGCTGCGGTATTCGTTGGTCGTGCCGGTCTTGCCCGCCACCGGCCGCCCCAGCGCGCGGGCCTGGGTGGCGGTGCCGCGCTGGACGACGCCTTCGAGCATGGAAGCGATCTGGTAGGCGGTGACCGGATCGATGATCTGCTCGCCGGCGGACGGGACGCGGGGGCTCTCCTCCCCGCCGAAGCCGGCCGTGCAGCGGGGGCAGTCGCGCTTGTCGGCCCGGTAGATGACCCGCCCTTCGCGGTCCTCGACCAGCTCGATGAGGTGCGGCTCGACCTTGCGTCCGCCGTTGACGAAGGCGGTGTAGGCGGCGGTCAGCCGGAACGGCGTCGTCTCCCCCGCCCCCAGCGCCATGGCCAGCACCGGCTCCATCGAACGGACGATGCCGAACCTGACGCAAAGGTCGGCGATCTTGCGCATTCCCACGCCCTGGGCCAGGCGCACGGTCATGGCGTTGCGCGACAGTTCCAGGCCCCGGCGCAGCGGCATCGAGCCGTAGTACTTCTTGTTGTAGTTCTCCGGCGTCCAGTCCTCGCCGTTGACCCCGCCCTTGAACACGATCTGGGCGTCGGTCACGTAGCTGGCCGGGGTGTAGCCGCCGTCCGGCTCGAGGGCGGCGGCGTAGACGAACGGCTTGATGGCCGAGCCCGGCTGGCGCATCGCCTGGGTGGCGCGGTTGAAGCTCGACAGCGAGAAGGAATAGCCGCCGACCATGGCCAGCACCCGCCCCGAGTGCGGTTCGATGGCCACCAGCGCGCCGTTCACCGCCGGAATCTGCTTGAGCCGGTAGCCGCCGCCCTCGGCGGGTGCGACGAAGACCAGGTCGCCGATGTTCAGACCCTTGCCGGCCCGGGCCCAGGCGACGTCCTCGCCGACCAGGGCGCCGGGCGCGTAGTCCTTGGCCGGCCGCACGCGCACGCCGCCCGACACGCTCTCGACCACGGCGGCGCGCCAGGTGCGCCGCTCGAAGGGCGGGGACTTCTTCAGCGCCGCCGCCTCCCATCCGGTCGCCAAGTCGGTCGAACCCCAGGCCCCGCGCCAGCCGTGGCGGCGGTCGTAGGTCTCCAGCCCGTCCATCAGCGCCACCCGCGCCGCGGTCTGGAGCCGCGGATCGAGGGTGGTGCGCATGTAGTAGCCGCCCTCGTTGAGGCGCTGGCCCAGGGTCACGAGGCCGCGGCGCCGGACCTCCTCGACGAAATAGTCGGCGTCCCGGTACTTGGCGCGCGTCGGCGCCGCCTGGACCTTGAGGTCCTCCCGCATCGCCGCGTCGGCGGCGGCGCGGCTGACCCAGCCGAGCTCGGCCATCTGGCCAAGGACCCAGTTGCGCCGGGCGGTCGCGTTCTCCTTGCGGCGGATCGGATGGTAGTTGTCGGGCCCCTTGGTCACCGCCGCGAGATAGGCGCTTTCGGCCAGGGTCAGCTCGTTCACCGGCTTGCCGAAGTAGTTGTAGGCGGCCGCGCCCACGCCGTAGGACCGGTAGCCCAGCCAGATCTCGTTCAGATACAGCTCGAGGATGCGGTCCTTGGTCAGGGTCTGTTCGAGACGGCGGGCGAGGATGGCTTCCTTGAGCTTGCGGCCGACGGTGGTCTCGCTGGTCAGCAGGACGTTCTTGGCCACCTGCTGGGTGATCGTCGAACCGCCCTCGAGCCGCCGGCCCTGGGCGACATTGAGGACGTTCTTGGCCATCGCCCGCGAGAAGCCCTGCACGTCGACGCCGCTGTGCTGGAAGAAGTTGCGGTCCTCGGCGGCGAGGAAGGCCTGCACCAGCTGGGGCGGAATCTGGTCGTAGGGCACATAGATGCGCCGCTCGCGCGAGAACTCGCCGATCAGCGTGCCGTCCCAGGCGTAGACGCGCGTCGCGGTCGGCGGCCGGTAGTCGGTCAGATCCCCCGCGTCGGGCATGTCGTGGAAGAGCCAGGCGGCGTAGATGGCCAAGGAGAACCCGGCCACGGCGATGACGCTGAGGACGACGACCCCGACGATGGCCACCCAGCGCTCAGGCGGCTCCTCGAACGGCCAAAGTCGCAGAAGGGCCTTCTCAAGCATGGCCCTGCTGTAGCCTGCCTCGCGCCGGGCGCCAACGGGTGCGCGCGTCGCGGGCGCCGCGGCGTCCGGCCCGCTTCGCCTGGGAGGGCGTCCCGCCGCGCCGGCGCTCAATCCGGAGGGGAAATCGGCGCGGATTTTCAGCGTTTTGCGGTCCGGCCGCGCCTATCGCTGGCCCTGAGCGAACCAGGCGTCGACGGCGTCGCCCACCGCGTCCATCAGCCGCCGGCGGCGTGTCGGGTCGGCGAGCAGCCGCTCGTCGTCGGGATTGTTGATGAAGCCCATCTCGAGCAGCACGGCCGGCACGTCGGGCGCCAGCAGGACCATCAGGTTGCCGTCCCTGTGGCTGCGCCGCAGGAGGGTGGTCTCGTCGTCGATATGGTCGAGCAGCAGCTGGGCGAACTCGGCCGAACGATTGCGGGTCGAGCGCTGGGTGAGGTCGAGGATGATCTCCCCGACCGTGCGGTCGCCGCCGAACGAGGCGGGCTGCAGCCAGTCGTCCTTGCGCAGCACCTTGGCCACGCGGCTCTCGCCGCGCTCGGACAGGGTGTAGACGCTGGCGCCCCGGTTGGCGGCGGTCGGGCCCGAATCGGCGTGCAGCGAGATGAACAGGTCGGCGTCCGCGCTCCGCGCGATCTGCACCCGGCTTTCCAGGGGGATGTAGACGTCGGTCGACCGGGTGAGCACCACCCGGTAGCGGCCGCTCTTTTCCAGCCGCGCCTTCAGGGCCTTGGCCGCGGCCAGGGTGATGTCCTTCTCGTGCGCGCTGCGCCCGCCGGCGCCGGGGTCGCGGCCGCCATGGCCGGCGTCGATGACGATGACGCGGGGACCGCGCCGGGCGGCCGGCGGGGCGACCACGGGCGCGGGCCTGGCCGGCCGGGCGGCCGGCGCGGCGACGGTGGCGGACGCCCCGCCCTCGCGGGCCTTCAGGTCGAGCACATAGCGGTAGGCCTTCACCCCGTCGCCCGGCGGCAGCAGGAAGCGGCGACGCACCTCGGCGTCGCGGGCCAGCTCAAGATTGACCTTGATCGCGGTCGGTCCGCGTTCGACGGTCCAGCGCCGGACCAGGCCGTGGCCGCCGCCGCGCAGGTCGCCGGAGGTTTCGAGACGGGGAAGGGACAGCACGATCCTGCCGTCCGCGCCGTCGGAGACGAGCTTGCCGGTGACCGACCGGTCGAGGTCGAGGACGACGCGGGTCTCCGCCTGGTCGCCGCCGAGCCGGACCTTGAGAAGGCCCGAGGTCGCGGCCTCGCGCGAGGCGCCGCCGACGCCGAGCGCCGCCAACGTCAGGGCGGCGAGCGCCGCCACCCCTCTCGTTCCCGCAAGTAAGCCGCCGGCCCAACTCGCCCGCATTCCCAGGCCCCACACATCGCTTCGCGATCAGAGGTCATTGTCGCCCGGCCGGCGTATCGAATTCGTTAAGGGATTGCCTGCGCGGCCGATCCGCGGCGCGACGATGCGCACGGTTCCCGCGACGCTCCGGTTTCT
This sequence comes from Pseudomonadota bacterium, assembly GCA_049323695.1. Taxonomy (GTDB): domain Bacteria; phylum Pseudomonadota; class Alphaproteobacteria; order Caulobacterales; family Caulobacteraceae; genus Caulobacter. The sequence goes on from JBMOOF010000004.1 coordinate 32,130, forward strand.
GATATCCCCTGCGGACGGGACGGGGGGAAATCGGCAATGAGCCGCAACAATCGGAACCACGGCGCGACGCCGGAGGTGTCCGTCGTGATCGCCGCGCTCGACGAGGCGGACAATATCGGCCCGGTCCTGGACGAGATCGAGGCCGTTTTCGCGGCCGGGGCGCCGTTCGAGATCGTCGTGGTGGACGACGGCAGCACGGACGCCACCGCCGACGTCGTCGCGGCGCGCGCCCAGGCCTCGCCCCGGATAAGGCTTGTCCGGCACGGTCGGCGGCGCGGCAAGTCGGCGGCCCTCGGCACCGGCGTCGCCGCGGCCAGCGGCCGGTTCGTGGTCACCATGGACGCCGACGGCCAGGACGACCCGGCCGAGGCGCTCAAGCTGGTCCAGGCCCTGACCGCCGCTCCCGAGCCCCGGCCGATGGTCGCCGGCATCCGTCGCAGCCGCCGGGACGGCGCGGCGCGCCTGGTCGCCACCCGCCTGGCCAACGGCCTGCGCCAGGCCCTGCTCAGGGACGACTGCGTCGACTCCGGCTGCGGCCTGAAGGCTTTCGAGCGCGACCTGTTCCTGCGCTTTCCGATGTTCGAGGGCCTGCACCGCTTCCTGCCGGCCCTCGCCAAGGCCCAGGGCCATCCGGTCCTGAGCATCCCGATCGAGCAGCGCCCGCGGATGTCGGGCGAGTCGAAATACACCAATCTGGGGCGGGCCGCCGTGGGGCTGTTCGATCTGCTGGGCGTCGCCTGGCTGGTCTCCCGGACGCGGCCCGAGCGGGCGCCGCAGGCCGGCGTTCGCCCGGCCGGCGTCGGCGCCATGACCTACGCGGCCCTGGCCGTCTTCGCCTTGCTGATGTTCGCGCCCGGGCAGGCGAGCCTGCCGCCCTTCGACCGCGACGAGTCGCGCTACGCCCAGGCAGTGGTCCAGATGCTGGACAGCGGCGACTATGTCGACATCCATTTCCAGGATCGCGCCCGCCACCTCCAGCCGGCCGGCATCTACTGGCTGCAGGCGGCGGCCGTCACCGTGTTCAGCGACCCGGACGCGCGGGCGATCTGGGCGCACCGGCTGCCCTCGCTGCTGGCGGCGATCGCCGCGGTGCTGCTGACCGCCGGCATCGGCGGGCGCGCCTTCGGGCGCGGCCCCGGGATCGCTGCGGCGGTCATCCTGGGGGCCAGCCTGCTGCTCAACGTCGAGGCCCACATGGCCAAGATCGACGCCACCCTGCTGGCCGTCGTGCTCGGGGTGCAGGGCCTGCTGCTGCGGGCCTATCTCGACCGCCAGCGGCTGTCGCCGGGCGCGGCCGCCCTGTTCTGGCTGCTGCTGGGCGCGGGGATCATGCTCAAGGGACCGCTGATCCTCCTGTTCGCCAGCCTGACGGCGATCACGCTGACGCTCTGGGACCGCTCGGCCGCCTGGCTGATGCGGTTGCGGCCCTGGATGGTCGTGCTGACGGCCCTGGTCGTCGCCCCCTGGGTCATGGCGATCTCCGCGCGAACCGACGGCGCCTTTCTGCAGGAGGCCCTCGGCCGCAGCCTCTGGCACAAGGTCGGCTCGTCGCAGCAGGGGCACGTCGGGCCGGCGGGCTACCATCTGATGATGTTCGGCCTGGTGTTCTGGCCGGGCGCGATCTTCGCCCTGCTGGCCGCGCCCTGGGTCTGGGTGAAGCGCCGGGAGCCCGCGGTCCGGTTCATGGTCGCCTGGATCGCGCCGGCCTGGATCGTGTTCGAGATCGTCGCCACCAAGCTGCCGCACTATGTCCTGCCGACCTACCCGGCCCTGGCCATGCTGGCGGGCGCGGCTCTGCTGGCCGGGGACCGGCCGATTCTGCGGGGCTGGCGGCGGGCGGGGATGGCCCTGGCGGGCGGATTCGTCGCCTTCGTCGGAACGCTGCTGATCGTCGCCGTCGGTTGGGCCGCCATCGAGTACGACAGCGCCAGGCCCGGGCTCGCGGCCCTGGCCTGCGCCATCGCCGCGGGGCTCTGGCTGTGGGTCTGCTGGCGGCTGGCGCGGGGACGGCGCGATGTCGCCACCCTGGCGGCCGCGGTCGCCGCCAGCGCGGCGCTGCTGCCGGCCACCTTCGGCGGCGTCGCGCCCTCGCTCCAGAGGCTTTGGCTCAGCCGCAGCATCGACGCCCGCTTCGACGCCGTGCGCCCCTGCCCGGACTCGGTCCTCGCCAGCGCCCCCTACGCCGAGCCCAGCATGGTGTTTCTGGTCGGGACCTCGACGCGGCTCACGCGGGGCGAGGGCGCGGCGGATCATCTGCTGGCCGACCCCAAGTGCGGCGTCGCCCTGCTGGCCGCCGAGGAGGAGACGCGGTTCCTGGCGCGTCTCGCCGCGGCCGGGGCCTCCGCCCGGCCCCTGGCGTCCATCTCGGGGCGCAACTACGCCGACGGGCGCGAGTTGACGCTCACCTTCTATCGCCTGGGGACGCCTCGCTGACCGCGGGGGCGTCGGGGCGCTGCACGGCCTTCCACAGCCAGGCGCCCAGCCAGGCTGTGAGCGCCCAGCCCACGGCGGTGACCGCCAGCCCGATCCAGAATTCCAGCCGCCGGCCCTGAAGCCCCCTGAGCGCCGTCTCGCCGGCGAAGGCGGTCAGGGCCATGATCGGCACGCTGCCCAGCGCCGTGCCGATGACGAAGTCGCGCAGCCGGATCGGCGCCGCGCCGGCGGCGATGTTGACCAGGACCGAGGGAACGGTGGGGATCATGCGCACGACCGCACAGGCCACCAGCCCGCCCTCGCGCGACAGCACCGCCATGGCCCGCGCCACCGCCCCGCTGGAGTAGCGGGCGAGGATCGGCGCGCCGAAGCGTCGGCCGACCGCGAACCCCATCAGGCAGGCGACCATCTTGCCCGCCCAGCTGACAGCCAGGCCGGTCCAGGGACCGAAGGCGAGGACGGCGGCGACGATGATCACCGCCTGCGGCGTCCCGATGAAGAACAGGGCGGCGACCAGCGCTCCGCCCGCCGCCAGGGCGACAGGCCCCTGCCCGACCGACGCCAGCCAGTCGCGCAGATGCTGCAGCTCTTCGCCGATCGCCTTGCCGCTGACGCCGCCGATGGCGACGACGGCCAGCACGGCGAGGCCGATGACGAGCTCGCGGGCGTGCAGTCCGCGTCGGGCGCGGGGGGTGGCGGGATCGGTCATGGTCTCTCCGGGGCGGTGCTTTACTCCTCAAGCCGCCGGCATGGCGATGCTTTCCTTTTGCGCCCGCTTCGGCGTATTGTCCCGCCGCGCGCCGGTCCCCGCGAGCCGACGGGGATTCGCCGCGCAACGGAATCAAGGCCGTGCGTCCGGCCCGCCGCCTTCGGCGAACGACGCGACCATCCGATCCCGCGCCCAATCCGGCGCGTCAGGGAATGAACCTCATGGGCAGCGCAAACGCCCTGGCCTCGCATTCGCCCCTTCGCTCAGCCCTCGCGGGCGCGAAGGGCGGCCGCTCGGCGCGCGCCCTCACATCATGCCGGCGACCGGACTTCGCGTCCGCCGCGCGCCGCGGAGACCTGCTGAATGACCAAGAAGATGCTTATCGACGCCGCCCACGCGGAAGAAACGCGTGTCGTCGTCGTGGACGGAACCCGGGTTGAAGAGTTCGATTTCGAAAGCCAGGCCAAGAAACAACTTCGGGGCAACATCTACCTCGCCAAGGTGACCCGGGTCGAACCCAGCCTGCAGGCCGCCTTCATCGAGTACGGCGGCAACCGGCACGGGTTCCTCGCCTTCAACGAAATCCACCCCGACTACTACCAGATCCCGCTGGCCGATCGTGAGGCCCTGCTGCGGGCCCAGGCCGAGGAGGACGACGAGCCGGTCGCCGGCGCCGGCCGCCGCGGCAAGGCCGCCGCGGCCGCCGCGGAGGAGTCCGACGGCGAGGAGGACGACGACGCCCACGACGCCGCCGACGAGGACGACGTCATGGAAGAGGAGGTGGCGCGCCGCCGCCGCCGCCTGATGCGCAACTACAAGATCCAGGAGGTGATCCGCCGCCGGCAGATCATGCTGGTCCAGGTCGTCAAGGAAGAGCGCGGCAACAAGGGCGCGGCCCTGACGACCTACCTCTCGCTCGCCGGCCGCTACGGCGTGCTGATGCCCAACACCGCCCGCGGCGGCGGCATCAGCCGCAAGATCACCAACGTCACCGACCGCAAGAAGCTGAAGACCATCGTCCAGAGCCTGGACGTGCCGCAGGGCATGGGCCTGATCGTCCGGACGGCGGGGGCCAAGCGCACCAAGACCGAGATCAAGCGCGACTACGACTATCTGCTGCGCCAGTGGGAGAACATCCGCGAGACCACCCTGCACTCGATCGCCCCGGCGCTGATCTACGAGGAGGAGGACCTCGTCAAACGGGCCATCCGCGACCTGTTCGACAAGGACATCGACGGCGTCTGGGTCGAGGGCGAGGCCGGCTACAAGGAAGCGCGCGAGTTCATGCGCATGCTGATGCCGGCGCAGGCCAAGAAGGTGCAGCTGTACCGCGAGCCGACGCCCCTGTTCGTCGCCCACAAGGTCGAGGGGCACCTGTCGCAGATCTACACGCCGGTGGTGCCCCTGAAGTCCGGCGGCTACCTGGTGATCAACCAGACCGAGGCGCTGGTCGCCATCGACGTCAATTCCGGCCGGGCGACGCGCGAGCGCAACATCGAGACGACCGCCCTGAAGACCAATCTGGAGGCGGCCGAGGAAGCCGCTCGCCAGCTGCGCCTGCGCGACCTCGCCGGCCTGGTGGTCATCGACTTCATCGACATGGAGGAGTCGAAGAACAACCGCGCCGTCGAGAAGAAGCTGAAGGACGCCCTCAAGGACGACCGCGCCCGCGTGCAGATGGGCAAGATCAGCCCGTTCGGCCTGATGGAGATCAGCCGCCAGCGGCGCCGTTCCGGCGTGCTGGAGGGCACGACCCACGTCTGCGAGCACTGCGCCGGCACCGGCCGGGTGCGCTCGACCGAGTCCAGCGCCCTGTCGGCCCTGCGCGCGGTCGAGATGGAGGCCCTGCTGGGCGGCGGCGAGGTGACCCTGAAGGTCTCGCCCGCCGTCGGCCTCTACATCCTCAATGAAAAGCGGGCCCATCTGACCCGCATCCATCAGTCCCACCACCTGTTCGTGACGGTCCAGATCGACCAGACGCTCGGCCATGCCGACCACGAGATCGAACGGACGGTGAGCGGCGAGCGGTCGTTGCACGAACCCGAACCCGCCGCCGCCGCGGCGCGCGTGGCCTATGATCCGCAGGACGACCTTCTCGACGAGGACGTGTTCGAGGAGGAAGAGGAGGAGGAGGAAGAGGCCGCCGCCGAAGCCGGGGGCGACGACGCCGATGCGGACGAGGGCGACGCCCAGGCG
>JBMOOF010000005.1:0-3952 GCA_049323695.1 Pseudomonadota bacterium
CGGGGAGCCGCTGCGCAAAGGGCATTGGCACCGGTGTTCTTGGGTGGCCCGCACAAGGCGGGCCATGACGGAGTTTTGGGGGGCCTCAGGGTCGCTCCTGACCCCACGGATTGTCCGGCCGCCAGCCCAGCAATCCGGGCAGCAGGTCTTCCCAGGCAGGGTTCTCACGCTCGATCAAATTGATCTTCCAATCCCGCGAATACTTTTTCAGCCGCTTCTCGCGACGTATTGCGCTGGTGATGAGTTCGTGCGGCTCGTACCAGACGAGCCTCTTGAGGCCGTACATCTTCGTGAAGCCCGGAAAGACTCCCTCGCGATGCTTGACAGCCCTGGACAACAGCTGGCTGCTGACGCCCACATAGAGCGTTCCGTGGCGCTTGTTGGCCATCATGTAGACGGCGATGAAGCTGTCCTGGCCAACCATTTGCCATCGTCATGGCCCGCCTTGTGCGGGCCACCCATGAACACGAAGCGGGGGCGATTTATCGCATAGGTTGCGGTGCTTAGATAAGACTCCCAGACGCGGCGCGCCTGGATGGCCCGGCGGCGCCGGGGTCACCCCTCCTCGTACTGCCTCAGGGCGTCGAGACAGAACTGCAGGCCGGTGACGTCGCCGAGGGGATCGGGGGTCACGATGACGAACAGGCGACGCGCCTCGGCCCACAGCATGACCGTCTCGGGCAGGCCGAAATCCTCGATGAGGCAGCCCTCCGCGTCCCGCCAGAGCCCGTCTTCATCGAGCTGGGCGCCGAGATGGGCGTCGATGCGGTCCTTGTACTCGGCGTCGCCCTCGTAGCTGATGTTCATCCAGGCCATGACCGGCTTGCCGAGCCCCGACAGGAAGCCGGCCTCGAAGGCCGCGCCCGGGTCCGCGGCGGGGCCCCGCCACGGGGTCAGGTTGACGATGCCGGCGTCGGCGGCGCGCATGCGGGCGACGCGCTCGGCGTAGATCTCGCGGGCCATCACCTCGCCGGGCTCCCGCGCCGTCAGGGCCGAGGCGTCGGGCAGCAGCATGGCGAACCCCGCCGCCTCGCACATCGCCTGACGGGTCGAGAAATGCGCGCCCACATTGGGAAACCACACCTCGGGCCCGGCCAGGTACAGGGTTTCGATACGCCGCCTGGCCATGTCAGGGCTGGACGACGCCGAGGGCCTCGATGCGGATCGTCACCGCATCGCCGATCAGGGTCGACGGAACCTTCGGAGCGATATTGAAGTCGCTGCGCCGCACGACGCCGGTGATGGTGAAGCCGGCGGACTGCCGGTTCGAGCCCGGCGCGACGCCGATCTTGTTGAGCTTGACCTGCAGGGTCACCCGCCGCGTCACCCCGTTCAGGGTGAAGTCCCCGGTGACGTCGGCGGCGCCGGGGCCGGTGAGGGCGACCCCGGTGGACACGAAGCGGATCGTCGGGTTGGCGCCGGCGTTCAGCCAGCGCTCGCCCCGCAGGTGGTCCTCCCGCGCCGCGTCGCCGGCGTAGAGGCTGGCGGTCTCGACCCAGGCCTCGACCCGCGACCTGGCCGGGTCGGCCTCGTCGATCCAGATCGTGCCCTCGGCCCTGGTGAAGGCCCCCAGGATGCTGGTGAAGCCGAAGCGATCCACCTGGAAGGTGGTCTGGGTGTGGCTCGGGTCGATCCGGTAGGCGACCGGCGCGGCCAGGGCGGGGGCCGCGGCGAGCGCCAGAGCGGCGGCGAGAATGAGACGTTTCATGACGGCGGCGCTCCCAGGACAACGGCTCCCGAAGGTAGGACCTCTACCGCCGGGTGAACAGGGCCGCGACCTGGGTCTCCTCGAGCGGCTTGATCCGGCAGGCCGCGCCATTTCCCAACGGCTCGCAACCGACCCACTCCACGCTCCAGTCCACGCCGTAGCGGCCGTTGGCCTGGGCGGTCAGGATGACGTCGGTCTTGCGGCGCACGCGCAGCCAGCACTGGCGGTTCTCGCGGGTCATGTACTGGTACTGCGCGCCGCCGCAGGTCAGCCCGGCGGGCGCGGAGGCGACGAAGGTGCTTTCGCCGACGTCGCCGCCGACCGCCACGGTCAGCCGGATCTCGATGTCGGCGACGACGGTGACGCCTTCCAGCTCCGTCGGCGCCGGCGTCTCAAGGGCCAGCGACGGCGTCGCCAGACAGGCGGCCGCCGTCGCGAGGGTCAGAATGCGAAGCGCCAAGCGTCACCTCCGGGATCTCCGGAGGTGACTTGCAGCAGGTCGGGCGCGACAGCGCCAGTGGAAATTTGGTCATGTCGGGAAGGACGCCGGAGCGTCGGTCCCGACGCGCCCCGTCAGTTCCTGGCCTGGTCGACCAGCTTGTTCTTGGCGATCCAGGGCATCATGCCGCGCAGCCGCTCGCCCACCGCCTCGATCGGGTGTTCGGCGTTGCGCCGGCGGGTGGCCTTGAAGCTGGGCTGGCCGGCCTGGTTCTCGAGCATGAAGTCGCGCACGAAGCGGCCGGACTGGATGTCCTCGAGCACGCGCTTCATCTCGGCCTTGGTCTCGGCGGTGACGACGCGCGGCCCGGTGACATACTCGCCGTACTCGGCCGTGTTGCTGATCGAGTAGTTCATGTTGGCGATGCCGCCCTCGTAGATGAGGTCGACGATCAGCTTCACCTCGTGGAGGCACTCGAAGTAGGCCATTTCCGGAGCGTAGCCGGCCTCGACCAGGGTCTCGAAGCCGGCCCGGATGAGCTCCACCAGCCCGCCGCAGAGCACCGCCTGCTCGCCGAACAGGTCGGTTTCGCACTCTTCGCGGAAATTGGTCTCGATGATCCCCGAGCGGCCGCCGCCGATGGCGCTGGCGTAGGCCAGGCCCAGGTCCATGGCCCCGCCGGTGGCGTCCTGGTGGACGGCGATCAGGCACGGCACCCCGCCGCCCTTCAGGTATTCGCCCCTCACCGTGTGGCCGGGCCCCTTGGGCGCCACCATCAGCACGTCGACGCTGGACTTGGGCTCGATCAGCCCGAAATGGACGTTGAGGCCGTGGGCGAACAGCAGGGCCGCCCCGTCGCGGATGTTGGGCGCGATCTCGGCCTCGTAGATGGCCCGCTGATGCTCGTCGGGCGCCAGCACCATCAGGGCGTCGGCCCAGGCGGCGGCCTCGGCCACCGTCATCACCTTCAGCCCCTCGGCCTGCGCCTTCTTCGCTGAGGCCGAGCCCGGCCGCAGGGCGACGGCGACGTTCCTGACGCCCGAGTCGCGGAGGTTCAGCGCGTGGGCGTGCCCCTGGCTGCCATAGCCTACGATCGCGATCTTCCGGTCCAGGATGCGGGCCAGGTCAGCGTCGCGGTCATAGTAGACGCGCATGATTTTTCCTCCAGCAAGGCGGTTCGCGCTGCGACCGCGCAACGGCGGTGCAGCAAAGCCCGGCTATCGAGCGGAATTTTGCGGGAAGGTCAAGGCGTTGCGCTCATGAAAAGGCCCCGGAGTCGCCTCCGGGGCCTCGTCTTGGCCGGCTGGACGACGGCCTACCAGAACAGGTCGTAGTAGATGGCCACGATGCGGCCGGTCCAGATGTCGACCAGGAAGGCGTCGTCGCCGACGCGGATCCATTCGCAACCGATCGGCGGATACGGCAGGCCGTAGGCGCCCCAGTTCAGGTAGTAGTAGCTGCTGTACCAGCCGAAGGGCAGGAAGTCGTTGTAGCGCCAGCTCCGCACGTACCAGCCCGAGGGGTAGCGATGGGGCTGCACCCGATAGCGCCGCGGCGCGTGATAGGTCTGGCGCCAGGCGCGGGAGTCGTACCACCGCCGGCCGTGGTCGCGGCCGCGCAGCCCCCGGCCCTCGCCCGGACGCCGGCCGTCCCAGCGCCGGCCGTCGCGATCGCCGCGGCCGTCCCAGTCGCGGCCGCCGCCGCGGCCGTCCCAGTCACGACCTCCGCCGCGGCCGTCGCGCCCGTCGCGGTTCCAGTCGCCGCGGCCGTCACGGCCGCCGCGTCCGTCCCGGTCCCAGTCGCCG
>JBMOOF010000006.1:0-35005 GCA_049323695.1 Pseudomonadota bacterium
ACCTCGTTCACACCGAGGGGGTCACAGGTTCAATCCCTGTCGCATCCACCATCTTCCTCACAAGCCGATTCACCGCCCCGGCCAGTTCGTCGTAGCCGCCGATGACCAGGTCGCCGCCCATTTCGGCCGCCGGAACCTCGTTGTAGCCGAAGTCGACGACCACGCAGGGGACGCCCGCCGCCTGGGCCGCCCCGACGTCGGGCGAGCCGTCGCCGACCAGCACGGCGCGGGCGCGATGGCCGCCGGCCTGTTCGACCGCAGCCAGCAGGTGCCGCGGATCGGGCTTCTGGACCGGCAGGGCGTCGCCCCCGACCACCGCCTCGAACAGGTCCAGCATGGCCAGTTCGCCCAGCAGGTCGAGGGCCAGGCCCTGGGGCTTGTTGGTGCAGACCGCCAGCCGCGCGCCCCGGGCCCTCAGCCCCGCCAGGGCCGCGAGGCAGCCGGGAAAGGGCCGGCTCTCGCGGGCGATGCGGGGGCGGTAGTGCGAGACGAACCGCAGGCGCAGGCTGTCCAGCCGGTCCTCGGCCAGCGGTTCGCCGGCCAGTTCGAAGCCGCGCCGCACCAGCCAGCGCGCCCCGCGGCCGATCAGCAGCCGCACCTGGGCCATCGGAACCGGCGGCAGGCCTTCCTCGACCAGGACGGCGTTCAGCGCCCCGACCAGGTCGGGCGCGGTGTCCACCAGGGTGCCGTCGAGGTCGAAGGCGATCGTCCAGCCCCCGAGGTCAGCCGGGAGGTCGTGCGGGAAGTCATGCATCGCCCCGGCCTTTCGGCTAAACGGCGGTCAGATGCAACGTTGCGAGTCGATCCGATGAGCCAGCGCGCCGCGGTGATCATGGCCGCCGGCCAGGGCACCCGCATGAAATCGCCCCTGCCCAAGGTGCTGCACCGGGTCGGCGGCCGGACCATGCTCGACCGGGCCATCGACGCCGTGCAGGCGGCCGGCTGCGAGCGGGTGGCGGTGGTCTGCGGCGCCCACGGCCCGGCGGTGGCCGACCATGTCCGCGCCCGGCTGGGCGAGGCCGCCGTGGCGATCCAGGATCCGCCGCAAGGCACCGCCCACGCCGTGCTCTGCGCCCGCGAGGCCCTGGCCGGCTTTGACGGCGAGGTGCTGGTCGCCAACGCCGATTGCCCGCTGCTGACCGCGGACGACCTGGCCCCGCTGTTCGAGCGCCGCGCCGCCGGAGACGACCTGGTGATGCTGGCCTTCGAGGCCGCGGATCCGGCTCTCTACGGCCGCATGATCCAGGGCCCGGACGGCCGCCTGCTGCGCATTGTCGAAGCTCGTGACGCGTCTGACGAGGAAAGGGCTGTAAAGGCCTGTTATTCCGGCATTCTCTGCGCGCCGGCGGGGCCGCTGTTCGACTGGCTGGGCCGGGTCGACAACGCCAACGCCAAGGCCGAGTACTACATCACCTACATCGTCGGGATCGCCAACGCCGCCGGGGCGCGGGTGGGCGTCGCCTTCGCCGCCGAGGCCGCCGTCATGGGCGCCGACGACCAGGCCGGGGTCGCCCGCGCCGAACGCCTGTGGCAGCAACGCGCCCGCGAGGCCCTGATGGCCGACGGCGTCTCCATGGCCGCGCCGGAGACGGTGTTCCTGAGCTACGACACGAAGATCGCCGCCGGCGCCGTGCTGGAGCCCAACCTGGTGTTCGGCCCGGGCGTCATCGTCGAGAGCGGCGCCGTCATCCGCGCCTTCAGCCACCTGGAAGGCGCGGTGGTGCGCGCCGGCGCCGTCGTCGGCCCCTACGCCCGCCTGCGGCCCGGTGCCGACATCGGCGAGCAGGCCCACATCGGCAACTTCGTCGAGGTGAAGAAGGTCAGGGTCGGCCCGGGCACAAAGGCCAATCACCTGGCCTACCTCGGCGACGGCACGGTGGGGGCCAGGGCCAACATCGGCGCCGGCACGATCTTCTGCAACTACGACGGTTTCGACAAACACGACACCCATGTGGGCGAGGGGGCCTTCATCGGCTCCAATTCCTCGCTGGTGGCGCCGGTGACGGTGGGCGCGGGGGCCTACACCGGCTCGGGCAGCGTCATCACCCGCGACGTGGCGCCGGACGCCCTGGCTCTGGAGCGCGGCGCCCAGACCGAGAAGCCCGGCTGGGCGGCGCGGTTCCGGGCGATGAAGCTGGCGAGGAAGGGGAAGTAGCAGCACTTTCCTTCACGACCGCCATGGTGTATATACATGTATATACGGAGTTTGGTCATGGCCACGGTCACCAGCAAGACCTTCCGGTGCGGCAACAGCCAGGCCGTCCGGCTGCCCAAGGAGGTGGCCTTCGAGAATGACGTCGAGGTCACTATCGAGCGGTCGGGCGATGTCCTGACCATCCGGCCGAAGCGAATTTCGGTCGCCGAGATGCTCCGGCGTCTGGACGAACTGCCGACCCCAGGTGAAATCGAAGAACGGGACCCGGACATCTTCCCTGAGCGCGAAGGTCTCTGAGGCGCGTGGCGCACCTGCTCGACACGAGCGTCGCCATTGCGATGCGTGACGCCGACCCGGCTTATCGTCCGCGGATAGAACGACTTGGACCGGACTTGGCGATTTCGGTGATCACGAGAATTGAACTTGAAGGCGGCGTCTACCGCGACCCGACGAAGGCGGCGACGCGCCGGGCCAGACTCGACCTGGTCCTTTCGGCGCTCTCGGTCCTGTCCTTCGACGACGCTTCGGCCGACCGCTATCGGCATATTGTAGCCTTGAGGGGCTTTTCCCGCCGAAAGACCCTCGACCGCATGATTGCTGCCCAGGCGTTGGTCCACGATCTTACGCTGGTCACGCTGAACGGCGCCGACTTCGCCGACATTCCCGGCTTGAAGGTTCTGGCGTGGTGAGGGAGTAGACGGGCCATGCGCCCTGCGGCCCTGCCTCTGCTTTCTCGCAGCGGGACCGTAACGGCGCCATAGCCGCCTCGCTGCCGCAGGGAGATTTGCTTGACCGCCGACGACCAGAAGCAGGCCGCAGGGGCCGCCGCCGCCGAGCTGGTCGAGGACGGCATGGTCGTCGGTCTCGGCACCGGCTCGACGGCCGTCGTCTTCGTCAGGGCGCTGGCGGCGCGGGGGCTGGACCTGCGCTGCGTGCCGACCTCGGAGGCCACGGCCAACCTCGCCCGCGAGCTGGGCATGACGCTGGCGACGCTGGACGATGTGAAGTCGATCGACCTCACCGTCGACGGCGCCGACGAGATCGGGCCGGGCCTGTCGCTGATAAAGGGGGCCGGCGCGGCCCTGCTGCGCGAGAAGCTGGTCTGGGAAGCCTCGCGACGCTGCGTGGTCATCGCCGACGCCGGCAAGCGCGTGGAGACGCTCGGCCGCAACTATCCGCTGCCGATCGAGGTGGTCCGCTTCGGCCACCCGCACACGGGCCGCAAGCTGGCCGACATCGCCGCCGAGTTCGACCTGCCGCCGCCCAGGCTGCGCACGGCCGACCGGGGCGTGGTCGTGACCGACGGCGGCAACGTCATCTACGACCTGACCTCCGGCGGCATCCCCGACCCGGCGGCGCTCGGCGCGGCGCTGAAGAGCGTCACCGGCGTCGTCGACCACGGCCTGTTCCTCGACCTCGCCGACGAGGCGCTGATCGGGACGGACGAAGGGGTCGTTCGCCTTCTGCCCTGATCAGGCCGCGGCGACCTCGAGGCTTATCCGTTGGCCCAATGCGGCAAACGCGGCTTCGAGTTGATCGAGCCGCGACGCGTGATCGAGCCGGAAGAGCCGGTCCACCTGCTCTCGATGCCAGCCCAGTCTCCGACAAAGTTCGGCGCGATTGAGCCCCTGCTGACTCAACGTCCGATACAGCGAGATCTTGATGGCGGTCAGCGCGGGCAGAAAGACGTAGTGCGCGCCCTTGCGACCCCAGTCCGTCGGGATCGGAATTTCGCGGCCGTCGGCCATGCGGGCGGCGACGGCTTCTTCAATGGCGAGCGCGGCGGCTCGAAGCGCGGCGTCTTCATCTTCGCCGTATGTCGTCAACTCAGGCAGCACGGGCGAGGTGACAAGTAGCGTCCCGTTGTCGTCCGCCGTCAGCTCAATCGGATATCCAGCCATCACTTCAATCCCAGGTCTTTCTTGATCTTGTTGACCAGGCCTGTTCCCAGTTCCTTTCGCCCTCCGTGCATGGGCATCTGAGAGGTCCGGTCGCCGCGCCGGACCGTGAGATGGCCTGACCCGCCGCGGTGCGTCTCGAAGGTGCAGCCCTGCGCGGCCAGCCATCTCTTGAATTCGCCGGCGTTCATGCCACATAGGGTGCGCCACACTTCTGTGGAAGTCAACACATCTGTAGATTCAGGAATCCCGATGGCCCAGTACGACTACGACCTCTTCGTCATCGGGGCCGGCAGCGGCGGCGTTCGCGCGGCGCGCCTGGCGGCGATGGCCGGCGCCCGGGTGGCGGTGGCCGAGGAGCACCGGGTCGGGGGCACCTGCGTCATCCGCGGCTGCGTGCCCAAGAAGTTCATGGTCTACGCCAGCGAGTTCCGCGACCAGGTGAAGACCGCCCGCGGCTTCGGCTGGACCGTCCCCGAGCCGACCTTCGACTGGAAGACCTTCATCCAGGCCAAGGACATCGAGATCGCCCGCCTGTCGGGCATCTACGTCACCAATCTGCAAAAGGCCGGCGCCGACCTCGTCCACGGCCGGGCGGTCCTGAAGGACGCCCACACCGTCGAAGTCCTGGGCGACCACGCCCAGACGGTGACCGCCGACAAGATCCTGATCGCCACCGGCGGGCGTCCCTTCGTGCCCGAGGGCCTGCCGGGCGTCGAGCACGCCATCACCTCGGACGAGGCCTTTCACCTTGAGGCCCTGCCGCGCAGCATCCTGATCGTCGGCGGCGGCTACATCGCCGTCGAGTTCGCCGGCATCTTCGCGGGCCTGGGCAGCGAGGTGACGCTGCTCTACCGCGGGCCCAACATCCTGCGCGGCTTCGACGACGACATCCGCGCCCACCTGGCCGGCGAGATGGAGCGGCGGGGGATCAGGGTGGTGCTGGGCTGCACCCACGAGCGTATCGAGAAGACCGCGGCGGGACTGGTCAGCCGGCTCGACACCGGCCTTGAGTTCACCACCGAGCAGGTGATGTTCGCCACCGGCCGCGCCCCCTACGTCCAGGGCCTGGGACTGGAGACGGCCGGGGTGGCGTTGAACGCGCGGGGCGCGATCGCGGTCGACGACTGGTCGAGGACCAGCGCCGCCAACATCTGGGCCGTGGGCGACGTCACCGACCGCATCGCCCTGACGCCGGTCGCCATCCGCGAGGGCGCGGCCTTCGCCGAGACCGAGTTCCGGAACAATCCCACGACCTTCGACCACGAGCACGTGGCGACCGCCGTCTTCTCACAGCCGCCGATCGGAACCGTGGGGATGGGCGAGGCGGAGGCCCGCAAGGCCTTCGGCAAGATCGACGTCTACCGCGCCGTCTTCCGGCCGATGAAGGTCACCTTCTACAACGGCGAAGAACGGACCCTGATGAAGCTGCTGGTCCGCCAGGACACCCAGCAGGTGGTCGGCGTCCACATCGTCGGACCGGATTCGCCCGAGATGATCCAGATGGCCGCCATCGCCGTGAAGATGGGCGTCACCAAGGCCCAGTGGGACGCTACCTGCGCCGTCCATCCCACGGCCGCCGAGGAGCTGGTGACGATGAAGGAGAAGTACGTTCCGGCGGAACTGGGGCCGGTGGGGTAGGCGTGGATCGGGCGGCGCGCGCCGCGGCGCTGTCCCTTGGCGCCGCCTCGCGTTAGCGGACCGCCTCCACCTGGACCACCGTGTGGCCGAAGTAGGAGGCGACCGCCCGGTCGGTGACGTCCGCCACGTACCCGTCCGGACGGATCAGGATGTGTCGGCGGTTGGCCCGCATGACCTGGGTCGCTCCCCCATGCCGCAAGGCTTCGAACAGCCGGCGTCCGTCCGCCAGCCTCTGATCGGGCGCCCGGTCGCCCGGCCTGACGCGGCCGGTCGCCGGCCGTTGCGCCAGCGGGCCGCCAGCATAGCTGAGGCCAAGCTGGTTGGTGCGGTCGCCGCGGGACTTGGTGACGCTCGCATGGAGGTCCGAAGTGACATCCAGGACGGCCGCCGCCACGGGAAGGCGCTCGGCTTCGTAGGTCGCCAGGATGGTCGGGTCGCCGGTCCGGATGGCGGAAACGAGCTTCCAGCCCAGATTGACGGCGTCCTGAACGCCGGTGTTCAGGCCCTGCGCGCCGGACGGCGGATGAACGTGCGCGGCGTCGCCGGCGAGGAAGACCCGGCCCACGCTGTAGCGATCCACCATCCGCGCCTGGTGCCGGTATCGCGATTGCCAGGCGACCCGGCGGACCGACTTGCCGGTCAGCCGGCGCAGGCCCCTCTCGAGTCCGTCGGCGGCGATCCGTTCCGGCGCTTGCAGCTGGAACAGATCGCCGCCCGGCAGCGGCGCCAACGACGGCATCCCGCCGTGGCGAAACGGGTAGACGTGCCAGAACGTGCGGTCGAGGTCGGGGATCTCGAGGTCGGCGACAATGCTGGTCTCCTCGTCCACGCTCGATCCGCGCAGTTCGAGGCCGAGCAGGCCGCGCGTCCTGCTGCGGCCGCCGTCGCAGGCGGCGACGTAGTCCGCGGTCACCGTTTCGCCGGTCGTCAGCGTCACCGTCACGCGCCGGTCGGTCTGGGCGATCGCCTCGATGCCGGTCCCCAGTTCGATCCTGCCGCCGAGGGCCGCGACCCGGTTTCGCAGGATCGACTCGGTGCGCCACTGCTCCAGCATGATGAGATTGGGGTAGGGGCGATCATCCGTCGGCGGCAGCCGCGTGCCGAGCGACCAGCCTCGCACCGACGCCGGTCCAATGTGGATCTTGAAGAACGGGTAGAGGACGCCGGCGGCCATCACCTCGTCGGCGACCCCCATCATGCTGAAGAGTTCGAGCGAACGGGGCTGAATCCCCTTGCCTCGCGATCCCTGGAAATAGGCCTCCGCCACGTCGACGATGCGAACGTCGATGTCGCGACGAAGCAGCTCGACCGCCAGAGTCAGCCCGGTCGCTCCCGCGCCCACGATCAGAACCTGTGTCATCGCCGTCGATCATTATATGTATTTTGCATATAATGATCGATAGACGCCCTCGGCTTGCCTGGCAACAAGAATGTGCATAATGCACATTCATGGATTGGGTCGCCCGTCTTCATCAGGCGCTGATCGCCGTTTCGGATCAGGTCAACCGGCTGGATTTGGACGCGCGGCTGCTCGCCGATTCCGGCGTGAAGCTCGACCGGGCCCTGTTTCCGCTGCTGTCGCGGATCGCGATGAACCCGCGCATGAACGTCTCGGACCTGGCCAACCTGGTCGGGCGGGACCATTCCACCGTCAGCCGCCAGGTCGTGAAGCTGGAGAAGCTCGGCCTGCTGACCCGGACGAGCGATCCGGACGATCAGCGGTCCCTCCACCTGTCGGTCAGCGAAGCGGGCGAGGGCCTGCTCGCGCGCGTCGGCGCCGTGGTTCGGCGGAGGATGGAAGAGCACTTCGCCGGATGGGACGTCGCGGACCGCGATCGCCTGATCGAGCTGATGGCCAGAATGCTCGAACTCGGGCCGCGGAATACGACAGGATCCCCGTCCCTGTGGTCGGCGAAACAAGACCGGCGATAGGCGCGCCGACGTCGGGGTCGACCCTGGTCCCGGCGAGATCGGCCCGATTCAGCCTTTCGAGGCCTCGAACACGGCGGCCTGGGCCGCGAAGGCCCGCTGGTAGGCGGGGCGGGCCTCGGCGCGGGCGATCCAGGCGGCGAGGTTGGGAAACGCCTCCAGGAGGCCGGTCCCGGACAGCCGGCGCAGGGTGGTCACCATCAGGATGTCGGCCGCACTGAAGTCTCCGGCGATCCAGTCCTTCTCGCCCAGCGCGGTCGACAGGTCCGCCAGCCGCGTCCGGATGAGCTTGTCGAGGGTCGCCACCCGTTCCTCGAACCAGGGCCTGTCCCTCTCCAGGATCGTCGCCAGGCCGCGGTCGAAGATCGGCGGCTCCACCGTGTTCAGCGCCGCGAATATTCAGCTGATCGCCCGCGCCCGGGCCCGGGCGTCTTTCGGCAGCAGGCCTGGATGACGTTCGCCGAGGTGCAGCAGGATCGCGCCGGACTCGAACAGCGCCAGGTCGCCGTCCTCATAGGTGGGGATCTGCCCGAACGGCTGGATCGCCCTGTGCGCCGGCGCCTTCATCGTCGTGAAGTCGACCAGCCGCACGTCGTAGGGCTGGCCGATCTCCTCCAGCGCCCAGCGCACCCGCATGTCCCGCGCCAGGCCCCGACCGCGGTCCGGCGATTTCCTGAAAGCGGTGATGACGGGCTTCATGGCATCTCTCCCGGTGCGGACCATGGTCCAAGAACGATCGAGAAGCCTCCGGGCCGACCGCCATCGAGAGACTCGTTTCAATCGCAACCTTCGCGCAATCCCATACCCCTTCACGCGACGTTCACGCGCGATGGGCGCATGATTTTGCCTTGGGTGCTGCATTGCGGTAAGGACCCCGTTCCAAGTCGAGTTTGAGATCATGACCGAGCGCTGGACCCCGTCGTCCTGGAGACACAAGCCCGCCAGGCACCTGCCGACGGACTATCCCGACGCGGCCGCCGTGGAGCGCGTCGAGGGCGAGCTGCGCCGCATGCCGCCGCTGGTGTTCGCCGGCGAGGCGCGGCGGCTGAAGGCGCTGCTCGGCGAGGTCGCGGCCGGGCGCGCCTTCCTGCTGCAGGGCGGCGACTGCGCCGAGAGCTTCAAGGAATTCCACGCCGACAACATCCGCGACACCTTCCGCCTGATCCTGCAGATGGCGGTGGTGCTGACCTTCGCCGGCGGCAAGCCGGTGGTGAAGGTCGGCCGCATCGCCGGCCAGTTCGCCAAGCCGCGCAGCGAGCCGATCGAGACCATCGAGGGCGTCACCCTGCCGTCCTACCGGGGCGACATCATCAACGGCATGGCCTTCGAGCCGGCCGAGCGGACCCCCGATCCCGAGCGGCTGCTGAAGGCCTACGCCCAGTCGTCGGCGACGCTGAACCTGCTGCGCGCCTTCGCCGGCGGCGGCTACGCCGACCTGCACAACATCCACCGCTGGACGCTCGGCTTCGTCGCCGACAGCCCGCAGGGCGCCCGTTACCGCGAGCTCTCCGACAAGATCAGCGAGAGCCTGACCTTCATGGCCGCCATCGGCGTGACGCCCGAAAGCCATCCCAGCCTGCACCAGGTGGACTTCTTCACCAGCCACGAGGCCCTGCTGCTGGGTTTCGAAGAGGCGATGACCCGCGTCGATTCCACCTCCGGCGACTGGTACGACACCTCCGCCCACATGCTGTGGATCGGCGAGCGCACGCGCCAGCTGGACGGCGCCCATATCGAATTCGCCCGCGGCGTCCGGAACCCGATCGGGCTGAAGGTCGGGCCGACGCTGGAGGCCGACGACCTGCTGCGGCTGATCGACGTGCTGAATCCGGCCAACGAGCCTGGCCGCCTGACCCTGATCGGCCGGTTCGGCTTCGAGAAGATCGGCGAGCGCCTGCCGCGGCTGATGGCCGCCACCAAGCGGGCCGGCCGGGCCGTGGTCTGGGCCACCGACCCGATGCACGGCAACACGCTGAAGGCCAACAGCGGCTTCAAGACCCGGCCCTTCGACCGGATCCTGTCGGAGGTGAAGAGCTTCGTCGACATCGCCGGGGCCGAGGGCGTCCACCCCGGCGGCGTCCACCTGGAGATGACCGGCCAGAACGTCACCGAATGCACCGGCGGGGCGCGGGCGGTGAGCGAGGGCGACCTCGCCGACCGCTACCACACCCACTGCGACCCGCGCCTCAACGGCGAACAGGCGCTGGAGCTGGCCTTCCTGGTGGCCGAACGGCTGAAATCCGCCCGCGACGAGGTGCGGGCGGCGAGCTGAGCGGGCCGGGGGACGGGCCTCCGCGGCGTCAGCCCCTGCCCAGCACGAAGGCGGCGGCGCGCTCGCCTTCGGGGTCGCCGGGCTTGCCGAAATCGACGTTGATGGTGCGGTGGGTCTCGCCGGGGGCGGCGACGACCTGCGCGTCCCCGCCGGCGGCGACCAGGGCCCGGGCCAGGCCCTCCGACTGGCGGCGTGCGTCCGGCCGGTCGGCGACGTGGAAGATCAGGAACGGCGGATAGGCCTGGCCGGCCCGCGCCAGCAGGGTGGGCGACAGCGCCGCCGCCCGCGCGCCGAAGGCCTGGCGGTACATGGTCGCCAGCAGGCCCGGTCCCTCGCCGAGGAAGGCCATCTGGGCGACCGCGTCGTAGCCGGCCCCGTCGACGGGGATCACCCCCGCCATGTCGGACGGCGCCCGGCCATGGGCGCCCAGGTATCCGCCGTCGACCCCGACCAGCGCCGCCAGGTGCGCTCCGGCCGAATGACCGGCGAGGAAGACCCGCGCCGGGGCGCCGCCGAACCGCGCGGCGTTCTCCATCGCCCAGGCGCAGGCCGAGGCGACGTCTTCGGCGCAGCCGCCGGCGTCGACCTCCGGCGCCAGGCGGTAGCCGACCGAAATCAGCAGCAGGCCGTGCCGTTCGGCGTAGGCGGGCAGGGAATTGACATGGCGCCGGTCGCCGATCGACCAGCCGCCGCCATGGACGAACATCAGCACCGGGGCGTCCCTCAGGCCCGGCCGTTCGTAGACGTCGACCGCCTGGCGCGGATGCGGCCCCAGGGCCAGGGTGGTCGGGCCGCCGGCGCGCGCCAGGCCGGGGCAGGCGAGGGCGGCGGCGAGGGGCAGGAGGGCGCGGCGGGCGATCATGCCCCTTCCACGCGCCGGCTTCAGCCGTCCGTCGCCGCCAGCCGTTCGCGCGCGGCCTTGCGGTGACCCCGGGCCTCGACCAGCTTTCCGGCCGCGCCAAGGCCCCAGGTCGGCATGTTGTTGTAGATCGACTCGTAGGCGCCTGGCCTGATCACATAGGTCTCGTGCCAGATGCCGACGTCGCCGTTGCTGCCGATGGCGCGGTTGAAGGCCTGCCAGGCCGGCAGATGCGCCGAATCCGTGTTGCGGGCGTAGGCCTCCAGGTGCTCGAAGCTGCGCCAGTACTGCAGCACCATGGCGTTGCGCAGGCCGAAATGGCCGCGGTAGTGCATCAGGCCCAGCTCCGGCCGCTGCTCCAGTTCGGCCAGCATGCGCGGCATGGCCATGGCCACCGGCAGCCAGCTGCCGAATTTCCAGAACCGGTTTATGCGCATGCCGATCAGGAAGACGACGAACTCGCCCTCGACCTCGGCGCAGAGCCGCTCGGCGCGGATGTCGGTCATGCGGAACTCCGCTTCAGGAAGGGTTGGGGCTTCCACATCACCAGCGAGCGCCAGGCCCATTCGAAGGGGCCGTAGTGGAAGACCGCGAGCCAGGGCCGGCTCCACAGCAGGATGAAGGCCCAGACGCCGGCGACGACATAGTAGAGCTCGTAGCGCTCGAGCTGGCCGTAGAGGCCCAGGCCGAAGCCGCAGAACACGAAGGCCGTGATGATCGAGGTCATCAGGTAGTTGCTGAAGGCCATGCGTCCGGCCGCTTCCAGCCGGTTGACGAGCACCGCGAGCGCGCCGGCGCGGACGACGAGCAGCAGCAGGCTGGCGTGGGCGAGGGCGATCAGCGGCCTTGGCGCGGCGCCCAGCACCTCGAGGTAGTGCCGCTGCACCGGTTCGAACCCCGCCTTCGTCATCGACCAGGCGAGCCAGGCCGCTACCGGGGCGGCGATGAGATAGCCGACCGCGATCAGGACGCCGTAGGACCGGCTGGACCAGCGCAGGGTGAAAAATCCGGTCCGGAACAGGCCCGCCCCGATCAGCATCTGGCCGATCGCCTCGGGAATGGCGTCGAACGGCAGATAGCCCACCTGGACGATCAGGGCCGTCCGGGCCCGGCTCTTCAGGGCCGAGAAGAAGTCGCCGGTCATCCAGGCGATCTCCTCGCGGCCCATGCTCTCGGGGGCGTTCAGGAACAGCTGGGCGTCGGCCCAGGCCCTGGCCTGGGCCGGCGTGGCGGCGCCCGAGGCGACGGCGGCCTGCAGCGCCTGGAGGTCCCACGCGCCCATAAGCCCCTTGGCCAGCAGGGCCAGCAGAATCAGGACGCCCAGGCCGATCAGCCAGCCGGGCGAGAGCCTGCGCAGGGAGAAGGCGATGGCTCCGGCGATGGCGTAACAGACCAGGATGTCGCCGAAGAACAGGAAGTAGGCGTGGATCATGCCGAACACGAACAGCCAG
This sequence comes from Pseudomonadota bacterium, assembly GCA_049323695.1. Taxonomy (GTDB): domain Bacteria; phylum Pseudomonadota; class Alphaproteobacteria; order Caulobacterales; family Caulobacteraceae; genus Caulobacter. The sequence continues at coordinate 12,206 of JBMOOF010000006.1, forward strand.
AACATCCGCCGGTAGTGGGTCGCCGCGGGCCCCGGCGTCCGCCCCTCCGCCCGATCGGCGATCAGCAGCATGCTGGCCCCGAACAGCATGGTGAACAGGCCCCGCATCTTGCCGTCGGTCAGCACGAAGTTGACGGCCCAGACCCAGTAGTTCGCCCCCTCGAGGTCGCCCAGGTAGGTCGGGTCGATGTAGGCGAAGGTGGGCAGACCCATTCCCACGATGTTCATCAGAAGGATGCCCAGGACGGCGAAGCCGCGCACGACGTCGATCGATTGATGGCGCACCACGGCTGTGGTCATCGGCGCTCTCCCCAGGCGAACCCGGGGGAAAGGGTGGAGCGCCGGCGCGGGAAGTCAACCGGGCCGGACTTGCGCCGGGGTCGGCCTTCGGCGAGTGTCCGCGCCCTCCGGCGTCCCCCCGAGGCGAACGTGGCCGACGAACCCCACCCGGACGCGCCCCGCGAAAGCGTCCTGCGCGCCGAGCTTCCCGAGCTGCTGCGTCTCGCCGGCCCGGTCGTGCTGGCGCGCCTTGGCATCATGGCCATGGGCCTCACCGACGCGATCGTCGTGGGCCGCTATTCGGCCGAACAGCTGGCCTTCCACGCCCTGGGCTGGGCGCCGACGGCGACCATCCTGACGACGGCGGTGGGTCTGCTGATGGGCGTCCAGATCATGACCGCCCGCTATCTCGGCGAAGGTCGCCGCCGCCAGACCGGCGGGATCCTGCGGCGGGGGATCGTCTACAGCTTCTGGATCGGCGTGGGATCGACGGCCTTCCTGGTCGCCCTCGGTCCGCTGTTCATGCGCTCGATCGGGCTGGAGCCCGGCCTCGCCGAAGGGGCCAACCGGGCGCTGGTGGTCTTCGCCCTGTCGCTGACCCCCTATCTGGTCTCGGTGGCGGGGACCTTCTACCTGGAGGCCCTGTCGCGGCCGCTGCCGGGCATGTGGGCGATGTGGCTGGCCAACATCGTCAACCTGGCGATGGCGGTGGCGCTGGTCCCCGGGATGTTCGGCCTGCCGGCGATGGGCGCGGTCGGGGCGGCCTGGGCCTCGTTCGGCGCCCGCACCGCCCTGATGGCCTTCGTGCTCCTCTACATCTGGCGGATGAAGGACGCGCGCGAGCTGGGCGTCTTCGACCGGCCGGCCGACGGTCGCGCCGACGCCTACGAGCAGCGGCGGGTGGGCTATGGGGCCGGGGCCTCCTATTTCGTGGAGTCCGCGGCCTTCGCCGGGATGAACGTCGTGGCCGGCTGGCTCGGCGCCATGGCGGTGGCCGGCTACACGGTGATGCTCAACGTCGCGGCCATCGTCTTCATGGCGCCGCTCGGCCTGTCGGCGGCGACGGCGGTGCTGGTGGGCCGGGCCTGGGGCGCCCGCGACCGGGCGGGCGTCGACCGCGCCGGCTGGACCGGGATCGGCGTCGCCGTCGCCTTCGGGCTGCTGGTGTCGGCGGCGATCTGGCCGACGGCGGAGACGATCGCCGGAGCCTACACCCGCGACGCCGCCCTGATCGCGCTCGCCGCCCCGGCGCTGATCCTCTACCTGCTGGCCCTGACCGCCGACTGCACCCAGGTCGTGGCCGCCGGCGCCCTGCGCGCCCGGGGCGACGTCTGGCTGCCGACGATCACCCATGTGATCAGCTACGCCGGGGTGATGTGCCCGCTGGCCTGGCTGCTGGCCCATCCGCTCGGCCTGGGGCTGAACGGCATCGTCTGGGCGATCGTCGTCTCCAGCCTGCTCGCCGCCGGCTTCCTGACGACGCGCTTCTGGCGGCTTGGCCGGCGGGGGCTGTAGCGGCCGCTAAGCCCCCAGGATCCAGCCCTCTTCGCCCTCGACCGCCGCGAGATCCTCGAGGCTGGCGGCCGTCTTCGGGCCGAACTCGGCGCCCAGTCGACCGGCCTCGTCCAGGCGATAGAAGTGTTCGCACAGCGCCCGGACCTGGGCCCGGTCCGGGACCTCGCCGGGCTCGGGCCTGGCCTCGACCAGCGAGGGATAGACCTCGGCGATCACCGCCTCGAGGCCCTCGAAGTCGGCTTCGGCCTGGGCGCGCCAGCCGGTCTGGAACGGCCACACCTTCGCCCTGTCGCCCAGCTGATCCGCCAGGGCCTTCACCCGCGGGATGCCGACGATGGCCTGGCTGCCGACGGTGCCGTTGCCGAAAATCTGCCAGACGGTCTTGGCCCCGGCCTTGCCCTTGCCCGGGGCGACCTTCTCGGCCCGCCGGAGCTGCGGCGGCAGGCCCTCCGCCTCGACCGTCGGCTTGGTCGTCGAGAGCCAGCGCTGGGCGTCGTTGGCCGGACAACCCCAGAACGGCCAGGGCTGGTCGGTCATCAGCCGGTTCATCTTGGCGGCGACGGCGAAGCGGTTGTTCACGTTGTTCGGCTTGTCGACCACGTCCTTGGCGAGAAACGCCCACATGGCCGACCAGTCGGGCGGGTTCAACTTCAGCGCCGCGGCCGTCCCCTCCGGATAGCCGAGCGGGAAGTCGAAGCCGATCAGGGCGCGCTCGCCGCGACGGCGCAGGTCGGCCAGGATATCGGCGAGGGCCGTCATCGCCGCGTCGCGGGTCTGCGGATTGACCGCCTCGAAGGTCGGCCGGAAGCGGATGTCGCGCTTCATCACGCCGATCCAAATGGAGTCCTTGCCGGCGCGTGGCGCGGCGGCGGCGCTCCAGTCGATCATCACATAGGCGCTGAACAGGCGCGACACGGCGGCGGCTCCCTTCGAGGATGGGGGCTTTTAGACCCCGCCGCGCCCGGGCGGAAGCGTCCGGCCGTTCACAACCGCGCCGGGCGTGCTAGGAGAGCGCTCCGTCCACGGAGGGTCGCCCGAATGCCCCGAACGACCGCGATCGCGCTGGTCCTGCTGCTGGCCGCCTGCGGTCCGGGGCCGGAGGCCCGCAAGGCGAGGGCGCGGATCATCCCCCCGACGCCGGCGGGCGAGGTCTTCGACAGCGTCGGCGTGGTCGCCTCGGCGGTGGGGACTGAGGTCGTGCTCGATCACGAGGGCTCGTCGGCGGCCGGACTGCCGGCGGGCCGCACGCGGTTCCGCGCCTGGGCGGCGGTGATCGCCGAATCGCCCGGCGCGACCGGTTCGCGCGTGGCCTTCCGCTTCCAGAAGCTCGGCGACGGGTGGGCGCTGGTGGAGATGACGGGGCGGTAGTTCCCCACGCTCCGTCAGGGCCCGGCTTGTCCGGGCCACCCAAGCCTGAGGCGGCAGACGAAACGGGCGTCGCCGAACCTGCGTCCCGCTCGAACCCTTCCGTGTTCATGGGTGGCCCGGACAAGCCGGGCCATGACGGCGGATCAGCTCAGCTTGACCAGCATCTTGCCCAGGTTCTCGCCCTTGAAGAGCTTGAGGAAGGCGCCGGGGGCGTTCTCGATGCCCTCGTCGACCGTCTCCTTCCACTGGAGCTGGCCCGAGCCGATCCAGCCGGACATGTCCTTCAGGAACTCGGGCAGATGCTGGAAGTAGTTGGAGACGATGAAGCCCTCCAGGCGCAGGCTCTTGCCGACCGCCATGATCAGGTTCTTCACCCCGTACATGTCGCCGGTCGCGTTGTACTGGCTGATCATGCCGCAGAGGGCGAAGCGGGCGAACGGGCGGGCCGCCATCAGGGCGGCGTCCATGTGCTCGCCGCCGACGTTCTCGAAGTAGACGTCGATGCCCGTCGGGGCGGCGCGCATCAGGGCGGCGGTCAGGTCCTTCTCGGCCTTGTAGTCGATGACCTCGTCGCAGCCGATCGACTTCAGGAAGGCGACCTTGTCGGCCCCGCCGGCCGAGCCGATGACCCTGTTGCCCTTCAGCTTGGCGATCTGCACGACCACCGACCCGACCGCCCCGGCGGCGCCGGAGACGAAGACCACGTCGCCGTCCTTCATGGCGGCCACCTTCAGGAGGCCGGCCCAGGCGGTCATGCCGGGCATGCCGGCGACGCCGAGGAAGGCCTGGGGCGGCAGGCCGAAGGTTTCGATCTTCTGCACCGCGCCGGCGGGAGCGTTGAACGCCTCGCGCCAGCCCAGCATCGACTGCACCAGGTCGCCGACCTTCAGGGACGGGTCGTTGGAGACGATCACCTCGCCCACCGCGCCGCCCTGCAGCGCCTCGCCGATCTGGAAGGGCGGCACGTAGCTCTTCACGTCGTTCATGCGGCCGCGCATGTAGGGGTCGACGGTCATCCAGCTGTTGCGCACCTGGACCTCGCCGGGGCCGGGGGCCGGCAACTCCACCGCGGCCAGTTCGAAATTGTCGGCGGTCGGGGTCCCGACCGGGCGGCTCTTGAGGCGGATCTCACGCGAGGTGGTCATCGGATTCTCCCGTTTTACGGCGTATATTCAAACGTCCGTTTAGACCCTTTCATCCCTTCGCGAAAGCCGCCGAAACACGCTAGAAGCCGGCCATGGATCGCATTCTCAAGGCCGGGGTCGTCGGGTCGGGCGTCTTCGGCGGCTATCACGCCCGCAAGTACCACGAGATGGACGGGATCGCGCTCGTCGGCATCTACGACCTCCACCCCGAGCGCTGCTTCGAGATGGCCCATCAGTTCGGCTGCGAGGCCTATGGCGACCTCGCCGACCTGCTGGCGGTCTGCGACATCGTCACGGTGGCCTCGCCCGGGACGACCCACGCCGAGGTGGCGCTGGCCTGCCTGAAGGCCGGCAGGCACGTCTATGTCGAAAAGCCGCTGGCGACGACGCTGGAGGACGCCGACAAGCTGATCGCCGAGGCCGCCAGGCAGGGCGTCGTCCTCGCCTGCGGGCATCAGGAGCGGGTGGTCTCCCAGGCCATGGGCCTGCTGGACATTCCCGAGAAGCCGCTGCGGCTGGAGGCGGTGCGCAAGGGGACGCCGTCGATCCGCAGCAAGGACGTCTCCGTGGTCCTCGACCTGATGATCCACGACATCGACCTGGTCCTGTCGCTGACCGACGCCGAGCCGCTGGCGGTGGAGGCCGAGGGCGACGGCGACGCCCTCCGCGCCGAGGCGACCTTCGAGGACGGCTTCACCGCCGTGCTGGAGGCCGGCCGGAACGCCCAGGCCCGCGAGCGGACCATGCGCATCGTCTATCCGTCCGGCGTCGTCGACATCGACTTCGTCACCCGCGCCTTCCGCAACTCGACGCCGTTCGCGCTGAACGAGGCCTTCACCGAGACCCCCGCCGGCCGCGACCCGCTGGGCACGAGTGTCGCCGGGTTCGTCGACGCGGTGCGCGGCAAGGCGCCAAGGCCGGTCGTCACGGCCGAGGAAGCCGCCCGCGCGCTGGACCTGGCGCTGGCGGTGGAGCAGGCGGCGGGGATTTGACGAGCGACAGCCTCGGCTTCGTTATCGCGGGTGTCAGGGCTGATCAGTCGGATGAGGCTCGTCGATCACGACCCAGTCGGAGCCGTCGATCGCCACGATGATCTCTTCGGCCACCCATCCGCCCGTTGCGCCCCGTCTTTGGTAACGACAGGAGAATTCAGTCGGCTCGTCGGGAATTTCCTGGCAACGCAATGCCCGAATGTCTGATGCCGGGATGTGAAGCAGGCTCGCCAGTTCGCTCGGGTCAGGTCCGGGCCCCGAAAGGCATCCGCCGAGGAGCAACCCTATCGCCAGCGGGAGTTGAACATGCCTGGTCACCAGGTCACGCTGCCACCTGTCGACCGCGCTGTGAAGGTCGATTGGAAGGCTTGCCGCCCGGGCCATCCTGAACCTTACTCCTGACCTGACACGTGGTTCGACCACATTGGGAATGCCGCCATGACCACCGCCTACGACTACGACTTCGAGGCCATCGACGGCGCGCCGCTGCCGATGACGACGTTCAGGGACAAGGTGGTCCTGGTGGTCAACGTGGCCAGCCAGTGCGGCCTGACCCCGCAGTACGACGGGCTCGAGAAGCTCTACACCGACTACAGGGACAGGGGGCTGGTGGTGCTGGGCGTGCCCTGCAACCAGTTCATGGGCCAGGAGCCGGGGACGGAGGCGCAGATCAGCGAGTTCTGCCGCACCAACTTCGGCGTCGACTTCCCCATGACCGGCAAGGTCGACGTCAAGGGCGACGAGGCCCACCCGTTCTACAAATGGGCGGTGGAGCAGGTGGGCGAGCCGGCCGAGCCGGTGTGGAACTTCCACAAGCTGCTGGTCGGCCGGGACGGGGCGCTGATCAACGTCTTCGGCCCGCGCACCGACCCGCAGGACCCCGAGATCAAGGCAGCCATCGAGGCGGCGCTGTAGCGGCATGGGCCTGACGCGGCGATCCCTGCTGGCGGTCCCGGCCGCGGCGGCCTTCGCCCCGGCCGCCGCCCTGGCGCGCGAGGATCCGTTCGGCGCAGCGCGCGCCGTGGTCGACCGGTGGCGCACCGAAGCCCCGTTTCCGGCGGTCTCGGCCGCGGTGTGGAAGGATGGCGGCCTGCGCTGGCGCGAAGCGGTCGGGCTGGCGGACCTGGAGCGCCGCACGCCCGCCGCGCCGGAGGCCCGTTTCCGCCTGGCCAGCGTCTCCAAGCCGGTGGCCGCCGCCACGGCCATGCGGCTGGCCGAACGCGGCGTTGTCGACCTCGACGCGCCCATTGGCAGGACCCTGCGGCTGCCCGCGGCCCACCGGGAGACGACCCTGCGCCAGCTGCTGGCCCATCAGGGCGGGGTGCGCCACTACATTCCCCGCGACAGCGACCCGGCCGCGCCGGGCGGGCCCATCGACCGCCGCGCGTACCGGACGACGGACGAGAAGCTGGCCATCTTCATCGACGATCCGCTGGTCGCGCCGCCCGGCGAGACGTTCCACTATTCGACCTTCGGCTACACCCTGATGAGCGCGGTGCTCGAGGCGGCCGTGGGTCGGCCGTTCCCGCGCATCGTCGAGGCCGAGGTGAGCGGCCCGCTGGCGCTGGCGGGCCTGGCGCCGGACGTGCGCGGCGTCGCCGTCCCCGACCGCGTGCGCGACTACCAGCCGGCCGTCCCGGGCCCGGCCGCGGCGGCGGCGTGCGCGCCCTGTCCTCCCATCAACCCGGCCTACAAATGGGCGGGCGGGGGCCTGATCGGCGCGGCGCCGGACATCGCCCGTTTCGGCGCGGCCTTCAGCCGCCCGGGGTTCCTGGCCGGGCCGACCCTCGCCCAGATGACCACGCCGACGCCGCCGCGCGACGGAAGGCCGACCACCATGGCGCTGGGCTGGAGCGCGGATAGAGACCCCGCGGGCCGCCGGCGGCTGTTCCACGCGGGGTCGAGCCTGGGGGCCCGCTCGATCCTCGTGGTGCTGCCCGACGACGGCCTGGCGGTCAGCCTGCTCGCCAACCTCGGCCAGGTTCCCGTCGACCCGCTGTTTCCGGCGCAGCGGATCGCCGACGCCTTCCTGGCCTAAAATCCTTCCGCACTGCAGCAAGCTGCGCTAACCGGTGCCCAGGGAACGAGGAGCGGCGAACATGGCCAGGAAGCCGGACGGAAGCTGGGACAAGTCGAGACTGCCCAGCCGCCACGTGACCGAAGGTCCGGCCCGGGCGCCGCACCGGTCCTACTACTACGCCATGGGCCTGGGCAGCCGCGAGATCGCCCAGCCCTTCGTCGGGGTCGCCTCCTGCTGGAACGAGGCCGCGCCCTGCAACACCGCCCTGATGCGCCAGGCCCATGCGGCGGCCGAGGGGGTGAGGAAGGCCGGCGGCACTCCGCGCGAGTTCTGCACCATCACCGTCACCGACGGCATCGCCATGGGCCACGAGGGCATGCGCTCCTCGCTGGTCAGCCGCGACGTGATCGCCGACAGCGTCGAGCTGACCATGCGCGGCCACGGCTACGACGCCCTGATCGGGGTCGCCGGCTGCGACAAGTCGCTGCCGGGCATGATGATGGCCATGCTGCGCCTGAACGTGCCCAGCGTCTTCCTCTACGGCGGCTCCATCCTGCCGGGCCGGCTCGACGGCAAGGACCTGACGGTGCAGGACGTGTTCGAGGCCGTCGGCCAGTTCTCGGCCGGGACCATCGACGAAGCGCGGCTCTGCCAGGTCGAGCAGCACGCCTGTCCCGGCGACGGCGCCTGCGGCGGCCAGTTCACCGCCAACACCATGGCCTGCGTGTCGGAGGCGATCGGCCTGGCCCTGCCGCTCTCCAGCGCCCTGCCGGCGGCCTATGAGAGCCGCGACGCCTACGCCGTCGCCTCCGGCGCGGCCGTGATGCGGCTGATCGAGCGCAACATCCGCCCGCGCGACATCTGCACGCGCAAGGCGTTCGAGAACGCCGCCGTGGTGGTGGCGGCCACCGGCGGGTCGACCAACGGCGGCCTGCACCTGCCGGCCATGGCCAACGAGTGCGGCGTCTCCTTCACCCTCCGCGACTTCGCCGAGATCGCCGCCCGCACCCCCTACATCGCCGATCTCAAGCCCGGCGGCCGGTTCGTGGCCAAGGACATGGGCGAGGCCGGCGGCGTTCCGATGCTGCTCAAGACCCTGCTGGACGGCGGCTTCCTGCACGGCGACGTCATGACGGTGACCGGCCGGACCCTGGCCGAGAACCTGGCCGAGGTCGTCTGGCGCGACGACCAGGCGGTGATCCGGCCGGTTTCGGATCCGCTGTCGCCGACCGGCGGCGTGGTCGGTCTGTGGGGCAGCCTCGCCCCCGAGGGCGCGATCGTGAAGGTGGCCGGCCTCAAGCACCAGACCCATCGCGGTCCGGCCCGGGTGTTCGACGGGGAGGAGGCCTGCTTCGCCGCCGTCGAGAAGCGCGACTACCGGGAAGGCGACGTGCTGGTGATCCGCTACGAGGGCGCCAGGGGCGGTCCGGGCATGCGCGAGATGCTGTCGACCACCGCCGCCCTCTACGGCCAGGGGGTGGAGAACATCGCCCTGGTCACCGACGGCCGTTTCTCCGGCGCCACGCGCGGCCTGTGCGTCGGCCACGTGGGTCCGGAGGCCCAGCTAGGCGGGCCCATCGCCCTGGTGCGGGACGGCGACATCATCAGCATTGACGCCACACGGGGGACCATCGACCTGGAGGTCGACGACGCCGAGCTGGCCCGCCGCAAGGCCGACTGGAAGCCCCGCGAGACGCAGTACGGCTCCGGCGCGCTGTGGAAGTTCGCCCAGATGGTCGGCCCGGCCCACCTGGGCGCCGTCACCCACCCCGGCTTCTCCGGCGAGAAGCGCGTCTACGCCGACATCTGATTCACCGCGTGGTTCGACACGGGCTTGCAGGCCTGCTCACCCTGACGCGCTTCTGAGAGCGTCATCCTGAGCAGCCGCGAAGCGCCCCGGATCAAGTCCGGGGGTCGAAGGACGCACGCTGCTAACCCAGCGGGCTGACCCCGAACAGCAGCGGATGGGCCCTGAGGACGGCGGCGTAGATCGCCGCCGCCAGCAACAGCCGCCACCAGCCGATCTCGCCGAGCTTGAGCTTCTGTTTGCCGGTCAGGACGGCGGCGAAGGGGAGATTGGAGGTCTGGGCCGTGAAGGCCTCGTACTTCGCGCCCAGCGCCTTCCGGCGCTTGGCGTCGATGCTGAAGGTCCCCGACAACGCCAGGAAGGCCAATGAGCCGAACAGCACCACGCTGGGCGTGTCGCCGTTGGCCAGCAGGTGACCGCCCGCCCAGATCGCCACGCCCCACAGGAACGGATGGCGGGTGACGCGCAGGATGCCGCGCGCGGGGTCAGGCTTTTCGAGCGCGCCCTCCTGCTTGACGCTGGTCGGGTTGGGGGTCAGCAGGCCCGGCACGGCCAGCAGGAACGCCGCCAGCATGATCAGCAGGCCCCCATGCCGGGCGCCGGCGCCCAGGTCCCACAAGGTTTCCCCGGTCCCGCGCGCCTCGCCGTACGCCATGCTCAGCCAGACGATCCCGGCCAGCGAGGCGAGCGAGAACAGGGCCATGTAGGGGCCCTCCCTGATGATCCCGACCAAGGCGCCGCGCAGGGCGGTGCCGGAGACCAGCAGATGCAGCAGGACGAAGTAGAGGGCGGCGGCGATCAGACTGGTCATGACGATCCTCCCAAGTCGGCGGCGACCCTGCGCCTTGTAATTTACGCTGTCAATTATAGCAGCCGGGGCGGCTCGTCGTCCGCCTGCCCCCCGTCCCATGGCGGTTCGTCCTCGTCAGGTTCGGGCGGAGGCGGGGGCGGCGCGGCGACTGTGGGCGCGGGCCGGGCGGCCGGCGGGCGGCGCACGATGGCCTCGGCCCGGGCCAGCCAGCGGTTGGCTTCCTGAATGGCGTCCTGGGGCGACCAGTCGTCCCGGCGGGCCGCGTCCCCCGTGAGCCAGAGGTCGAGCTCGAAATCGGGGTTTCGCGGATCGTCGAAGATCAGCCGCAGGGTCACCTCATCGGCGGTGGAGACGCGCCGCTCCAGCGCGCGGCGGGGCTCGCCGCGGAACACCCGGCCCGCCACCTGGCCGTCGATCATGAGTTCGGCCCCGGTCAGCTCGTCGATACGGTAGACCAGGCACCAGGCCCCCCGGTCCCAGGCGACGGCGGCCAGGCCTGTGTCGAAACACAGGCCGGCGCCGCGGCCGCGGCCGCGGGCGATGACGACGGCCTCGGGCTCGCCCTTCAGCACGCGCCGCAGCGCCCGGCGGATGCGGCGCTCCTCGTCGTACCACCAAAGGGCCAGGCTGCCGAGGAAGGTCACCGCCGTCCCGGCCAACCCGAGCATCAGCAGCAGGCGGGCGATGTCCGTCATGCGCCGACGCTAGCCGGAGTCTTGGGCGGCGTCAGCGGGTCAGGCGGCGAGCGAGAGGGTCTCGATCCAGACGGCGGCCTCATCGACGGGCGCGCGCTCGTCCGCGGCGACCTCCGGGTCGTTGGCGGGGGCGGCGAGCCAGGCGTCCAGCTCGGCGCAGAATTCGGCGAAGGTCAGATGGCGCATGGCGATCTCCGGACGTGAGCATTTGCTCACATCGGCTCTGTGCCAGAAATGCGGGTGAGTGTTTACTCACAACCGCGTGAAGGCGGTCGCGATCAAAGGTCGAGTTCGACCACGACCGGCACATGATCCGAGGGCTTGTCCCAGCCGCGGACGTCGCGATGGATCTCCACGCCTCTCAGCCGGTCGGCCGCTTGGGGCGAGAGCAGGGCGTGGTCGATGCGGATGCCGTGGTTCCGCGGCCAGGCGCCGGCCTGGTAGTCCCAGAAGGTGTAAGCGCCGGCCGAGCCGTCCATCGCCATGAAGGCGTCGGTCAGGCCCAGGTTCTGCAGGGCCCGGTAGGCGGCCCGGCTTTCCGGCTGGAACAGGGCGTCGCCCAGCCAGCCCTCGGGCTTGTCGGCGTCGTCGGGCCGGGGAATGACGTTGTAGTCGCCGGCGACGACCATCACCTCCTCGTGGTCGAGCAGGACGCGGGCCCTGGCGCGCAGCCGCTCCATCCAGGCCAGCTTGTAGGCGAACTTGTCGCTGCCCACCGGATTGCCGTTGGGCAGGTAGATGCCGGCCATCCGCACCGGCCGCGGTCCCGAGACCACGGCTTCGATGTAGCGCGCCTGCTCGTCGGCCTCGTCGCCGGGCAGGCCCCTGACCACGTCCTCGAGCGGCGACTTCGAGAGCATGGCCACGCCGTTGTAGGTCTTCTGGCCATGGACGGCGACGTTGTAGCCCAGCCGCTCGAAGGCCTCGGCCGGGAACTTCTCGTCGACGCACTTGATTTCCTGCAGCACGGCGACGTCCGGAGCGGACTCCTCGAACCAGCGCAATACAGTTTCCAGGCGAGCGTTGATCGAGTTCACATTCCAGGTGGCGAGGCGCATTGACGGCTCCGGTTGGGCCGTATGAGGCTAGGGCGCATGGCGAGGGGGCTCAAGGCCAACGAGGCGATCGACCGGCGCACCAGGCTCGCGCTGCTGGTGCTGTCGACGATGGCGTGCGCCGGCCTGGCGCTGGTCGGGGCGGTGGGATCGCTGTTTTCGCCGCTGGTCTTCGACGCCCGCGGCAACCTGCTCAATCCGCTGGCCTGGCTGGGATTCCTGCTGATGGTCAGCTTCTGGATCGTCTGCATCCTGGGGCCGTTCGCGGCCTGGGTGCTGTGGCGGCGGGGGCGCGAACCCCTGGCCTGGGCGGCGATGGCCGCGCCCCTGGTCTGGGGCCTGGCGACCGTGACGATCCTTCAGTTCGTTCCGCGCTGACACGTCACGCCGCGCGGGTCCGGCGTCAGATCGAGAAGCTGACGCCGCAGCCGCAGCTGGAGCGGGCGTTGGGGTTGCGGACGCGGAATTCGGCGCCGGCCAGTTCGTCGACGAAGTCGATCTCCGAGCCGAGCAGCAGGGTCAGGGACACCGGATCGACCAGGGCGGCGGCCCCGTCGCGCTCCACGCGCAGGTCGTCGGCCTCGCCGGCCTCGACCAGGTCGAAGCGGTACTGGAACCCCGAGCAGCCGCCGCCGTCGACGGCCACGCGCAGCATCACCGGCCGGCCCTCGCTCTCGCCGATGGCGCGGATCCGCCGGGCGGCGGGTTCTGACAGGGTGACGGCGGGGCGGGTCATGGCTGTGGAAAACTCATCCTTGCCCTATATGTGCAAACCCGCGCCCGGGGAAAAGGGGCGACAGACCAGGGCGCTTCATGCCGCACACCTTCCAGCCTCCGCCCAGGGCCGCCTACGCCGAGCGGCCGGACGCCTCGCGCGGGCGGCGTCATCGGGAGCCGGAAAGCCGCACCCGCACGGCCTTCGCCCGGGACCGGGACCGCATCATCCACGCCACGGCCTTCCGCCGGCTGAAGGAGAAGACCCAGGTCTTCGTGGCGCACGAGGGCGACCACTACCGCACCCGGCTGACCCATTCGCTTGAGGTGGCGCAGATCGCCCGGTCGATCGGCACGGCGCTGGGGCTGGACAACGACCTGGCCGAGGCCGTCGCCCTGGCCCACGATCTCGGCCATCCGCCATTCGGCCATGCCGGCGAGGATCAGCTGGACGAGTGCATGCGGCCGTGGGGCGGCTTCGACCACAATGTCCAGACCTTCCGGGTGGTGGCCAAGCTGGAGCACCGCTATCCGGACTTCGAGGGCCTCAACCTGACCTGGGAGACGGTCGAGGGGGTGGTCAAGCACAACGGCCCGGTCACCCACATGCTGGCCCGGCCGTCCTGGTCGATGGTGCGCGAGGCCGACGCCGCCTGGAGCCTGCGGCTGGACAGCTGGCCTTCGGCCGAGGCCCAGGTGGCGGCGATCGCCGACGACATCGCCTACAATAACCACGACGTCGATGACGGGGTGCAGGCGGGCCTGTTCCGGCTCGAGGAGCTGCTCGACGTCCCGCTGATCGGGCCGATCCTGCACGGCGTGCGGGCCGAACGGCCCGACCTCGACGAGCGGATCACCCGGCTCGAGGCGGTTCGGCGGATGATCGGGGCGATGGTCGACGACGTCATGGGCGAGACCCATCGTCGCGCCCGCGAGGCGGCGCTCGCCTCGCCGGACGACGTCCGCGGCCTGGGCCAGGCGCTGGTGGCGTTCTCGGCGGACATGAACGAGGACCTCGCCCGCCTGCGCGCCTTCCTGATGGAGCGGATGTACCGCCACTGGAAGGTCAATCGCACCCGCAGCCAGGCCAAGCGCGTGCTGGCCGACATGTTCGCCCTGTTCACCGCCGAGCCGGAGGTGCTGCCCACCGAATGGTTCGCGCAGGCCCGCAGCGAGGACGAGGCGGGGCGGGCGAGGGTGGTCTGCGACTACATCGCCGGCATGACCGACCGGTTCGCGATCGACGAGCACCGGCGGCTGTTCCAGATGGAGAGCTGGTCCTGAATTTCGCCGCAAGGGGCGTGTTAAGGATCGGGAAACCGGCCGTTAACGCTTCGGTAGCGATCCTTGGTCTCTGGCGGGACCACGCCACGCCGGAGGTAGACTGACGCGCGCCGGCGTCCGATTCGCCGCGGCGCGGGTCGCCGCATTCTGGAGCCTGTTCGATGTCCGATCCCGACCGCGGCGCCTATACGCCTCCGACCGACTCGCCGCTGGCCTTCGACGCCCGCCGGCCTGTGCGCGGGGGCGGACCGGCCTCCTCGACCCTGATGATCAGCGCCGCCATCCTGGTGCTGCTGGTCGCGGGCGCGGGGGTGTGGCTCTACAAGGACGGGCAGCGGGGCGCGAGCGACGAGCCCCAGCCGGTCGGCACGGCCGTGGTCGCCGCCAAGGCCCCGCCGCCGGCCGTCGCCCAGCCCGAGGACGAGGCCGCCGGGCTGCAGATCTACAAACAGGACGATCTCGCCGCCGAGCCGACCTTCGCCCCGGCCCCGGAAGCGGTGCAGCCGCGTCCGCAGCCGCAGCCGGCGGCGCCTGTCCAGACCGCGGAGCTCAGGCCGGCCCTGCCGGCGACGCCGGCGGCGGCGACTCCGGCCGAGGCGCCCCCGGCCCGGCCCGTCCAGGCGGCCGCCGCCAGGCCCGCCGCCGGCGGCGCGGCGATGGTCCAGATCGGCGCCTTCTCCTCCCAGGCCCAGGCCGACAAGGGCTGGACCGACGCGGCCTCGGTCGCGCCCGGCCTCGCGGCGGGCAAGGGCAAGCACGTCGAGGCGATCGACAAGGACGGCACGACCCTCTACCGCACGGCCGTCACCGGCTTTTCCAGCCGCGCCGAGGCCCAGGTGTTCTGCGATCGCCTCAAGGGCGCGGGGAAGAACTGCTTCGTGAAGTGACCGCCCGCGCCGCCGTCATCCTCGGCTGCTCCGGTCCGGCGCTGACGCCCGGGGAACGGGCGCTCTACAGACGCGTGCGGCCCTGGGGGTTCGTGCTTTTCGGCCGCAACGTGGAGACGCCCGGGCAACTGGCGGAGCTGACGGCGGCCCTCCGCGAGACGGTCGACGACCCGCGCGCGCCGGTCCTGGTCGACCAGGAGGGCGGCCGGGTCCAGCGCCTGAAACCGCCGCACTGGCCCGCCTATCCGCCGGCCCGGATCTACGGGTCGCTCGAGGGCGGCCTGGCCAGGCGGGCCGAGATCGCGGCCCTGGGCGGGCGGCTGATGGCGCACGACCTGGCGGCCGTCGGAATCAGCGTCGACTGCCTGCCGGTGCTGGACGTGCCCCGGCCCGGCGCACACGAGGTCATCGGCGACAGGGCGTTCGGCGAAACCGCGGACGAGGTCGCGACGCTCGGTCGCGCGGTCGCCGAGGGGCTGCTGGCCGGCGGAGTCCTGCCCGTGATCAAACACATGCCCGGGCATGGCCTGGCCGCGACCGACAGCCACGAAGGCCTGCCCGTGGTGGACGCCGCGCTGGAGACGCTGGAGGCCGTGGACTTCGCCCCCTTCCGCCGGCTGGCCGACATGCCGATGGCGATGAGCGCCCACGTCGTCTACACCGCTATCGATCCGGCGAATCCGGCCACGACATCGGAAACGGTGATCGACCGGGTGATCCGGGGCGCCATCGGGTTCGACGGACTGCTGATGACGGACGATCTGTCCATGAGGGCCCTGGAGGGCGATTTCACCGGCCGGGCGGAGCGGGCGCTGGCGGCCGGCTGCGACGTCGTGCTGCACGGCGACGGCGACCTGGGCGAAATGGCCGCGGTCGCGGCCGGCTGCCGGCCGCTGGCGGGCGCGGCGTTGCGCCGGGCCGAGGCCGCCCTGGACCGCCTGGGCGCGCCCGGGCCGCTCGACCCCGCCCTGGCCCGCGCCCGCTTCGACGCGGCCCTCGCCGGACGGTGGGCCGCATGAACGCCCACACCTTCCAGCCTGATCTCAACTTCGACGCCGCGGCCGACGCCGCCGAGGACGGCGAGGCGCTGATCATCGACATCGACGGCTACGAGGGCCCGCTGCACGTGTTGCTGGCCCTGGCCAGGACCCAGAAGGTCGACCTGCTGGCCCTGTCGGTGACCCGGCTGGCCGACCAGTACCTGGCGTTCGTCAAGCAGGCCCGGAAGATGCGGTTCTCCCTGGCCGCCGATTACCTGGTGATGGCGGCCTGGCTGGCCTACCTGAAGTCGCGGCTGCTGCTGCCCCGGGCCGAGCGGCCGAAGGCGGACGAGGCGCCGGCCGAGGAGATCGCCGCCCTGCTGGCCTTCCGCCTCGCCAAGCTGGACGCCATGCGCCGGGCCGTCGACGCGCTCCACGTCCGCCCCCAGCTGCGCCGCGACGTCTTCGTCCGCGGCGACCCCGAGGCGGTCAATATCCTCTCCTCCGGCCGCATCGAGGGCGACCTGTACCAGCTGATGAGCGCCTACATCGGCCAACGCAAACGCGAGCACGACCGCAGCTACCGGCCGGCGCCCCCGAGCGCCTACGCCCTGGACGACGCCCGGGCCCGGCTGCGCGACCTACTGCCCGAGCTCGCCGCCTGGACCCCGCTCGCCGGCGTCGCGCCGCTGCCGCACGCCGACGACGGACCCAGCCGGGCCTCCTACCTGGCCTCGACCCTGTCGGCGAGCCTGGAGCTGGTGAAGGAGGGCGAGATGGAGGCCCGCCAGCTGGAGGCCTTCGCCGACCTCTACCTGCGCCGCCGCAAGTCGAAGCCCGGGGTCGCCGCGTGAGCGAGAACGTGTTCGACGACATCTTCCTGGAGCGCTGCATCGAGGCGCTGCTGTTCGCGGCGGCCGAGCCGCTCGGTCTGGACGATCTGGCGCGACGGCTGCCGGACGGCGCCGACGTGGCGGGCGGACTCGAGTCCCTGCAGGCCCGGTACGCCGGCCGCGGCGTGGACCTGGTCTGCGTCGCCGGCCGCTGGCGGTTCCAGACGGCGGCGGACCTCGCCTTCCTGATGACCGAGGAGCGCGACCAGCCCCGGCGCCTGTCGAAGGCCGCGCAGGAGACGCTGGCCATCATCGCCTACCACCAGCCGGTGACCCGGGCCGAGATCGAGGCCGTGCGCGGGGTGCAGGCCAGCCGCGGCACGCTCGACGTGCTGCTCGAGCTGGGGCTGGTGCGCATGCGCGGCCGCCGCCGCACGCCGGGCCGGCCGGTGACCTACGGCACCACCGACGCCTTTCTGGAGCATTATGGCCTCGCCTCGCTGGGCGACCTGCCGGGGATGGCGGAGATGAAGGCGGCGGGACTGCTCGGCCTCGACCTGCCCCCCGGCTTCGCCGTGCCCGACCCCTCGCGCCCCGCCGAGGACGAGGACGCCCTCGACTTCGAGAGCGGCGACGGCGAGGCTCCCGAATTCGTCCAGGACTATGTGGGGGAAGAGGAGGGGGCGTAGCCTGCGTCGAAGGGCGTCACGGCCCTTTAATTTGGCGCGGCGACACGCAACCGCCTATATTGGGCGCGACATTCGAACGATACGGGCCGCCCGAGGGCGCCGCCCGACTGTAGGAGCGATCCCGGAATGATGGGTGGTTTGAGTCTCTGGCACTGGCTGATCGTCATCGCCATCGTGGCCCTGCTGTTCGGCGGCCGGGGCAAGCTGTCGGGCCTGATGGGCGATGCGGCCAAGGGCATCCGCGCCTTCCGCGACGGCCTCAAGGGCGAAGAGGACAAGGTCGAGGACCAGCCCGCCAAGCCGCTGCCGCGCGCCGAATCCGAGAAGGACAAGATCGTCAGCTGACGATCGCGCCATTTCGCCCTTGATCGCGCCGCGGGCGCGGGCTTAAGGCCGCCTCCATGCTGCCCGACATCGCCGGCACCGAGCTGTTCGTCATCGCCCTGGTGGCCCTGATCGTGGTCGGGCCCAAGGACCTGCCGGTCCTGTTGCGCAAGCTCGGCCAGTGGGTGGCGAAGATGCGCGGCATGGCCGCCGAGTTCCGCGCCAGCTTCGACGAGATGGCCCGCCAGTCCGAGCTGGACGAACTGCGCCGCGAGGTCGAGGCCATGCGCGCCGGCCAGTTCACCCCGGTGAGCCAGGCGGCCGACGAGGCCCGCACGATCCACGCCGACATCGAGACGGCCCTGCAGGGCGGCGAGGTCCAGCTGCATCCGCCGATGAGCCACCAGGTCACGCCGGTCGAGGACGCGCCGCCGGCCGCCGCCGGCAAGCCCAAGCGCCGCCGCCCGCCGTCGAAGCCGAAGGCGCAAGCCGGCGAGGTCGCGCCCGCCCCCAAGCCGCGCGCGCCGCGCCGCAAGGCCGGGACGCCCTCGTGACCGACGCGTTCGACACCGACGAGGCCGAGATCGAGGCGTCCCGCGCGCCGTTGCTGGACCACCTGGTCGAGCTGCGCCGCCGGCTGATCGTCTGCGTCGGGGCGCTGATCGTCGGCTTCGGGGTCTGCTTCGCCTTCGCCGACCAGATCTACACCTTCCTGCTTGAGCCGTTCGTCAAGGCCGGCGCCCTGATCGCCGCCCAGAAGGCCGGCCTCAAGCACGGGCCGTTCGACCTCATCCAGGTGATGATGGGCCTCAAGGACGTCCCGGCGCTCAGCAAGAAGACCCTGGAACTGATCTTCACCGCGCCGCTGGAGTTCTTCTTCACCAAGATGAAGCTGGCGGCGTTCGGGGCGGTGGTGATCACCTTCCCGATCCTCGCCTGGCAGCTCTACCGCTTCGTCGCGCCGGGCCTCTACCGGCGCGAGCGCAAGGCCTTCCTGCCGTTCCTGATGGCCTCGCCCCTTCTGTTCCTGCTGGGCGCGGCGCTGGTCTACTACGTCATGCTGCCGTTCGTGATGTGGTTCTCGCTGAGCCAGCAGGTGACCACCGCGACGGTGAACGTCGCCCTGGTGCCCAAGGTCTCCGACTACCTGACCCTGGTCACGACCCTGCTGCTGGCGTTCGGTCTCTGCTTCCAGCTGCCGGTGGTGCTGTCGCTGGCCGGCCTGGCCGGCCTGGTGTCGAGCAAGCTGCTGCGCGAGGGGCGGCGCTACGCCATCGTGGCGGTGTTCGTGGTGGCGGCCATCTTCACCCCGCCGGACCCGATCAGCCAGCTGATGCTGGCGATCCCGATCACCCTGCTCTACGAGGTCTCGATCTGGTGCGTCTGGCTGATCGAACGCCGCCGCGCGAAAGACGAGGCGGGAACGGACGTGGTTCCGGTCTAGGCGCGACCTTCGACACGCGCTGGGCGGTGCTCAGGATGACGTGGTTCCGAGCAAGCCATGGCGAGCGGGCCCGGAGGGCCGTGTCGAACCTCGCAGGGCCGCTTTGCAAGCCCCCCGACGCCCATTAGAGAAGGCCGCTCAATCCTCCCGGCGTCCCTCCCATGCACGACATCAAGGCCATTCGCGAAAACCCGGCGCACTATGACCGCGGCTGGGATTCGCGCGGGCTCTCCGCGCAGACGCCGGCGATCCTGGACCTCGACCAGCGGCTGCGGTCGGCCCAGACGGCGGTGCAGTCGGCCCAGTCGCGGCGCAACGAGGCCAGCAAGCAGATCGGCCATGCCCGGGCGGCCGGGGACGCGGCCCGCGCCGCCGAGCTGATGGCCCAGGTCGAGACCCTGAAGGCCGAGATGGCCGACCAGGCGGAGATCGAGGCCGCGCTCGGCAGGGAGCTGCGCGACCTGCTGGCCTCGCTGCCGAACATCCCCGACGCGGTGGTCCCCGCCGGCGCCGACGAGACCGCCAACGCCGAGCAGGACCGCTGGGGCGAACCCCGCCGGCTGAACAACCCGCGCGACCACGTCGACATCGGCGCGGCCCTCGGCGGCATGGACTTCGAGGCCGCCGCCCGCATGAGCGGCGCGCGCTTCGTGGTGCTCAAGAAGGGCGTAGCCCGGCTGGAGCGCGCCATTGGCCAGTTCATGCTCGACCTGCAGACCGGCGAGAACGGCTACACCGAGGTGTCGCCGCCGGTTCTGGTCAAGGAGCAGGCGCTGTTCGGCACCGGCCAACTGCCGAAGTTCGCCGGAGACCTCTTCCAGACCACCGCTGATCACTGGCTGATCCCCACCGCCGAGGTCTCCCTCACCAACCTGGTCCGCGAACAGATCACGGACGAGGCCGAGCTGCCGCTCCGGCTGACCGCCCTGACCCACTGCTTCCGATCGGAGGCCGGCTCGGCGGGGCGCGACACGCGGGGCATGATCCGCCAGCACCAGTTCCAGAAGGTCGAGCTGGTGGCGATCGCGACGCCCGAACAGTCGGCCGCCGAGCACGACCACATGGTCGCCTCGGCCCAGATGGTGCTCGAGAAGCTCGGCCTCGCCTACCGCACCATGCTGCTCAGCACGGGCGACATGGGCTTCACGGCGCGGCGCACCTACGACCTCGAGGTCTGGCTGCCCTCGCAGCAGACATACCGGGAGATCAGCTCGATCTCCAACTGCGGCGACTTCCAGGCCCGGCGCATGGACGCCCGCTGCCAGAAGCGGGGCGAGAAGGGCACGCGCTTCGTCCATACCCTCAACGGTTCGGGCCTGGCGGTGGGCCGAACCCTGGTGGCGATCCTCGAGACCTATCAGGACGAGGGCGGACGCGTGGCCATCCCCGATGTGCTGGTTCCCTACATGGGCGGCGCCCGACACCTGGAGCCGGAGGCGTGACCGCCCGGGACCCGATCATCCCGGCGAGGGCCGGGACAGGCGGATGCGCCTGATGCGCATCCTCCTCACCAATGACGACGGCATCCATGCCGAGGGTCTGCAGTCGCTGGAGAAGATCGCCCGCGCCCTGTCGGACGACGTCTGGGTCGTCGCCCCCGAGTACGAGCAGTCGGGGGCCAGCCGGGCCCTGACGCTGGCCGACCCGATCCGGGTGCGCAAGGTCGCCGACCGCCGCTGGGCGGCCAGCGGCACCCCGACCGACTGCGTCATGCTGGCCATTCGCGAGCTGATCGAGGGGCCGGCGCCGGACCTGGTGCTCTCGGGCGTCAACCGCGGCCAGAACATGGCCGAGGACGTCACCATGTCGGGCACGGTGGCGGGGGCCATCGAGGGCATGGCGCTGGGCGTTCCGTCAATCGCCCTGTCGCAGGCCATGTTCACCTTCCATGACGAGGTGGTGGCCCACTGGGAGACGGCCGAGCACTTCGGGCCGGGCGTCGTACGCCGCCTGCTCGAGGTCGGCTGGCCGTCGGACGTGATCATCAACGTCAACTTCCCGGCCCGCCCGCCGGAGGACGTCCATGCCGTCGAGGTCACCCGCCAGGGCTTCCGCGACACCCACATCCGCCGCTTCGACCGCCGCACCGACCTGCGCGGCCGCGACTACTACTGGATGGGTTTCTCGGGCCAGCTGTCGCAGCCCCAGGAGGGCACCGACCTCAAGGCCATCTACGAGGGGCGGATCTCGATCACGCCGCTGCATATCGACCTCACCCACCGGGAATCGGTCAACAAGCTGAAGGGACTGCTGGGCGGCGCCCCGCCGAAGGCCTGATGAGCGACGAGCACGACACGCCGCAGACGCGCATGGCGCGGTTGATCCTCGCCCTCCGCTCGCAGGGGGTGACCGATCCGCGCGTGCTCGAGGCCATCGAGAAGACCCCGCGCGAGCTGTTCACGCCCGACCTTTTCAAGGAGCGGGCGTTCGAGGATTCGGCCCTGCCGATCGCCTGCGGCCAGACCATCAGCCAGCCGTTCATCGTCGGGCTGATGACCCAGGCCCTGACCATCGAGCCCCGCGCCCGGGTGCTGGAGATCGGCACCGGCTCCGGCTACCAGGCCGCCGTGCTCGCGCGGCTGGCGCGACTGGTCTACACCATCGAGCGCTATCGAACCCTGATGAAGGAGGCCGAGGAGCGGTTCCGCGTCCTGGGCATCACCAACATCATCACCCGGTTCGGCGACGGCGGGGAGGGCTGGCCCGAACAGGCGCCGTTCGACCGCATCATGGTCACCGCCGCCGCGCCCGAAGAGCCCAGGAAGCTGCTCGCCCAGCTGAAGCCCAACGGCGTGCTGGTGGCGCCGATCGGCAAGGGCCCGGTGCAGAGCCTGCGCCGCTACGCCGGCGACGGGAAGGGCGGGTTCAAGGTGGAACTGCTCGGCGACGTCCGCTTCGTGCCCCTGCTCGACGGCGTGGCCCGCGAACTTTGACCGCACCCCGCTGACAATTTCGTAACTGGCGGGAAAAGCGCGGTTAACGCAGACTTAAGGTCGCTGGGACGACACATTCGAGATCGAGTAACGGACCGGCATGACTCACCTCCTCACCCGCACCGCCGCCGTCGCCCTGGTCGCCGGACTTGTCGGCGCCTGCGGCACGACGCCCGCCTATCCGACCGTCGAGGGCGTCGCGCCCGGATCCGGTCCGCGCCTTCCTGACGCGCCGGCCTATGCGACGACGCGGGCCGACGCCGCCGAGGCCGGGCCCCAGCCATACGAGGAGGCGGGCGAACCGTCCCCCGATGCGGCGCCGACCGCGGACTCGGCGCGGCTGACGCCGGTCCGGCCGGTCGGCACGGTGCAGGTGGCCCAGCTCGCCCCGCCGCCGGTCAGCGACGCCGCTCCTGAGTCCGACGACGCCGAGGAGGCGCCGCCGCCGGCGCCCGTCGCCGCCCCGCCGGCGCCGGTCGCGCCGGTCACCAAGGTCGTCACCCTCGCGCCGGGCAAGGTCGTCGACGTCGACGGCCGGCCCAAGACCTATACGGTCAGGGAAGGGCAGGGTCTGGACGCCGTCGCCCGCGCCATGGGCTCGACCCGCGCCGAACTGGCGAGGATCAACGGCCTCAAGGAGCCCTACCGGCTCAAGCCCGGCCAGGTGATCAAGGGTCCGGCCGACCGCGCCAAGGCCTATGTGGTGGCGCCGGGCGACACGCTCTACGCCATCGCCCAGCGATTCAAGGTCTCGGCCGCGGCCCTCGCCGACGAGAACAACATCCAGCTCTCCTCGGCGATCCGCGCCGGCCAGAAGCTGCGCCTGCCGCCCGGCTACAAGGACGGCGGGCCGATCAAGAAGACCGTGACGGTGACGCCGGAGCCCGCCGCCCAGGCCGCGCCGCCTCCGGTCGTCGTGGCGCCGCCCAGGCTCCAGCCGCAGCCGGAGCCTCAGCCCGCCCCTCCGGTCGCCGGACCGCCCGCGGCGACGCCCCCGGCCGCGACTCCGGCCAGGCCGCCCGCCGC
>JBMOOF010000007.1:0-34688 GCA_049323695.1 Pseudomonadota bacterium
ATCCGAACCCACTGCGCATCGCTCAGTTCGTAGCGCTTCACACCCATCACCGACCTCCGCCAAAGCGGAGACCTATGAATCACGCATCCCGCGAACCGTGAATCCCTGAATGTCGATTGGACCTAGACCCTTCGGCGCCGCCGACGGGTGAGCCAGGACAAGGCGACGCCGACCCCGAGGATCACCGCCGCGCCGCCGGCGATCCAGCGGACCATGCCCGGCGCGGCGGCGATGACGTCGACGAGGTCCACCTTGCCCGTCTTCCAGAACACCCAGTGGCCGGCGACCTTCGAGGCGAGCGCCGGCGCGCCGGTTTCCAGGACGACGATCCCGTCGCCGCTCTCCGGGTCGATGCGGGCGGTCGTGTTGATGGCCGGGGCGTTGCCGCCGTCGTGGCCGATTACCCATCCGCCCGAACGGGTCGGGGCGTAGAGGACCAGGCCCAGCCCCCAGATATCGGCGCCGTACTGCGAGGCGTGCGGCTTGCGCATGAGGGCAAGGGTCCCGGGCTTCAGCACGCCCCGTCCCGGCGCGCCGTCCGACGCCGCGTGGTGGGCCTGCAGGAAGCGCGTCAGGTCGCCGGTCGAGGTGTAGAGCGACGCCGCGGCCGTGGCCGTGAACCGGTAATGGACCGCCCGGGAGCCATCCGTGTCGTAGAAGGGCGCGAGATTGTCGACGCCGCCCTCGGGCAGCAGGTAGGTCGACCGGGTCATGCCCAGCGGGCCCAGCACGGTCCGCTGCATGTAGGCGGCGAAGGGCTCGCCGGCGACGTCCTCGATGAGCAGCTGCAACAGGGTGTAGCCGCCGCCTGAATAGGCGAAGCCGGAACCCGGCGCCTTGCCCACCCGGGTGATGCCGTCGCGGCCCGGCGAGGCGTCCGAGGCGCGGGTCAGGGACTGCTCCAGCGACTGGATCGGCTCGCCCGGCGCGAAGCCGCCGTAGCCGAGGCCGTCGGTCAGGCCCGCCGTATGGCTGAGCAGGCGCCGGACCGTGACCTGACGGTTGTCGAACTCGCCCGGCGGCAGCTTCCAGCGCTTGAGGTAGCTGTCGACCGGCGCGTCGAGGTCGACCTTGCCCTCCTCCACCAGCCGCATGACGCCCCAGGCGGCGATCCACTTGCTGAGCGAAGCGACCTGGAACAGCGTGTCGCCATCGACGGCGGGATCGGCCTTCGGCTGGATGAAGAGGGTCCCCGCCGGCTTGCCGTCCTCGACGAGTACGAGCGCGAGATTGCCCGTGTGGCCGGCGGTTTCCGTGCGCACGGCGGTCAGGAAGGCGGCGGGATCGTCGCCGGCGGCCAGCGGTCGGCGGCCCCAGCCTTCGAGCGTCGCCACAACCACGCCGCCGGCCCAGAGCGCCGACGCCAGCAGGATCGCAAGGATCGTCAGGACTATACGGGCCATCCGTTTCCCCCTTTTCCGGACGGGCGAGACTACGCCGCGACGGGCTCCTCTTCGACAAAGCCCTTCCAGGTGGCCATGTAGTTGACGAAGGCCTCGCCCAGGCCTTCGCGGCGCAGGTGGTCCCTGGCGACCGGCAGGGCGACGGGGCGGAAGGCCGGGTCGGCGGCCACCTTCTTCGGCCAGTCGTGGTGGAGGATGGCGCCGCGGCCGATGAGCACGAAGTCGCAGCCCTGGTCCAGACACCATTGGGCGTCCTCGCCGGTCATGATCTTGCCGGCGACGCCCAGGCGGACCTCGCCGCGGTCGAGCTCGGTGAAATAACCGATCAGACTTCGGCCCTGGTACGGCTCGTCCATCGGCGCCTTGCGGACGTCCCAGAGCGACATGTCGAGGTAGTCGATCTTCCGTTCCGTCATCAGCCGCCGGGCGAGGGCCTGGATCTCGCCGAGGTCGATGCCGAAGCGCTCCGGCGAGAGGCGCAGCCCGAGCTGGAAGTCCGGGCGGCAGGCGGCGCGGACGCCGTCGAGAATCTCGACCACGAGCCGGGCGCGGTTCTCGGGCGAGCCGCCCCACCGGTCGGTGCGGCGGTTGAACTGGGCGCTGAGGAAGGCGCAGAGAATGTAGCCGTGGGCGCCGTGAACCTCGACGCCGTCGAAGCCGGCCGTCTGCGCGCGGACGGCGGCGGCGATGAAGTCGTCGCGGAGCTGCTCGACCTCGGCGGCGGTGAGTTCCCGGGCGCCGGTCTCCTCGTCGGCGGAGGGGCCGACGGGCGCCTCGCCGATGATCTCCCTCGGCGAGCGGATGCCGGCGTGATGCAGCTGGACGACCGCGACGCTGCCCTGGGCCTTGATGGCGGCGGCCAGTCGCGTGAGGCCCTCCAGGTGGTCGTCCGACCAGACGCCCATCTGGCCCGGGAAGCCCTGGCCGATGCGCTGGACGTGCGCCGCGCAGGTCATGGTCAGGCCGAAACCGCCCTCGGCCCGCATCGTCAGCCAGCGGAACTCGTCGTCCGACATGCGGCCGTCGGCGTGACTCTGCAGGTTGGTCAGCGGCGCCAGCATCAGCCGGTTCTTCATCGCCGGGCCGCGGGCGAAGGTCAGGGGATCGAAGAGCGTGGCGGGCATGGCGTTCCTTGCGCCTGGAAATGGAGGAAATGGAGGGACAGCTTACTCATTTCGTCATGCGCCGCGGCGCTACCGCGGCGAAATGAGTAAGCTGTCCCTCCATTTCCGATGTCCCTCCATTTCTCACGTCCATGTCTCAGACCTTGAGCTTGTAGCCGGTGCGGAAGATCCAGGTGACGACCGCGAAACAGGCGAGGAGAAAGGCGAGCGTGGCGGCCAGGCTGACCCCGACCCCGACGTCCGAGACGCCGTAGAACGACCAGCGCATGCCGCTGATCAGATAGACCACCGGGTTGAACAGGGCCACGTCGCGCCAGACGCCCGGCAGCATGTCGATCGAATAGAAGCTGCCGCCCAGGAAGGTCAGCGGGGTGACGATCAGCATCGGCACGATCTGCAGCTTCTCCCAGCCGTCGGCCCAGATCCCCAGGATGAAGCCGAACAGGCTGAACGCCACCGAGGTCAGCACCAGGAAGCCGAGCATCCACAGCGGGTGCTGGATCTCGAAGGGCACGAACAGGCGGGCCGTCGCCAGGATGATGACCCCGAGCAGCACCGACTTGGTCGCCGCCGCCCCGACGTAGCCGAGCACCGTCTCGAACGCCGAGACCGGCGCGGACAGCAGTTCGTAGATCGTGCCCGCCCACTTGGGCATGTAGATCCCGAAGCTGCCGTTGGAGATGCTCTCGGTCAGGATCGACAGCATGATCAGGCCCGGCACGATGAACGCGCCGTAGGCCACGCCGTCGACGGCGGGCATGCGCGAGCCGATCGCCGCCCCGAAGACGATGAAATAGAGGGAGGTCGAGATCACCGGCGCCAGGATCGACTGCATCAGCGTGCGGAACCAGCGCGCCATCTCGAAGCCGTAGATGGCCTTGATCGCGTGAAGGTTCATGACCGCCTCACCAGGCTGACGAAGATATCCTCGAGCGAGCTTTCCTCGGTGTGCAGGTCGCGGAAGTCGACGCCGGCCTCGTGCAGCCCGCGCAGCAGGCCGGCGATGCCGGTCTCCTCGCTCTGGGCGTCGAAGCCGTAGACCAGCTCGCGGCCGCCGTCGCGCAGCTCGAGCCCGTATCCGGCGAGCCCTTCGGGGATGGCCGCGAGGGGCTCCTGCAGCTGCAGCGTCAGCGCCTTGCGGCCGAGCTTGCGCATCAGGACGTCCTTGTCCTCGACCAGGATCAGCTCGCCCTTGTTGACCACCCCGATCCGGTCGGCCATCTCCTCGGCCTCCTCGATATAGTGGGTGGTCAGGATGATGGTGACGCCGCTGTCGCGCAGGCGGCGGACCATGTCCCACATGTCGCGGCGCAGCTCGACGTCGACGCCCGCGGTGGGCTCGTCGAGGAACAGGATCGTCGGTTCGTGGCTGAGGGCCTTGGCGATCATCACCCGGCGCTTCATGCCGCCCGACAGGGCCATGATCTTCTCGTCGCGCTTGTCCCACAGCGAAAGGTCCCTCAGCACCGTTTCCAGGTAGGCGGGATCGGGCGGTTTGCCGAACAGGCCGCGGCTGAAGGCGACGGTGGCCCGGACCGTCTCGAAAGCGTCGGTGTGCAGCTCCTGCGGCACCAGGCCAATCTTCGCGCGGGCGGCGCGATAGTCGCGCACGATGTCGCAGCCGTCGGCCAGCACGGTTCCGGTCGAGGCGTTGACGATGCCGCAGACAATGCTGATCAGGGTCGTCTTGCCCGCCCCGTTGGGGCCCAGCAGGGCGAAGATCTCGCCCCTGCGGATCTCGAGGTCGATGCCCTTCAGGGCCTGGAAACCGCCCGGATAGGTCTTGGAAAGCCCGGTTACGGAAATGATCGGTTGCACGCGCGTCCCCCGGAGTCGCGCCTCGACATAGGCGCCCTCGCCCGGCGACGCCAGCCCCGGCCCTGGGCGCCGCGCGCCTGCCGGGCGAAACGACTTTTTTTCGCCGCCGCTTCGGCCTAGACCACGACCACATCGGGTAGGGACCGCGCGGACCGCACGGAGGGGGCGCGGCGGACAGCATGACGGCCTCACGGCGCGCGCTGATCATGGCATTGCCCGTGATGGCCGCGACGGTCTTTTCGGCGGGACGGGCGCTGGCGGCGGGACCGGAGGTCCTCTCGCCCGGGGACGAACGCGCCTGGCGCGAAGCCTTCGGCTCGGCCGCGCGCGGCGACTTCGAGAACGCCGAGGCCGCCGCCGCCCGGTCGAGGGACCGGTCGCTGGACGGGCATCTGGCGTTCCAGAAGCTGATGCATCCGACGGCCTACACAGCGACCTACGCTGAACTGACGGCCTGGATGAAGGCCTACGGGGAACTGCCCGGCGCAGACCGCGTCTACAGCCTGGCGCTCAAGCGCCGGCCCTCGACCGAACCCCTGCCCCGCGCGCCGGCCTTCCTCGAGGTGTCGCGCACCTGGGCCCGGGTGGAGGGCGCGGCCCGCGCCGTCGGCGGCCCGGCCGGCGCCGACCGGGGCCGCGCCGCGCGGGAGGCCTACTACTCGGGGGAAGCGGCCCGCGCCCTGCCCCTGGCGAGCGAAGCGGGGGAGCGCTGGGTGGCGGGGTTGGCCGCCTGGCGGCTGGGCCGCATCGAGGAGTCCCGCGCCTGGTTCCGGGCGGTGGCCCTCGACGAGGGCGAGGACGAGTGGCTGCGGGCCGCCGGCGGTTTCTGGGCGGCCCGGGCGTCCTATCGCCTGGGCGAGGTCGAGCAGGCGATCATCCATCTCCGGCTGGCCGCCAGGTCGCCGCACACCTTCTACGGCATGATCGCCGCCCGCAGCCTGGAGATGCAGAACCAGCGGGTCGGCCTGGACGACGTGCGGCGGGCGACGAGGGGGCTGGGGGTCCGGCGCGCCGCGTCGACCGCTCCCGACTTCGACGTCGCCGCCTTCGCCAGGTCCAATCCGCGCGCGCACCGGGCGGCGGCGCTGATGCAGGTCGGCCGGGCCGCCGACGCCGGCCTTGAGCTGCGCGCGGGGCTGACGCTCGCCGGCGCCGGCGCCGAGCGCGCCAAGTGGCAGGCCCTGATCCTGGCGCTGAACGCCCCGATCACCACCGCCGCCGACGCGCCGCCGCCGCCCCGCGTCGCCCCGCCGCGCCGCCGCGGCCCCGAGGACTATCCGACGCCCGAGCTGTGGCCCGAAGGCGGCTTCACCCTGGACAAGGCGCTGGTCTACGCCCTGGTCTGGAAGGAGAGCCGGTTCAATCCCTTCGCCGTCTCCGGGGCCGGGGCCATGGGGCTGATGCAGGTGCGTCCGATCGCCGCCGCCCGGGCGGCGGGCGACGACAAACTGCTCAGCAATCCGATGCCGCTGCTCGACGCCCCGACCAACCTGCGGGTCGGGCAGGACTATTTCACCTGGCTGATGGAGCGGGCGCTGGGCGGCGGCCCGGAGGCCTACGATATCCTGCGCGCCGTCGCCGCTTACAACGCCGGCGCCGGGACCGTGCTGAACACGCTCAAGAAGGTCGGGGCCGACGCCGACAGCCTGCTGGTCATCGAAAGCCTGCCGGCGCTGGAGACCCGCGACTACGTCGAGAAGGTGCTGGTCGCCTACTGGACCTACCGCAAGCGCTTCGGCGGCGAGACCCGGACGCTGGACGCCCTGGCCCGCGGCGAGCCGATCGTCGATCTGCGGCTGGACGGATAGCCGCGTCCGCCGCGCGAGGTCAGGCCGGGAACGCCCTGCCATCGAGGAGGCGCGGGCGTCGGACGACGCCGCGGCGGTCCTTCCGCACGAGCAGCCCTGAGCGGCGGAACCACCCCAGGACGCCAGCCCGCCGGAAGCGCGCCGCCCGGTCGCCGTGACGCTGGACATGGACCGCCGCCTCGCGCTGCCAGCCTTCCTCGAGGCGGACGGTCGCGGGCAGGATCAGGAGCCAGTCGCTCTTCGCGGCCGCGATCGCCGTCTCGAGGTCGCCGGTCAAGCCGGCCCCGGAGTCCTCGGCGAGCGAGCAGACCGCCTCCGAGGGCGCGGCGGCGACCAGGATGACCTCGCGCACGATCCCGTCCACGGCCGCCGGAACCAGGGACGCCAGGCAGGTGGCCAGGCTCTCGGCGTCCTGCGCGGATTCGACGATGACCGTGATCATGGACGCATCAAGCCCGCGGCCGGCGGCGGGTCAACAGTTCTTGTTTTGTTCGCGTCCGCGGGGCAGGATGGCGGCATGTCCGTCCCTCCCCCGCCGGTGAAGGGCCGTGGCGCGCGAAGCAACGCCAGCGGCCGGTTCGAATCCCGCGTGCGGGAGGCGTTCGACGACGGCTGGACGGTCGAGGACCCCGAGCCGAAACAGCTTCGGACCGTGGTCCTGCCGGACCGGTCGAGGACCATCATCGCCCGCAACGCCAGTCCGGACATCCATTTTGACCGCTCGATCAATCCCTATCGGGGCTGCGAGCACGGCTGCATCTACTGCTTCGCCAGGCCCAACCACGCCTATCTCGGCCTGTCGCCCGGCCTCGATTTCGAGAGCCGGCTGTTCTTCAAGCCCGACGCCGCGCGGTTGCTGGAGGCGGAGCTGTCGCGGCCGGGCTACGTCCCGCGGCATATCCAGATCGGCGCCGACACCGACCCCTACCAGCCGCTGGAGCGGAAGCTGCGGGTCACGCGGCAGGTGCTGGAGGTGCTGCGCCGGTTCAACCACCCGCTGACCGTCATCACCAAGTCCAACCTGATCGTGCGCGACGCCGACATCCTGGGCGAGATGGGCCGGTCGAACCTGGCGCGGGCCGCGGTTTCGATCACCACCCTCGACCGCCGCCTGGCGCGCAGCATGGAGCCCAGGGCCGCGACGCCGCAGCGGCGGGTCGAGGCGGTGAAGCGGCTGGTCGAGGCCGGCTGCCCGGTGACGGTGATGTTCGCGCCGGTGGTCCCGGGCCTGAACGATCACGAGCTGGAGGCGGTGCTGGAGGCCGCGGCCGCCGCCGGCGCGAGCGGCGCCGGCTACGTCATGCTGCGGCTGCCGCTGGAAATCGCCGAGCTGTTCCAGGAATGGCTGGCGAGCGACCATCCCGACCGGGCCGGGCGGGTGATGTCGCTCGTGCGGCAGATGCGGCGCGGCAAGGCCTATGTCGCGGATTTCGGCGTGCGCCAGCGCGGCGAGGGACCGTTCGCCCAGCTGGTCGCCGCCCGCTTCCGCGCCGCCCGCAGGCGCTATGGGCTGGAGCGGATTCGCGTCGACCTCGACATCAGCCGCTTTCGCGTTCCGCCGAGGGCGGGTGACCAGATGGATCTGTTCGGCCCGCCCCCGATTGACGGAAGCCGATGAGCGATGAAGGCCGGATGGGCCGGCGCGGGCCCGCCGGCGGCGGCGCGCGTCAGCGGCTGAACACCCCCGCCAGCTCAACGTGCGGCGACCAGAGGAACTGGTCGACGGGCAGCACGCGGTCGAGGCGGAATCCGGCGTAGACCAGGACGCGGGCGTCCCGGGCGAAGGTCGCGGGGTTGCACGAGACGGCGACGACCCGGGCGGCCTTGCTGGCGGCGATCTCGCGCGTCTGCTCCAGCGCGCCCGCCCTGGGCGGATCGAAGACCACCACGTCCGTCCTCGACAGCTCCTGGGCCAGCACCGGGCGGCGGACGAGGTCCCTGGCCTCCGCCGTGATCGGCTTGAGGCCGGGCGCCGTGGCGATGGCCGCCTTCAGCGCCGCGACCGCCGGCGACGACGAGTCGGCGGCGTGGACCGGCGCGAGGACCGCCAGCCGGAAGGTGAAGGTGCCGACCCCGCAGTAGAGGTCGGCGATCCGGCGCGCGCCGGCGGCCGCCTGGACCGCGAAATCCCCCATCGCGGCCTCGGCCTGGGGAACCGCCTGCAGGAAGGCACCGGGCGGCAGCGCCACGGTCGCCGGCCCCAGGCGCACCGCCGGCTGGCGGGCCTGGTAGACGACCTCGCCGGCCAGGGTCACCCGCGCCAGGTCGCCCGCCGCCGCCGCTTCGGCCGCGCGCAGGCGGGCGTCGGCGGAGAGGCCGCCGCTGCGGCGCTCGACGCCGCTGACGTCGAGGTCGATGCCCGACCCTGTCCAGGTGACGTGCAGGGTCGGGGCCGATTTCGGGTGCTCGAGGAAGGGCGCGGCCAGCGCCCGCAGGGCCGGCAGGGCCGCGACCAGCCGGGGGTCGGAGATGGGGCAGACGTCGATATCGACCAGCGACCAGCTGCGCCGCGCCTTGAAGCCGAGGCGGATTCGCCCCTCGCCCCGCCGCGCGTGCAGCGCCAGGCGCCGGCGCGAGCCCGGCGGCGAGGCGAAGGTCGGCAGGATTTCGGTCTCGATCCGCTCACGCGCGAGCGCCGCGCCGACCAGCCCGGCCTTCCAGGCGAGATAGGGCGCGCTCGCCCAGTGCTGCAGGGCGCAGCCGCCGCAGGCGCCGAAGTGCGGACAGGGCGGCGCGACCCGCTCGGGGCTGGCCTTCAGGACCTCGACCAGCTCGGCGCGCGCTCCTTCCCGCCGCACGCGCACCCGTTCCCCCGCGAGGGTCAGGGGCGCGTAGACCGGGCCCGCGGCGAGGCCGTCGCCCTGCGCGCCGACGGCTGTGACATCAATGTCGACGAGTTCGGCCAACCGACTCTCCCGATGGAACCCGGCGCCCCCGATATCATTGTTGCGAGGCGACCGGCGGACCAATCCTTACCGTCGATGAACGAAGATGAACGGGCCGATCAACAGCCGTTCAGGAACGTCCCGCCATCTTCCCAACACCAAGGGCGACGACAGTTCGCCCCTCAGGCGAAGGGAGCGTGTGATGCGCACCATTCTGACTCTCAGCGCGGCGGCGGCGATCGCCGCTCCGGTCTTCACCATACCCAGTTTCGCCGACGCCCAGTCGGCGCGCGTCTACGGCCGCGGCGACATCTGCGCCCAACAGCGACGGCAGGCGGGCGCGCGCGGCGCGGTGACCGGCGCCGTGGTCGGCGGGGCCCTGGGCGCGGCGGTCGGCGCGCGGGGCAACAAGACCGAAGGCGCCCTGCTGGGCGGCGCGGTCGGCGCGGTCGCCGGCAACCAGATCGCGCGCAAGAACTTCCGCTGCGCCGACTATCCGCGCCGCGTCAGCTACCGCCGGGCGCATTGCCGGTGGGTGCAGGAATACTACGGCGGTCGCTGGCACGGCTTCGAGGTCTGCCGCGGGCGCGACGGAGTCTGGCGGCCGAGCGGCCGGGGCTGATCCCGGCCGGGCCGTCATTCGCATTGTCGAGTAAAAGGGAGAGCAACATGAAAACCATCGCCGTCACCGGTCTCGCCGCCCTGTTCGCCGCGGCCGGCCTCGTCGCGGTTCCGACAGGGGCCTTGGCCCAGACCGCGCCCGCCGACGGCCCGGGCTACCGCTACGACGCCTGCGCGCGGGCGCAGACCCAGCGCGGCACGGGCGGCGCCCTGGTCGGCGCCAGCCTGGGCGCCCTGGCCGGCGGCAATGTCGCGGCCCGCGGCAACCGCACCGAAGGCGCGGTCCTCGGCGGTTTGCTGGGCGCGGTGATCGGCGCCAACGTCGGGCGCAGCTCCGCCGCCTGCGAGCGCGGAACCTATACCGAGGCCGCGGTTCCCGCGCCCGAGGGCGACGATTACGCCGCCGGCTACTACGGCTACGACGGCGGCTACGAGGGCTACCGGAGCGGCGCCTATGACGACGAGGACGACGCCTACGTCGCCCAGCCCGTCGCGGGCGGCCCGGCGGCCGGCGAATGCACGCTCGCCGAAAGCCCCATCTACCTGCCGGACGGCCGCGTCCAGAAGCGCTTCGTCCGCGTCTGCAAGGACGGCCAGGGCCGCTACCAGGTCGTCGACTGAACCCGGTCGAGGACCCCTGTGAGGGAAGGCCGTCCGCCGCGCGCGGGCGGCCTTTTCACGTCTCCGCCCTGCGGGCCCACAGCAGGAACTCGCGATTGCCGTCGCCGCCCGGGACCGGGCTGTCGGCGGCGGCCCGCACCGGCCAGCCGATGCGCTCCAGCCAGGCGACGACCCCGTCCAGGGCCGCCTGTCTGACGGCCGGGTTCTTCACGACGCCGCCCTTGCCCACGTTCTCGCGGCCGGCCTCGAACTGCGGCTTCACGAGGACCACGAGATCGGCCGGACGCGAGGCGTCGACGAGCGCCAGCGCCGCCGGCAGGACCTTGGCCAGGCCGATGAAGCTGACGTCGGCGACGATGAGGCCGGGCGGCTCCGGGACGACGTCGGCCGTCAGCGACCGGCTGTCGACGCCGGAAAGGTCGACGACGCGCGGATCGGCGGCGAGGGACGGGTGCAGCTGTCCCCGGCCCACGTCGACGGCGTAGACCCTGGCCGCGCCGCGGACCAGGCAGACCTGGGTGAAGCCGCCCGTCGAGGCGCCGACGTCGAGCACGATGCGCCCCTCGACCGGCACGGGCCAGAGCGAGAGGGCGTGGTCCAGCTTGAGCCCGCCCCGTCCGACCCAGGGATGGGCGGCCTCCGCGGTCAGCTCGGCCGACTCCTCGACCATGTCCGAGGCCTTGGCCACCGGGCGGCCGCCGGCCCGCACCCGCCCGGCCTCGATCGCCGCCCGCGCCTTCGCCCGGCTGTCGAACAGCCCCCGGGCGACCAGGAGCAGGTCCGCGCGTTTCCGCACCGCCTAGGACCGCACCCGCGGCACGGCGTCCAGCCAGCGGGCGTAGGCGGCTTCGCGCTGATGGGCGCCGAGGGCGGGGTCCAGCCGCTCGGAGTCGGGTCGCGCGGCGGCGGCCTGCTGGAGGGACGGGAACAGGCCGGCGCCCAGGCCCGCGAACAGGGCCGCGCCCAGGGCCGTGGTCTCCTGGAAGACCGCCCGCCGAACCGGCGTGCCGGTCAGATCCGCGAGCCGCTGCGAGAACCAGGGGCTCTGGGCCATGCCGCCGTCGATCCTCAGCTCCGCGCCGTCGCCGAAGGCGTGCGGCGCGTCCGCCCGCATGGCCTCGATCAGGTCGCGGGTCTGCAGGGCGCAGGCGTCGAAGGTGGCGGCCGCGATTTCCGCCCGGCCGCTGTCCCGGGTCAGGCCGAAGATCGCGCCGCGCGCGCCCGCGTCCCACCAGGGCGCGCCGAGGCCGGTGAACGCCGGCACGACGACCACGCCGCTGTCGGCCCGGGCGGTCCTCGCCAGCGCTTCCGCCGCCTTGGGCCCTCCCTCGACGCCCAGCCCCTCGCCCAGCCACTGGATCGCGGCCCCGGCCACGAAGATCGACCCCTCGAGCGCATAGGTGGTCTCGCCGCCGACGCGCGCGGCCACGGTGGTCAGGAGCCGCGAGCGGCTGAACGGCTTGCGGGCGCCGGTGTTCAGCAACATGAAGCAGCCGGTGCCATAGGTGGCCTTCATCTCGCCCGGCCGCACGCAGCCCTGGCCCATCAGCGCGGCCTGCTGGTCGCCGGCCACGCCGCGGATGGGGACCGCCCGGCCGAGGACGGCGGCGTCGGTTTCGCCATAGTCGCCGGCGCAATCGAGCACCGTGGGCAGCATGCCCGCCGGGACGTCGAACAGCTCCAGCATCTCCCCGGACCAGGCCTGGGCCGAGATGTCGAACAACAGGGTCCGCGAAGCGTTGGTGGCGTCCGTGGCGTGAACCCGGCCGCCGGTGAGATTCCAGATCACCCAGGCGTCCATGGTCCCGGCGAGCAGTTCGCCCCGCTCCGCCCTCTCCCGGGCGCCGTCGATGCCGTCCAGCAGCCAGGCGATCTTGGTCGCCGAGAAGTAGGGATCGAGCAGAAGGCCGGTGATCTCGGTCACCCGCTCCTCGGCCCCGGACTTGACCAGCCGCTCGCAGGTGGCCGCCGTGCGGCGGTCCTGCCAGACGATGGCCGGATGGATCGGTCGGCCGGTGGCCCTGTCCCAGACGACCACCGTCTCGCGCTGGTTGGTGACGCCGATGGCGACGATGTCGGCCGCCCGGCCCGACCGTTCGGCCGCCTCGCGCAGGACGGCGACGCTGGCGTCCCTGATCTCCTCGGCGTCGTGCTCGACCCAGCCGTCGTCCGGATAGCTCTGCCGCAGCGGACGACTGGCCTCGGCGAGGGCCCGGCCGCGGACGTCGAAGGCGATCGCGCGCGTGCTGGTCGTTCCCTGGTCGAGCGCCAGGATCACGGGTTCGGCCATGCGATTCGACTCCCCTGCGTTCTTTCGATCCGTTTAAGCATGTTTTCATCGGGCGGGCGCAGGGTCATGCTCTCCCCGAGAGTCGGGACGGAACCCTCGTGACGACCGCCATCGACGCCAACGACCTGTTGCTGCTCGCGCGGAGCCGGCATCCGGCCGACCGCGAGCGGCTGCTCGACGCCGTCATCGGGCTCTGCGACCAGGCCGATGCCGACGAGGTATCCCGCCCGCGGGTGCGCGAGCTGGTCTCCGCGGTGTTCATGGCGCTGGTCGCCGAGGCCGAGACCGAAATCCGCAGGCGGCTGGCCGAGAAGATCGCCCCCGCGCCCTGGGCGCCCCCGGCGCTGGTCAATGTGCTGGCCCTCGACGAGATCGAGATCGCCGCCCCGGTGATCGCGGCCAGCCCCGTGTTGCAGGACCACGACCTGATCCGCCTGCTGGTCGAGGCCACGCTCGACCATCAGATCGCGGTCGCCCGCCGCGGCCGGCTGACCGCCCCGGTGGTCGAGGCCATCCTGCGCCAGGAGGAGCCGGCCGTCCTCACCGCCCTGGCCGGCAACGACACCGCCGAGATCTCCGCCTCCGCCATGGAGCGGCTGGTCGACCATTCCCGGCGCGTCGCCGCCCTGCGCACGCCGCTTTCGCGGCACCCGCGGCTGTCCTCCGACCTGGCCCAGCGCCTCTACCTGTGGGTCGGCCAGTCGTTGCGGGGCGCCCTGATCGACCGGTTCCGCCTCGATCCCGCCGAGCTCGACGCCGCCCTGGCGCAGACCGTGCGCGAGGCCCACGCGGCCATTGAGGGCCTGCCCCCGGCCGTCGCCCGTTCGGACGCCGAGCGCGAGGCGCTGGAGCAGAAGCTGGTCGACAAGCTCCACGCGGCCGGCGACCTGCGGCCAAGCTATCTGATGCGGGCTCTCCGCGAGGGCCGGCTGTCGCTGTTCGTCGCCGCGCTCGCCCGCCTCGGCGCGTTCGAGATCGACCATGTGCGTCGCGCCATCGACAGCGACCGTCCCGAACTGCTGGCCCTGGCCTGCGCCGCCATCGGCGTCGACCGCGGCGCCTTCCCGGCCATTCTCGAGATCGTCCGCGAGCTCAACAAGGGCCGTCCGGGCGGGGGCGCGGAGGCCGGGCGACGGGCGGGCGGCGCATTCGGCCCCTTCGACGCCGACATCGCCGGCGTCGCCTTCCGCCGCGCCGTCTCCATCGTTTGACAATCCCGGCGGCGCAGGGCCTTGCTGGCCCCGCCATGTTCAAGCCCCTGCCCCACGTCACGCGCGTGACCTTCGCGGCCAGCGACCGGCCGGAAGCCCAGGAGGCGCGCCAGCGGCTGGTGGAGCGCTACGGCGACGCCGGCGACACGGCGCAGGTCATCGTGGCCCTGGGCGGCGACGGCTTCATGCTGGAGACGCTGCACGGCGCCCTGCCCGGCGGCAAGCCGATCTACGGCATGAACCGGGGCTCGGTCGGCTTCCTGATGAACGAGTACAGCGAGGACGCCCTGCTCGAGCGGATCAACGCGGCGGAGCGGGCGGTCATCCATCCCCTGGCCATGGTCGCCATCGACGGCCGGCGCCGGCAGCACCGGGCCCTGGCCATCAACGAGGTGTCGCTGCTGCGCCAGACGCGCCAGACCGCCAAGCTGCGCATCTCCATCGACGGCAAGGTCAGGATGGGCGAGCTGGTCTGCGACGGCGCCCTGGTCTCGACCCCCGCGGGGTCGACCGCCTACAACCTCTCCGCGCACGGCCCGATCATCCCCATCGACGCCCGGGTGCTGGCCCTGACGCCGATCAGCGCCTTCCGCCCGAGACGCTGGCGCGGGGCCCTGCTGTCGCATACGGCGCGGGTGACCTTCGAGGTGCTCGAGGCCGACAAGCGCCCGGTCAGCGCCGTCGCCGACAACGTCGAGGTGCGCGACGTCGTCGAGGTGCATGTCGCCGAGGACCGGGGAGTCAGCCTGTCGATGCTGTTCGACGCCGGCCGCAGCCTCGAGGAGCGCGTCCTCGCCGAGCAGTTCTCCGCCTGATGCGGCTTCCGGTCGCACGGGCTGAAATGGCGGTCTCATCCGTTATTAACCCCGACGCGCTAGCGTTCCTGTCGAACACGCCATGGGAGGCGACGCGTGAGCGACAATCCGACGGTCCAGGTCATCCAGGCCCCGAACACTCTGCGAATGAAGGTCGGCGGCAAGCTGGGCGGCATTGACGCGGCCGCCATCGCCAAGGCCGAGGCCGCCCTGAAGAGCCTGTCGGGCAACTTCGCCGAATGGCTGAACGACGAGCTGGTCAAGCTGGATGACGCCCGCCAGAAGGTGCGCACCGACGGTCTCAACCCGGATACGGCCGAGACTCTCTACCTGCGCGCCCACGATCTGAAGGGCCTGGGGGCGACCTACGAGTTTCCCCTGGTCACGCGCATCGCCGGCTCGCTGTGCAAGCTGATCGACGATCCCGACACCCGCATGGACGCGCCGATGTTTCTGGTCGACGCCCACATCGACGCCATCAAGGCGGCGGTGCGCGGCGACATCCGCACCGACGAGCATCCGGTCGGCCGCAAGCTGGTCGAGGAGCTGGAAGACCGCGTGGCCCAGCTGGCCGCCTGAGGGGCTACCACATCGGCATGATCAGGCCGAAGGCGCGCATGTCGCCGACGGTGGTCGCGGCCATGCGGTTCATCGCGTAGGCCCAGGTGGCGCGCGCGTCCATGTCGATGATCACCACCGACCCGCCGTAGCCGCCCCAGTAGATCGTGTTGGGGTTGGGGAACGGCACGGCGCCGCCGGCGAGGCCGAAGCCCATGCCGAAGCGAACCGGCATGCCGAGCACCAGGTCGGTCCCCTCCACCTGCAGCTCCAGGGCCTTGCGGCAACCCGCTTCCGACAGGAAACGACGACCGCCCGCCTCGCCGCCGTTGGCGAGAATGGCGTGGATCGTGGCCACCGAGCGGGCGTTTCCCGTGCCGCCGGCCGCGGGGATCTCGGCCCCCCGCCAGGCCCGCGTCCGGGTCGCGCCCACGTCGATGCCGGGATTGGTGGACATGTTCCGCGTCAGCTCGCCCTGCGCCCCGTCGGCGATGGCGCCGCCGGGCGGCGGCGGGATCAGGTCGGCGACCCGATCATCCTCGGAGGCCGGCAGGCCGATGTGGAAGTCCGCGCCCAGAGGCTCGGCGATCTCCTCGCGGAAGACTGTCCCCAGCGACTTGCCGGTGATCCGGCGGATCACTTCGCCCACCAGGTAGCCCTGGGTCACGGCATGATAGCCGGACGCCGTGCCGGGCTCCCAGAAGGGCGCCTGGGCGGCGAGCAGACCGGTGACCTTCTCCCAGTCGTAGAGGTCCTCCCTGGCGATCGGCTCCTTCCAGCCCGACAGGCCGGCGGAATGGCTCATCAGGTGGCTGACCTTGATGTCCGCCTTGCCGTTGGCGGCGAATTCCGGCCAGTAGCGCGCCACGGGGGCGTCGAAGTCGAGTTCGCCGCGGTCGGCCACCAGCAAGGCGGTCAGGGCGGTCATGGTCTTGGTCGTCGAATAGACGTTGACGATGGTGTCCCGCTCCCAGGGCCGCGTGCGGGCCTCGTCGGCGAAGCCGCCCCACAGATCGACGATCACCTCGCCGTCCCGGGTCGCGCAGAAGCTGGCGCCGACATCCTCGCCGCCGGCCAGGTTCCGCTCGAACTGCGCCCGCACCCCCGCGTACCGGTCCTGCGCCATACCCTGAACCGCCCCGTCGGCCATCGCCGCCCCCGCTTTCCGCTTCCGTCCCGGGGAGCCTAGCGGTTGCCGCTCCGTCAGGTGAAGACCGATTTCGGAATGTGGGTGACGCGGCAGGCGAGATCGGCCTCGCCCGAGGCGACGATCCAGTGGTCGCCGCCGTCGGCGATCCCCGTCGTGAAGACGACGCCGTCCAGGTACATCCGCTCGCGCAGGGTCTCGGTCAGGGCCGGACTGGGCTCCAGCACCGGCGCGCGATCCTCCAGGCGCAGCAGGCGCGCCGGCTCCTTGGCGTCGAGCAGCGCCCAGAAGGTGCGGTAGGTCCCCACCACACCGTCGGCCTCGACCCCGTGGTAGAGAACCAGCCAGCCGTCGGGCGTCAGCACCGGCTGGGCCCCGCCGCCGACCTTGGCGTTCGACGGCGAGTCGCGCCGGGGCCGGATGCCGGGCGTTTCGACCGGCTTCCAGTGCAGGCCGTCTGGCGAGCGAGCGAGGTTGATCGAGGGCCCGCCCAGCCATTCGCTGTCCGGCGGATAGGCGAAGTACAGGCTTCCCATCGGCCGGGTCAGCGCCCAGAACCAGCCGCCTATCAGCCCCTCGAACAGCAGCATGTCCTTGTTCTGGTGGTCGAGCACGATGCCCTGCAGGTCCCAGACGACGGCGTCGCGGGACGTGTAGAGCACCGTCGAATGGCGCTCGGCGCTGACCGAGCAGGCGGTCATGCACCAGAGCTCGCCGATGCGGCTGATGCGGGCGTCCTCGACGCCGTACTCCTGCCAGGCCGCGCGCGGGGCGATGGCCCGGTCGTAGTGGACGGCGACGACCTCCAGGCCATCGGGCGTCATCTCGACCGGCAACAGCCAGGACAGCGAGGTCAGCGCCATCTGGCGGGTCGCCAGGCCGGTGAGCTCGAACTTGCGCGGATCGCTGGTGTCGACCCCCGTCAGCGGCCATTCCGCGAGGTGATGGCCCCGCCCGGGCGCCCAGCGAATGGCGCGGATGGCATGACCCTGGACCGGCTCGGTCAGGGCCTCGGCGACGCGCACCATGAGCAGCAGGTTGCCCGAAGCCAGCACCGCGAGGCCCGGGTTGAAGGCGCCGAGCACGAAGGTCGATCCGATCGGCAGGCCTTCGCGCAGCGGCGATCGCGCCAGGTCGACGTCCTGCGGGCCGAACACCAGCCGGTCGACCGCATAGGCCACCGCATCAGGCCTGCAGCCGCGGTTCGACCCGCAGCAGGGTCACCGTGCACCGGGGCGGCTGGGTGAGAATGTAGCGGATCGCCACGGCGATATCCTCGGCGCGGAGGATCTCGTGCCTGTGGATCCGGGCCCGCTGCTCAGACGGCGGTGCCCGGTGCATGTCGGTGCCGACGGTCCCCGGCTCGACCAGCGACACCCGGATTCCCTTGCCCGCGACCTCCTTGCGCAGGGCCTTGGCGAACGCGCGCACGCCGCCCTTGGTGGCCGCGTAGATCGGGCTGCCGCGTCCCTCGGCGTCGGCGCTGATCGAGCCGACCAGGACGATCTGCGGATCGCCGTCGCGCCCGTCCAGCCGCCAGACCGCTTCCTGCGCCACGGCGATGTAGCCCGCGAGGTTGGTCTCGACCACGTAGCGCCAGTCGCTCTCCTTGGCTTCGGCGAGCTTGCCGCTGCTGATGGCGGCGTTGATCACCACGGCGTCGACGCCGCCGAAGGCCTGGTCGACGGCGGCGAAGACCCGGTCGACGTCGCCGGCCAGGGCCTGGTCGGCGACCATGCCCTCGCCCACGCCGCCGACGTCGCGGATGCGGTCCAGCGCGTCGCGCAGCTCCGGCGCGTGGCGGCCGAAGACGAACACCCTCGCCCCGTCCGCCGCCAGCAGGGCGGCCAGGGCCCGGCCGATGCCGGTGGTCCCGCCCGTGACCAGGATGCGCTTGCCCCGCAGCGGAGGCTCGGCGGTGTGGATATCGCGCTCGGGCGAGTAGGACCGGGGTTCGGCGGACGCTGGCGTCTCGGGCATGGCGGCGCTCCGGCTGCACGCCTTCAACGGGCGTGCGCGCGCCGCGTTCCGGCTCAGGCCCGGATCGAGGACAACGGCTCCTCCACCGCGCCGTAGCCGGCGTCCGGCGGGATGACCAGCACGCCGCCGCCCTCCCGTCGTTCGACCCGGGGCAGCACCGGGACCAGCGTGCGGGCGGCGGCCCGGTCCAGTGCATCCTGGGCGCCGCTCGCCTCGGCCAGCAGCTTCAGGTTCATCCGGGTGGGGAAGATGATCGTCCGCTCGCCCGCCTGCTCCAGGCGCAGGGCCTCGGACGGCGCGATCCATTCGGCCTCGACGGTCTCGTAGCCGTCGCAGACGGCCAGCTGTTCGCCGGTCGCCTTGACGACGTAGAACCAGGTGTCGAACCGCTTGGGCATCATGTCCGGGGTGATCCACCGGGCGAAGACCCCGAGGGCCGAGAGGTCCAGGGTCACGCCCAGTTCGCGGACCAGATCGAGGAACGGCCGCTCGTCCCGGGCCACCGCCTCCCGCGCCGCCCCGGCGCGGTCGTCGCCCCGGAAGGGACGCCCGGCGGCGTCGCGGGCGACGATGATGGCCGCCTCCTCGAAAGCCTCGCGGATGGCGGCGATGCGCAGGGGTCGCTCTTCGGCGGGAACCTCGCCCCAGCCCGCGGCGTGATCGGCCCAGGCCGGATCGTGGTCGCCGGCGTGGGTCTTGCCGCCCGGAAACACCAGCGCGCCGGAGGCGAAGTCGATCTGATGGTGGCGCTTGACCATCAGCACCTCGAAGGCGGGGTCGTCGCGGACCAGGAGGACGGTGGCGGCGGGCCGGATCTGGACATCGGTCATGCCGACAGGATCGCGCCGCGCGATGCGGCTAGGCAAGGCTCACGCCACGTCAATCGCCCTGCGGCCCTCGCGCGAGATGCGGTCCATCTTGTCCAGGAGGTAGTCGACGTCGTCGCGGGCGGGGGCCGTCGGCTGGGTCAGGAACCGCTGCAGCATGCGCTCCTGGAAGCGCTCGCGGTCGCGCAGGCCGCCGTCGAACTCCATGGAATGGAAGGTGTCGACGCCGGCCCGGAAGGCGGCGAACAGGCGGTTGGGCAGGCCCGCGCGGTCGTAGATGGCCCGCAGGCCCAGCGGCCCGGCGTCGTGGATCATCAGCCAGGTGCGGTGATGCGGCACGCCGGCCAGCTCGGCGACGGCGCACTCGAAGAAGGTCATGTGGCCGTGCGCCAGCGAGCGCAGCAGCAGCGAGGCGGTCAGGCGCTGGGCCTTGTGCAGATGGGCGGCGAAGGCCTTGGGATCGGCGGCCCGGCCGGCCTGGTCGACCAGGTCGACGGTGGCCCGCTCCTTGGCGCCCATGGCGATCTGCAGCGCCGTTTCCGGCGACAGGGCATGGTGGTTGAGCAGATGGTCGCGGACCTGGTCGCCGACCATGTCGATAAGCCGTTCGGTGACCGCCAGCGGCAGCGCGGCGCGATAGGCGATCGCGGCCAGCACCTGCTCGGACTGTTCGAAGCGGCTGAGGGCCTGCTGCAGGGCCCGTTCCGAGAACAGCGCGTTGTCGTTGGCGCAGGCGGTTTCCACCGCCGCCTCGCCGCCGTGCTCGACGATCGCCGCGGTGACGGTTTCGGAAAGTTGCGGCCGGCGGGCGATGGCCACCTGCCGCACCGGCCCGCCGACCCGCACGATCTCGGCCAGGTCGTCGTCGGTGAACACCGGCGAGAAATTGAGCACCGGCAGGGCCACCGATTCCACGTCCCGGGCCAGCTTCAGGGCCACGTCCCGGGGCAGGACATCCGAGGTCTTCAGCGTGACGGCCAGGGCGCGGCGCACCAGCTCGGCGGCGTCGGCGGCCATGACCCGCAGGATGTCGGCGGCGATCGCGCGTTCGTCCTCGGTCAGTTCGGCGCGGTCGATATTGCGGCAGAGCTTGTGGGCCGCGACCGCCCTCTCGTCGGCCGTCGCCCCCTTCAGAAGCGTGCGGATATCCACATCCGTCAGCGCCGCCCTCGTCGTTCCCATCGGTCTCTCGCCCCTGCGTCCCGGACGCCTGGGCGATCATGGATCGTTAAGTTTAACGAAGACTCACCAGTGATTAACGCTCTCTCCTAACCCTGCGAAAACCCGGGCCCGCTAGGGTGCGCCATACCGGTCCGAGGGGTCTTCCGTGTTCACGTCTTCAGAACCGCACGCCCGCGGCGGCGCCTCCGCCACCCTGCAGTCGCTCGAGGCCCAGCGCGGCCTGCTGCCCTACGCGCTCGCCCTCTTCGCGGTCGGCCTGCCGATCTACGTCTGGGCCGGCAGCTTCGCGCCGAACAGCGCCTGGATGGCGGTGACCTTCGCCGTGTTCGCCGTCAACTGGGGCGCCTTCTACGCCGTCGTGAACTGGCAGCGCACCGACGCCGGCCGGGACCTGCGGGTGCGCACGCGGGTGCAGATCATGGGCGGCCTCCTGTGGGCGGGAGCCTGCGCCCAGATCGCCGCCTTCGCCGAGGGCGCGGGGCCGGCGCGCGAGGCCCTGTTGATGATCGCCGTCGCCGGGGCGGTCGCCTGCTGCTTCTTCACCGCCCCCACGCTTTCGAGCCTGCTGATCGTCGGCCCGGCCGCCGCCGCGGCGCCGATGATCGGCCTGTTCAGCCGGCCGGAGAGTCGCCATGAGGCGGTGCTGGCCTGGGGCGCCCTGGCCATGACCTTCGCCCTCTGTCTGGTGCTCAATCGCCTGCTGCGCGGCCAGTTCGCCCTGGCCGCCGAGCGCGAGGCCCTGATCGCCGAGCGCGCCGCCTCGC
Organism: Pseudomonadota bacterium; assembly: GCA_049323695.1. Taxonomy (GTDB): domain Bacteria; phylum Pseudomonadota; class Alphaproteobacteria; order Caulobacterales; family Caulobacteraceae; genus Caulobacter. The sequence continues at coordinate 21,055 of JBMOOF010000007.1, forward strand.
TGGACCGGGCCGAGCGCCTCGCCCGCTCGAAATCCGACATCGTCGCCACCCTCAGCCACGAGATCCGCAACGGCCTGACCGGCGTCACCCATGTGCTCGCCGCCGCCGTCGGCCAGGGCGGCCGCGCCGCGCCCTCCCGCGAGCAGCTGGCCGCCGCGCTCGAGGCCGCCCAGGACCTCGTCGCGGTGCTGAACGCCACCCTCGATTCCGAGTCGGCCGAGGCCGGGCGGCTGGCGCTGGCGCGGGAGCCCTTCGATCCGGTGCGGATGTCCCGCGACCTGGTGCTGCTGAACCGTCCGGCCGCCGTCGCCAAGGGCGTCGAGCTGGCCATCCACGTCGACCCGGAGCTCGAGGCGGCGGCCGGCGCGGTGCTCGGCGACCCCACCCGCACCCGCCAGGTGCTGGCCAACCTGATCGGCAACGCCGTCAAGTACACGGTCCGCGGCCGGATCGAGGCGCGGCTCGAGCGGCGGGACGGGGTCGTGGCGATCTCGATCGTCGACACCGGGCCGGGGCTGTCGCCGGAAGAGCTGAAACTGGCCTTCGAACCCTTCCGGCGGGTCGAGCGCACCGGGGCGGGCGTGCCCGGCGCGGGTCTCGGCCTGTCGCTCGCCCGCCAGCTGGCGACGCTGATGGGCGGCGCCCTGCACAGCCAGAGCGCCGTCGGCGTCGGCAGCTGCTTCACCCTCGAACTGCCCTTCGAAGACGCTCCGGCCAGCCGCGCCGGCGACGCCCAGGCGGCCTCGGCGGCCCAGGCCGGCCGGCCGCTGAAGGTGCTGGTCGCCGAGGACGACGCTCTTCACGCCGCCATGCTGCGCGCCATCCTCGAACAGCTGGGCCACCAGGTGGTCGGCGCCGGCAACGGGCGACGCGCGGTCGAGCTGGCCCGGCTGGCCCATTTCGATCTGCTGATGATCGACGGGCGAATGCCCGAGCTTGACGGGCCGCAGACCGCCGCCGCCGTCCGCGGGCTGGACGGGCCGGTCTCGACCGCGCCGATCATCGCGGTCATCGACGGCGACGCCGAAGAGGCCCGCGAATGCCTGGACGCCGGCGCCGACGCCGTGCTGCGCAAGCCGGTGACGGTGGCGGGGGTGGCCCGGGCCGTGGCCGACGCGGCGACGCGCGCGCGGCCGGAGTCCGAGGGGGCCCGGGCGGCGGGCTGAAGGGGACCAGGCCGGCCCGGTCTCCTGGATCAGCGATCCTTCCGGGCGTCGGAGAGGACCTTCAGCATTTCCGCCGTCAGCAGCGAACCGCCGAGGCTGCGGCCGCCGCCGCTTCCGCCGCCGCCGCCGTCGAGACCCTGCGGGCCGCGCAGGATGAAATCCACCAGGGCGTCCTGCTGGCGGGCCGCCTGGTCGGCGCGCCGGGCGCCGGCATACTGGACGAAGCCCTGGTCGGGGGTCACGCGCGGAGCCGCGACCCCGCCCTCGCCGCCGCCGCGGGTGAGGTTGTTGTAGAGCTCGGCCACCGTCAGGGGGCGGCCGTTCTGGTAGAAGATCGAGCGGTTGGCCGCCGCCGCATCCGGGAACAGGCTGGCGGCGACGGCGCCCGGGCTGGTGCGGGTCGCCTGGATCAGCCGGGCCGAGCCCTGGGGCCCCAGGAAGTGGGCGGCGTAGAGTTCGCCCGCGGTCGGCTGGCGGCCGATGCGCCCGGCCAGATAGGCGGCGTGGTCGGCGGCCAGCTCGCCGGCCATCAGGGAGGCGGCGTGCGGGTCGAACCGCAGGTTCATCACCGCCTTCCGCGCCTCGGCGCCGCCGACGCGATACTTGCCGTCCGGACCGAGCTGGATGAGGTCGGCGTAGCGGGCGTAGCCGTACTTGGCGCCATGCCGCTTGAGGGTCGCCAGCCAGGTCTGCTCGACGAACTGGAAAAGTCCGGCGGCGGAGGATGTCGGGGCCTTGGCTGAGGGGTTGTAGCCGCTCTCGCGGCTGGCCGTTCGCATCAGGAACGAGAAATCCACGCCCGTCGCCTGCGACGCGCGCTGGATGGCCGCTTCGACGACCCCGCGGATTCCCTCTATGGCCATGGCCGGAGTCGTGAAGATTTATGGTTAAGCCCCGGTTAACCCGCGGGGGTTCCGGCCAACAAATCCTTCAATTTCCTGGTGATTCCCGGTGGGGCCGAACACCGGACGGGGCGAACGCGTTCCTGCCCAGGCCACTGGACCGATTCTCGGGCGCCGCGCCTCCCGATCGGGCCGAAACGAACGTTCGTTGATTCTCGGTCGCAACCTTCGATTTTAATTGTCGCGGAACCGGTTCCGGGTGACGCTACGTCAACCACAACGGAACCCGGGAGGTTCGCATGGTCGCCCAGGCGCTCGCCATTCCATCCGGAGGCGGCGCCCGGCGCCGCCTCTCCCCCGCCGCCGCCACGGGCATCGCCCTGTCGGTCGCCGTCCATCTCGGACTCGCCGCCTGGATCGCGGCCTCCAGGTTCGAGATCCTGCAGCCGCCCCACCAATACGACCCGGCCACGAACGTCAGCTTCGAGAGGAAGACGGTTCCGCCGGAGCCCGCCACGAAGCCGACCGAGGTCAGGCGCGAGAGGACCGCCGTCGCCCCGCCGATCCACGATCCCGTCCTGCCCGACGACGCCGTTCCCGAAGAAACCCTGGCCGTCGCGCCCCATCCGGGCGGGGCGATCGCCCCGGGCGAGACCATCGCGACGCTGGATGCGAGCGCCGGCGGCGGCGGCATCGTCGTGCCCCTGCCCCCCGTCATCACCCGGCCGGACTGGGTGAAGAAGCCGACCGCCAGCCAGGTGGAACGCTTCTTCCCCAGGGGAGCCATCGACCGCGGCGTGAGCGGCAGCGCCACCCTGGCCTGCCTGGTGGCCGCCAACGGGACCGTCGGCAGCTGCGAGGTGGTCGCCGAAACGCCCGGCGGCTACGGCTTCGGCAAGGCCGCCCAGAAGCTGGCGCCCTATTTCCGGCTCAGCCCGCAGACCGAGGACGGCAAGCCGGTGGACGGCGCCATGGTCAGGATTCCGATCCGCTTCGAGGCGCCGCCGCAATAGGGCTCAGTAGCTCTTGGGCAGGCCCAGCACCCGTTCGCCGATGAAATTGAGGATCATTTCGCGGCTGACGGGTGCGATGCGGGCGATCATGGCTTCGCGCAGGTAGCGCTCGACGTCGTATTCCCTGGCGTAGCCCATGCCGCCATGGGCCAGCACGGCCGCCTCGCAGGCGCGGAAACCGGCCTCGGCGCCGAGGTACTTGGCGGCGTTGGCCTCGGCCCCGCAGTCCATGCCCGCGTCGTACATGGCCGCCGCTTTGAAGGCCATCAGGTCGGCGGCCTCCAGTTCGGCCCAGCAGCGGGCCAGGGGATGCTGCACGCCCTGGTTCTGGCCGATCGGCCGGCCGAAGACGACCCGCTCCCTGGCGTACTGGGCGGCCTTGGCGATCGCTGCGCGGCCCAGGCCCACCGCCTCGGCGCCGAACAGCACCCGCTCGGGGTTGAGGCCGCTGATCAGATACTGGAAGCCCTTGCCCTCCTCGCCGATCAGGTCGTCGGCCGGGACCTGCAGGTCCTCGATGAAGAGCATGTTACATTCGACGGCCTTGCGGCCCATCTTCGGGATCGGCCGGGCGTCGATCCTGGCCCGGTCGAAGTCGGTGTAGAACAGGCTCAGGCCCTGCATGGCCTTGGCCGTCTGCTCCTTGGGCGTGGTGCGGGCGATGATCAGGATCTTGTTGGCCCGCTGGGCCATGGTCGTCCAGATCTTGCGGCCATTGACCACGTAGCCGTTCCCCTTCTTCTCCGCCCGGGTCTCCAGGTTGGCGGTGTCGAGGCCGCTGTTGGGTTCGGTGACGGCGAAGCAGGCCTTGTCCTGGCCGGCGATGATGCGCGGCAGGTGGCGCGCCTTCTGCTCGGCCGTGCCGAACTTCACCACCGGCATCAGGCCGAAGATGTTGAGGTGGATGGCGCTGGCGCCGGAGAAGCCGGCGCCGGACTGGGCGACGGTCTGCATGACGTGCGCGGCCTCGGTCAGGCCCAGGCCCGCGCCGCCATATTCCTCGGGCATGGCCACGCCCAGCCAGCCGCCGGCCGCCATGGCGCCGGCGAAGGCCTCCGGGAACTCGCCGGTCTCGTCGGTCCGGCGCCAGTACTCGTCGTCGAAGTCGGCGCAGATGCGGCCCACGGCCTCGCGGATCGCCGCCTGCTCCTCGGTCGGCCAGAAGCTGCTCATCGGCGCGTTTCCCTAGTTGGCGAACCGGCGCGGGTCGAGCCGCGCGGCGAAAGGTCCTGGATCATCGCCCGCGAGATACGCGGCGACCGTGCGCGCCACAAGCGGGGCCAACAGCCAGCCGTTGCGGCGGGCGCCGACCGCCAGCAGGACGCCGGGCGTCGCGCTGGGCCCCACCAGGGGCAGGCCGTCCGGCGTGGCGGCGCGGACGCCGACCTCGGCCCGGAAGCGCAGGCCTGGCAGCCCGGGCAGCAGCCGCTCGCCCCTCGCCCTCAGCGCCGCGACCTGCTCGGGGTCGACCCGGCGGTCGTCGCGGCCCGTCTCCATGGTCGCGCCCAGCACGGCGCCGGCGGGGTCCGGGCAGAGGTAGACGCCCTCGGCCCGCAGCACGGGACCGGTCTCGGGCCCGCCGAAGCAGCGCAGCAGGTGGCCCTTGATCGGGCTCACGACGTCCAGTTCCGGCGCCAGCCCCGCGCCGCCCGCCCCCGTCGCCAGCACGCGGACCTCGCCCGGCCGCGGCTCGCGCGCCTCGACCGGGCCCTCGTCGAAGACCACGCCGGCGGCCTTCGCGGCCGCGTAGAGGACGGTCATCGCCGCGCCGGGATCGAGCCGCCAGTCCTCGGCGGTGGCCGGCCCCTCCGCCGTCTGTCGCCAGCGGACGCCGAGCCCCTCAAGCCCGGCCGCGACCGCGTCCGGGTCCCCGCCCCGCCAGACCGCGCCGGTCCGGTCGAGCGCCACGGGCGCGAAGCTCGGCCACAGGTCGCGGGCGGCGAGCAGGATGTCCAGGTGGTCCCTCGAGGCCGGATCGAGCAAGGCCTCGAACACCGGCGCCAGCATGCCCGCCGCCATGCCCGAGGCGTTATCGCCGATCGGCGCGGGGTCGTGGAGGGTCACCGTCGCGCCGCGCCGCGCCAGCTCCAGCGCCGCGCACAGGCCGAGGGCCCCCGCGCCCGCCACCGAGACCTTCGCGCCCGTCAGCTTCGCCATGGCCCCTATCAGCGGCGCGGCGCCGCGCCGTCAAGCGGAACCCCCGCCGTCCCCAGGGATTGAAGCGGAACCATCGAGGGAGGAACCCATGGCCAGCCCCCACGCCCGCGTCGGGACCAGGACGGCGAAGCGCCCCGCAAGACGCGGCGAAATCGACGCGACCTCGCTGCTCGAGGACGAGCATCGCCAGGTCGCGGCCTGGTTCGGCGACTACGAGAGGACCGACGACGAGGCGGAGAAGGCCCGGCTCTCCGAGCGGATCTGCCTGGCGCTCAAGGTCCACACCCAGGTCGAGGAGGAGGTGTTCTATCCGGCCGCCCGCGCGGCGCTGAAGGCGGACCAGGAAGCGATGGTCGACGAGGCCGTCGTCGAGCATGCCGCCGCCAAGGCCCTGATCGCCGAGATCGAGCAGATGGAGGTCGACGAGGATCTCTACGACGCCAGGATCAAGGTGCTGAGCGAGATGATCGAGCACCATGTGCGCGAGGAGGAGACATCGCTCTTTCCGGCCTGTCGCGGGACCGACCTTGACCTGGCCGCCCTCGGCGCCCGGCTGGCGGCCCGCCGCGACGAACTGACCCGCAAGCTCGCCCGGCCGAACGGGCGGCGCGCGATGTAACCGGCGCCCCTGAAATATACGATGCCGTATTAAATAGTTCGGCTACGGCCGCCAGATCAGGCCGACGCGGGCGGTGCGCGGCATGTCGAAGCTCTCGATCCCGTCGGCGGGCTCGCCGGTTTCGACCTCGGCGTCGGCGAGATTCTCGATGGCGAGATAGACCGAGGCCGTCGAACCCGCCCGCCATTCGACGCGCAGGTCGCTGGTGAAGGCGGCGTCGAGGCGGCGCAGATTGAGATCGTCGTCGAAGCGCTCGCCCTCATATCGCAAGGTCGAGCGGAGAGTGAGATTCGCCGTCGGCCGCCAGACGGTCTCGGCGCTGGCCGACAGCCGCGGCGTCTGGGCCGGACGCAGGCCGGTCAGTTGCGGCGCCGCCGCTCCGCCGTCGACCTCCGCCCGCGTCCAGGCCAGCGACAGCCGCCAGGACCGGTCCGGGCCGAAATCGCCGGCGAGGTCCGCCTCGAGGCCCCAGGCCTCGATGTCGCCCGCGTTCTGGCGCTGACGAAGCACGCCGCCGGCCGGGATGAATCCCGCCACCGGGAAGGTCCCCGGCCCGAACCCGATGGTGACGTTGGTCACCGCCCCTTCCAGGCGGTTGGCGAACAGGGTCGCGCTCCAGCGCAGGACGCCCTCTCCGCCCGCGCCGAATTCGACGCCATAGAGGGTTTCCGGCTCGAGCCCGGCGTTGGCCTCGGTGACGTCGTTGCCGACGCGGAACGGCCGGTGCAGCTCATTGAGCGTCGGCGGCCGGAATCCGGCGTAGGCCGCGGCCCTCAGGAAGCCCTCGCCGAGGCCGTAGCGCACCGCCCCGCGGGCGGTCGGCCGCCAGCCCTCGCGATCCGCCGGAGCCAGCGACAGGGTCGTCGCCCCGCTGGCCAGGTCGCGCTCGATCCGCCGGCCGTCGAAGCTGGACCAGCGGTCCAGCCGCAGTCCGCCGGCGACGAGCCAGGGCCCCTGCTCCCGCCAGATCTCGCCGTAGACGCCGGCCACGGTCTGCGACCCGCCCGCAACGCGGCCGCGGGTGAAGGCGCCGGCCATGTAGCGGAAATGTTCGCGCGTCTCGCCCTCGGCCCAGCGCAGGTCCGCCCCCAGCTCCCACCCGCCGCCCGGCAGGGACCGGCGCAGGGCGGCGTTGACGCCGGCGCCGAGGGCCGGCGTGCCAAACTGTTCGTTGGCCGGAGTGGTGAAGGCTCGTCCGGCGCCGACGGCCGCCGAGCTGTTCTCGAAGTCGGAACGCTTGAGCCATCCCTGCAGGCGCCATTCCGTGCCGAGACCAGGCGAGGCCCCGGTCAGGGTCGCCGACGCCGACAGGCCGGTCGACCGCGAGGCGGCGCCGTCGAGCCCGCTGTCGCGGGACTCCTGGTAGCCCGCCAGCCGCAACGACAGGTCGCCGCCGCGCCAGCCGGGGGCGTAGCGGACCGCGAAACCGGCGCTCTCGAAGGCCAGGGGACCGTCGGCCGCCCCCGCGCCGCGCCGCACCGGAATCCAGCCGTCGCTGGTCTGGGCCGCCACGGCCGCGAACAGGTCGCCGGCCGCCGCCGTCGCCTGGCCGCCGGCGAGGCCGCGCTCGCCGGCGAAGAGCTCATACTCGCCGCCGTCCGGAACCCGCGTGCGCTCGGCGAGCTGGACCACGCCCGTCAGCGCGCCGGCCCCGTAGGGTCCCGCTCCCGCGCCCCGGACCACCAGAGCCCCCTCGACCGAGGCCGGCGGCAATCCCGACCAGATCACCCAGCCGCCGAAGGGATCGTTGAGCGGCACGCCGTCAAGGGTCACCAGGGCCCGCCCCGCGCCGGAGCCGGCGACGGCCCGTACGGTCATGCCCTGGGTGGTCGGATTGGCGGCGGCGCTGGAGGTCCGGCGGAACAGCTGAACGCCGGGAACGAGGGTCAGGGCCTCGTCCAGGCGCGGCGCCGCGGCGATGGTCTCCGCCCCCACGGAAATGACGGCGAAGGCCGCGTCCGCCGGCGCGGGCGGGAGCCGCGCGGCCTCGACCACGACAGTCTCGACGGTCGGCGGCGGCTCCTCTGTGACCATGGTTCTCCCGCTAGCTCCCCGCCGGCTTGCGGCCCCTGGCGACCGACAACACGTACTGGCGCACCTCCTCGGCCTGGGCCGGGGTCAGGAACCTGGCGAACGACACCATGCCGGCGGGCTCGCGCTCGCCGTCGACGACCACGCCCTTCCAGGCCTCGGCGCTGGCGGCGACGGGCGAGAAGCGCAGGTCGGGAATGGAGAAGTCCGAAACCGCGCTCGCTCCGTGGCAGACCGAGCAGTAGGTGTGGAAAGTCAGCTTGCCGGCCGCGACCTGATCGGCGCTGGCCATCACCGCCGGAAGAACCGGCGCCGGTCGCGTGGAGGGCGGCCGGGGGGGCAGCGTCTTCCGGCCGCCGACCTTGAACACCAGCACCCGGCGCGGACCGTCCGAGCGGGGGTCGACGCCGGCGCCGGCGGTCAGGGCGAACCCGCCGCCCCAGCCGGCCATGACCGCCACATACTGCTCGCCGTCGATCTCGTAGCTGATCGGCGGCGCGACGATCCCGGTCTGGGCGTCGAACGACCACAGCTTGCGGCCGGACTCGGCGTCGTAGGCGGCGAACTCGCCCGTCGCCGAGCCCTGGAAGACCAGCCCGCCGGCCGTGGCCAGGACGCCCCCGTTCCACGGACCGCTGTGCGGCACGCTCCAGCGCTCCTTCTGGGCGACGGGGTCCCAGGCGACCAGCCGCCCCTTGAGGCTGGCGCGCACGGCGGCCAGTTGCGCCTCGTCGTCGGGCAGGGCCGCGATCAGGTTGTCGACGCCGATGTTCCAGGCGCCGGGACGGTACCGGAAATTCGAGGCGGCCCCTCCGGGCTGCATGTAGGGGAAAGGGATCTCCTGGGCCGGAATGTAGACCAGGCCGGTCTTCGGGCTGAAGGCCATCGGCTGCCAGTTGTGGCCGCCGAGCGGTCCGGGGGCGGTCAGCGCCACGCCCTTGGCATAGCGGGCGTTGGGCGTTTCGACCGGCCGGCCGGTCTTCGGATCGACCCTGGTCGCCCAGTTGATGGGCACGTACTTCTCGGCCGAGATCAACTTTCCGTCGGTGCGGTCGAGCACATAGAAGAAGCCGTTCTTGGGCGCCTGCATCAGCACCTTGCGCGACCTGCCGCCGATCTCGATGTCGGCCAGCACGATGTGCTGGGTGGCGGTGTAGTCCCAGCTCTCGCCCGGGGTGGTCTGGTAGTGCCACACATAGCGCCCGGTGTCGGGCTTGAGCGCCACGATCGAGGACAGGAACAGGTTGTCGCCGCCGCCCGGCGAGCGGATGTCGCGGTTCCAGGGCGAACCATTGCCCACGCCGATGTAGAGCAGGTCCAGATCGGGGTCATAGGCCATGGAATCCCAGACCGTGCCGCCGCCGCCGACCTTCCAGAACTCGCCCTTCCAGGTCGGCCGGGCGATCTTCATGGCGCTGTCCGACGCCGCGCCGTCGGTCTCCTTCTGGCCGGGGACGGTGTAGAAGCGCCAGATCAGCCGGCCGTCGTTGGCGTCATAGGCGGACAGGTAGCCGCGCACGCCCAGCTCGGCGCCGCCGTTGCCGATCAGCACCTTGCCCTTCACGATCCGGGGGGCGCCGGTGATGGTGTAGGGCTTGTCCTGGTCGACCGTCACCTTGGACCAGACGACCTCGCCCGTCCTGGCGTCGAGCGCCTGGAGCCGGCCGTCGAGCGTGCCGACATAAACCCGCCCCTTCCACAGGGCGACGCCGCGGTTGACGCTGTCGCAGCAGGCCTTGACCCCGGTCTTGCGCGGCACCTGCGGGTCGTGCTCCCACAGCAGCTTGCCCGACTTGGCGTCGAACGCCCGCACGATCGACCAGGACGAGGTCGTGTACATCACCCCGTCGGCGACCAGGGGCGTGGCCTCGACGCCGCGGTTTTCCGGCAGGTCGAAGCTCCAGGCCAGGCCCATCTTGTCCACGTTGCCGGCGTTGATCCGGTCCAGCGGGCTGAAGCGCTGCTCGCCGTAAGTGCGGCCGTGGCTGATCCACTCTCCCGGCGTCCGGTCGGCGGCGGCGATGCGCGCGCCGTCCACCTCGCTGCCGCCGCAGGCCGTCAGCAGGACGGCCGCCGCGATCGTTCCCCCGAAGGCGATGAGCCGCCCCTTCCAGTGCGCCATGTCCCTGGCTCCCTATTCTCTAGAACCGCGTCTGACGCGCGGATGACCCGAGTATGCGGATGCGCCGCGGCGTCAGGCAAGCCGCCGCAAGGTTCCAACAAGCGGCCGTTCCAGCAGGCGCCAGCAGGCGAGTCCCGCGGCGACGGCCAGCGCCGTCGCCAGGGGCGCGAATGCCGGCAGGTTCCATACGCCGAAGACGACCGCCAGGGCTCCGACCGGCAGGGTGTGCACGAGGTAGATCGAGTAGGAAGCGTCGCCCAGGGTCTTCAGTCCGGGCAGCGATCCCCAGCCGCCGTCGGCCTCGACGCTGACCGCGCCCAGCACCAGCAGCACCGCCGGCGCCCCCCAGATCAGCGGCCGCCAGAGGTCCCAGTCGCGATTGAGCAGCTGGATCAGGGTGAACAGCATCAGCGCCCCGCCGAACAGGAACCAGCCGACGCCGCGTTCGGGCAGGAAGCGGAGCTGGGCGAGGCGGGCGATCCACACCCCGGCGAGGAACTCCAGGAACAGCGGATTGAGCAGCAGGATGTAGAACGGCGGCCAGAAGAAACCGGCCAGGGCCAGGACCAGCAGGGCGAAGGTGACCGCGAACAGCCGTCGCTCTTCGGGCAGGAACAGGCCGGCGGCGAAAACCAAGTAGAAGACCGCCTCGTAGTTCAGCGTCCAGCCCGGCGCCAGCAGGGGGAAGGGAACGCCCGCCGGATTGTAGTGCTGCACGAAGGCCATCGACAGCAGCAGGTGGCGCGGTTCGGCCGACAGGTCCGGGAACCGGGCGGGAAAGGCGACGACCGCGGCGGCCAGCGCCAGGGTGACCAGCCAGTAGAGCGGCGCGACCCGGATGAGCCGGCGCACCAGGAAGCGGCCCGGCCGCGCCGGGCGGCCCGCGGTCGTCGTCCACATCACGAAACCGCTGATCACGAAGAAGACGTCGACCCCCGCCTGGCCCGTCTCGAAGGGAATCCTCGCCCACTGCAGGACATGGAAGAGGACCACCGCGAGCGCCGCGAAGGCCCGCAGGTGCTGGACCGACAGCCAGAGCCGCCCGCCGTCCACGGCGGCGCTAACGGCAGCCGGGGGGCATGGCGGCGATCCAGCGCCGGAGCAGGGCCATGCCCTCGTCATGGACCAGCGAACGTCCGAGTTCCGGCATCATCGCGCCCGGATCGGTCGAACCGGTGCGGAAGACCAGGATCGACCGGTCGGGCGCGCCCGGCTCGATGCCGTGCGCGTGGCCGCCCGTCCCCTGCCCCGCCGCCACGGGCGGCTTGCACAGGCCGAGCGCCGGCCCGAGCGGCGTCGCCAGATCCAGGAACAGGCCGGAGGTGTCGGCCGGTCCCCGGGGGCTGTGGCAGTGGCTGCAGTTGATGTCGAGCCAGGCCCGCGCCCGCGCCTCGACGACGATCGTCTCGTCGAGCCAGTCCGCGCCCCGGGTCCGGGCCGACGGCGACGGCGCGCCGCGCAGGTAACCGACGAGGACCAGCCGGTCGATCTGGTTGAACCGCGCGCCTCCGACGGTCACCTCCCGGTCCACATGCCGCGACTTGAGCCCGATCGGCTGCAGGGCGCGGGCGGCATGGTCGGTGGCGTGGCAGCCCGCGCACTGGTTGACGTTGGGAACCTGGTAGACGAAGCGGTCGCGGCGCCCCGGCCGCACGAGGGTCATCGGGATGGCCATTCCTGTCCGCTTCAGACGCGCCTCGGTCTGCGCCTCGTTCCACACATAGGGGAAGGCCGCCCAGCCCCGCTCGCGGCGAACCAGCACGCGGGTCTCGATCAGGCGCACCTTCGACAGGTCGAGGCCCTGGCCGGTCAGGGCGAGCGGCAGTCCGTCGCCCGGCGCCAGGGCGCCGTCGGCGGCCTTCGGATAGAAGAAGGTCTTGGTGATCACCGTCCCGACGGGAAAGTCGAAGGCCTCGTCCGGGGTCCAGGCCGCCGCGCGTCCCTTGGGCATCCAAACGGTGCGCAGCTTTCCGGCGTAGTCGGTGAACAGGGGCGTGTTCAGCTCGTAGGGCTGCACGTCGGCCGCCAGCGCCAGCCGCCCCTTCCCGACGCCGATCATGCCCCAGTCCGACAGCCGCTCCGGCGAGCCCTCGGCGATGAACCGGGGCGCCGGCTCTCTCGGGGCGCAGGCGGCCAGGGCCAGCGCCAGCAACAGGGCCGCCAGACGCGTCACGGCTTGCGCCGCGCCGGAATTCCGCGTTCGGCCGGAACCGGCCCGGCGGCGGCCAGAACGATCGCCGGCAGCGGCGCGAGGCGGCATCGCAGGGTCGTGGCGAGGCGCGGGGACTTGTTCTTGTTGGGGCCGTCGGCGTCGAGCACCTGGGCGGCGCCGTTGTCGACGCAGATCGCCAGGGCCGGATCGGGCTTGCCGTCCCGGAACTTGCCCGGGTCGGCGTAGCCGTCCCACAGGACGTCCGGCAGCCGTCCGCCCACGCCGAACAGCGCCACGCGCAGCGCCTGCAGGTCCAGGCCGTCGGGCTTGCCGCCGCCCGGACTGAAGCGGTTGTCATGAATGAAAATCGCCTCGGGATAGGGGTCGAAGGCGGCGGCGACCCCCTTCTGGCTCATGTAGCCGGTCGAGAAGTAGCTGGAGACGATGACGTTGGCGGTGTCGTTGCCGCCGATGTCGTTGTCGAAGATCTCGACCCGGTCGTTGGAATTGATCACCACCCCGCTGCCCGCCGGCACCGAGGCGACCGCCGAACCCTTCTTGCCGAAGTTGCGGGTGTCGTTCTCGACGATGGAATTGCGGAACACGCGCGTGCCGAAACCCGGGACCTTCAGGTTGGGCATGTTGAACACCAGGATTCCGCCGGTGTTGTTGGTCGCCAGGTTGTCGTAGACGTCGGCGTCCTGGGTGTTTTCGATCTCGATGCCGGCGACGTTGAACTCGGCGCGGTTGCGGCGCACGACCACGGTCCTGGACTGTCCGACGTAGATGCCGGCGTCGGACGCGCCGATGGCGACACATTCCTCGATCAGCAGGTTGCTGACCTGCACCGGGTAGATGCCGTAGGCGCCGTTGCTGGTCTTCGGTCCGCCGGTCCACTCGGCCCGCACCCGCCGGATGACGATGTTCTCGCCCTCATTGACCTTCAGGCCGTCGCCCTTGGCGTCCTCGATGGCCAGATCCTCGATGGTGAAGTTCGAAGCGTTGACCAGCAGGCCCTCGGCGCCGGCGGTCTGGCCCTTGAATGTGAGGATGGTCCTGTCCATCCCCGCGCCCCGGATGGTGACGCCGTCGACGTCGAGGCTGAGGCCCCGGTCGATGGCGAAGACGCCGGCCGGGATGGTGATGACGTCGCCGGGCCTGGCGTCGATCAGCTGCTGGATCAGGGTTTCCTGGTAGGTGGTGTTCGGCTTCTCGGCCGTTCCTCCGCCCGGCCCGCAGGCCGCCAGAAGCAATGCCCCCGCCAGCGCCAGTCCGATCCCGCCACGCCCCATGCCTCGCCCCTCCCTCGACGCCCGGATTCTCGCGATCCGGCTCAAGGGGTGAAACTGTCACGCGGGAGGACGGGGAGCAACCGACCGGCCGTCGCCCTCCGGCCGGCGACGGCCGCTAGGTCCAATCGACATTCAGCGCATCCAGAGCATGGAGGCGGCGATGTGGATGAAGGCGAGGTAGTGGCTGGCGAGCCGGTCGAAGCGGGTGGCGAAACGGCGGAAGTGCTTGAGCCTGTTGAA
>JBMOOF010000008.1:0-3187 GCA_049323695.1 Pseudomonadota bacterium
TTCAACAGGCTCAAGCACTTCCGCCGTTTCGCCACCCGCTTCGACCGGCTCGCCAGCCACTACCTCGCCTTCATCCACATCGCCGCCTCCATGCTCTGGATGCGCTGAATGTCGATTGGACCTAGCGCGCGAAGACGCTGCGGGTCAGGCAGGAGAAGACCAGCCGGCCCGCTTCGTCGAGCAGGTCGTGCTGGGCGATGACGACGCCCTTGTCGTCGCCGACCGGGTCCTTGCCCATCACCGTCATCCGCCCACGGAGCAGTTCGCCGACCGGCGGATTGCGCGCCCAGCGCAGGGCGTCGACTCCCAGCCGCTTGGTCTGCGGCCAGTCGGCGGACGCCTGTTCGTCCAGGCGGGACCACAGGGCGTAGACCATCGCGTCCGGGGCGCCGCGCGCGGCGCTCCAGCCGGGCGCGAAGGCGCGGACAAAGGCCTGCACCGCTTCGGCGTCCACCGCGGCGACGCCCAGGCTGACGACCTGGCCGATCTCGATCTCGTCGAAGCTGGCGGGCATGGCGGTCAGGGCTCCGGCGAGACGCGGACGAGCAGCTTGCCCTGGTGATCGCCGGTGAACAGCCGGTTGACCGCCTCGGCGGCGTTCTCCAGGCCCTCCACCACATGGGCCTTCCACTTCAGCCGGCCCTCGAGCACCCAGGGGATCAGTTCGGCCATGGCCTCGGCCGCGCGGGGCAGATAGTCGATGACGATGAAGCCCCTGACCAGCACGCGCTTCATCAGGATGCGGCCGAAGTCCTCGGGCCCGGCCGCCCGCTCGGCGTTGTAGCCGCTGATCAGGCCGCACAGCGGCATGCGGCTGAAGGTGTTCATGCGGGCGACGACAGCGTTCATCACCGGGCCGCCGACGTTCTCGAAGTTGACGTCGATCCCGTCCGGACAGAGCCGGTCGAGGGCCGCGCCGACATCCTCGTTGCGATAATCGACCGCGCCGTCGAAGCCGAGCTCGCCGGTCAGCCAGGCGCACTTGGCCGGACCGCCGGCGATGCCCACGACCCGGGCGCCCTTCAACTTCGCGATCTGGCCGGCGATGGATCCAACGGCTCCGGCGGCGGCGGAGACGACGACCGTCTCGCCCGGCTGCGGCCGGCCGATGTCGGTCATGCCGAAATAGGCGGTCAGGCCCGTCGCCCCCAGCACGCTCATCCAGGCGGTCAGCGGCACGCCCGGCAACTGGGGCGCCGGACTGGCCATGGCTTCATGGACGATGCTGTGCGACTGCCAGCCCGAGAGCCCGGCGTTGACCAGGTCGCCCTGCCGGAACCGGTCCGAGCGGCTGGTCTCCACCACGCCGATGGTCCCGCCCCGCATCACCTCGCCGAGGTTCACCGGGGGCAGGTACTGGTCCTGGTCGCTCATCCAGATGCGGTTGGTCGGATCCAGCGACAGATAGACGTTGCGGACCAGGATCTCGCCGGGCTCGATCGGCCGGATCGGCGCCTCGACGAACTCGAGGTCGCCGGGCGCGATCTCGCCGACCGGCCGCCTCCTCAGCACCCACTGGCGATTGACCGGCATGCGACTCTCCTGCGCCCCGCCGATCATGGCGCGGGCGCGGCCGTTGTCGAGAGGGCGTTCCGGGCCATATAGCTCTGGGCATGCGCCTTTTCGCCCTGACGGCCGCCCTGTTCGTCCTGCTCGCCGGATCCGCGGCCGCGCGCCCCGTCGACACCGGCCACATCGAGGCCGAACTGGTGGCGCAGGAAGCGGCCGTCCCCGGCGGCACGGTCTATGTCGCCCTGCGCCAGAAGATCGACCGCGGCTGGCACACCTACTGGCGCAATCCAGGCGACTCCGGCGAGCCGACCCGCGCGGTCTGGACGCTGCCGGCCGGCTGGACGGCGGGGGCGTTCATCTGGCCGACGCCGACCCGCCAGCCCGTCGGGCCCCTGATGAACTTCGGTTACAGCGGCGAGGTGCTGCTGCCGGTCCCCATCGGGGTTCCGGCCTCGGCCCGGCCGGGCGAGACCGCGACCCTGGCTGTCGCCGCGACCTTCCTGGTCTGCGCCGACGTCTGTGTTCCAGAGGATGCGACCCTGACCCTCGCGCTGCCGGTCGTCGCGGGGCCCGCGCGGCCGGACCCGGTCTGGGGATCGCGCATCGCCAGGGTGCTGGCCGAGGCGCCCAAGCCGGCCGGATTGACGGCCCGCTTCGTCGTGGACGGGGCCGTCGTCAGGCTTGCCGTGACCGGCGCGCCCCTGGCGGGCGCCGACATGGCGGAGGCCTATTTCTTCCCCTTCAGCGGGACGGCGCTCGAGCACGCCCGGCCGCAGGCGATCGAGCGGGGACCGCAGGGCCTGACCCTGACCCTGCCGGCGGGGTTCGACTTCACCAGCGGGCCGGCGCCGACGTCGCTGGCCGGGGTGCTGGCGCTGGGCGGGCGCGCCTTCGAGATCGAGGCGACGCCGGGGCCGGCGCCGGCGGGCGCCGCCGGGCTCGGGCCGCCGCCTTCCGCCGGCGGGACCGGCGCGCGCGCCGCCATCGGCCTGCCGCTCGCGGTCCTGTTCGCCTTCCTCGGCGGCCTGATCCTCAATCTGATGCCCTGCGTGTTTCCGATCCTGTCGATGAAGACGGCGGCGCTGGTCGGCCACGGTCATGAGCCGCGCCTGGCGAGGGTTCAGGGCCTGGCCTATCTCGCCGGGGTGCTGGCGACCTTCCTGGCGCTGGCCGGCGGACTTATCGCCCTCAAGGCCGCGGGCGAGGCCATCGGCTGGGGGTTCCAGCTGCAGTCGCCGGCGGCGGTGACGGTTCTGGCCGGCGTAATGCTGCTGGTCGCGCTCAACCTCGGCGGCGTCTTCGAGGCCGGGACGTCGCTGCAGGGCGTCGGCGCCGGCGCGCCCCGGCAGGGCGCGGCGGGCAGCTTCCTGACCGGCGTCCTGGCGGTGGTCGTCGCCGCCCCGTGCACGGCGCCGTTCATGGCCTCGGCCATGGGCTACGCCCTGACCCAGAGCGCGGCGGCGGCGCTGCTGGTGTTCGCCGCCCTGGGCCTGGGCCTGGCCGCGCCGTTCACGGCCCTGGCCTTCACGCCGGCCCTGCTGCGCCGGCTGCCGCGGCCCGGACCGTGGATGGACGTCCTGCGCCGGGCTCTGGCCTTCCCGATGTTCGGCGCCGTGGCCTGGCTGGTCTGGGTGCTGGCCCAGCAGACCGGGCCGGTCGGCCTCGCCTGCGCGCT
>JBMOOF010000009.1:0-178148 GCA_049323695.1 Pseudomonadota bacterium
TCTTCGTGCCGCCGGTGATCTTCGCGGCCGGCGCCCTGGAGCGGGCGGCGGCCGGCCTGCCCTACGCGTCCGGCCTGGCCCTGCTGGGCGGCTGGACGGCGGCGGCGGTCGCCCTCAGCCCGCTGGCGATGGCGGCCGCCTGCCGCAACGCCCTCGACTGAAACATTTCGCGTCGCCGTTGAAACAAACCGACGTTCGGCGGACAAACGCGGGCCACAGAACCTTGGCACTGTCGCCTCACCCAAGACTGGATCGGGGAGCCATCCACATGACTTCTGTGTTTTCTCGCGCCGCCCTGCTGGCCGGCGTCATGACGTTCGGACTGACCGCCTCGGCCCTCGCCGCCGACGCCCCTCCCGGCCAGGGCGGGAAAGGGGAGCGCCGCGTCGTGATCATGCGCGGCCCGGGCGGCGACGGCATGCATCCCGGGGGCATGATGATGCACGGCATGGACCCGGAAAAGCACGCCCAGCACCTGCGCGACGTGCTGCAGCTGCGTCCGGACCAGGAAGGCGCCCTCAAGGCTTTCATCGCCGCCATGGCGCCGCCCGAACACCCGGCGCCCGCCGCCGACGGGGCGCCGCCCAAGCCGTCCACCACGCCGGAGCGGCTGGCGATGACCGAGAAGCGCATGGCCGAGCACCAGGCGATGTTCCAGCGCCGCGCCGCCGCCATCCGGGCCTTCTACGCCCAGCTTTCCCCCGCCCAGCAGAAGGCGTTCGACGCCCTGCACCAGGGCGGTCCCGGCGGCCGCCGCATCCACATGCGCCGCGGCGCCGGCGGCCCGGGCATGGAGCACCCGCCGCACCATCCGGGCGGTCCCGGCGGCGAGGCCATGATCTGGGAAGGCGAGGGCGGTCCCGGCGGCGACGCCTTCTTCATCGGCGGTCCCGACGACGAGGCGGCCACGGTCGAGATCGAGATCGACGGCGCGCCCTCGCGCTGACCGGTCCAGCGCCCGGCCGGGCCCTTCGCGGCGCCGGTCGGGCTTGCCCGCGCGGGGGCCAGACGGTAGTCGGGCTCATGTTCGCCTTCCTGGCCAACCCCGACCGGTTCATGGCGTTCTCGCGCCGCGCCGCGCCGATCTTCGGCGCGATCGCCGGCGTGCTGATCGCCGCCGGACTGTGGCTGACCTTCACCGCGCCCGAGGACTACCAGCAGGGCGACACGGTCCGGATCATGTTCATCCATGTGCCGGCGTCCTACATGGCGATGTTCACCTACCTCTGCCTGGGGGTCGCCAGCTTCCTGGCCCTGGTCTTTCGCCACGCCCTCGCCGACGCCGCCGCCCGCGCCTGCGCCCCGCTGGGCGCCGCCTTCACGGCGCTCGCCCTGATCACCGGCTCGCTGTGGGGCAAGCCGATGTGGGGAACCTGGTGGGTCTGGGACGCCCGCCTGACCTCCGTGCTCGTGCTGATGCTGCTGTGGCTGGGCTACATGGCCCTGCGCGCGGCCATCGACGACGAGGTCAAGGCCGGCCGCGCCGCCGCCATCCTGGCCCTGGCGGGGGTGGTCAACCTGCCGGTCATCCATTTCTCGGTGGACTGGTGGAACAGCCTGCACCAGGGCGCCACCGTCTTCGCCGCCGAGCGGGAGAACCGCCTGCCCCCGGTCTATCTGTGGCCGATGGCGCTGATGGCGCTGGGCTACACCTCGGCGTTCGGCTCGCTGTGGCTGGTGCGCATCCGGGCCGAGGTCTGGCGCCGCCGGGCCGCCGCCCTCGCCCTGCGCGCGGCGGGAGGCTGACGTGCCCGACTTCGACGCCGGCAGGTACGCGGTCTTCGTCTGGCCCGCCTTCGCGGTCACCGCCCTCACCTTCGCCGCCCTGATCGTCGACAGCCTCGCCCGCGCGCGCCGCTGGCGCCGCGAGGCCGAACGCCGCGAGGCCGATTCATGAGGCGCTGGCTCGCCGTCCTGCCGCTGGCCGGCCTGGTCCTGCTGGGGGTGTTGTTCGTCGGCTATTCGCTCAAGCGCAATCCGCAGGTCCAGCCGGCCGCCCTGGTCGGCAAGCCGGTCCCCGACGTGACCCTGCCCGACCTCGCCACGGGCGTCCCCGTCCGCCTGCGCGACATCGACGGGCCGGTGCTGGTCAACTTCTTCGCCTCCTGGTGCGCGCCCTGCGAGATCGAGCATCCGACCCTGATGCGGCTCAAGGCGCGGGGCGTGGCCATCGTCGGCGTCGCCTACAAGGACGCGCCGCCGAACAGCCAGGCCTTCCTGGCCCGGCTGGGCGACCCCTTCGCCGTCCGGGTCGTCGACCGCGACGGGCGCGCGGGGCTGGAGTTCGGCGTCACCGGCGTGCCGGAGAGCTATCTCGTCGACGCCGGCGGCGTCATCGTCGCCAAGTTCACCGCCGAGCTGACGCCGCAGGCGGAGGCGCGGATCCTCGACCTCGCCGGCCGTTAACCCGGCCTTCACCCCGTCGCGGACAGGGTTGAGGACGCGTTAACCATGTTCCGGGACCCGCCGTGACCCCCGTCCGCCCGCCCGTATGGCCGAACGTCCCGCCGCCGGCGAACGGCGCCGGCGCGGCGAAGTCGGCCGCCCGCGGCGCCTTCTTCCAGGCGGCGATGGGCCAGGCCTCCACCCCCGCGGCGCCCGCCGAGCCCGTCCGCGCCGCGCCACGGGTCGTGCGCGACATCCCCGCCGAGCCGCCGACGAAGGTCCTGCGCCCCGGCTCCCTGCTGGACATCCGCGTCTGATCCCGGGGACGTGCGCCGCCGGCGCAGGTCCCCGCCCTCACTTCTTCCGCTTCTTCTTTTCGCCCTTGGCGGCCTTGCGGGCCTTCTTCTTCGCGGGCGCGTCGTCCGGCCCGGTCAGCGCCGCGAGCGCCGCCAAAAAGGCCTCGCGCCGGCTCTTGGGCAGCAGGGCCAGCAGGCGGGCGTCGGCCTCGGCGGCCCGCGGGGACGTCTCGGCCAGCGCCGCCCGGCCGGCGTCGGTCAGGCGCACGGCGTTGGCGCGGGCGTCGAGGACGGAGCGTTCGCGGGCCAGCAGTCCCTTGCCGATCATGCGCGCGACCATGTCGGCCAGGGTCGAGCGGTCGATGCCGGTGGCCGCCACCAGGTCGGCCTGGGCCGCGCCCTCCCTGGCCGCCACCGCCGCCAGCACCGCGTGCTGGCGCTGGGTGACGCCGGCGTCGCCGGCGGCCTCGGCGTAGAAGTCCAGCGCCCGCTGCGCCGCCCTGTGCAACAGGTGGCCGACCGAAGTCTCCGCCCGCCTGCCCGATTTGTCCTTGGCCATGGTCGCCCTCCCGGATTGCACCGGATGCGGACCATAGGCGGCCTGGACGTCGGTTTGACGACAGACGGTTTCAGACGCCGGGATCGGGCGGCTCGGGCGTCACCGGTTCGTCGCCCGCCTGCTTCATGTGCTTCATCATGAACGGCGTCTGGGCGATGGAGAACACCAGCGCCAGCGGCAGCAGGGCGGTGCGGAAATTGACCCAGAAGGCGTCGTCCTGGGTGCGCCAGACGATCTCATTGGCGAGGGCCACCGCCGTGAAATAGAGGCCATAGCGCAGCGTCAGCGTCCGCCAGGGCCCGTCGGCCATGCGGACGCCCTCGCCCAGCAGCGCCTTCAGCGGGTTCCTGCCGAACGCCAGCCCGCCCAGCAGCGCCGCGGCGAAGGCGGCGTTCTGGAAGGTGATCTTCATCTTCACGAACGCCGGGTCCTTGAAGACCAGGGTCAGGCCGCCGAACACCACGGCGAAGATGCAGGCGATCAGCGGCAGCGGGGCGAGGCGCCGCTCGACCACCAGCCCGACCGTCAGGGCCAGGACCGAGGCCGCCACCAGCACGCCGGTGGCCAGGATCAGGTCGCGGCCGAAGCCGTAAAAGGTCACGGCGAAGGCGATCGGCGCGCCGTAGTCGACGCCGATCCTCACCCAGCGCGCGGCGCGGCCGGTCATGCGCGGTTCTCCAGTCCCACCAGCGAACGCGAAAACGCCCGGGCGTCGAAGGGTTGCAGGTCGTCGATCCCCTCGCCGACGCCGATCAGCTTGATCGGGCTGTCCGAGGCCTGGGCCACGGGCACCAGCACGCCGCCGCGGGCCGTGCCGTCGAGCTTGGTCATGACGATGCCGGAAACGCCCACCTGGTTGCCGAAGATCTTCTCCTGGGCCAGGGCGTTGCGGCCCACCGTGGCGTCAAGCACCAGCAGGGTCTCGTGCGGCGCCTCCGGATCGACCTTCTTGATCACCCGGATGACCTTCAGGAGCTCGTTCATCAGATCCTGCTTGTTCTGCAGCCGGCCGGCGGTGTCGATCAGCACCACGTCGTGGCCCTCGCGGCCGGCCCGCTCGACCGCCTCGAAGGCCAGGGCGGCGGCGTCGGCCCCGGTCTCCTTGCCCATGAAGTCGGCGCCGGCCCGCTCGGCCCAGACCTTCAGCTGCTCGACGGCGGCGGCGCGGAAGGTGTCGCCGGCGGCGATCAGCACCCGCGCGCCCCGGGCCTTCAGGTCGGCGGCGATCTTGCCGAGCGTGGTGGTCTTTCCCGAGCCGTTCACACCGACGAACAGGACGACATAGGGCCTGGGTCCGGCCAGGGGGTCGAACGTCCCTTCGCGGCCGACCAGTTCGGCGGCCACGGCCTCGGCCAGGGCCTCCCTGATCTCGTCCTCGGTCGAGGCCTTGCCGAAGCGGGCCTCGCCGAAGGCCCGGGTGATCTTGGCGGCGGCGTGCGGACCGAGGTCGGCCTCGATCAGCATCTCCTCGAGCTGGTCGAGTTGGTCCTGGTCGAGGGGCTTGCGGGTGAAGGTCGAGACGACCTGATCGGTCATCTCCTTCGACGACCGCGACAGTCCCGCCGCCAGCCGCCTGAACCAGCCCTGTTTCTGCTCCGTCATGGGGGGCTCTTAGCGGGTCGCCCCCGCTCCGTCATCCCCGCGCTAACGCCCCAGGGCGCTCGTTCCGGCCGCCGGCAGGAAACCGATCAGCTCGACCTTGAAGATCAGCACGCTGTTGGGCGGGATCGGGCCGGCGCCCTGTTCGCCGTAGCCCTGCTCCGGCGGCACATAGAGCATCCAGACGTCGCCCGGCTTCATCTTCTGCAGGGCCTCGACCCAGGCCGGGATCAGCTCGCCGAGCCGCCTAACCATCGGCGCGCCCCGGTCGTAGCTGCTGTCGAAGACATCGCCGCTGACCAGCTTGCCCTCGTAATGGACCTTGATCTCGTCGGCGCGCCCCGGCGAGCCGCCGTCGGCGGGGCCGGAGCGGACCACCTGGTAGAGGACGCCCGAGGGCAGGGCCCTGACGCCCGGCTCCCTGGCCTTGGCCGCCAGCCACGCCGCGGCCTGGGCGCCGTTGGCCTCGATCAGGGCCGGATCCGGCCCCTTCTTGCAGGCGGTGAGGGCGAGGCCCGCGAGGGCGACGACCAGGGCGCGACGCAGCATGTTCAACTCCTAGACCGCCCGGGGCGGATAGCCGCTCTCGCGCAGGGCGTCCATGACCTCCTGGGTATGCCGGGCGTCGCGGGTCTCGATCATGATGTCGAATTCCGCGCCCTTGGCCGGCACGTCGAGGGCCAGACGATTGTGGGCCACCTCGATGATGTTGCCGCCGTGGTCGCCGATCACCTGGCTGACCGTGGCCAGCAGGCCTGGCCGGTCGTCGCCGACGATGCGCAGGGAGACCAGCCGCTGGGCGCGCACCAGCTCGCGGGTCAGCACGCTGGCCAGGAGGCGGGTGTCGATGTTGCCGCCGGTCAGGATCAGGCCGCATTTCCGGCCCCGGAACCGCTCCGGATAGGCCAGCAGCGCCGCCAGGGAGGCCGCGCCGGCGCCCTCCGCCACCGTCTTCTCGACATTGCAGTAGAGGCTGATCGCCCGTTCGAAATAGGGCTCCTCGAGCAGCAGCACGTCTTCCAGCAGCGGCCGCACCACGCCGTAGGTCGTCTGGCCGACCTGCTTGACGGCGATGCCCTCGGCGATGGTCTGGCCGCCGGCCTGGGCGTTGACCCCGCGCATGCGGGCGGTGAACGAGGGGTACATCGCCGGCTCGCAGCCGATCACCCGGATCTCCGGATTGAGGGCCCTGGCCGCCACGGCGACGCCGCTGATCAGGCCGCCGCCGCCGATCGGCACGGGCAGCACCTCCAGGTCGGGCGCGTCCTCGAGCATCTCCAGGGCGATGGTGCCCTGGCCGGCCATGACGTCGAGGTCGTCGAACGGATGGACGAAGGTCAGGCCGCGTTCGTCCTTCAGCTTCAGGGCGTGGGCGTAGGCGTCGTCGTAAGTCTCGCCCTCGATGACCACCTCGGCGCCATGGGCCTGGGTGTGCTGCACCTTCACGAAGGGCGTGCCGCGCGGCATGACGATGGTCACCGGCACGCCCAGCCGGTGGCCGTGATAGGCCAGGCCCTGGGCGTGATTGCCGGCGCTGGCGGCGATGACCCCGCGCGCGCGCTCGGCCTCGCCCAGCAGCAGCAGCTTGTTGAGCGCTCCCCGCTCCTTGTAGGCGGCGGTGAACTGCAGGTTCTCGAACTTGACCCACACCTCCGCGCCGGTGATCTCCGACAGGGTCCGGCTGTAGCGGCAGGGCGTGCGCTCGATGTGGCCGGCCAGCCGACCGGCGGCGGCCTTGATGTCGTCGAGGGTGAGGGTCATCGAAGGGTTCGGGCGGCGGGGGCGTCAGCCTTCACCGCAAACCCCGCAGCAGGTCAAGCCGCCGCATCGCCTTTCCGGGCAGATCCGAGACCGGGCCCAGCGGCAGGGCCTCCGCCGCCCGGCGCAGGGCGTAGGCCGTCTCGCGCAGCAGGGCCGCCGCCGAGGGGGCGCCGACAAAGCCGTGGGCGACGCCTACATGGCGGTTGGCGAGCTCGCGCTTGAAGCGGTAGTCGCCGGCGCCCAGGTCGAGGCGGCTGTAGGGCGCCTCGTCCATCCAGCGCAGGATGTCCTGGAACAGCATCATCCCCGGCGAGTAGCGGTCGAGGGCCGGGTCGTGGCCGATGATCCAGCTGTGCACGGTGTGGCCGCCGCGCAGGTTCATCTGCGCCGCCGCCAGCCGTTCGCCGACGTGGAGCGTGAACATGACCCCGCCGAAACCGGGGTCGCGGCTGGCGAACAGCCCGCGCAGCAGGCGAAGCGGCCAGCCCGCCGAGAAGACGTCGGTCTGGCCGGTCGCCTTCCATTGCGCCCGCTTCCAGGCAACCAGCTGGTCGAAGTCCGCCCGCGACCGCGAGAAGGCGGTGAAGACGACGGGTCCGATCTCCCGCTCGGCCTTGCGCCGCTTGCGGTCGGTGTCCTTGAGCGCCGATACGCCCGCCGCCCGGCGCTCGGCCTCGTAGACCGCGTAGCCCTGGCCGACGTCGATCACATGGGAGTCCGCGCGGCCGCGCGCCATGGGCGCGAACGGCCGCTGGTCTTCCAGCATGTGGCTGAAGTCATAGCGGCCGACGCCCAGGGCCTCGACGATCCGGCGCGGATCGACCTCCAGGCCGGGCTCGGCCGCCAGGCCCTGGTAGTCGCACATCGGCGCGCCGACCGGCATGGCGGTGAAGGGGCCGACCCGGGCGGCGAGAAATCCCCGCGGCGCGTCCATGCCTCCCAGCACCGCGACCCGGACGCCGCGGTCCTCGGCGTCGGGCCCCTGCGCCCGCGCCACCGCCTGGGCCCAGCCCGGCGCGAGAAACGGACTGTCGGTCAGCGGATCGGCGGCCTGCAGCGCCGTCCAGCGCTCGACCGCGGCGGGGGTCAGCTCCCAGGGCCGGACGACATCGATCTGCACGAACAAGCTCCCCGCCGTTTGAGGCGCGGCGAGCCTATCCGCCAACCCTTGCGGGAGGGTTTAGCCGAAGCCGGCGAAACGGAGGGAAATGGAGGGGAAATGGAGGGACAGCTTACTCATTTCGGGCGTGCGCCGATCGGTCCGGCGAAATGAGTAAGCTGTCCCTCCATTTCCCTCCCATTCCGCGGTCGCTAGAGTGGGGTCGCGCTTCGAGGGGGATTTCATGCGCCGTGTTCTGACCGCCGCCGCCATCGCCGCCGCCACGCTGATGGCCGCCGGCGCCGCCCAGGCGGCGACCGTGGTGGTGACCGCCGCCCGCCTGCTCGATGTCGCGACCGGCAAGTATCTCGAGCAGCCGATGGTGGTGATCGAGGACGGCCGCATCGTCGCCGTCGGCGCCCAGGCGTCGATGACCGCGCCGGCCGGCGCCGAACGGGTCGACCTGCCCGGCCTGACGCTGCTGCCGGGGCTGATCGACATGCATGTCCATCTCGATTCGACGCCGCAGTACGGCGGCTACCAGGGCCTGCAGTTCACCGACAGCTTCTGGGCCGTGGTCGCCGTGCCCAATGCGCGCGCGACGCTGGAGGCCGGCTTCACGACCGTGCGCAACGTCGGATCCGACCGCTACAACGACGTCGCCCTGAAGGAGGCGATCGAGGAGGGGGTCATCCCCGGCCCGCGCGTGGTTCCGGCGGCCTACGCCATCAGCGCCCTGGGCGGCCACTGCGACTACACCTATTTCCCGCCCTCCGTGGACGCGGTCGCTCCGGGGGTCGCCGACGGCCCCGAGGAGGGCCGCAGGATGGTCCGCAAGCTGCGCAAGTACGGGGCGAAGGTGATCAAGATCTGCGCGACCGGCGGCGTCTTCTCCAACGACGCGGTCGGCGTCCAGCAGATGACCGTCGAGGAGATCAGGGCCATCGTCGAGGAAGCCCATCTGTCGGGCATGAAGGTCGCCGCCCACGCCCACGGGCCGGAGGGCATCCGCGCCGCCATCCTGGGCGGCGTCGACACCATCGAGCATGCCAGCCTCGTCGACGAGGAGGGCATCAGGCTGGCGGTGAAGGCCGGCGCCTTCTTCGGCATGGACATCTACAACACCGACTACACCCAGGCCGAGGGGCGCAAGAACGGCGTCCGCGAGAGCGAGCTCAAGAAGGACCGCGACATCGGCGAGGCCCAGCGGCAGAACTTCTGCAAGGCGGTGAAGGCCGGCGTGAAACAGATCTACGCCACCGACGCCGGCATCTATCCGCACGGCTGGAACGCCCGCCAGTTCGCGGTGATGGTCCGCTATTGCGCGACGCCGCTTCAGGCCATCCAGTCGGCCACCGTCAACGCCGCCGCCGCCCTGGGCCAGTCCGCCGACGTCGGCCAGGTCGCCGTTGGCCGCTGGGGAGACCTGATCGCCGTCGAGGGGGATCCGCTGGCGGACGTCAGCCTGCTGGAACGGGTGAGCTTCGTCATGAAGGGCGGCGAGGTGGTGCGGCGGTAGAATTCCCTCAGACCTCGCACGCCCGCTTGACCTCGGCGCGAAGCTCCGGGATGCCGGCGCCCTTCTCGGCCGAGGTCGCCAGCACGCGCGGGAAGGCCGCCGGACGCCTGCCGATCTGGGCCAGGGTCCTGGCCGTCACCGTCTCGACCTCGGCGGGCTTGAGCTTGTCGGCCTTGGTCAGCACGATCTGGTAGCTGACCGCGGCGGTGTCGAGAGCGTCGAGCGCCTCGCCGTCCACCGCCTTCAGCCCGTGGCGGGCGTCGATCAGCAGATAGACGCGCTTGAGATTGGGCCGCCCGCGCAGATAGGCCCGGCCGAGGTCCTGGAACTTGTTGGCCACCCCGCGCGAGACCCGCGCGAAGCCATAGCCGGGCAGGTCGACCAGCCGCAGCCGGTCGTCGAGCGTGAAGAAGTTGATCTCCCGCGTGCGGCCGGGCTCGTTGGAGGCGCGCGCCAGGTGTTTCTGGCCCACCAGGGCGTTGATCAGGCTCGACTTGCCCACGTTCGAGCGCCCGGCGAAGGCGACCTCCGGCAGGTCCGGCGGCGGCAGGCCGTCCATCTTCACCGCCCCCATCAGGAAGGCGACCGGGTGGGCGAAGAGAATCCGCGCGGCCTCGATCTCCCCGGCGTCGAAGACCGCGCTCATGGCCTAGCTCGCCCCGGTCGCCCCGCGCACGCGGGCGATGAAGCTGTCGATCGGGTTCTCCGTCCCCATGCGATGCATCAGGATGTACTGCTGGAAGATCGAGAACACGTTCGAGAAGGTCCAGTAGATCAGCAGCCCGGCGGGGAAGCCGGCCATGATGAAGGTGAACAGGATCGGCATCATCTGGAAGATGCGCTGCTGGGTGGGATCGGGCGCCGGCGGGTTCATCGACGTCGTCAGCCACATGGTGAAGCCGTAGAGCAGCGCCAGCGGGCCCAGGTGCAGATAGCCGTCGAGCAGGCCGCCGATCAGCGGCGTCGTCGCCGGGTCCCAGGGGATCAGGCCGAACAGGTTGAAGATCGTCGCCGGATCGCGCGAGGACAGGTCGTGGATGTAGCCGTAGAACGGCGCGTGCCGCATCTCGATGGTGACCGACAGCACCTTGTAGAAGGCCAGGAAGATCGGAATCTGCAGCAGCAGCGGCAGGCAGCCGGCGAGCGGGTTGACCTTCTCCCTCTGGTAGAGGGCCATGGTCTCCTGCTGCATCTTGGCCGGATCGTCCTTGAAGCGGGCGCGGATCTCCTCCATCGGCTTCTGGAGCTTCTTCATCCGCGACATGGATTCGTAGCTCTTGTGCGCCAGCGGGAAGAGCAGGATGCGCACCACCAGGGTCACGCCCAGGATCGCCAGGCCGAAATTCTTCACGAAGCCGAAGAACAGCTCCAGCACGGCGAAGAAGGGCTTGGTCAGGAAGCTCAGCACGCCCCAGTCGACGGCGTCCTCGAAGCGCGCGACGCCCAGAGCCTTCTGATAGGCCTTCAGGTCCTGGACGACCTTGGCGCCGGCGAACAGGCGCGTGGTCTCGGTGGCCTGCTTGCCGGGGGGGATGAGGTGGGCGGCCCCGAAGTAGCCGGCCGCGTACCGGTCGTCCTGCGCGGTCTCGCCGGGCGTCATGCCGTAGCGGGCGACGATGCGGTCGGTCTGTTCGGGGGCCAGCGCCGCCAGCCAGTACTTGTCGGTGATGCCCAGCCAGCCGCCAGTGGAGGCGAACTCCCGCACCGGCCCCAGGGCCTTGGCCGCGTCCTTCTTCCAGGCCGGGTACTTGAGCAGGCGAAGCCGCACGCCCTCGTCCTTGGCGGTGTCGGCCAGGCCCCCCACGGCGCCCTTGTGGACGTTGTCGTTCTTGACGGCCTCCGCCGGCAGGCCGATCCGCTGGATCGAGGCCCGTTGCGAGAGGGTCACCGGCGCCGCGCCGAGGTTGGCGACCGTGTCGGTCACCGTGAACATGAACCGCTCGTCGACCGAGATCCTGCGCGTGAACACCAGCCGGCCCGGCGTGACATAGGTCAGGACGACCGGCTTGCCCGGCGCCAGGGTCTCGCCCTCGGTCAGGGTCCAGACGGTGTCGGTATCCGGGAGACCGGGGAGGTTCTGCCCCGACCAGCCGAACTCGGCGAACCAGGCGTGCTCGGCGCCTTCCGGCCGGAAGATCTCGACCGGCGGCGAGTTCTTCCTCGTCGTCTCGGCGTAGCGATAGCGGTTCGGCTTGCCGGCCACGCGCTCGGTCAGGAACAGGTCGTCGATCCGCCCGCCCTTGAGGTTGATCGAGCCGGTCATCGCCGGGGTGCGGATCTCCACCCGCGCCGGCGAGGCCGCCCGGGCCGCCTCCCGCGGGACCTTGGCGACCGGAACCCTGGCCTTCTCGGGCGTCGCCGTGGCGCTCGCCGCCGCCTTGGCCTTCGCCTCGTCCTGGCGCTTCTTGTTCGCCGGCGTGACGACCAGGAACTGGTAGCCGATGAGAAGGACGAACGCGATCAGGATGAACGCGATCGTATTGCGGGACTCGTCTTGCTGCGGCATTCGCGGACTAACCGGGGCGGGAGGGATCGGAGGTCGCGCCGGCCTTTGCGGGCGCTGGGTCTTGATCGGCGGCGAGCCTTATCAGCGCGCTTTTCACATCGTCAAGGAGACGGACCCAGGGACGGGTCGTCGCGCCGCCCCGGGCGATGAAGACATAGTCGGAGCCGGGCCGCCCCGCTCCGGGCAGCATCAGCCGCGCGGCCTCGCGCAGGCGGCGTTTGGCCCGGTTGCGCTCGACGGCGCCGCCGATGCGTTTGGTGGCCGTGAAGCCCGCCCGGATGACGGGGTCGCCATCGTCCCGGTCGCGCCGCTGGACGAGCACGGCGCCGCGGGCGCAGGACGGCGCCTTGGCGGCCGCAAGGAACTGCGGCCGGGTCTTCAGACGTTCGATTCTGGGGATATCGTCCATCGTCCCGCCCCGGTCCCGAGGCAGATGGGGACGCGCGAGGAAACCGCTAGGCGGTCAGGCGCTTGCGGCCCTTGGCGCGGCGCCGGGCGACGACCTTCTGGCCGTTCTTGGTGGCCATCCGCGCGCGGTAGCCGTGACGGCGCTTGCGCACGAGACGCGAGGGCTGAAAGGTCCGCTTGCTCACGGTGGGCTCCAGAAACTACGGCGTGAACGCGGCGGGCGGGCCCGTCGCGATGAGCGCGGGTGGATACGGGAACGGGCCTGCCGTGTCAACCGCGGGACGGCAAGGCCGACTTCGGCGACCGCGCCCGGCAGGGCGGGACGATGGTCCTCGGGGGCCTGGAGCGCGCTCTAAAGGTCCGGCCGGATGATCGCCTTGCCGATCACCCGGCGGTCGGCGAGCAGGTCGAAGGCCTCGCGCCACCGCTCGAGCGGCAGCTCGGCGTGGACGCGCGGGCGGATGAGGCCCTCGTCGGCCATCCGCCAGACGGCCTCGGCGTTCTCGCGGCCCCGGTCGGGGAACTGGCGGCCGTACTCGCCGGCCCGCACGCCGATCACCGAGAAGCCCTTGATCAGCGGCATGTTGACCGAGACCGTCGGGATGCGCCCCGACGCGAAGCCGACCACCAGCAGCCGCCCGTCGAAGGCGATGCAGCGCACGCTCTCGTCGAACACCTCGCCGCCCACCGGGTCGTAGATCACGTCGGCGCCGCGGCCGCCGGTGATCGCCTTCACCTGGTCGCGGAAGCCGCCGGCGACGTTGACCGTCGCATCCGGCCCGTACTCGGCGGCCACCACCGCCAGCTTGTCGTCCGAGGCGGAGGCGGCGATCACCCTCGCGCCCAGGGCCCTGGCCATGTCGACCGCGGCCAGGCCCACGCCGCCGGCGGCGCCGTGGACCAGAACCCACTCCCCCGGCGCCAGCCGCGCCCGGCGGACCAGCGCCACATAGGCGGTCAGGTAGGCCGCGCCCACGCCCGCCGCCTCGCCGAACGACAGGCGCGCGGGCTTGCGCCGCACCGCCGCCGCCGGCAGCACGGCGACCTCGGCGAAGCCGCCCAGCTTGGCCCCGCCGACGACCGCTTCGCCGATCGCCAGACCCTCGACGCCCTCGCCCAGCGCCTCGACCTCGCCGGCCAGCTCCATGCCGCCGACGAAGGGCGGCGGCGGCTTCAGCTGGTACTCGCCGCGGGTCATCAGGAGGTCCGGGAAGTTCACGCCGGCCGCCTTCACCCGCACCAGGATCTCGCCCGGCCCGGGCGTCGGCGTCGGAACCTCGCGGATTGCGCAGCCGCCGTAGTTCTCGGCCAGTGATTCAACCACCAATGCCCGCATGGTCGCCCCCAAATCCCAGCAAGACCCTTCTCCCCTTGCGGGAGAAGGTGGCCTCCGAAGGAGGTCGGATGAGGGGTTGACCGGTCAGTCCGTCGGCGACCGCCTCCCAAAATCCTCGCGCGCCCTCATCCGTCGGCTTCGCCGACACCTTCTCCCGCAAGGGGAGAAGGAAGATTCTACTTCAGCATCCCGTCGGCCGCCTGGCGCACGAAGCCGGCGATCTCGCGGCAGGCGACGTCGGCGGCGGGAACCGCCCCGGTGAAGGCGGTGAAGCCATGGGCCAGGCTGTCGTAGCAGCGGTAGATCACCGGCGCGCCGGCGTCGTTCAGCCGCTTGGCGTAGCATTCGCCCTGGTCGACCAGCGGATCGAAGCCGGCGGTGATCACGATGGCCGGGGCCAGGCCGGTCAGGTCCTCGGTCTTGATCGGCGACAGGCGCGGGTCGGCCGGATCGGCGTCGGGGCCCATGTAGTGGCCCATGAACCAGTTCATCGTGTCGCGCGACAGCGGATAGGCGTCGGCGTAGGTGGTCATCGACTGGGTCTCGCTGGCCACGTCCACCGCCGGATAGATCAGCAGCTGCAGCGCCGGCTGCGGCTCGCCCGCGCGCTTCATCTCCTGGGCGACGACGGCGGCGAAATTGCCGCCCATGGAATCGCCGCCGATCGAGGCCGTCCCCGGCAGGGCGCCGAACCGCGCGGCGTTGTCACGCGCCCAGCGGAAGGCGGCCAGGACGTCCTCCAGCCCCGCGGGGAAGCGATGCTCGGGGGCCAGGCGGTAGTCCACCGACAGCACCGCCGTGCGGGCGATGCGGGCGATCATTCCGCAAAAGGCGTCGCAGGTGTCGAGGTCGCCGATCACCCCGCCGCCGAAATGGGCGAAGACCATCAGCGGCGCACCGGAATCCTGGTCGGCCGGACGATAGGCGCGAAGCTTCAGCGGTCCGCCGGGCCCCGTGATGGAGAGGGACTCCGTGCGGACGCCCTGCTCGGGCCGGCCGGCCATCATCGACAGCCCGGCTGTGGTCGCCGCCCGGGCCTCGGCGGGCGAGAGGGTCGACATCGCCGGCGCCCGCCGCGCGCCGGCCGCCAGGAACTGGAACCGCGGATCCAGCGTCCGGCCGCCCTGATAGACCACGCCGCCGCCGGCCATCATCCGCAGGACGGGCGTGGGCAAGGCCAGCATGACCTTCAGCACTGCCTTCTGGACGGCGGGGTCGGCCATGGCGATCTCGTCTCAGGGGGCTAGGCGCGGCAGGGCGGGCAGGCCGCCCAGGATCAGCTTGACCGCGAAGTCGGCGGCGGCGGCGGTGTCGACGGGCCGGCGGTTGAGCATGCGCTCGCCGACCTCGCGGGCGATGGCGATGCAGGCGGCCGCCAGGTAGTCGGCGTCGACCCGGGGCGCCCCGCCGCGGTCGATGGCCTTGGAGAAGGCGTCGCGCACCTCCTCGAACACCCGCTCCATCTCCGGCGTCTGGATCTGCACGTGCGGCTGGCGCTCGCTGGGCGGCCGGCGCGTCTGCCAGCTCTCGTGTTCATCGGCGAGGAAGTCGAAATAGGCCTGGATGGCGGCGCGCAGATAGCCCTCGAAGCTGGTCGACTGCTCCCAGCAGGCGCGAAGGATCGGCCGGAAGCGGCTGGCCCCGTCGTCGGCCAGGGCCTCGAACACCTCCTCCTTCGACCGGAAGTAGTTGTAGAAGGTGCCGCTGGCCAGGCCCGTGCGCCGGATGATGTCGCGCACCGTGGCGACCTCGTATCCCAGCTCTCCGAAAACCTGGCGCGCGGCGTCCAGAATCGCCCGGCGATTGGCGACCTTGGTCTGCTCCCGCTTTCCGGACGACAGAACGGCGACGTGACTCATCGGACGCAGCGTAGCAGCACGCCCGGCCCGCCGTGAAGGGAAAGGTGACGCGGTGTCACGTTCCGGCGCGCGGTCGCAGCCCGTTCTGTTTCATTCGCCAGATCAGCACGTCGATGCGGTCCTGCCCGAAGAAGGGCTCGCCCTCGTAGACCATGGTCGGCACGCCCCAGTGGCCGGCGCTCTCCAGCGCTTGCTGATTGGCGGCGATGGCGGCGTCGAGCCGGTCGGCCTCGTCGCGGGCGGTGCGCTCGAGCGCCTCGGGATCGAGGCCCGCCCGTTCGGCGGCCTTCGCCAGGTGGTCGCCCTCGTGCCAGCCGTCGACCTCGCCCCCCCAGATCACCCGGGCGGCCTCGCCGACGTAGTCCAGCCCCCGCCCGGCCTCTGCCGCCGCCTGGCCAAGCCGCGTGACGCGATGGATGTAGGGCTGGTCGACCGGCACCTCGCCGGTGGCGATGTCCATGACGATCGGATCCGGACGCGGCCAGCGGATCGGCGTCCCCTGCATCTGGCCCAGCCGGTAGATGTCGCGCGCCAGATAGGGCGGCCACAGCGGATTGACCCGCTTGAAGAAGCCGTCGATGCGCACCGCGATGGGCAGGACCGGCCGCAGGTTCACCGTCACCTCGTGCTCCGCCCGCATCTTCAGCAGTTGCGGCGTCGCCAGCCAGGAGTAGGGACTGCGGAACGACCAGAACACGTCGACGCTGTGGGACATGGCGACACCCGGCGGATCGATTTTGGTTACCCGTGAGTATAGAGTTTCATGGCGATGCGCCAGACAGGAGATGACATGCGCCTCACCAGGGCCGCCAGGTCCTCGGAGCGTCTCGCCGCCGGCGCCGCCCGCCGCGAACGCGCACTGGCCCGTCCGGCCGAGATCATGGCCGTCGCTCGCGACCTCTTCGCCCGCAAGGGCTTCGAGGCGACCCGCATGGACGAGATCGCCGCCGCCGCGGGCGTCACCAAGCCCGCGGTCTATCGCTACTTCCCGGGCAAGGCCCGGCTCATCGAGGCGATGATGCAGGCCGACCTGGTCGCCCCCTCCCGCGCGGCGCTGGACTGGGTCGACCGCCACCCCGGTCCCGTGCAGGACATGGTCCGGGGCTTCGCCGAGGCGGTGCGCGCCATGCAGGCCAACGGCCTGTCCCGGGTCTATCTGCTGCTGGCCATGGACGAGGCCAATCGCCATCCTGAGATCGCCGGCTTCATCCGTCGCGAGGTGCTGGAGCCGGGCCTTGTCGTCCTGGCGCGGGCCTTCGAACGGGCGATGGCCCGCGGCGAGCTGACCGCCGGTCACGATCCGCAGCTGACGGCCCGCCTGTTCTTCGCGCCCTTCCTGCAGGCCTCGCTGGGGGCGGCCGGCTACGCCCTGCCGCTCGCCGACGAGGCCGAGGCCGACCGCTACCGCGCCTTCCACGTCGAGGCGTTCCTGCGAGCGTTCGGAAACCCGGAAGCGCGCGCCTGTCCCTAGGGGGTCCCGCAGCGGGCGGTGCAGCGGCTCCAGTTGGGGGCGCAGATGTCGGCCTCGTCGGCGAGGCAGAAGTAGTAGGCGCGGGCGCAGGCCAGTCGGCACTGCCGGGAACCGTCGGCGACCCGGATCGGCGCGGCGGGAAGGGCCGGGGCCGGGACGGCAAGGTCCGCTGGCGGTTTCGGCGCGGCCTCCATCGGCCCCCGCAGCGCGGCCGCGGGCGGCGACACACTGCCGATCCGGCCCATCTCCTGCGCCGCGGATGGGGCGGCGACGGCGAGGGCGAGGACCAGAAGCACGGCGGCGGGGCGCATGGCCTCAGCCTGCGCCCCGCCGCGTTAAGACCCGGTTAACTATGATCGTCAGCGTCCGGATAGGACGATCGGCGCCTCGGGATGGTCTCCGGCCAGCACCGCCGGCAGCAGGGCCGGCAGCTCGGCGGGGAAGATGACCTCGCCGCTGGCCGCGATCTCCTCGACGGTCCACCAGCGCATGCCGAGCACCACCCGGCGCTCGAGGTCGGTCCAGTGGTGGTCGACGACCTCTTCGTGGGGCGCGACGGCGACGAAATAGTGCTCGTGCAGCCGCCGGGTCTCGCCCTCGATGACCAGATCCAGCTCGCGGAACCAGACGCGCGGCCCCAGCGTCATGTCCGTCAGGCCGGTCTCCTCTCGCAGTTCGCGCCAGGCGGCCTCCTCCAGGCTTTCGCCAGGGTCGACGCCGCCGCCGATCGTGCACCAGCCGCCGCCGGCGTTGGCGGGGTCCTCGAACCGCATCATCAGCAGCCGCCCCGCCGGCGAGATCAGCAGCAGCCGGACCGTCGGCCTCGGCCTGGGCGTCACACCGTCCGCGCCGCCCGGTCCTTCTCGTTGGTCGAGCGGATCATGTCCTTCACGGCCTGCCACTGCGCGTCGTCCCATTGCGTCAGCCGGGCGAAGTTGCCGCCGCTGGCGTTGTACTGCCCGCCGTCGATGGCGATCGTCTGGCCGTTTACGTATTCCGAGCCCGGGTGCAACAGGTAGACGGCCAGGTTGGCCAGTTCGCGCATCTCGCCGACCCGGCCCAGGGGGTTGCCGCTCATGTCCTGGTAGGCGCCCTGCTGCTGGCCCGGATTCAGCCGCGCGCTCATTCCCTCGGTCGGGAAGGGGCCCGGCGCGATGGCGTTGAAACGGATGCCCTTGGGCCCCCATTCCACGGCCAGCGACTGGGTCATGACGTTGAGGCCGGCCTTGGACATCGCGCTCGGCACGGTGAACGGCCCGCCGTTCCACACCCAGGTGGTCAGGATCGAGACAACCGACCCCTTGCGGCCCTCGGCGATCCATCGCTTGCCGACGTCCAGGGTGACGAAGAACGAGCCGCGGAAGACGATGTTGGCGATGGCGTCGAAGCCGCGGGGCGAGAGATCCTCGGTCCGGCTGATGAAGTTGCCGGCGGCATTGTTGACCAGGCCCGTCAGCGCCCCGCCGTCGGCCCAGATCTGGTCGACCATGTCCTGGATCGCCTCGGGCGCGCGGATGTCGCAGGCGATGCCGACGACCTTGCCGCCCGAAGCCTTGGCATGGGCGGCCATCAGCTCCCTGGCCGTCTCCTCCAGCACCCCGCCCCGCCGGCCGCAGATGTAGACCTCCGCCCCCAGCATCAGGCAGGCCTCGGCCATCACCTTGCCCAGTCCCGTGCCCCCGCCGGTGATCAGGATCCGCTCGCCTCGCATGAGGCCGGGCCGGAACATCAGGTCGTCGGGCTTGAAGGTCATGGCGCGTCTCCTCGTTCGTCCGACAGGGCGCGCCCTTCCCGTGCGTCGGTCAAGCGCCCGCCGCCATCGGGTCGTCGCTCGGCGATGGCGAGGATGACGGCGAGGGCCGCGGGCGTCTAAGAGAGCGCCGTGAACACGCCTCTTCCCCACGGTCTCTATGGTCTGCCTCCCCGCGACGTCGTGGAGGCCCCGGACGGCGCCTTGCAGGTCTCGCCGCTCGTCCCGGGGTCGGCGAGCCTCGAGGGACTGGCCGAAGGATCGCTCGCCGGCGCCACCCTCCTCGCCCCGCCGGGGACGGTCGAGCGGCGATACGTCATCGCCCTGGCCCTGCGGGCGCTGGTTCCGGGAGGCCGCCTGACCGTCGCCGCGCCCAAGGACAGGGGCGGTTCGCGCCTGCGCGGCGAGCTGGAGGCCTTCGGCTGCGCCGTGCTGGAGGAGGCCCGCCGCCACCACCGCATCTGCAGGGTCGCGCGGCCCGCCGAGCCCGCCGGCCTCGACGACGCCATCGCCCGCGGGGCGGCGCGCTTCTCGGCCGAGCTCGGCCTGTGGACCCAGTCGGGCGTGTTCAGCTGGGACCGGATCGACCCGGGCAGCGCCCTGCTGCTGCGCCATCTGCCGCCGCTGGCGGGCAGGGGCGCGGACTTCGGTTGCGGCGTCGGGGTGCTGGCGAAGGCGGTGCTGACCAACGCCGCCGTCGGCTCGCTCGCTCTCATCGACATCGACCGTCGCGCCGTCGAGGCCGCCCGCCGCAACATCGACGACCCGCGCGCGACCTTTCACTGGTCAGACGTCCGCGAGGCCGGGATCGAGGCGGGCAGCCTCGACTTCGTGGTCATGAACCCCCCCTTCCACGACGGCGGGACCGAGGACAGGCAGCTCGGCCAGACCTTCATCCGCGAGGCCGGCCGCGTCCTGCGCAAGGGCGGCGTCCTGTGGCTCGTGGCCAACCGCCACCTGCCCTACGAGGCGGTGCTGAACGAGAGCTTCAAGGCCGTCACGCCGCGTGGCGACCAGGGCGGCTTCAAACTCTACGAGGCCCGCCGGTGAGCCGCGCCCCCGCCGTCCGTCTCGACCGCCTGCTGGCCAATCTCGGCTACGGCACGCGCAAGGAGGTTCGGGCCCTGGCCCGCCACGGCCAGGTCATGCTCGACGGCGACTGGCTGCGCGACGCGGAACAGCGGATCGCCCTGACGCCCGACCTGCAGGACCGCCTAATGGTCGGCGGCGGGCCGGTCGATCCGCTGCCGGGCGTCTGCCTGATGCTCAACAAGCCGCTGGGCGTCACCTGCTCGCACAAGGAGGCGGGGCCTCTGGTCTACGACCTGCTGCCGACCCGCTGGCGGGCGCGCGACCCGGCGATCTCGACCATCGGCCGGCTGGACAAGGACACCTCCGGCCTGCTGCTGCTCACCGACGACGGGGGCCTGCTGCACAGGGTGATCTCGCCGAAGCATCACGTCGCCAAGCGCTATCGCGTGACGCTCGATCGCCCCCTGCGCGGCGACGAGGCGGCCAGGTTCGCCGAGGGCGGCCTGATGCTCGAGGGCGAGACCCGGCCTCTGCTCCCGGCGACGATGGAGACCCTGTCGCCGACCGAAGTCTTCCTCACCCTCACCGAGGGCCGCTACCATCAGGTCCGCCGCATGTTCGCCGCCGTCGGCAACCACGTCGAGGCGCTCCACCGCGACCGCGTCGGCGGCCTGGCGCTGCCGCCCGGCCTCGAGCCCGGCCGGTTCCAGGTGCTGGACGAGACCCGGATCGCCGCGATCTTCACGCGACCCGCCGCCGAGCCAGCGGCGTAGAGCCTGACCCTGGGCCCCTGCCGGCGCGGACGGGCCGATCAGGCTCCCGCCGGCGCGGCCGGCGGCGGCGCCAGCAGCTGGTCGAAGACCAGGCGCCAGCCCTCCGCCCGTCGCTGCCAGACGCGGACGTAGTGACCCTTCATCGGCCGGCCGTCGACCGTCCAGCGCGCGGTTCCATAGGTCCAGGCCAGGTCGCCGGCGGCCGAGATGTCGCCGCCCAGCGGGGCGAAGGCGATCTCCCGCGCGCGCCAGGCCAGTTCGGCGCCGTGGGTCTCGCAGCCGGTCGCGGGCGCCGCCGGCGAGGACTGGATCCGGGCGTCGCAGGCGAGGACGGCGCCGTAGGCGGCGCGGCTGTCGCTCGCCGCCGCCGCGGCCAGGGCGGCCTCCGCGGCCCTGACCTCCGCCCAGGCCCCTTCCGGATAGCGGCCCGGCTGTCGCGAGACCGGCAGCCGCCCGGGCGTCGCGTCCGGTCCCGGCGCGGCCGAGGCGTCGGACCCCGTCCCGCCGTCGAAGACCCACTTCCAGGAGCCGTCCGGCTGTTTCTTCCAGACGGTGAAATAGTGCCCCCGCCGCCGCCCGCCGAGACTGTAGGGGCCGGTGGTGAAGCCGAGGTCGCCGGAGGCGGCGATCCCCGCCCAGGTCGGCCACCACTCCAGCCTGGGATCGTCCGGCCTGTCGTCCGGCGCCCGGGACAGGACCTCGCGGGCGTTGACCGGCTCGGGCTGGATGACGATGGCGTCCGGCGCCGCGTGGCGCAGGAACGAGGCCTTGAAGCCGAGCGCCGCGCCTTCGGCGGCGAAGGCCCGCTCGGCGGCGATCACCGGCGCGGGCGTGACCGGGGCCTCGGCGGCCGGCGCGGGCAGGGCGATCGCCCAGGCGGCGAGAAGCGGAACGGCGAGGCGCATGCGGGTCCCCCGGACTTGCAGCGGCGGAGGTTACGCCCGACGACTGCCCCCGGCCCGTGAAATCGCGGTAAGACAGCGGCCATGGCCTTCACCGAATCCGAAGTCGAGCGCTACGCCCGCCATCTGGTCCTGCGCGAGATCGGCGGGCCGGGGCAGCAGAAGCTGAAGGCGGCCAGCGTGCTGGTCATCGGCGCCGGGGGGCTGGGCGCGCCGGCGCTGCTCTATCTCGCCGCGGCGGGGGTGGGACGGATCGGCCTCGCCGACCCGGACACCGTCGCCCTGTCGAACCTGCAACGGCAGGTGATCTACACGACCGGCGACATCGGCGAAGGCAAGACCGCCGTCTCCGCCGACCGCCTGACGGCCCTCAATCCCGAGATGATCGTCGAGGCCCATCCGGTCGCCGTGGATGTCGGCAACGCCCGGGCGCTGGTCTCCGGATACGACCTGGTGCTGGACGGGACGGACGACTTCGCCACCCGCCTGGCGGTCTCCGACGCCTGCGTCGCTGAGGGCCGCGCCCTGGTCAGCGGGGCCATCGCCCGCTGGACCGGCCAGGTCGGGGTCTTCCCCGGCAGGCCCTGCTATCGCTGCCTGGTGCCGGAAATCCCGCCCGACGCCGACACCTGCGTCTCCGTCGGCGTGATCGGGGCGCTGGGCGGGGTGATCGGCGCGATGATGGCGCTGGAGGCCGTCAAGCTGATCGTCGGGGCGGGCGAGCCGCTGACGGGCCGCCTGCTGATCTACGACGCCCTGGCCGGCGAGACCCGCACCGTGCGCATCGGCGCCGATCCCGACTGTCCCGCCTGCGGCGCTTGAAATCCGGCGCGAAAAGGGGGTGAACTGGCCGCCGGCCGGGGCGGACCGGCGCGGGCGGGGGGTCGCCATGAAGAGGTTGGGCGGGATCCTGATCGGGATCGTGGTCGCGGTCGCGGTGATTCTGGCCGGCGGCTGGCTGGCCCTGCGCCGGCCCGACATTCCCTGGCCGACGCTGCAGGCGAAGTACGCCAACGCCGCCTCGCGCTACGCGGACCTGCCGGGCGGGCTGCGGGTCCACTATCGCGACCAGGGCCGGCGCGACGGTCCGACCCTCGTCATGGTCCACGGCTTCGCGGCCTCGCTGCATACCTGGGAGCCCTGGGTCCAGCGCCTGGGCGCCGACTACCGCATCGTCACCCTCGACCTGCCGGGCTTCGGCCTGACCAGCGCGCCGGAAGGCTATCGCGTCACCCGCCGGGCCTATCCGGAGGTGGTCGACCAGTTGACCCGCGGGCTGGGGATCGAGCGGTTCGTGCTGGTCGGCAACTCCATGGGCGGCGGGGTCGCCTGGTCCTACGCCCTGGCCCATCCGGACCGGCTGGAGGGGCTGGTGCTCGTGGATTCCGCCGGCTGGCCCCGGGATCGCGCCGACGGCCGCGACGGGCCGCTCGTCTTCAAGGTGCTGGCCAGCCCGGCCGGCCGCCTCCTGCTGCGCGACCTCGACAGCTCGGCCATGACCCGCGCCGGGCTGCGCGACGCCTTCGAGCCGACGCCCGACATGGTCGACGAGGCCATGCTCGCCCGTTATGTCGAAATGGCCCGGGCGCCCGGCCACCGCGACATCATCATGGGCCTGATGAGCGGCCACGACCCGCGGGACGACGCCTCGAAGGCGCGGCTGGCGAAGATCGCGGTCCCCACCCTGGTGATGCACGGCGACACGGACCGGCTGATTCCCGTGGCCGACGCCGGCAGGTTTGGCGAGGCCATCCCCGGCGCGAAGGTGATCATCTATCCGCGCATCGGCCACATTCCGATGGAGCAGATCCCGGACCGGTCCGCCGCCGACCTCGACGCCTGGCTGAAGGCGGCGGTCTGGCCCGTCAGGCCATGAAGCCCTCGCGCAGGAAGACGACCGTCCTGCCGTCCTTCTTCGGCGCCACGGTCAATTTCCAGGACTGGCCGCAGGGCGCGATCCCGTCGGCGTCGCCGTGGATTGGCAGGACCGGAACCCTGATCTCGCCCACCCGCCGACGGGGCGAGGCGGTCTGCGACATGGCCAGATCGCTCGCCCGTTAGCGCGGCGCGCCGATCGCGCCGTCGACGAAGGCGACCATGCGGGCCAGGGCGTCGGCCTCGACGTCGGGCGCCCAGCCGGAATGGCCCTGGCCGGGGACGACCACCAGGGTCGGACTGCGGCCCGCCTCGCGCAGGGCGGCGTCCATGGCGCGCGACTGCGAAACCGGCACGATGTCGTCGTCCTCGCCATGGATCAGCAGCACGGGGGGCCTGTAGTCCGCCGCCCAGGTGATCGGCGAGGTCTCCCGAAGACGCTCGCCCTCCGTCGCCGGATCGCCGATCGACTTCAGCCAGTAGCGATAACGGGCGCGGTCGCGCAGGCCGCGCTCGTGCTTCATCATCGCGGTCAGGTCGGCGACGCCGGCGAAGCTGACCACGCACTTGAAGACGTCCGGCCGCCTGGCCCCGGCGTAGAGGCTGACATAGCCGCCATAGCTGCCGCCGACGATGCAGATGCGGTCCGGATCGACCCGTCCCGTCGCGACCAGCGCGCGAACCCCGTCCATGACGTCGTCCTGCATGCGCAGGCCCCACTGTCCGCGCCCCTGGCGGGCGAATTCGGCGCCGAAGCCGGACGAACCGCGGAAGTTGGGCTGGAAGACCAGGTAGCCGCGGGTGGCGAAGGCCTGGGCCCAGCGATCGTAGTCGAGACGGTCGCGGGACTCGGGGCCGCCGTGGGGCATCACCACCAGCGGCAGCCGGCCCGCCGTCGCCCGCGGCGGTTCGGTCAGGTAACCGGTCAGGGCCGCGCCGTCGCTCGCCGTCCAGCCGAACCGGGAGGCCGGGCCCAGGCGGTCTGGATGCAGGGCCGGCTGCTGCGCGCCGAGCAGGTCCACCTTCGCCGTCCGCCGGTCGAAGATCCACACCGAGCCCGGGTCGTCCGGCCCGCTGACATTGACCACCCTCACGGCGCCGTCGGCCGAGGCGGGGCCAAGGCCGACGCTGCGGTCGGGCCCGAAGAACCGCGTCAGCGCCGCGTAGTCGCGCCGCACGGCCGGGTCGGTAAATTCGCAGCGGTGGACGTCGGCCCAGAAGCAGTAGCCGGCGACCGCGTCCCGGTCGTTGAAGACGACGCTGTCGAAGTCGTAGCGCGGATGGCTCCACAGCCTGGGGCCCATGGCCCGGCGGGCGAAATCGTAGAGGCGAAGCTCGCGCGTGTCGCCCTGGCCCTCGGCGGACCGGGTGGCGACGTACATCTTGCCCGGCTCGGGCGCCGCGGCGAGGATTTCGGTGTCGGGCAGGCTGCGGATCTGCCGCGCGCTGACCACGAACAGCTCGCGCCAGCCGTCCTTGGCGGCGCGACCCTTGACGCGAAGGCTGCCGTCGC
This sequence comes from Pseudomonadota bacterium, assembly GCA_049323695.1. Lineage (GTDB taxonomy): Bacteria > Pseudomonadota > Alphaproteobacteria > Caulobacterales > Caulobacteraceae > Caulobacter. The sequence continues at coordinate 24,644 of JBMOOF010000009.1, forward strand.
CGCCCAGCTCCTCATAGCGCAGGACCAGCCTGCCGGCGCGGTCGGCGGCCCAGCCCCAGGTGCGGCCGCCCCCGCGATCGAGCACCCGCTTCTCGCCGGTCCGCACATCGACGCGGATGGCCTTGATGTAGCGACCCAGGCTGCCGGGGTCGTAGCCCTGGAGCAGGATATGGTCCGGATCGTCCTCCAGCGCCTGGATCAGCTCGCCCTTGCCGAGGTCGACGGCCCCGGTTCCATCGCGGCCGACGGAGGCGACGCCGCCCCGCACCAGGCCGGCCTCGCCGCCCGACGACGACCAGGAGAACACCAGCCGGTCGTCGCCCTTCCAGCGCAGCCAGTTGAGGGTGACGACGTCGGCGTCGGCGGCCACCGCGATCACCGACTGGGTGCGGCTGGCCAGGTCGATCACGGCGATGGCGTCCCGGTCGCCGTCGCGCCGGGCGATGGCGACATAGCGGCCGCCGGGCGAGACCGCGGCGTCGTGCAGCCGGGGCGGGGCGGTCAGTTCCGCGAAAGACGGCGGCGGCGCCGGCGAAGCCGCCCGGGCGGCCGAAAACGCCAACGACGCGACGGCGACCGCCGCCAACAGGGTCCGGACCATGAACGCGCCCCTCGACACTCGCCCGGAAGATGCTCCCCGAAACGGGTGGCGATCAACGCGTCACAGCATCGCGGGGATGACGCGGTCGGGCGGGCGGTGTCCGTCCATGAAGGTCTTGATGTTGACGATGACCTTCTCGCCCATGTCGATGCGGCCCTCGACCGTGGCCGAGCCCATGTGCGGCAGCAGGACCACGTTGGGCAGTTTGAGCAGCTTGGGGTTGATGGCCGGCTCGTGCTCGTAGACGTCCAGGCCGGCGCCGGCGATCTCGCCCCGGGCCAGCATGTTGGCCAGGGCCCCCTCGTCGATGACCTCGCCCCGCGCGGTGTTGACCACCACGGCATGGGGCTGCAGCAGCTTCAGCCGCCGCGCCGACAGCAGATGGTAGGTGGCCGGGGTGTGCGGGCAGTTGATCGAGACGATGTCCGTCCGGGCCAGCATCTGGTCGAGGCTTTCCCAGTAGGTCGCCTCCAGCTCCTCGGCGACGCGGGGGCTGACCGGCTTGCGGTTGTGGTAGTGGATGGACAGGCCGAAGGCGCGGGCCCGGCGGGCGACGGCCTGGCCGATGCGGCCCATGCCGATGATCCCGAGGCGCTTGCCCCAGAGGCGCCGGCCCAGCATCCAGGTCGGCGACCAGCCCTGGAAACCGCCTTCCTGCACCACGCGGGCGCCCTCGACCACGCGGCGGGTGGCGGCCATCATCAGGCTCATGGTCAGGTCGGCGGTGTCCTCGGTCAGCACGCCGGGGGTGTTGGTGACGATGACGCCGCGCTGGTTGGCGGTGGCCACGTCGATGTTGTCGACGCCGGCGCCGAAATTGGCGATCAGCTTCAGCCGTTCGCCGGCGCGCGACAGGAGGCGGGAGTCGAGGCGATCGGTGATGGTCGGCACCAGCACGTCGGCGCGGCCCATGGCCTCGACCAGCTCGTCCGGCGACATCGGCCGGTCGTCGAGGTTGAGTTCGGTGTCGAACAGCTCCCGCATCCGGGTCTCGACGGGATCCGGCAGCTTGCGCGTGACGACGACTTTCGGCTTCTTGACGGCCATGGACGCTTTCGATGACGGCGTGGGCCCCGCGGGGGGTCGCCGCACCCTTAGCAAAGGCCCGCCGGGGGGCCAAGGGAAGCCGAGGCCTTGATTCCGCGCGCGACGACTTTGCCGGGAAAGTTGGCGGCCGCCTTCTGCGCGGTCTGGCTGGCCGGCTGCGGCGCCCGGGGCGAGCCGCGCTGCGACACGCCCTCGACCCTGCCGGTGCCGCGGTTCGTGTCGCTGAAGTTCGGCGAGGTGTTCGCCCGAAACGGCCCGGGCGAGGATCACCGCATCCTCTGGACCTGGAAGGCCAGGGGCATGCCGCTGGAGGTGATCGCCGAGACCAGCGACTGGCGGCGGGTGCGCGGTCCCGACGGCGTTCCCGCCTGGGCCCACAAGCGCGGCCTCGACGGCCGGTTGACGGTGATGCGGGTCCTGCCCGGCCCCGCGCCGATCCGCGCCGCGCCGAGGTCCGACGCCAGGGTGGTCGCCTGGTTGACCTCCGGGGCGGTCGCCGGCGTGGTCAAGAGCCAGGGCGGCTGGCGGCGGGTGAAGGTCGGCGGCGCGAACGGCTGGGTGGCCGCGGGGGACGTCTGGGGCGGCGGCGGGCCGACGCCCTGCCGTCCCCGCGAACATTGAGACGCCAGCCCCCGCGTGCTACCCCGCCCCGAAACCAGCCGCCGCGCGCGGCGTTGCGCCGGTGACGCATGACCACGACGAGACCGTCCAGCTACGACTACGACGCCCTGATCGCCTGCGGACACGGCGAAACGTTCGGGCCCGGCAACGCCCAGCTGCCGCTGCCCCCGATGCTGATGTTCGACCGCATCACCAGCATCACCGCCGACGGCGGGGCGCACGCCAAGGGCCAGGTCGTCGCCGAGCTGGATATTCGCCCGGACCTCTGGTTCTTCGCCTGCCACTTCGAGAACGACCCGGTGATGCCGGGTTGCCTCGGGCTGGACGCCATGTGGCAGATGGTCGGGTTCTACCTGGGCTGGATCGGCGGCCTGGGCCGGGGCCGCGCCCTGGGCGTCGGCGAGGTGAAGTTCACCGGCGAGATCACGCCGGACGTCGGCAAGGTCGTCTACCGCGTCGACCTCAAGCGCGTGATCAACCGCAAGCTCGTCCTCGGCATCGGCGACGGGGTGGTGGAAGCCGACGGCAAGCCTATCTACGAGGCCAGAGACCTGCGCGTCGGACTTTACGTGCGCTGACCGGACGCAGAATCCGGACGCGCTAGGGGCCCGGCCGTCAGGGCGGGCGGGGGATGTAAGGAAGGAGTCGCCATGCGGCGAGTCGCCGTCACCGGCATCGGTATCGTTTCGTCGATTGGCGCCAACGCCAATGAAGTGGTCGCTTCCCTGCGCAAGGCCAGGTCGGGCGTGCGGTTCGCCCAGGAGTACGCCGATCTCGGCTTCCGCTGCCAGGTTCACGCCGCGCCGGACTGCGACTGGGAGGCCATCGTCGACCGGCGCGCCGCCCGCTTCCTCGCCGAGGGCACGGGCTGGGCGCACGTGGCCATGGAGCAGGCGATCGCCGACTCCGGCCTCGAGGAGGCCGAGGTCTCCAACGAACGCACCGGCCTGATCGTCGGCTCCGGCGGTCCTTCGACGAAGGCCATCGTGCAGGCCGCCGAGATCACCCGCGACAAGGGTCCCAGGCGCATCGGCCCCTTCGCCGTGCCCAAGGCGATGAGCTCGGGGCCGTCGGCGACGCTCGCCACCTGGTTCAAGATCCGCGGCCTCAACTTCTCGATCACCTCGGCCTGCGCCACCTCGGTCCACTGCATCGGCTCCGCCTACGAGCAGATCCTGATGGGCAAGCAGGACGTCGTCTTCGCCGGCGGAACCGAAGAGCTGGACTGGACCCTGTCGAACATGTTCGACGCGATGGGGGCGATGAGCAGCGCCTACAACGACCGCCCGGCCGTCGCCAGCCGGGCCTACGACCTCAACCGCGACGGCTTCGTGATCGCCGGCGGGGCCGGGATCGTGGTGCTCGAGGAGATGGAGCGGGCCAGGGCCCGCGGGGCGAAGATCTACGGCGAGATCGTCGGCTACGCGGCCAATTCCGACGGCCACGACATGGTCGCCCCCTCGGGAGAGGGCGCGGCGCGCTGCATGCGGCTGGCGCTCGCCGGCGCCGGCGGCCGCACGATCGACTACCTGAACCCGCACGGCACCTCGACGCCGGTCGGCGACCTGAAGGAGATGGAGGCTGTGCGCGAGGTGTTCGGCAAGGCGGCGCCGAAGATCTCCTCGACCAAGTCGCTCACCGGCCACAGCCTGGGCGCCGCCGGCGCGCAGGAGGCGATCTACAGCCTGCTGATGCTGGGCGGCGGCTTCATGGCCGAGAGCGCCAACATCGAGACGCTCGACCCCGCCTTCGAGGACCTGCCGATCCTGCGCCGCCGCGAGGACCGCGACTTCGAGACCGCCATGTCCAACAGCTTCGGCTTCGGCGGCACCAACGGCTGCCTGATCATGGCGAGGGCCTGATCAACCGGTGATTCGGATATAGCATTCCGAATCCAATGGTTGAGTTCAGCGACTACATTGTCTTCGCCGATGAAAGCGGTGATCACGGGTTGGAAGCGTTCGAGGCTTCTTACCCGATCTTCGTCCTGGCGTTCGCGATGGTGCGGAAGGCCGACTATGTCGACACGATCGTGCCGTCGCTGCAGCGCGCGAAGATGGAATTCTTCGGACACGATCAGGTCGTGTTTCACGAACGCGACATCCGTCGGCAGTTGAGACCGTTCGGCTTCCTTCGGACCGACGCGCAGTTGCGCGCGGCGTTCCTTCAGCGCCTGAACGGCGTGGTCGCCGCGGCCGATTTCGAGTTGTTCTGTTCAGTGATCCGAAAGGACCGGCTCAAGGCCAGGTATGCAACGCCCGGGAATCCCTATGAGATTGCTCTTCTGTTCTGCATGGAGCAGGTGCGGGACCGACTGCTGGCCTTGGGACAGAAGGGGCGGCGCGTGCATGTGGTGTTCGAAAGCAGGGGCAAGCCCGAAGACGCGGCGCTGGAACTCGCGTTCCGGAGGATAGCCGCCAACGCCGGCGGTTGGGGCTTCAAGCAGGCCGACTTCTCGGCGATCGAATGGGAACCGCTGATCCTGCCAAAAAGCGTGAACTCGTCGGGCCTTCAGCTGGCCGACCTGGCGGCGCGCCCTGTTGGTCTACATTGTCTGAGACCGGATCAGAGCAATCGCGCCTTCGAGATCCTGCGATCCAAGCTGAGGGCCTTGAAGGACTTTCCCTAGAAAGCAGAAGGGCCCCCGGGGAAATCCCAGAAGCCCTACGCCGACCGAGAAAAGCCCAGTCCATTTCGGTGTGACTATGCACGAGTCACACGGACTCGTCAATGAACGTTCTCACTTTGTTCCATTGACTCATTCGTGCTCCGAAGTCCGCGACTCACCCTTTCGCGTCCGTGCTCCGACTGGCGACATCGCGGCCTTCCGACCTCGGCCGCCGTGACCTCATTGGGCATGTCGTGGATCGGTCGTCTGGCCATCCTTGTTCTCCTCGAAGCCTTGCTCCGGACCGCGCCGCCGTCCAGAAAGGCGCCGGCAAAGGGTTCGGCGGCGTGCGCCGAGCCGGATCGACCGGGACGGAGACGCCACATGGCCGACGACTACAGCTTTCCCAAGGGCGACCTGATGAAGGGCAAGAAGGCCCTGGTCACGGGCGTGGCGAACCACAACTCCATCGCCTGGGGGATCGCCTCGCAGCTGGCGGCCCAGGGGGCCGAGCTGGCCTTCGCCTATCTGCCGGACATGGAGCGGCGCGTGCGGCCGCTGGGCGAGAGCATCGGCGTCAAATGCTTCGTGCCGATGGAGGTCACCGACGACGCCTCGATGGACGCGGCCTACGACCAGCTGGGCGCGGAGATGGGATCGCTGGACGCCTTCGTCCATTCGATCGCCTTCGCCAACAAGGACGAACTGAAGGGCTCCTTCGTCGACAACACCACCCGCGAGGGCTTCCTGCGGGCGATGAACATCTCCGCCTTCAGCTTCGTCGACACCGCCCGGCGCTCCGCCGGGTTGATGCCGGGCGGCGGGGCGATGATCACCATGACCTACCTGGGCGCCGAGCGGGTCATCCCCAACTACAACACCATGGGCGTGGCCAAGGCGGCGCTGGAGGCGGCCACCCGCTACATCGCCCGCGACCTCGGCCCGCGCGGCATCCGGGTCAATGCGATTTCGGCCGGCGCCATGCGCACCCTGTCCCTGGCCGGCATTTCCGGCGGCCGGGGCATGCTCAGCCAGGGCCGGGCCTTCAGCGCCCTGAAGGAGGACACCTCGATGGAGGGGGTCGCCGGGGCGGCGCTTTGGCTGCTGTCGGACCTCGGCCGCTCGACGACCGGCGAGGTGGTCCACGTCGACGCCGGCTTCCACATGATCGGCCTGCCCGACGCCGAACCGGGCGAGGGCTGAGCCCGCGGCCGGTCAGGGCGCGTAGGCCCGCATGAAACGGCGGGCGGCCTCGGCCGCCAGGGCGTCGATCTCCGCCTCGCTCAAGTCGGGGGCGATGTTGAGCAGCGCCCGCGTCTGGCGCTGGCCGAGCACCATGCCGCCGAAGAACTCCGCCGCCTGCCTGGGATCGGGCACGTTCATGCGGCCGGCGCGGGTCTCGAGCTCGAAGAAGGCGGCCAGCTGGGCGCGGCTGCGCTGGGGTCCCATCTCGAACACCTCGCGCGCCAGGTCCGGCATCGCCCCGGCGCTCAGGATGGTCACCCGCATCAGGCCGTAGCTCTTGTTGTTGACCACCGACAGCAGGGTGCGGGCGTAGGCGGCCAGCGCCGCCTCGGGATGCAGCTCGGCGCCGGGTTCCCGCAGCGGCGCGGTGATGCTGTCCACGCGCCGCTCGACCAGCGCCCGGACCAGCTCGGCCTTGGAGCCGTAGTGGTTGTAGACGGTCTGCTTCGAGACCCTGGCCCGCCGGGCGATCTCCTCCATCGAGGCGGCCAGGCCGCGCTCGGCCAGAATCTCCGAGGCCGAGTCGAGAATGGCCTCGCTCTTGGCGGCGTCGATCTGGCCCACGAGGCGGGGCATCAGTGAACGCCCTCCGCCTGCTGGTCGGGCATGGCCCGGCCCCCGGGCGGAACCTTGCCCGGCTTGGAGAGCAGGGCCAGGGCCGCGGCGGCCAGGGCGCCGGCGGCCATGAAGGCGAAGGCGTCGCCGAACGACAGCACCTGCGCCTGCATCCGCAGCATGTAGTCGAGGGCCTTGTGCGCGGCGCCGTCGGGATCGGCGACGCCCAGGGCCTGGAACCGCGCGGTCAGGCCCGCCAGCATCGCCTGGGCCTGCGGGTCGGTGACGGGCATGCGCGCGGCCAGCTCCGAGAAATGGACGGCGCCCTGGGTCGTGAGGTTGCTGGACAGCACCGCGATGCCGATGGCGCCGGCGGTGTTCCGCGCCAGATTGAGCAGGCCGGACGCGTCCTTGATCAGTTCCAGCGGCAGGGTGCTCATGGTCATCTGGGTCGAGGCGATCATCGCCACCATGACCCCGACCCCGCGCAGCGCCTGGACGCCGGCGAACTCCCAGAAGCCCCATTCGGCGGTGATCGCATGGCCCAGCCACATGCCCCAGGCGACCATCAGATAGCCGACGACGATGGGAATGCGCGGATCCAGCGCCCGCACCCAGCGGCCCGCCAGCGGCGCGGTCAGGAACATGGCCAGGCCCGAGACGAGCATGGTGGTGCCCACCTCCGACGCCGAGAACCCCCGCACCCGGCCCAGGTAGAGCGGCAGCAGGAAGGTGCCGCCGTAGAGGCTCACCCCCGCGGTCATGGCCATGACGATGCCCAGGCTGAAGTTGCGGTCGCGGAACGCCCTCAGCTGGATGATGGGCTGGAAGTAGACGAGCTGGCGCCAGATGAAGACGGCGCCAGCGACGACGGCCAGCACGGTGAGCCACAGGATCATGTCGTCCTGGAACCAGTTGTCCTTGGCGCCCTCCTCGACGACGTACTGCATGCTGACCAGGAAGGCGGCCATGACCGCCAGGCCGAACCAGTCGAAGTTCCGGGCCAGGCGCCGGTCGCCCTTGTCGAAGTCGCCGTAGCGTCCGACCAGGAACAGGCTGAGCAGGCCCGGGCCGATGTTGATGAAGAACAGCCAGCGCCAGTCCAGCCAGTCGGTCAGGTGCCCGCCCAGCGTCGGTCCGACCGTCGGGGCCAGGGTGACGATCATGCCGGTGACGACATTGGCGGTCACCCGCCGTTCGGGCGGGAAGGCGCTGAACGCCGTGGCGAACACGGTCGGCACCATGGCGCCGCCGACGAAGCCCTGCAGGGCCCGGAAGACGATCATCATGTCGATGTTGGTGGACAGGCCCGCCAGCACGCTCATCAGCAGGAAGCCGCCGCAGCTGGCGATGAACACCTTCTGGGTGCCCCACAGCCGCGACAGGTAGGCCGACAGCGGAATCATGACCACCTCGGGGATCAGGTAGGCGGTCTGGATCCAGCTGACCTGGTCGGCGCTGGCGCTGACGCCCGCCTGGATCTGCGGCAGGGAGGCGGCGACGATCTGGATGTCGAGGATGGCCATGAACTGGCCGATCGCCATGCCGCCGAAGCCGAGGAACAGCTTCATCCAGTCGACGGCGGGGGCCGCGCGCGGGACGGACGGCGCGTCGGGGCCGGTGAAGGTGGCCGCCGTCATGGCGCTAGCGGGACTGGCCGGCGCGGGCGTACTGCGGCCGCGCCAGCCCGGCCTCGGCGAAGCTGGGGCCGGTGCGGCCGCGGACGTCCACCCGGATCTCGACCGACAGGCCCGGCCGCAGCGCCGCGGCCAGCGGCTCGCTGTCGTCGACCACGATGCGCACCGGTATTCTCTGGGCGATCTTGGTGAAGTTGCCGACGGCGTTCTCCACCGGGATCAGGGCGAACTCGGCGCCCGTGGCGGGGGCGAAGCTCTCGACCCGGCCCCTGATCGCCTTGCGGCCGAAGGCGTCGGCGCGAATCTCCACCGGCTGGCCGATGCGCAGGCGGGCGACCTGGGTCTCCTTGAAATTGGCGACCACGAAGGCCTTGCCCAGCGGCACCACGCTCATCAGCGACAGCCCGGGCTGGACCAGCTGGCCGGGCCGCACCGCCCGGGCGCCGACGACGCCGGCGACCGGGGCGCGGATGACGGTCCGCTCCAGGTCCAGGCGGGCCTGTTCGACCGCCGCCCGGGCGGCGGCCACCTGGGCCAGGGTCTGGGCCCGCGCCGAGCCGAGGGCGGCCGCGGCGCGCTGCTCGGCCTCGAGCGCGGCCTGGGCCTGGGCGACGGAGGCTGACGACTGGGCCGCGCCGGCCTGGACGGAGGTCAGCTTCTGGTCCGAGACCCAGCCCTTCTCCGCCAGGTCGCGATAGCGCTTGAGGTCGGCCTCCATGCGCCCGGCCTCGGCCCTGGCGCTGGCGACGCCGGCGGCCCGCTCGGCGATCATCGCCTGCTCCAGCCGGGCCTTGTCGTCGACCGCCCCGACGGCGGCCTCCAGGGCCGCGACGTTGGCCAGCGCCTGGTCGAGCCTGGCCTGGAAGCTGGTCGGATCGATGCGGGCCAGCACCTGGCCGGATTCGACATGCTGGTTGTCGGCGACCAGGACCTCGACCACGTAGCCCGACACCTGCGGGCTGACCTGCACGGTGTCGGCCTGGACGAAGGCGTTGTCGGTCTTCTCGAATGCCTGCTTGTCGGCCCACCAGAAACCGCCGCCCACGGCCAGCGCCAGGGCGACGACGCCGCCCGCGATCATCGGAACCAGTTTTCGCCTGGGAATGGACGCCATCGGCTGCCCCTGAACTCGAGCGGAAGGACGCTGTCGCCCCGCCGCAGGGCCGGCGATAGCCTCCGCCCGACGTCGACGCAATGGATAAATGGACGCGATCGTCCATAATTCAACGTCCCGTGGCGCTTTCGTCGCGGACCGGCTCGCGGTAGCCTGCGGGGCGATGGCAACTGTTGTCTCCACGCCGCCCGCCCTGCGCTGGGTCGCCCTGTTCCTGGCCGGCTGCGCCGTGCTGGGGCTGTATCTCGGTTTCCGCGACCAGATCCGGCGCAACCCGCCGGGTTGGTACACGGGCGCGGACCCCGTCGGCGCCCCGGCCCTGACGACCGCCGACGGCATCCGCGAGGCGGCGCCGATCGACGCCGAGGCGGCCCGTCCGTTCGCGCAGACGCCCGAGGGGCCGGCCGCGACCCGGCCGGCCGAGGCGGCGGACGAGGCGGAGGGTCCGGCCGTTCCGCCGCCGACGATCGACGGTCCGCCGGTCGCCCCGCCGCCCCAGATCGCGCAGCCCGCCCGGCCGCCCCCCCCGGCCCCCGAAGCGCCGACCCGGCCGCGGCCCGCGGCCCCGGCGGCCGATCCCGTCGGCGACATTCTCGAGAGCCAGAAGGCCGAACCCCAGGTGCCCTACTGACTGTGTCCAGCTTCGACGCCGACGTCATCATCGCCGGGGCCGGCATGGCCGGCGCGACCCTGGCGCTGGCCCTCAGGAGCGCGGGGGTCGAGCCCATCCTCGTCGACCCGGCGCCGTTCGACGCCCAGCTGGCGCCCGAGTTCGACGGTCGCGCCTCGGCGATCGCCTTCTCCTGTTTCCGCCAGTGGCGGCGGCTGGGCCTGGCGCCGCTGCTCGAGCCGCACGCCCAGCGCATGGACGAGATCTTGGTCACCGACGGCCGCAGCCCCGGGGCGGCGACGCCGGGCCAGACGCCCTTCTTCCTGCATTTCGACGCCGCCGAGATCGCCGACCGGGTCGAGGGCGAGCCGCTCGGCTACATGCTGGAGAACCGCCGCATCCGGGCGGCTCTGGCCGAAGCGGTGACGGCGGCCGGCATCCCGGTGCTGGCCCCCGAGCGGGTGACCGGGGTCGAGGTCGGGCCCGACCGGGCCCGGGTCGCCCTGGCCGGCGGCCGAACCCTGACCGCGCCGCTGGCGGTCGGGGCCGAGGGGCGCGGCTCGGCCGTGCGGCGGGCGGCGGGCGTCGAGACGGTGGGCTGGGACTATCCCCAGACCGGCGTCGTCTGCACCGTCAGGCTGGAACGCCCCCACGGCGGCGTCGCGCACGAGTACTTCCTGCCCGGCGGGCCGTTCGCCATCCTGCCTCTGACCGACAACCGCGCCAGCCTGGTGTGGACCGAACGGCGCGACCGGGCCGAGGCCCTGAAGACGGCCCGGCCGGAGGTGTTCCACGCCCATCTGACGCGCCGATTCGGCGAGTTCCTGGGCGGGGTGGAGGTGGTCGGTCCGGTGTTCGCCTACCCGCTTTCCCTGGCCCTGGCCGAATCGTTCTGCGCGCCGCGGCTGGCCCTGCTCGGCGATGCGGCGCACGGGGTCCATCCGATCGCCGGCCAGGGACTGAACCTGGGACTAAAGGGCGCGGCGGCCCTGGCCGAGGTTCTGGTCGAGGCCCTGCGTCTGGGCGAGGACATCGGCTCCGAGGCGGTGCTGGAGCGCTACGCCGCCTGGCGCCGGTTCGACACCATGACCCTGGCCGCCGGCATGGACGCCTTCGTCTGGCTGTTCTCTAACGACCACCCGCTGGTCCGCCTGGCGCGCGGCGCGGGCATGGCCGCGGTCAACCGCATCGGCCCGGCCCGCCGCTTCTTCATGCACGAAGCCGGCGGCGCGGTCGGCGACCTGCCGAGGTTGCTGAGGGGCGAGGCGCTGTAGGGGCCGACCCCGCGGCGTCAGTCCTCGAGAGTCCGCGCTTCCTCCGGCAGCATGATCGGCACGCCGTCGCGGACGGGGTAGGCGAGCCTGGCCGACGGGCTGACCAGCTCGCCCTTGTCGCGGTCGTAGGTCAGGCGGCCCTGGGTGACCGGGCAGACCAGGATTTCAAGCAGGCGCGGGTCCGGCTCGACGGTGACGGGGGCGGGATCGGTCATGGGCGCCTTCTACTGCAGGGACGGCGGCTCGTCATCGGCGGCGGCGCCGTCGATCTCCAGCAGGGCGACCAGGGCGTCGGCCCGGTCCCGCAGGCTGTAGGCCTCGAGCAGGGCCTGCTTCTCGGCCGGATCGAAGGGCAGGCCCATGGCCAGGCTGTTGACCAGGGCGTCGGCCGGGGCCTGTTCGGCGGTCTCCCAGTCGACGCCGATGTCGCGCTGGTCCAGGTAGCGGCCCAGCGCCCGCAGGAACCGCGAGCGGTCGATATCGGGGGGCGCCTGGCTGGGCTCGAGATCGCCCTCATAGGGGCCGAAGCGGGCGCGCACCTGCCGATAGGGCGTGTGCACCGGCAGCTCCTCGCCCACCTGGAAGCGCGAGACCCCGGTCAGGGTGATCAGATAACGGCCGTCGGGCGTTTCGGCGAAGGCGGTGACCTTGCCCACGCAGCCGACCGGCGCCAGGGCCGGCCGCCCGCGTTCGCCGCCGCGGGTCTGGACCATGCCGACCAGCCGGTCGCCGGCCATGACATCGTCGATCATGTTGAGATAGCGCGGCTCGAAGATGTTCAGCGGCAGCTGGCCGCCGGGCAGCAGCAGCGCCCCGTCGAGGGGAAACACGGGAATGGCCTGCGGCAGGTCGGTCGACTTGCGATATCCCGTGGCCATGACGCCCTCCTAGCTGAAGAGGATCGACGACAATCGCCGCCGCCCCTGCCTGGCGACCTCGGAATTGAGGCCGGCCGCCTCGAACACCGTCAGCAGTTGCCGGCGCGCCGCCTGGTCGTTCCAGTCGCGGTCGCGTTCGATGATGGTCAGCAGCTGGTCGGCCGCCGCCTCCAGCCGGCCCTGGCCGGCGAGGGCGCCGGCGAGATCGTAGCGCGCCTGGTGATCGTCGGTGTCGGCGGCCAGCGCCCGCTCGAACGCCGCCGTCTCTGACGACGCGCCCGCGGCCAGGGCGAGGGCGGCGCGGGCGGCGTCGAGATCGGGATCCTTCGCGTCGGGCGGCGCCAGGGCGACCACCTCGGCCGCGCGCTCAAGATCGCCGCCGGCGACGTAGACCCGGGCCAGCCCGCCGATGGCGCGGACGTCGGCGCGGTCCATCTGCAGGGCCGCGGCGAAGCCCTGGGCCGCGCCGCCCATGTCGCCCAGCGCCAGAGACTCGCGGGCCGCGCCGATCAGCTCGTCGATCTCGGAGGCCGGCGGCGGGCCGGTCAGGCGGTCGACGAAGGCCTTCACCTGGCTGTCGGGCAGGGCGCCCGTGAAGCCGTCGACCGGCTGGCCGTTCACGAAGGCGTAGACGGTCGGGATCGACTGCACCCGCAGCTGGCCGGCGTAGGTCGGGTTGCGGTCGACGTCGATCTTGACCAGCTTCACCGCCCCGTTGGCCGCGGCCACGGCCTTTTCCAGGGCCGGCGTCAGCTGGCGGCAGGGTCCGCACCAGGTCGCCCAGAAGTCGACGATCACCGGCGTCGTCTTCGAGGCCTCCACGACGTCGGCCATGAAGCTCGCGTCGGAGCCGTCCTTGATGAGATCGCCGGCGGCGGCCCTGGGGGCCGCGCCCTCGCCGATGAGGGTCATTCACTCCGTCCCGTCTGCGGGCCTCGCCCGCGCTCTAACGTTCGCCGTGGAAGATGGTCGCAGCCGCCTTCCGGTTCAATGATCCATTCCGCATGGCGCCGCTCCCGCCGCCGGCGGCGCGGGGCGCCCGGAGGCGGTCAGGCGTCGACCACCCGCATCGCCGCGAAATCCACGATCAGGGGCTCGATCCCCAGCGCCGCCAGGAAGCGGCGGAAGCCGGCCTGGGAGACGGCCGTGGTCGCCGTGTTCTCCAGCGGGTGGAAGTTGACCGGATCGGCCGCCGCCAGCGCCGCGTCGAGGACGAATCGCACCCTGCGCCCCGTATCGTTGATCAGGCCGAAGGCGGTGACCGACCCGGGCGTCACCCCCAGCGTCTGCGCCATCAGCGCCGCGGCGCCGAACGACAGCCGGGCCGAACCGATCACCGGATGCAGCCGCTTGAGGTCGATCGCCGTCTCGCCCAGCGCCGAGATCAGCCACAGCTGATCCTTCGCGTCCTTGAGGAACAGGTTCTTGGTGTGGCCGCCGGGCAGGGCCGCCTTGATCTCGTCCCCCTCGCCGACCCGGAACACGGCCGGATGGTCGAGGGTCGAATGGGCGATCCGATGGGCGTCGAGGAAGGCGAGGAGGTCGGCGCGGGTCTTCATCCGTCCGCCATAGCGAAAGGCCGGGCCTTGCGGAACCGCCCCCGGCGCGGGACAAAACGGTCATGACCGCCAAGACCGCCCCCCTGCTCCTGGAGTGCTACCCGACCAGCCAGCGGCCGCCGGACATCGTCCCGGGCCGGCCGCAACGGGCCTGGATGGACAGGTTCGCCGAGCGCCACCCCTATCGCTGCCTGCCGCTGAGCATGGCCAACACCACCGGCTGGGAGCTGCTCTGCCCGGTGGGCTTCACGATGGAGTGGAACGGCGGGGCGCACCAGGACTGCATCGTCTTCGACCCCGACCCCGGCCATCCCGACTTCCACGACTGGGTGAAGAGCCACTTCTCGCGCGGCATCGTCACCTTCCATCCGGGCTATCTGTTCCGCACCCCGCCGGGCTGGTCGATGTGGGCCATGGGGCCGCCCAACCACATCAAGGACGGCATCCAGCCGCTGGCCGGCCTGGTCGAGACCGACTGGCTGCCCTTCCCCTTCACCATGAACTGGATGTTCACCCGCCCCGGCCGGGTGCGCTTCGAGAAGGGCGAACCCTTCTGCTTCATCACCCTCTCGCAGGACCGGGCGATGGCCGAGATTCAGCCGGTGACGCGCTCGCTGGCCTCCAACCAGGACCTGCGCCTGCAGTACGACGCCTGGTACCGCCAGCGGGCCGAGTTCAACGCCCGTCTCACCCGCCAGGACCCGGACGCGGTCAGGGACGCCTGGCAGCGCTACTACTTCAAGGGCGAGCTGCCTGAGGACACGGGGCCGGCTCCGAAGGACCACGTCAACAAGCGCCGCCTCAAGGCCCCGAAACTGGGCGTGTGAGATTCGGCCGGACGGGCCGGCGAGGCGCTTGCAAAGGGTTTGCCCCTCTGCCATAAGCCGCCTCTCATTTTTCGGGACGCGTCATCGGCGTCCCTGGAGCGCGGGCGTAGCTCAGGGGTAGAGCACAACCTTGCCAAGGTTGGGGTCGTGAGTTCGAATCTCATCGCCCGCTCCAAAATTCTTCCGCAGACGACGCAGACGGCCCCCTCGCGGGGCCGTTTTCGTCCGCCGCCGCGCCTCGCTTTGCGGGAAGCGTCCGCTAGGTCCCGACCGCCCTGGCCTCCGCCTCGCGGGGGCGGCCGTCGGCGGCGCGGGCCAGGGTGGCGACCAGCTCGCGCGGGTCGATGGGCTTGCTGAGGAAGGCGGCGGCGCCGACCTCGTCCCAGGCGGCGCGGTGGTGGTCCAGGGCGTTGGCGGTCAGGGCCACGATCGGCGTCCCGGCGTTGGGGCCCCCGGCGCGGATGGCGCGGGACGCGGCCAGGCCGTCCATGGCGGGCATCTGCATATCCATCAGGATGACGTCGAACGGCTCGGCGCCGGCCATCGCCACCGCCTGCTCGCCGTCCTCGGCCATGGCCAGGCGCCAGCCCAGGGGCTGGAGGAACAGCGAGACGATGCGGCGGTTGACCTCGTGATCCTCCGCCAGCAGCACCGACAGGGGTCGGCCGCCGTCCTCGTCGGCCTGGCGCGACTCGCGGGCGGGCGCGACCGGGGCGGCCGCGGCGATCAGGGGAATTTCGAGGGTGAAGGTCGAGCCGGCGCCCAGGGTGCTGGCCGCGCCCAGGCTGCCGCCCATCATTTCGGCCAGCCGCCGGCTGATGGTCAGACCCAGGCCCGTGCCGCCGTGGCGGCGGGTGGTGTAGGCGTGGGCCTGTTCGAAGCTGGCGAACACCCGCTCCACCGTTTCCGGCGACATGCCGCAGCCGGAGTCCGTGACCCGGAAGACCAGTCGCGGGCCGTCCGCGCGCTCGTCGACGGCGGCCTTCAGGACCACCTCGCCGGCGTCGGTGAACTTCACGGCGTTGGAGAGCAGGTTGAACAGGATCTGCTGCAGCCGCAGCGGGTCGCCCCGCACGGCGGCCGGCAGGCCCGGATCCAGGTCGAGGCGCAGGCCGATCCCCTTGTCCGCCGCCCGCGGCTCCCACAGCTGCCGCAGGCTGTGCAGCTTCTCGACCAGCGGGAAGTCGACGACCTCCAGCGTCAGCTTGCCGGCCTCGATCTTGGAGATGTCGAGGACGTCGTTGATCACGCCGGTGAGCACGTCCGCGCCGCTGAGCAGCATGGCCACGTGCTCGGCCTGGTCGGGCGCCAGCTCGGTGCGCCGCAGCAGGTGGGCGGCGCCGATCACCGCGTTCATCGGGGTGCGGATCTCGTGACTGACCGTGGCCAGGAAGTCGGACTTGCTGGCGCTGGCGCTCTCGGCCCGCTCGCGCTCGCGTTCGGCCAGGTCGCGGGCCTCCCGCAGCGCCGCCGTCATCCCGACGTTCAGCTTCACGACCATGCCCAGGTGCGCCAGGTAGAGCAGGCCGGCCACCGTGCCCATGATCATCACCGGCTCGGGCCGGCCGCCCAGGCCCAGGGCCGCCGCCGTCGGCAGTCCGAGCAGGTAGGCCGCATGGGGGATGGCGGCGGCCAGCAGCAGCCGGCGGTGGGCGTGCATCTGCAGCGAGACGTGCACCAGCCCCCCGGCCACCTGGATCACCGCCATCAACCGCCCGGCGTCGCCCCCGTAGCGCCAGGTGTAGACCGTCATCGAGGAATAGACGGCCGTATTGAGCAGGGTCGAGGCGAAACAGCCGATCCGGACCGCCCGGTCCGGGACGACCCCGGGCCGGCGCCGGATGCTCCGGAAGGCCAGCCAGTCCAGTCCCTGGCCGGCGAACACCGCCACCGTCCAGAACGCCGGCCAGGACGAGGGCGTCAGGATGTAGGCGCAGATCGCCAGGAACACCGCCAGCCCCAGGCGCGAACCGACGCCCTTGGCCCGGGCGGCGGCGACGGCGGCGTAGCTCTCGGCGATCTCGACGGCGTGCTTCGACTTCCCCATCGTGGCAGCCTGGGCCAGGGCGGACTAAGGAAGCGTTAGATTTCGCCAGGTCACGGCTGCGACGACAGGTCGCGCCAAAACAGGCCGAAGGACTTCGGGAAACGCTTTGTTTGCACCTGGCGCCGATACTGCTCCCGACGACTATCCTCAGAATGGGGAGATGGGGGCGTGTACAAGGTCATCTCGTGCCTCGTGGAAGAGCACGATTTCAGGATGGTTCTCGTCGCCGGCGTGGTCTGCCTCTGCGCCTCGCTGACGGCCTTCCGTCTCTATTCGCGGATGAACGGCGCCAAGGGACTGGTGCGCGGGGCCTGGCTGCTGCTGACCGCCCTGGTCGCCGGCTCGGGCGTGTGGGCCACCCACTACCTGGCCATGCTGGCCTATGATCCCGGACTGAAGACCGGCTACTCGCCCACCGGCACCATGATGTCGCTGATGGTGGCGGTCATGTTCATGGCCGCCGGCTTCTTCGCCGCGACCGCCAACCGCGACCGCGCCAACCAGTTCGCCGGGGGCCTGCTGCTGGGCCTCGGCATCGGGGCCATGCACTACACCGGCATGTCGTCCTTCGTGACCCAGGGCCACATCGTCTGGGAGGGCGCGACCATCGGGGCCTCGGTGGCGCTGGGCGTGCTGGGCGCGACCGCCGCCCTGCTGGTCGCCGACGACGCCCGCTCGGGCCTGCGCCAGACCCTGGCCGCGGTGATGATGACGCTCGGCGTCTGCGCCCTGCACTTCACCGGCATGGGGGCCATCACCATCGTCCCCGACGCCGGCGTCGTGGTGCCCGACCAGCTGCTCTCGGGCGCCATCATGACCCTGGCCGTGGCGACCATCACCGGCCTGATCGTGCTGGGCGGCCTGGGCGCGGTGCTGATCGAGTCGGCCACCAGCCGCTCGGCCCTCGAGCGCATCCGCACCCTGGCCAACGCCGCCTACGAAGGCATCGTGGTCGTCCAGAACGGCGTCATCAAGGACGCCAACGCCGCCTTCTGCGAACTGGCCGGGGCGCCGCTCGAGGATCTGCTCGGCAAGCCCTTCGACGAGGCGCTGCTGTCGTTCGAGGACGCCCAGGGGCTCTGCACCGAGGCGGACCGCCGCGAAGGCTGGCTGCATCCGGTCGGCGGCGGCGGGGCCGTGCCGGTCGAGGTGTTCGCCCGGTTGATGGACGACGGCGCCCGCTTCGAGACCAAGGGCCTGACGGTGCTGGCCATCCGCGACCTGCGCGAGCGCCGGTCCGCCGAGGAGAAGATCCGCTATCTGGCCGAACACGACGGGCTGACCGGCCTGCCCAACCGCAACGCGCTTCAGTCGCGCCTGAACGCCGCTCTCGACCGGGTCGAGGCGTCCGGCGAGACCCTGGCCCTGATCTGCGTCGACCTCGACCACTTCAAGGAGGCCAACGACCTGCACGGCCACCTGGCCGGGGACGCGGTGCTGGTCGAGGCCGCCCGCCGGCTTCAGGCCGCGGTCGCCGCGCCCTCGTTCGCCGCCCGTCTCGGCGGCGACGAATTCGTGGTGGTGCAGATCACCGACCGCGACCAGCCCACCGCCGCCGCCGAGCTGGCCGGGTCGCTGCTCGAGACGCTGAAGACCGGCGTCACGTTCGAGGGCCAGGACCTGTCGATGGCCGCCAGCCTCGGCGTCTCCCTGTTCCCCGACGACGGCCGCACCGGCGAGGCCCTGCTGGCCAACGCCGACATGGCCCTCTACCGCGCCAAGGAGGGCGGCCGCGGGGCCTACCGCTTCTTCAAGCGCGAGATGGACGAGACCATCCGCGAGCGCCGCAATCTCGCCCGCGAGCTGCGTCAGGCCATCCTCGACGAGGACCTGGTGGTCCACTACCAGCCCCAGGCCCGCGCCAGCGACGGCGAGATCTGCGGCTTCGAGGCCCTGGTCCGCTGGAAGCACCCGACCCGCGGCATGATCCCGCCGCTCGACTTCATTCCGCTGGCCGAGGAGACCGGCCTGATCATCCCGCTCGGCGAATGGGTGCTGCGCAAGGCCTGCGCCGAAGCGGCCGGCTGGGAGAAGCCGCTCTGCATCGCGGTCAATCTCTCGCCGCTGCAGCTGAACCAGGCCAACCTGCCCCAGCTGGTCCACGAGATCCTGATCGAGGCGGGCCTTTCGCCCATGCGCCTGGAGCTGGAGGTCACCGAGAGCGCCCTGTTCAAGGACTACCAGCGGGCGCTGGACAATCTGCGCCGGCTGAAGGCGCTGGGCGTGCGCATCGCCATGGACGACTTCGGCACCGGCTTCTCCTCGCTCTCGACCCTGCAGTCCTTCCCCTTCGACAAGATCAAGGTCGACAAGAGCTTCGTGGAGAACATTCATCGCGACGAGCGGGCGACCGTGATCGTCAAGGCGGTGCTGGGCCTGGGCCGCAGCCTGGACATCCCGGTGGTGGCCGAGGGGGTGGAGACGCCCGAGCAGCTGGAGTTCCTGCGCGGCGAGGCCTGCGCCGAGGTGCAGGGCTACGCCATCGGCCGCCCGGCGCCGGCCGACACCCTGACGGCCTGGACCTGCGGCGCGCCGGTCTCGGCGGTCGCCGCGACCGTCCTGCGTAAACGGAAGAGGGCGGCATAGGGTCCGGACCGCGAGCGAAGGCTCCGGCGACGGCCGCGACCCCGCCGGGCGCATTGACGGAACCGCCGACGCCCCGGAGACTCGCGGGCGAGACGGAGGCTTCCGATGGCCCGCAAACCGGCGACCAGGACCGCGGCCAAGCCGCCGGCGGAGCCCGCCCCGCCGGTCCGGGCGCGCTCGGAGATCGTCGCCCGCAACGCCCTGGTGATCCTGGCGGCGATCGCCGCGGGCGCGGCCCTCGCCTGGCTGCGCGGCATCCTGACCCCCCTGGCCCTGGCGCTGTTCCTGGCCATCATGGTCGACAGCTTCGCCCGCCGGCTGGAGAAGCGGTGGCCGTTCCTGCCGGACGCCCTGTCGCTGACGGTGGCCATCCTGCTGTCGCTGTCGATCTTCGGGGTGGCCGTGCTGGTGGTCGCCGACAACGCCCGCGCCTTCGTCGAGGAGCTGGTCGGCTACGGGCCCCGGCTGGACGCGACGATCGGCCGGCTGGCCGCCCTGGCCGGCCTGGAGCCGCCCCGGCCGCTGACCGAGCTGATCCGCGACATCGACCTGCGCGCCTGGCTGCTGCAGTTCGGCCAGGGTCTGCAGGGCGTGGTGTCCGACGCCTTCTTCGTGCTGATCTACCTGGGCTTCATCATCGCCGCCCGGCGCGGCTTCAAGCGCAAGATCGTCGCCCTGTTTCCGCACAACCGCGAACGCCAGGAAGCGGTGCAGATCTTCAACCGCATCCGCTACGGGGTCGAGCGCTACCTGTGGGTCCAGACGGTCACCGGGCTGATGATCGCCTTCGCCTCCTGGCTGACCATGATGCTCATGGGCCTGGACAACGCCCTGTTCTGGGCCTTCCTGATCTTCCTGGCCTCCTACATCCCGATCATCGGCGGCTTCGTCGGGATCGTGCTGCCGCCGGCGTTCGCCCTGATCCAGTTCGCGGCGCTGTGGAAGGCGCCGGCGCTGCTCGGCGTGCTGTGGCTGATCCAGTTCGTGGTCGGCAACCTGGTGCAGCCCAAGATGCAGGGCGACAGCCTGAACATCGATCCGGTGGTCGTGCTGCTGTCGCTGGCGCTGTGGGGCGCGCTGTGGGGCCTGCCGGGGATGTTCCTGTCGACGCCGCTGGCGGTGATGGCGATGATCATCCTCGCCGAGTTCGACGGGTCGCGCTGGATCGCGGTGCTGATGAGCGAGAACGGCGATCCGCAGGGGCTCGACGAGACCGGCCGGCGCCGGCGTCCGGGTCGGCTGTTCGGAAAATCGGACGCCGCCCCTTGATCCCCGCCGACCGGCCCCTATCTGACGGAGTGTCCGGCCCGCTTCCCCCCAGCCGCCGGACCGGTTGGCGCCCTTCCTCCCCCCGAAAGCGGCGCCAGGATGAAAGTCCCGCCTTCCCCTGGCGAGGACCGAGTGGCGCCGCCGGACCCCCCCTCCGGCGGCGTATTCGTTTCCGGTTCCGCGCGGAACGTCACCGGCTGATCGCCGCGGAAAGTTCTTGCCTTCAAGCCCGGGTCGCGGTTCATCCGCTTCCCAAGCGGGCGACGCTCGTTGGAAAATCTCACGGGGAATCGCGATGAAGGGCGCAAGCCTTCACCCGGCCACGCCGGGCCTCGACGCCGACACTCTCGCCACCGCCTTCGCGACGGCCCTGGGCCGAAAAGCCGGCGCGCCGGCCGGGGCGGAGGCCGCCTTCCTCGCCCAGATCGCCCGAGACCTCTCGCCGGAAGAGCTGCCCGACGTGGCGACCGCCGACCTCGCCGGGCTGTTCGCCGATCTCTGGCGGTTCGGCGAGACCCTGGCCGGCGAGGAGGCCGCCGTCCGGCTGCGCCCCTGGACGGCCGGCGACGGCGCGGACCTCGGCCGCGACCTGCTCGAGATCGTCCAGCCCGACCGGCCCTTCCTGGTCGATTCGATCATGGCCGAGATCGCCGAGACCGGATTTCCGGTGCGAGCCATGTTCCACCCGTTGGTGGAGCGCGACGGCCGCAGGTTGTCGATGATCCAGGTCCATCTCGACCCGGTCGGCGAGGACCGCGCCGACGCGCTGCTCGAGGGCGTGCGGGGCCTGCTCGCCGATGTGCGGATGGCCGTGGGCGACTTCGAGGCCATGAAGGCGCTGATGCGCGCCACCCTCGCCGGTCTGGCCACCGCGCCGGCCCAGGTGACGGACGAGGAGCGCGCCGAGGACATCGCCTTCCTCGAATGGCTGGCCGACGACCAGTTCGTCTTCCTCGGCGCCCGGGTCTACGACTATCCCCGCACCGCCGACGGCGGCTACGCGGCCGAGGAGCCGGTGTACAAGCCGGAGGGAAGCCTGGGCCTGCTGCGCGACCAGCAGCGGCGCGTGCTGCGCCGGACCAGCGAGCCCGCCATCCTCTCCAAGCAGCTGAAGCGGCACATCGAGACCGACTCGCCGCTGATCGTGGCCAAGTCCAACCTGCGCTCGCGCGTGCATCGCCGGGCCTACATGGACTACATCGGGATCAAGCTGTACGGCCCCGACGGCCGGCCCTCGGGCGAGGTGCGCTTCGTCGGCCTGTTCACCGCCGAGGCCTACGACAAGCCCGCGCCCGACGTGCCGATGATCCGGCGCAAGGTGGCCAACGTGCTGGCCCGCGCGGGCGTCTCGGCCGGCGGCCACAACGACAAGCGCCTGCGCAACATCCTGGAGACCTGGCCGCGGGACGAGCTGTTCCAGACCGGCGAGGATGAACTGCTGTCTCTGGCACTGGGCGTGCTCCACCTGTTCGACCGTCCGCGGGTGCGCCTGTTCTGCCGCCGCGACCCCTTCGACCGCTTCATCTCGATCCTGCTGTTCGTGCCGCGCGAGCGGTACGATTCGGGGGTGCGGGCGAAGGCCGGGCGCATCCTGGCCCAGGCCTTCGGGGCGCGGGTCTCGGCCTGGTATCCGAGCTTTTCCGACGCGCCCCTGGCGCGGGTGCACTTCATCCTCGGGGTCGAGCCGGGGCGCCATGCCGAACCCGATCTCGCCGTGGTCGAGGCCGACATCGCCGAGGCCGCCCGCACCTGGGAGGATCGCTTCGAGGCCGCCGTGCGCACGGCCGGGACCTTCGCCGACGTTCCCGCCGCCCTGGCCCGCTGGTCGGGGGCGTTCAGCAGCGGCTACCGCGAATTCTACCATGCCGATGAAGCCCTCGCCGACCTCGCCGAGATCGACTCCATGGGGTCTGACGAGTTCCGCACCCGGGCCTTCCGGCAGGTGGGCGATCCGTCGATCCGCTTCCGGTTCAAGATCTACCGGCGCGGCGGCGCCGCCGCCCTCGCCGACGTCATGCCCATCCTCGAGCACATGGGCCTCAAGGCGCTGATCGAAGACGCCTTCGAACTGTCGCCCCTGGCCGCCGACGGCGCGCGCGAGACGGTCTGGGTGCACGAGTTCCTGCTCGAGGACCGGCGCGGCGAGCACCTGGTGTTCGCCGAGGTCAAGGACGCCTTCGAGGCCGCCTTCACCGCCGTCTGGACCGGCCGCACGGAAAGCGACGGCTTCAATCGCCTGGTGCTCGAGCTGGGCGTGTCCTGGCGCGAGGCGGCCCTGGTCCGGGCGCTCGCGCGCTACCGCCAGCAGTCGGGGCTCGATCCCAGCCAGGCGGTCCAGGAACAGGCCCTCAGCGACCACCCCGGCGTCGCCCGGCTGATCCTCGAGCTGTTCGCCGTCAAGTTCGACCCGACCAGCGCCGCCGACCTGAAGTCGCGCGAGGCCCGGGCCGCGGCGGTGACCGAGGAGATCGTCTCCGCCCTCCAGGCCGTCGAGAGCCTCGACCACGACCGCGTGCTGCGCCGCCTCGGCCTGCTGGTCGGCGCGGTCAAGCGGACCAACTTCTACCAGACCGGTCCGGACGGCGAACCCAAGCCCTACATCAGCTTCAAGGTCGCCAGCCGCGAGCTCGACGACCTGCCCGCGCCGAGGCCGTTCCGCGAGATCTTCGTCTGGGCGCCGCATGTCGAAGGCGTCCATCTCAGGTTCGGACCGGTCGCCCGCGGCGGCCTGCGCTGGTCCGACCGGCGCGACGACTTCCGCACCGAGGTGCTCGGCCTGGTCAAGGCCCAGCAGGTCAAGAACGCCGTCATCGTGCCGGTCGGCTCCAAGGGCGGCTTCTATCCCAAGCAGCTGCCGCGCGGCGGCGCCCCGGAGGCCGTGCGGGCGGAGGGAATCCGGGCCTACCAGACCTTCCTGTTCGGCCTGCTCGACCTCACCGACAACATCGACGCCGACAACAATGTCGTGCGTCCGCCCGCCGTGATCGCCCACGAGGGCGACGACCCCTACCTGGTGGTCGCCGCCGACAAGGGCACGGCGACCTTTTCCGACATCGCCAACGGCGTGGCGGTCTCCTACGGCTTCTGGCTGGGCGACGCCTTCGCCTCCGGCGGCTCGGCCGGCTACGACCACAAGGTCATGGGCATCACCGCCCGCGGCGCCTGGGAGGCGGTCAAACGCCACTTCCGCGAGGCCGGCAAGGACATCCAGGCCGAGGACTTCACCGTCGTCGGCGTCGGCGACATGTCGGGCGACGTGTTCGGCAACGGCATGCTGCTCAGCAGGCACATCCGGCTGATCGCCGCCTTCGACCACCGCCACATCTTCGTCGATCCCAATCCCGATCCCGCCCGGTCCTGGAAGGAGCGCAAGCGGATGTTCGAGCTGCCGCGCTCATCCTGGGACGACTACGACAAGAGCCTGATCTCAGCGGGCGGCGGCGTCTTCTCGCGGGCGCTGAAGTCGATCCCCCTGTCGCCGGAGATCCGCGCGGCGCTCGACATCCGCGGCGAGACCGCCTCGCCCGCCGAGCTGATGATGGCGATCCTGCGGGCCCGGGCCGAGCTGCTCTATCTCGGCGGCATCGGCACCTATGTGAAGGCCCGGGGCGAGAGCCAGGCCGACGCGGGCGACAAGGCCAACGACGCCATCCGCGTCAACGGCGTCGAGCTGCGGGTCAAGGTGGTCGGCGAGGGGGCGAACCTGGGCTTGACCCAGGCCGGCCGCATCGAATTCGCGCGCGGCGGCGGCCGGATCAACACCGACGCCATCGACAATTCGGCCGGGGTCGACAGCTCCGACCACGAGGTCAACATCAAGATCCTCACCGGCATGGCAGAGCGCGGCGGGGGCCTGACCCGGCCGGCGCGCGACAAGCTGCTGGCCTCGATGACCGACGAAGTCGCCGAGCACGTGCTGGCCCACAACTACGACCAGACCCTGGCCCTGTCGCTGCTGGAGCAGGACGCCGCCGGCGAGCTCGACAACCACGCCCGCTTCATGGCCGAGCTGGAGGCTTCGGGCCGCCTCGACCGGCGGGTCGAGGGCCTGCCCGACGCGGCCCAGATCCTCGACCTGGCGGCGGCCGGCAAGGGCCTGGCCCGGCCGGAGCTGGCCGTGCTGCTGGCCTATGGCAAGCTCGACCTGTTCGACGAGATCGTCGTCTCCAAGGCCCCGGACGACCCGGCCTTCGAGGCGACCCTGACCGGCTATTTCCCCATTCCGCTCGGCCGGTTCGGCGAGGAAATGCGGCGACACCGGCTGCGGCGTGAGATCATCGCGACGGTGATCGACAACGAGCTGATCAACATCTGCGGCCCGACCTTCCCCGCGCGCCTGCGGGCGGCCGCGGGGGTCGACACCGGGGCCCTGGTCACCGGCTTCGAGGCGGCCCGGCGCATCCTGCGCTTCCAGGACAGCTGGGACGCCGTGGCGGCGCTGGACGGCAAGGTCGCCGCCGAGGGCCAGCTGGCCCTGTTCCGGGCCCTGGCGCACAGCCTGCGCAGCCAGACCTTCTGGCTCGCCCGCCGGGCCGGCGCGGGCGGGGTGCAGGCGCTGGTCGACCGTTACGGGCCGGCGATGGCCGAACTGCGCGCCCTGACCCCCGGCATCCTTTCGGCGTTCGAGCAGAAGGCGGTGGCGAAGCGGGCGGCGTCCTTCGCGAAGGACGGCGCCCCCGAGGCGCTGGCCCAGGAGATCGCGGCGATCCAGCCGCTGACCACCGCCGCCGAGCTGGTCGATCTGGCCGGCGACCGGGGCTGGCCGGCACCGGCGGCGGCGCGGCTGTACCACCAGATCGGCGCGGCGTTCAGCTTCGACCGGCTGCGGGCGGCGGCGGGCGAGAAGCGCGGCGGCGACCATTTCGAGCGCATGGCCGTGCGGCGGCTGATCGAGGACATGCTGGCCGAGCAGGCCCAGGTGGCCCGGGCCGTCATCGGCTTCGCCGGCAGTCCCGACGCCGGCGCCGACAACGACGCGGCCAAGGCGACGGTGGCGTCCTGGGCGCAGATGCACTCCGGACCCGGCCGGGCGGTGCGGCGCACCATCGAGGAGATCGAGGGCGCGGGCGGCGGCTGGACCTTCGCCAAGCTCACCATCGCCAACGCCGCCCTGCGCGAACTGGCCAACGTTGCGGCGAGCTAGTTGGCGCGGCGGGGGCTCTCGAAGGGGCTCCTGTCCCCCTCCGTTGTCTGGGCGATCAGCATCGTGGTCGTCTGGTCGGCCGTGGCCGTCGCGCTCGGCCAGTCGCCGCTGACCTCGCAGCACTCGCGCGACCTGGTCGCGTTCGGCGCCTTCAAGGGGGCGGACCTCGACCTGGCGGACGGCTGGCGGCTGGTCGCCTCGCAGTGGCTTCACGTGAAGGCGCCGCACATGCTGCTGAACGCCATGGTCATCGGCGTGGTCGGCACGTCGTCGGAGGCGCGGCACGGCCGGATTCTGCCGGCGCTGATGGCTCTGGTCGGCGGCTGCGTCGGTCAGTTCGCGTCGGCGATCGAGGATCCCACCGCCTTCGTGTCCGGCGCGTCGCAGGCCTACCTCGCCCTCTGCGGCTTCGCCCTTGTGGCGGGCGGGATGCGCTGGCCGGGCGTCGCGACGGCGGTGATCGGCGTCGCGATCGCCGTGGCCCTGGACCTGTTCGTCGCCGCCCATGGCGGCATCAAGCCAGGGCATTTCTGGGCGCTGGTGTTCGGCGTCGCGGCAGGAACCGTGGTTCGCTTCAGGCGAAAGCCGTCCTGAGCGCCGCCGCGTAGTAGGCCCTGGCCTGGTCCTCGTA
The DNA here is from genome assembly GCA_049323695.1 of Pseudomonadota bacterium. Taxonomy (GTDB): domain Bacteria; phylum Pseudomonadota; class Alphaproteobacteria; order Caulobacterales; family Caulobacteraceae; genus Caulobacter. Next base: position 50,896 of record JBMOOF010000009.1, read on the forward strand.
GTCCTTGCGGTACTTCGTGCGCGGGTCGTTGGCGTCGTCGTCGTCGAAGGCGTGGGTGGCCTCGGGCAGCAGCAGGGTGTCGACCTGCAGCCCGTCGCGCCTGAGCCGCTCCAGGGATTTCTGCGGATGCTTCACCCCGACCACCTGGTCCCTGCCGCCCAGGATCGAGAACACCTTCGGCCGCGCCTCGCCCCAGCCCCGGCGCGAGGTCAGGGACGGGAAGGCGGCGTAGGGATAGACCAGCAGCGTCCCGCGAATGGCCCGCAGCGCTCCGGGCCGGGCGTCGGTCAGTCCGGTCATCCGCGCCGCCGCCTCGCCCTGGGCCAGGGCGTCCATGATCGTCCAGCCGCCATGGCTCCAGCCGGCCGCGAACACCCGCCCGCTGTCGGCCCAGCTCTGCTCCTTCAGCCAGTGCAGCACCGCGTGCAGGTCGGCGGCGCGCTGCGCTCCGCGCAGGGTCATGCCGCTGCATACGAACAGACTGCCGTCGGTGCGGGTCATGCCGCGCGGCTTCAGGCTGTCGACGATCACCACCGCCGCCCCCGCGCGCACGGCGTCGTCGGCATAGCGGTGCTGGAACGGCTGGCTCCCCGCGCAACCGTGCATCTGCACGGCCACGGGGAAGGGCCCCGGCCCGAACGGCTTCTTCACCGTGAACCCTCGCGGCGCCAGAAAGGCGGCGTGGTCGGCGACGGTTCGGGCTGGGCCGGTCATGAACCCAGTATGTGAGCGAGCGCTCACATCGTCAAGTCAGTGCCGGAAGACCCGCACGCCGGTGAAGGCCATGGCGACGCCGCGTTCGTCGGCGGCGGCGATCACCTCCTCGTCGCGGATCGAGCCGCCCGGCTGGATCACCGCCGTGGCGCCGGCCTCGGCCGCCTGGATCAGGCCGTCGGCGAAGGGGAAGAAGGCCTCCGAGGCGCAGGCCGACCCCTTGAGGTCGAGACCGAAGTCGGCGGCCCGGATGGCGGCGATGCGGGCGCTGTCCTTGCGGTTCATCTGGCCCGCGCCGATGCCCAGGGTCTGGCCGCCGCGGGCGAAGACGACGGCGTTCGACTTCACGTGCTTGGCGACGGTGAAGGCGAACAGCATGTCGGCGACCTCGACCGGCGTCGGGGCCCGCCGGGTGACGACCTTCAGGTCGGCCGGCGTGATCAGGGCGGCGTCGCGCGACTGGACCAGGAAGCCGCCGGCGACCGAGCGGAACACCTCGCCCGCCGCCCGCGGGTCGGGAAGGGAGTCGGCCACAAGAAGGCGCAGGTTCTTCTTCGCGGCGAAGACGGCGACGGCGTCCGCGTCCGCCCCGGGGGCGATGACCACCTCGGTGAACACCTCGACGATGGCTTCGGCCGCCGCCCGGTCCAGCCGCCGGTTCACCGCCACGATGCCGCCAAAGGCCGACACCGGATCGCAGGCGAGCGCCCGCTGGTAGGCTTCGAGCAGCGAGCCGCCCGTCGCCGTCCCGCAGGGATTGGCGTGCTTGACGATGACGCAGGCCGGATCGGCGAACTCGGCGACCAGCTCGAAGGCCGCGTCGGTGTCGGCGATGTTGTTGTAGCTGAGGTCCTTGCCCTGCAGCTGGCGGGCGGTCGCCACGCCCGGGCGCGCCGGGCCGGCGGCGTAGAAGGCCGCCGCCTGGTGCGGGTTCTCGCCATAGCGCATGGTCTGGATCAGGGTCCCGGCGAAGGTCTTGCGCCGCGGATGCGCCTCGCCCAGCTGGCCGGCGAACCAGGTCGAGATGGCCGCGTCGTAGGCGGCGGTGCGGGCGAAGGCGCGGGCGGCCAGCGCCCGGCGCAGCTCCAGGGTCGTGGTCCCCTCGGCCTTCAGCGCCGCAAGGACCTCGTCCATGTCGGCCGGATCGGTGCAGACGGCGACATAGCCGTGGTTCTTGGCCGCCGAGCGGATCATCGCCGGGCCGCCGATGTCGATGTTCTCGACGCAGGCGGCGAAATCGCCGCCGGCCGCCACGGTCTGCTCGAAGGGGTAGAGGCTGACGTACAGCAGGTCGATGCCGCCGATGCCGTGCTCGGCCATCGCGGCGGCGTGGCTCTCGGCGTCGCGCACGCCCAGCAGGCCGCCGTGCACCACCGGGTGCAGGGTCTTGACCCGCCCGTCCATCATCTCGGGAAAGCCGGTCAGTTCGGCGACGTCCTTCACCGGCAGGCCCGCCGCCGCGATCGCCGCCCGGGTGCCGCCGGTGGAGACCAGCTCGACGCCCAGGTCGGCGAGCGCGCGGGCGGCCTCCACAAGGCCGGTCTTGTCGGACACGGACAGCAGGGCGCGCTTGACGGCGACGCGGTCGGGGGCGGGCGGAAAATCGGGGGCGGCGGGCATGCGGGCGTCTCCAGAGGTCGGAAAACTCGCCCAGGCGCGCGGCTAGGTCGCGCCGTCAGCAGACGTGGAACCCGGTCCTGCGTCCGACAGCGCGACGACCTTCCGTTGCGCGTCCGGGCGGCGAGCCGCTTCACACTTCGCCTGACGGCGCGGCGTTCACGCTCCCCGGTGGTCGTCCACCTCAGCGCCAGTCACGCGAACGGGGCGGAAAATACGGTCGGCGGTGGGCGAGTCAATGCGCGGTTCGCCACGCCGTGTCGCCGACCGCGTCAACCCGGGCGGTCGGGCGGCGCCTACACCTCCGCCCGCGACAGCTTCCACCGCACCCGACCGCCCTTGTCGGCGCTGGCCTGGCTCTTGAGGACGATCTGCACGGTGCGCCGGGGCAGGCCCTCCTCGATGTGCAGCGAGCCCTCGATCGCGACCGTCACCGCGTCGTTGCGCAGCCACCATCCCTGTTCCGACGGGCCCTTGAGCAGCACGCTCTTGCCATCGCGGGCGAGGGAGGCCCGGGCGTCCGGGTGCAGGTGGAAGCGCACGGCGAATGGCGTGTAGCGGCGCGGGCCGTCGAGCGTGGTCTCCGCCCTGGGCAGGAACCCGTCCTCGCCGCGCAGCTCGTCGGCGGCGCGGTCGAGGTAGAGCTTGCGCTCGTGGATCAGCCCGAAACGCTTGAGCCAGCCCTCATGGCTGACCTCCAGCCAGGCGGCGGCGTCCGATTCGTGGCGGCGGGCGACGACCTGGCGGGGCGCGCCGACGAGCCGGGGCCCCAGCGCCGCCGCCGCGACCCCGCGCAGGGGTTCGCCGGTCGACAGGTCGGCCAGGTTGGCGGTCGAGGCGGCGTCGGTCAGCCGCAGGGCCTGGGCGGCGCCGGAATCGGCGCTCCAGGCGCAGCCGACGATCAGCCGGTCGGTCCCGGCCACGATCTCCAGCGCCGCCGGCTGGGCGCAGGCCGTGGCGCTCCACCGGCCGCGAGCCGGGGCGCCGCCGTCGACCATCACCGTCAGGCCCGGCGACTCGAGACGATGATAGCCTCCGTGCGGGGTCCGGGCGCGCGGACCGGGGTCGCCGTCCTCGTGGGCCAGGGCGGCGGCCATCCGGCGCGGGCCGGCGCTCTCGCCGCCCTGGAAGGCCGACAGGCGCCCGTCCGGCAGGGTGAAGAAGCGGCTCGCCGCGCTCAGGCGGTCGATGGCGCGGGAAAGGTCGTCCGGCCCGGCCTGGCCGCGCTGGTGCAGGGCGTCGTCGAGCGTCAGCAGGTCGAACAGCAGCTCGAGCCCCGCGCGGGGCGAGCGCGAGGCGTGCACGCCCTCGTGCGAGACCGCCTGGGGCAGGTCCCGCCTGAGGCGTGCGATGCTCAGGTCGATCAGCCGCTCGCCCGCCTCGCCGCCCAGGGCGCAGCCGGCGATCCCGGCGGCGACCGCGCGCTCGAGGCCGCGCTCGGGCGTCTGGCCGATGTCGGCCAGGTGGCGTGCCTGCCGGGCGAGATCCTCGAGGATGAAGGCGCGCTCGGCGTCCGAGGCCCCGGCCGCCAGCCGCCGGGCCGCGCAGGCCAGGTTGAACACCCGCCGCTCGAGGACCTCCGGCGACCAGGAGAAGCTGTTCCAGCGTCCGAACACCCGTCGCCAGTCCATGACCAGCCGCAGGCCGGCGCGCGCTCCGGCGTCGCCGGTCGCCAGCAGGTCCGCCAGCCAGCCCATGCGGTGCAGGGCGGTCGCGAAGCGGCGATTGGGGCTGGGCCGGTCGAAGGGATCGCCGTTGGGACCGACCACCAGCTCCGTCCCGGCCAGGTCGAAGACGCCGCCCAGGATCCGGCGTCCGCGCTCGGGCTCGACGGGCCGGCGGTCGCGGGGATGGGCGGCGAGGCCGTCGGGGCGGGGCCGGGCGATGGCCAGGCGATGGATCGGCGTGCCGAACCATTCCCGCTCGACCAGCCGCCGGGCGCCCTCGCCCACGGCCTGGACGGCGAGGGCGGCGGCGGAGGGGGAAGGCAGCCTGGGGGCGTCCATCCCGCCGGCTCAGACGCCCTTCAGGGCGCGGATGTTGTCGGCGTAGGCGGCCGGGCCGCCCCTGAACACGGCCGAGCCGGCGACCAGGGCCGTGGCCCCGGCGGCGACGCACTGGCGAGCCGTCTCCGGCGTCACCCCGCCGTCGACCTCCAGCACGATGTCGCGGCCGGCGGCGTCGATCATGCCGCGCAGGCGCTCGATCTTCTTCAGCTGGCCGGCCATGAAGCTCTGGCCGCCGAAGCCGGGATTGACGGTCATCACCAGGATCAGGTCGAGGTCGTCCAGGACCCATTCCACCGCCTCGACCGGCGTCGCCGGATTGAGCACGACGCCGGCCTTGGCGCCCAGCGACCGGACCAGCCGCAGGGTTCTGTTCAGATGCGGCCCGGCCTCAGGATGAACGCTGACCCAGTCGGCGCCGGCGGCCACGAAGGCCTCGATGTAGGGATCGGCCGGGGCGATCATCAGGTGGACGTCGAACGGAATCGTCGCGTGCGGCCGGATGGCCCTCACGATGTCGGGCCCGAGGGTGATGTTGGGCACGAAGTGGCCGTCCATCACGTCGACGTGAATCCAGTCGGCGCCGGCCGCCTCGACGGCGCGACACTCCTCGCCCAGGCGGGCGAAGTCGGAGGCCAGGATCGAGGGGGCGATGATGGGCGCGGCCATGCCCTGATCTAACCGCGCGGGCGACGCCGAACAAGGACGGGTCAGGCCCGGGTCAGCCTCGCCGCGAAGAAGCCGTCGATTCCGCCGGCCAGGTGATGGGGCAGGATGCGCAGCCAGCCGTCGGGGGTCAGGCTGGCGGCGGGCGCGCCGCCTTCGCCGGGGGCGGGCGGCGCCGGCCTGAAGTCGGCCCGGCGGGCCAGGAAGGCGCGCACCTGGGCCTCGCCCTCCTCCGGCTCCAGCGAGCAGACGCAGTAGACCAGTCGCCCGCCCGGCTTCACCCGGTCCGCCGCCGCCTCCAGCAGCCGGGCCTGGACCTGGGCGAGCCTGGCGATGTCGCCGGGGGCGGCGGTCCACAGCACGTCCGGCTGGCGGCGGAAGGTGCCGGTGGCCGAGCAGGGGGCGTCGAGCAGCACCGCGTCGAATCGGCGTCCGTCGTTCCAGGCGGCGGCGTCCGCGGCGTGGACCTCGGCCGCGAGACCGACGCGCTCGAGGTTGGCCGACAACCGCTTCAGCCGCTCGGCCGACCGGTCGACGGCGACGGTCGCGGCGCCCGCGGCCGCCAGCTGCAGCGTCTTGCCGCCCGGCGCGGCGCAGAGGTCGAGGGCCGTCTCGCCGGGGCCGACCGCCAGCAGCCGCGCCGGGATCGCCGCGCCGGCGTCCTGCACCCACCAGCGGCCCTCGGCGTAGCCGGGCCAGTCGGCGAGGTCGCCGCGTCGCGTCGTGCGCACGCCGCCGCCCGGCAGCACGTCGCCCTCGAGGGCCGCCGCCACGGCCCCGGCCTCGGCCGGATCCCGCAGCGACAGGTCGGTCGCCGGCTCGCGGGCGATGGCGGCGGCGATCTGGCCCGCCGCCTCGGGGCCGTAGGCGGCGGTCCAGCGGGCCAGCAGCCAGGGCGGCGCCAGGGCGGCCGGGTCGTCGGCCGGCGGCCCGTCGCGCAGCAACCCGCGCAGGACGGCGTTGACCAGGCCCTTGAACGGCCGGGTGGCCCGGTCGCGGTCGGCCAGGGCGACGGTGGTGGAGACCGCGGCATGGTCGGGGACGTCCAGCCAGAACAGCTGGGCCGCGCCCAGCCGCAGCAATGTCCTGACCCGCTCCGGCGGCGGACGCCGCAGCCGGGGCTCCAGCATCCGGTCGATGACGCCCAGGCGGCGGAGGGCCGCCATGGCCAGGGCCCGGGCGAAGGCGCGCTCGCGCGGGGGCAGGCGCGCCGCCGCGCCGCCCGCCAGGGCCTCGTCGAGGCCGGCGCGCCGCGCCAGGGCGGTCTCCAGGATCTGGGCGGCCGCCTCCCGCGCGGGGAGGCCGGCGTCATCGGCAACGGTCACGCGCGCCCCGTGCCCTGTCCGGGCGAGCGGCGCAAGGGCCGCGTCAGGCGGCGGCCGGCCGTCGCCAGCTGCCGATCACCGCGATGATGAAGCAGACCATGCCCAGGATGATCGGAATCTCCGAGACCATCATCACCTGGCCGGGCAGCCGGTTCATCATCACCTGCGGCAGCAGGGCCGCCATCAGGATCGCGCCGCCCGCCGACAGGACCAGGTTGACCCAGGCCAGCACCCCGGGCGCGGGAACGCCGGGCAGGGCGTAGAAGCCCCCCATGATCGCCAGGGTCACCCAGCCGAGCAGGTTGAGGTGGGCGTGCACCGGATGCAGGCTGTGGTCGCCGGTGACGCCCATGTGGCTGCCCCAGACCATGCCGGCGAGGCCGCAGAGCGCGGCGACTAAGAAAAAGGCCGAAGATACGCGAGGCATCGGCGCCTCCCCCAGAGAACCGCCCGCCTCCCGCGGGCGGCGTCACGAGAACAGGGTTCGGCCGACCGATCAAGCGGCGGCTGTCCCCGCGGCCCGGGCCTGCTAAACCCCCGTCGATGGACGACAAGCCAGACACGCCGCCGGGCGCGCATCCCGGCAAGACATTGACCCCGGCCGCCCGCCGGGCGCTGGAGGAGGCCGCGGCGCGGCGCGCGGCGGCGACGCCCGCCGGACTGCCGCCGGAAGCGGGCGGACCCGCCGGCCCCGAGCCCACGCGCTTTGGCGACTGGGAGCGCGGCGGCCGGGTCACCGACTTCTGACGCCTCGACCGACGCGCGAAACTTAACCACCCCTGTCTCGCCCCGCGCGCGCAAGCGGTCGCGGCCGACCGGCTTCGGCGCCTAGGTTTCCGCCTTTCCAGGCCGGAGGCGGACCATGCTGCGATGGATCGGACGGCTGACGCTGGCCCTGGTCAGCGTGCTCGTGCTGGCCCGCGCCGCGGCGGCGCACGAACCCGCGCCGCCCGCGGGAGACCCCGGCTACGCCTATGCCTATCCCTACGCCGCGCCCGCGCCCGCGCCCGATCCCGGACCCCAGCCCGGCTACGCGCCGATGTACGCCTACGTCTATTCGGACTGCTGCCAGGGCGGGCAGCCGGCCCCGATCCCGCCCGCGCCGCCCGGCTACGCGCCGATCTACAGCGTCACCACCAGCGGCTGCTGCCAGGGCCAGCCCGCGCCGCCGGCGGCCGATCCCTGCTGCGCGAGCGGCGGCTACGGCCAGGAAGCCTATGCCTGCTGGGGCGGCTACGACTATCGCAGCCCGACCAACTGCGCTCCGGTCGCGCCGCCCTGCTGCGCCGCGCCGCCGACCTGCGCCGCGCCCTGCGGCGGCGAGATCCGCCTGGGCGACGCCTTCTTCTGGGGCGGCGGGGGCGTGGGGCCGGACACCGTCTACTACGGGGGCGGAGGCGGCGGCTACGCCTACGCGGGGAGCGGGGCGTCCGCCTCGGCCTACGCCAGCGCCAGCGCGCGGGTGAGCATCGGCGGCGGGCCGGGCCGCCGGCCGCCGCATCGCCCCCCGCACAGACCGCCCCACAAGGGCGGCGGCTGCGGCTGCCACTAGATCCGGTCTCCCCGGGCCCGGGCCAGGCCGGACGCGATGACCCGGGTCGCGGCCCCGCGTGGGCGCCGGGGCATGGAGCCTCGCCGCTGACGCCGGCTCATCGCGAGCCGGAAAGGTCCTGGGTCCCGGCCATTTCCTCGACGATCCGCAGGGCGGCGGCCCGGGGATCGGGCGCGGCCGTGACCGGCCGGCCGACGACCAGCCGGCTGGCGCCCGCCTCCAGGGCCTCGCGGGGCGTGGCCGCGCGGGCCTGGTCGTCCCGGCCCGCCCAGTCGGGCCGCACGCCGGGCGTGACGACGAGGAACTCCGGGCCGCCGATGCGCCGCGCCAGGGCCGCCTCGTGCGGGCTGGCGACGACGCCGTCGGCGCCGGCGTCGATAACCTGGCGGATGCGGCGCTCGACCAGGGCCTGGACCCCCATGCCGTAGCCGATCTCGGCCAGGTCCTGGCCCGAGAGGCTGGTCAGCACGGTGACGCCCAGGATCTTGGCGTCGGAATCGCCGTCCCGGCCCTTCACCGCCGCCCTCAGCACCTGGGGCTGGGCGTGGACCGTCAGCAGGTCGCAGGCGCCGGAGCCGACGATGGCGGCCGTCGCCTTCTCCACCGTAGCGCCGATGTCGTGCAGCTTCCAGTCGAGGAACACCCGGCGGCCTCGCGCCTTGAGGTCCCGGGCCATCTCCATGCCGCCGGCCGCCAGCAGCTGCAGGCCGATCTTGTAGAAGACGACGGCGTCGCCCAGGGTCTCGACCATGGCTTCGCCCTCGGCGCGGCTCCCCAGGTCCAGGGCGACGATCAGGCGCGAGTCGGCAGGCATGCGGAAGCTCCGGCGGCAGGAGGCGCAAATGGCGGTGATTTGGGCTAAGACGTTCACATGACCGCCGCCGAATACGCCGTCAACTTCTTCGTGGCCCTGTTCGCCCTGCTCGACCCGATCGGCAACGTGCCGGTGTTCGCGGCGGCGACCGCCGGGGCGATCGCGGCCGGTCGCCGCTGGGTGGCGGTCTACATCGCCCTGTTCGCCTTCGCCTTCATGGGCTTCTTCTTCTTCACCGGCCTGGCGCTGCTGGAGTTCTTCGGCATCTCCCTGCCCGCGTTCCGCATCGCCGGCGGCGTGATCCTGTTCCTGATGGGGCTGGAGATGGCGCGGGACGACTTCACCGCCATGTTCGCCGACGCCGCCGAGGGAACCGAGGACGCCGGCCCCCGCGCCTACGCCCGCCGGCGGTTCGAGCGGCTGATCGTGCCCTTCGCCATGCCGCTGCTGATCGGCCCCGGCGCCATCTCGACGGTGGTCATCTACGCCAGCGAGGCCAAGGCCCTCGGCGTCGAGGGCTACGCCGCCGGCGTCGGCGTCATCGCCGCCGTCTCGGCCCTGACCATGATCTGTTTCTGGGCGACGCCGCTGATCTCGCGGCTGCTCGGCCGCATCGGCATGACCATTATCGTGCGGGTCCTGGGGCTGATCCTCTGCGCCATGGCAGTGCAGTTCGTGATCATCGGCGTCTCGGACACCGCCCGCGGCGTGATCATCAAGCGGGATGTGGTGGCGCCCTACGCGGCCGGGAAGTAGGGGTCAGGGAGTAGGGAATAGCGAGTAGGGAATAGCGAATAGGGAGTAGGGGCGGCGCTCTGACGCGGCGATCGCATGCGCTACCCCTTGGCTATTCCCTATTCCCTAGTCCCCGCTTTCCTTCAGACCTTCCTGAACCGCCCGCCCTGGCTGGCCATCAGGGCCAGGCCCCAGTCGTCGGGAATCAGCTTGGCCGCCGCGGCGATGGCCTTGTTGGGGACGCCGGTGACGCAGACCGGCCGGTTGGCCTCGGCCGCCTCGTAGCCGGCGGCGGCGACCTCGTCGGCGCCCAGCCACAGCCATTCGGGCGTCGACTGGCTGACCTGGGCCCGCGTGGCGTTGACGTCGTGGAACTCCGAGAAGGTGAAGCCCGGGCAGAGCGCCGAGACATGCACGCCGGTGGCCTGGTTCTCCAGGTGCAGGCTCTGCGAGAACTTGACCAGGAAGCTCTTGGTCGCGGCGTACAGGGTGTGCCCCGCCGAGCCGGGGACCAGTCCCGCCAGCGAGGAGACGTTGACGATGCGGCCGAACCGGCGCTCGACCATGCCCGGCAGGGCCTTGTGGGTCAGCTCGCAGACGGCGATCAGCATCACCTGCAGCATGGCCGCCTGGTCGGCCCACTGCGTCTCGGCGTAGACGCCGGGAAGGCCGTAGCCGGCGTTGTTGACCAGGGCGTCGACCACCCGGCCGTGGGCGGCGACCCCGTTCAGGACGGCGTCGCAGGCGCCGGGCTCGCCCAGATCGGCGGGGATGGCGAAGGCCTCGACCCCGAAGCGCAGCCGGATCTCGCCCGCCAGCGCCTCGAGCCTGTCGGCCCGTCGGGCGGTCAGGGCCACGTCGTAGCCGTGACTGGCGTAGATGCGGGCGAAGGCGGCGCCGATGCCGGCGGATGCGCCGGTCACCAGCGCGAGACGGCGGGCCATGCGGGGGGACCTCGAAGAACTGGGACTCCGAATTTGGCCCGCCCGCCGGGCCGGTTCAAGCCGTCTCAGGCGGCCGCGGCCAGGTCGCCCGCGGCGCCGCGCGCCCAGCGGGCGGCGGCCTCGGCGACGCGCACGCCCAGCAGGCGGGCGGTCTCGCGATCGCCGGACGGCGGGCTGACGTCGGCGCCGACGTTGTCGGACTGGGCCGCCAGACCCAGGAAGGCGCCCACCCGGTTCAGGGTCTCGGGACCCCGCTCGGTGGCCGGAACGGCCGGCGGGGGAACGCCGAGATTGACCCAGTTCATCCCGTGCTGCGAGGCGAGGATCGCCAGGCTGGCCAGGGCGTGCAGCTTGTCGCCGGCGAAGCTGTGCGAATTGGTGAAACCCGCCGCCAGCTTGTCCTTCCAGGCGCCGGTGAAGAAGGCCCTGGAGGTGGCGTCGGCGAAGACTTTGAAGACGCCCGAGACGTCGCCCATGTAGGTCGGCGCCCCGAAGATCACCGCGTCGGCGGCGCCGATCGCCTCGATCAGCGGATCGAAGTCCTGGCCGGCGTCGGCGATCTTCAGCAGCACCGGTTCGGCGCCGGCGTCGCGGACGCCCTGGGCCACGCGCTCGGCGAGGGCTTCGGTGTGGCCGTAGCCGGAATGATAGGCGATGGCGACGCGGGTCATGGCGGGCTTCCCATATGAAATTGCAACAGTAGCGAATACATAAATGGACGCGGCCGCGGCGCCAAGCGGTCAGCAACAGGCGCGATTACAATTTTTCTGCGGGCGCCTTCAGAAGGTCGGCGACGGTGATCCGCGACAGCCGCTCGGAAGCGGCGGCGTCAGCGGCGACGATGGCGGCGCGAACCGCCACCGGAATGCGCTCTCCGACGGGACAGCCCTTGGCGCCCGGCGGGGCGACGCCCAGGTGGGTGCAGCCGCCCACCGCCCGCAGCACGACGTCCAGCGGAATGGTCGCCGGATCGACCGTCAGCCAGGCGCCGCCGCCGGCCCCGGCCCGGGTGTCGATCAGGCCGGCCCTGGCCAGCATGGCCGTCACCCGCCGCACCACCACCGGATTGGTCGGCATCGAGGCGGCCAGTTCGGCGCTGGAGACGGCGCGATCAGCCGTCGTCGCCTGCTTGTGGGCCAGGTAGGCGAGGGCGTGCGCCGCGACGGGGAATTTCTGGCTGTCGGACATGGACTTGACCGAAAGGTAGGAAACCGGGGTGGACGACGCCACGAAAATCGTCGACCGACCGGGCGCGGCGGCGGATTGAACCGGCCGCCGATTGGGTGTATCGCGCCCGCCGCACTCGCAAGGGACTTGGCGACGGGGTCCGCCCGCCGTGATCCCGGAGGGATCTGATGGCTTCCGAGCCCCAAGCCGCGCCGGCGTCCGACGCGACCGCGCCCGACGCGCCCGCCGCCCACGCCGACAGTCACAAGGGCCACGGTTTCCTCGCCCTGGCGCTGGGCTCCATCGGCGTCGTGTTCGGCGACATCGGCACCAGCCCGCTCTACGCCATGCGCGAGGCGCTGCACCACACGCGAAGCGGCGTCGGCGCCGAGAGCGCGGTGCTGGGCGTCGTTTCGCTGATGATCTGGGCCCTCTTCCTGATCGTCACGGTCAAGTACGTCGTCATCCTGATGCGGGCCGACAACAAGGGCGAGGGCGGCACCCTGGCGCTGATGGCGCTGGCCCGGCGGACCCTGAGCAAACAGTCCGGCAAGCGCTCGGCGACCGTGTTCTTCCTGGGCGTCATCGGCGCGGCCCTGTTCTACGGCGACGGCATCATCACCCCGGCCATCTCGGTGCTGTCGGCGGCCGAGGGGCTCAAGGACGCGCCGGGGCTGGGCCCGCGGGTCGGTCCCTACGTCCTGCCGGTGTCGGCGGCGATCCTGGTGTCGCTGTTCCTGGTCCAGTCGCGCGGCACGCACCGGGTGGCCGCCTTCTTCGGGCCGATCACCCTGGTCTGGTTCCTGGTGCTGGGCGCCCTGGGCCTGTTCCACCTGGTCGAGGACCTGTCGATCTTCCGCGCCTTCTCGCCCCACTACGGCGTGCGCTTCCTGTTCGAGAACGGCTTCCTGGGCTTCGTCATCCTGGGCAGCGTGTTCCTGGCCGTCACCGGCGCGGAAGCGCTCTACGCGGACATGGGCCACTTCGGCAAAAGCCCGATCCGCGCCTCGTGGCTGGTCGTGGTGTTTCCCTGCCTGGCCCTCAACTACCTGGGCCAGGGCGCGCTGATCCTGGCCCACCCCGCCGCCGCCGCCAATCCGTTCTGGGAGATGATCCCCGAAATCGCCTATTGGCCAGTGCTGGTCCTGGCCACCGCCGCCACGGTCATCGCCAGCCAGGCGGTCATCACCGGCGCCTTCTCGGTCACCCAGCAGGCGGTGCAGCTGGGCCTGCTGCCGCGGATCGACATCCGCCGGACCAGCGAGACCCAGGCCGGCCAGATCTTCGTTCCGCAGGTCAACACCTTCCTGATGATCGGCGTTCTGGTGCTGCTGGTCAGCTTCCGGACCTCCAGCGCGCTGGCCTCGGCCTACGGCATCGCGGTGACCGGCTCGATGTTCGTCGACACCCTGCTGGCCTTCGTCATCGTCAAGGCGGCCTGGAAGTGGACCTGGCCGGCGACGCTGGCGCTGATCGTGCCGCTGGTGGCCATCGACCTGACCTTCATCTCCTCGAACCTGCTGAAGATCCCCGACGGCGCATGGATGCCGCTGGTGTTCGGCGCCCTGCTGGTGCTGATCATGTGGACCTGGACGCGCGGGGCCCAGATCCTCAGCGACAAGGCCCGCAAGGACTCGCTGCCGCTGGCCGACCTGCTCGACATTCTCAAGGCCCGCGCCCCGCACCGGGCCCCCGGCACGGCCATCTTCCTGACCAGCGAGCCGGACATGACGCCGGTCGCCCTGATGCACAATCTCAAGCACAACAAGGTGCTGCACGAGAAGAACATCATCGCCACCGTCCGCACCGCCGAGACGCCGCGGGTGCCCGAGACCGAGCGGGTGAAGATCGAGGCCGTCAACGACGACTTCAAGAAGCTGATCCTGACCTACGGCTTCATGGAAAGTCCCAACGTGCCCAAGGCGCTCGCCCTGTGCCGCAAGCAGGGGCTGAAATTCGACATCATGGCCACCAGCTTCTTCCTCGGCCGCCGCTCGGTGATCGCCTCGGCCCACAGCGGCATGCCGCTCTGGCAGGACAAGCTGTTCATCTTCCTGATGCGCAACGCCGCCAACCCGACCGACTTCTTCAAGATCCCGCCCGGCCGGGTGGTGGAGCTGGGCGCGCAGGTCACGGTGTAGGCCGTCGTGATCCACGTCCTGTCCATCGTCGGCGACGCATTCTGGATCCTGGCGCTCGCCCTGATGAGCTCGCTGAGCTGGAGCGCCTGGAAACGGATTCCGGCCGACGTCCCCGTGCCGGTGGTCTGGCGGGGCGCCGCGGTCGCCGTGCGGGCGCACAGGCTGGCCGCCCTTTGGCTGGTTCCCGCCCTCGCCTTCGCCGCCGGCGTCTGGCTGAAGTTCGAGAGCCGCGCCCCCGGCCTCGATCTCGGCGGCGCCCTGATCGCGCTCGGCGTCCGGGTGACGCTGGCGCCCCTGCTCGCCCTGCTGCACCTGTCGAATGTCCGCCGAGGATTGCAGGTCCTTGGCGCCGAAGGCCAACTCAAGTCTTGACCCCGGGACCCCGGCGCCCTTGAACGCGCCGACTTTTCGTCTCTTCCCAGGAACCGCCGCCCGTGCCCGCCCACAAGTCCGTCAAGAAGGTCGTCCTCGCCTACTCGGGCGGGCTCGACACCTCGATCATCCTCAAGTGGCTGCAGACCGAATACGGCGCGGAGGTCGTCACCTTCACCGCCGACCTCGGGCAGGGCGAGGAGATCGAGCCGGCGCGCGCCAAGGCGCTGGCCGCGGGCGTCAAGCCTGAGAACATCTTCATCGAGGACGTGCGCGAGGAGTTCGTCCGCGACTTCGTCTTCCCGATGTTCCGGGCCAACACGGTCTACGAGGGGCAGTACCTGCTCGGCACCTCGATCGCCCGGCCGCTGATCGCCCGCAAGCAGATCGAGATCGCCCGCAAGACCGGGGCCGACGCGGTCAGCCACGGCGCCACGGGCAAGGGCAACGACCAGGTCCGCTTCGAGCTCGGCTATTACGGCCTCGAGCCCGACATCACCGTGATCGCCCCCTGGCGCGAATGGGACTTCAAGTCCCGCGAGGCGCTGCTCGACTTCGCCGAGAAGCACCAGATCACCATCACCAAGGACAAGCGCGGCGAGGCGCCGTTCAGCGTCGACGCCAACCTTCTGCACAGCTCGTCCGAAGGCAAGGTGCTGGAGGATCCGGCGGTCGAGGCGCCCGAGTTCGTCCACATGCGCACGCTCGCGCCCGAGGACGCGCCGGACAGGCCGCATGTCTTCACCCTGGATTTCGAAAGGGGCGATCCGGTCGCTATCGACGGCGTCGCCATGTCCCCGGCGACCCTGCTCACCAAACTGAACCAGCTGGGCCACGACAACGGCGTCGGCCGCCTGGACCTGGTCGAGAACCGTTTCGTCGGCATGAAGTCGCGCGGCGTCTACGAGACCCCCGGGGGCACGATCCTGCTGGCCGCCCACCGGGGCATCGAGTCCATCACGCTGGACCGCGGGGCCATGCACCTGAAGGACGAGCTGATGCCCCGCTACGCCGAGCTGATCTACAACGGCTTCTGGTTCAGCCCCGAGCGCGAGATGCTGCAGGCGGCCATCGACCACAGCCAGGCCAGGGTCAGCGGCCAGGTGCGGGTCAAGCTCTACAAGGGCAATGTCACCGTCATCGGCCGCGACAGCCCGCACAGTCTCTACGACCAGGACCTGGTGACGTTCGAGGAAGGCAAGGTCGCCTACGACCACCGCGACGCCGGCGGCTTCATCAAGCTCAACGCCCTGCGCCTGCGCGTGCTCGCCAAGCGCGACAGGCGGGGCGGCTAGCTGTCCAGCTTGTTGTAGGGGTACCGGTCGCGGATCTCGCGGGCGAAGAAGCGGCCCTTGGAGTCGGCCTCGACCAGGCCGCGGGGCACCTCGCCCGGGACGCCGACATAGAGGTAGCGGTCGCCGTCGACGAACTCGACGAACAGCTTCTGGTGCTCGTCCTCGTAGCGAATGTCGCGGATCGCGGCGCTGTCGACGCGCATGGCGGGCTCCCGGGCGGGCCTTTCCAAGCCCGGTAAAGCCCCAGGCCGGATGGGGTTCCGGGGCCGGGCGAAGCATGACAGGGTTCCCGGAGGACGGCGCAGACCGTTTCGGGAACCGGGAGACCTCGCACCATGGAACAGTACGCGTATGTGACCATCGTCACGGCCCTCGCCCTGCTGGTCTATTTCTGGATGAGCCTGCGCGTCGCCGGCGCCCGGCGGACGTCGGGCATCGCGGCGCCCTGCATGACGGGCGACCCGGTCCTCGAGCGGGCCGTGCGGGTGCAGTCCAACACCCTCGAGTGGCTGCCGATCTTCCTGCCCTCCCTGTGGCTCTTCCACCTGTTCTGGGGGGGCCAGGACCCGAGCGGGCTGATCGCGTCCGGGCTCGGCGTGGTCTGGATCGTCGGCCGAATCGTGTACGCGGTTGGCTACACGGCTGATCCGCAAAAGCGCTCGATGGGCTTCCTGATCCAGTTCCTGGGCGCGGCCGCCCTGCTCCTCGGCGCGCTCGGCAAGGCGATCTGGGTGCTGGTCGTATAGGGCCTCGTCGCCGGACGGGGCCGATCGGGCCCCAGGCTGGACCGCGTCGGCCTCAGGCCAGGCCGGCCAGCACCACGCCCTGCCAGATCGCCAGGGCCACGACCAGCAGCCCGACGATCCAGGTCAGGGCCCGCACCGGCAGCACCTTGGTCATCCAGCCGGCCAGGGGCGCGGCCACGACCCCGCCGCCGATCAGGCCGAGAACCGACCAGGCATGGTCGCGCAGGCCGTCGGCCTCCCAGTGGCCGGTGAAGATCGCCGTCACGAACGAGGCCGCGATGGCGGCGGCGACGAAGAACTCGGCCGTGTTGGTCGTGCCGATGGCGTGGCGGGGATCGGCGCCCGAACCCATCAGGGTGCTGGTCACCACCGGCCCCCAGCCGCCGCCGCCGATCGCGTCGAAGAAGCCTCCCGCCAGGCCCAGGGGCGCGGGCCGTTTCCAGCTGAGCACCTTGGGCCGGGTCCCCTTCCAGGCGCGCCAGAGGATGATCAGCCCCATGGCCCCCAGCCAGGCGACCACCCAGGGCTTGATCACGCCGCCGTCGATCGAGGTCAGGACATAGGTCCCCAGCACCCCGCCGACCACGCCCCCGGCCGCCAGGTGCAGCAGCAGCCGCCAACTGACGTTGCGGTAGAAAATGTGCGACAGGGCCGAGGCGGCGCCCGTGAACACCTTGGCCGCGTGGACGCTGGCCGAGGCGTTGGCCGGCGGCACGCCGAGCGCCAGCAGCACGGTCGAGGAGACCACGCCATAGGCCATGCCGAGGGCGCCGTCGACCAGCTGGGCCGCCGCGCCGACGAGGAAGAAAATCCAGAACTCGGAGTCCATGCCTGCCCGAAGGTTGCTTCGCCAGAAGCCATGGCAAGGAAACGCGCCTGCGTCACCATGCAATCCCTCGCCCCGGCATGAGGATTTCTGCGGCTCACGGGCTCTTGTCCGGGGCGTGATCGCCGGACTATGGGGCCGGGCATGACGCTTCCCGTCGATCCGGCCCGCTACGGCGCCTTCCTGGCGGCCATGTCGCTGATGGCGATCGCGCCGGGTCCGGCCAATCTCTTCGCCATCGCCACCGGCATGCAGCGCGGTCGGGTCCAGGCCCTGGTCGGCGTGGCGGGAATGAACGCGGCCACCCTGGTCTGGTTCGCCGGAGCGGCGCTGGGGCTCTCGGCCCTGATGACGGCCTTTCCCTCGGCCTTCCGCCTGCTCGCCTGGCTGGGCGCGGCCTATGTCGCCTGGCTGGGCGTCGGCTCGATCCGCTCGGCCCTGCGGGGCGAGGGCGGGCCGGCGGCGCGGCCGGAGGTCGAGACCCGCCGGTCGGCCTTCGTGGACGGCTTCTCCGTCCAGATCGCCAACCCCAAGGCGCTGCTGTTCTTCTCGGCCGTGCTGCCGCCGTTCCTCGATCCCGGCCGGCCGCTCGGCGCCCAGCTGCCGCTGTTCGCGGCGGCGACCATCGGCATGGACCTTGTCGCCATGAGCGCCTACGGCCTGGGCGGCGCGGCGCTGGCCCACCGCATGAACGAGCCCGGATTCCGTCGCGGCTTCGCCCTGGCCGTCGGCGTCCTGCTGATCGGCGTCGCCCTGCTGATCGTCCTGAGATAGCAGCCACGTCCCCCGAGTGCTGCTGCCAACTTATTGAACAGGCACATCTTTTCCTGGTTGTTAACGCTTGTGGGCGCGACAATCGACCCGTCAGTCTGACCTCGCGTCATTCGGAGGAGACCATGACGGACCCGGACTTCGCCCGCCAGCTTCGCGGCGAGCGCCTGACCACGGCCGAGGTGCTGTACTACCTGCCCGACGCCCCGGCGCTGCTGCAGCGCTTCCTGTGGCAGACCCTCGACCTCGCCCCGGATTATCCGCGCATCCACCGGTTCCTCGATTTCTGGAGGCGGGAGATCGAGGCGACCATCCATTCGGTCACCGTCGCCTCGCCCGGTCTGGTGCGGCCGGCGCGGCTGAACCTCGCCACGGACGTCGGGCTCCTGCATTGAGGCCTTGGCGCAACCGCTCCGCGGCGCCATGTGTTTCAGCGGCTGGGACGAGGCTCCGCCGGCGCGGCCGGCGGCCTCTGCTGGAGCGAAGACGATGACCTTCAAGGCGGCCGCCCTGGCGGCGGCTCTCGTCGGGGCGGCGGCGCTGGGCGCCTGCGGCACGGCGACCCCGTACCAACCCAATATCCGCGGCCAGGCGGTTTCGGGCGGCTTTTCGGAGGTGCGGCTGGAGGCGGACCGCTTCCGCGTCACGTTCGCCGGCAACAGCCTGACCTCGCGCGAGACGGTGGAACGCTACCTGCTCTACCGGGCGGCCGAGCTGACCGTGGCCCAGGGCTACGACTGGTTCGCCCTCGCCGACCGCCGCACCGACCGCAAGGCGCGGACCTACATCGAGCCCGACCCCCTCAGCCGCTACGGCTACTGGCGGCCGTACTGGCGCTACTACGGGCCGCGCTGGGGATGGCGGGCGTGGGATCCCTGGTACGGGGATCCCTTCTGGGCCGACCGGGTCGACGTCCGCACGATCGAGCGCTTCGAGGCGACGGCCGAGATCCTGCTGGGCCGGGGCGGCAAGCCGGCCGACGACCCGAGCGCCTTCGACGCCCGGGACGTGCTGGCCAATCTCGGCCCCACGATCGTGCGGCCCGAGTCCCCGTAGCTACCGCGGCGCCATGCGAATGGCGCCGTCGAGGCGGACGTCCTCGCCGTTGAAGTAGCCGTTGGTGATCATCGCCAGCGCCAGCTGGGCGTACTCCTCGGCCTGGCCGAGGCGCTTGGGGAAGGGCACCGAGGCGGCGAGCGCGGCCTTCACCGCTTCCGGCGCGGCGTTCATCAGCGGGGTGTTGAAGATGCCCGGCAGGATGGTGTTGACCCGGACGCCCTCGCTCATCAGGTCGCGGGCGATGGGCAGGGTCATGCCGACGACGCCGCCCTTCGAGGCCGAATAGGCGGCCTGGCCCATCTGGCCGTCCTCGGCGGCGACCGAGGCGGTGTTGATGATCACGCCGCGCTCGCCGTCCTCGTTGACCGGATCCAGGCTCAGCATGCCGGCCGCCGACTTGGCGATGCAGCGGAAGGTGCCGATCAGGTTGATCTGGATGATCATGTCGAAGTGGGCCAGCGGGAAGTGTTTGATCTCGCCGGTGGTCTTGTCGCGGCTGGCGGTCTTGGCCGCGTTGCCGGTGCCGGCGCAGTTGACCAGGATGCGCTCCTGGCCGTTGGCCGCCCGGGCCTTGGCGAAGCCGGCGTCGACCTCGGCGTCGCTGGTGACGTTGACGGCGCAGAAGGTGACGCCCAGCTCCTTCTCGAGGGCCGCGCCGCGGTCGGCCTGGCGGTCGAGGTCGAAGATGGCCACCTTCACGCCCTGGGCGACCAGGGCGCGGACGGTCGCCTCGCCGAGGCCGGAGGCGCCGCCGGTGACGACGGCGGCGATAGAGGAATCAAGCTTCATGGACGGGTCCCCGATCCTTGTGTTCAATACGGTTCGAACAGCGGTTTAGCCCCATGAGCGCCGAATCCAAGCCGTCACCCAACGTCAACGGGATCATCGACCCGGACCGGGCGCTGGTCCCCGAGGTGGTCCGCGTCAACGAACAGCGGGTCGCGACCGGCTTCTGGCCCAAGATCCGCCGGGTCGCCGCCCGCATCCCCTTCGCCGCCGACGCCCTGTCGGTCTGGTGGTGCGCCCGCGATCCGGAAACCCCGGCGGCGGCCAAGGGCATGATGCTGGCGGCGCTGGCCTACTTCGTCCTGCCCACCGACGTCATCCCGGACGTGCTGGCCGGCATCGGCTTCACCGACGACGCGGCCGTGTTCGCCGCCCTGCTGGCCGTGGTCGGCAAGAACCTGAAGCCGCGGCACAAGGCCTCCGCGCGAGCCTTCCTCGACAAGCTCGCCCGCGACGGCTGACGGAGGCGGCGGGGGATGGAACGGGCGGCCGACCTCTTGAGCGGAGTCTCCGTGCTCGCGGCGCTGGTCTACGGCCTGGCGCTGGCCGGGCGCCCGCCGTCGGCCCTGCGCACGGGGATCAAGACGGCGGCCGTCGGAGCGCTGGGCGTCCTGGCCTTCCTGTCGGGGACGCCGGGGCTGCTCGCGGGGGCGCTGCTGCTCTGCGCGGTCGGCGACGCGTTCCTGGCGGGCGAGCCCCGACGCTGGCTGCCGGCCGGGCTGCTGGCCTTCCTGCTCGGCCACGGCCTCTACATCTTCCTGTTCCAGCAGACCCGCGATCCGGGGATCGACGCGTCCGGCCCGGCGCTGGCCGGGATGGCGGTCGTGGGCGGGGCCTCGCTGGCCATGCTGGCCTGGCTGTGGCGATCGCTGGGACCGCTCAGGCCGGCGGTGATCCTCTACGTCGTGGCCATCGCGGTGATGGTCGCCTCCAGCTTCCTGCTGCCCTCCGTCTACTGGCCGGCGATGGCCGGGGCGGTGCTGTTCATGGCCTCCGACGCCATCCTGGCCATCGATCTGTTCCGCGACGAGAAGCTGTTCGGCTCGCCATTGGCGACCCGCTGGGCGGTGTGGTTTCTCTACTGGGGCGGCCAGGCCCTGATCCTCTGGTCCTACCTGCGTCAGCCGTTCTGAGCGCGCTTCGCCAGCTGCTGTTCGCGCACGGTGATGAACAGGGTGGCGGCCACCACGACCGCCGCGCCCAGGACCGTCGCGCCGCCCGGGATCTCGTTGAACAGGAGGAAGCCGGCCAGGGCCGTGAACACCAGGCGCGTGTAGTCGATCGGCGCCATGGCGGCGGCGTCGCCGATCTGCATGCCCTTGATGTAGCAGGCCTGGGTGACCGTGCCGAAGACGCCCATGGCCGCCAGCAGGGCCAGGTCCGCCGGCTCCGGCCAGCGCCAGACGAAGGCCGCCGGCGGGATCGAGAACGCCAGGCCGAGCACCGCCGACCAGACCAGCAGGGTGAAGGGGCTGTGGTCGCGGGTCATCACCTTCATGCCGGTGATGGTCATGGCGAAGCCCAGGGCCGCGCCCAGCGCCGCCAGCTGGCCCAGGCCGAAGCCGTGGCCCGGCGCGCCCGGTTGCAGCATGATCAGCACCCCGGCGAACCCGACCAGGGCCGCGCCGATGCGCATCGGCCCCAGCGCCTCCTTCAGGACGAAGGCGGCCAGCGGCGCCAGCCACAGGGTGCGGGTGAACGACAGGGCGTTGGCCTCGGCCAGCGGCAGGACCTGGAAGGCGTAGAAGCTCAGGATCATCGAGGCGGTGCCCACGGCCGAGCGGAAGAACAGGATGCCCGGCCGGGTGGTGTGGAAGGCGCCGCGCCAGTCGCGCAGGATCATCGGCGCCAGCACGATGAGTCCGGCCGCCTGGCGGTAGAAGGTCTGCAGGGCGGCCGGATAGTCGTCGCCGAGGAACTTGATCAGGGTCGTCATGACCGTGAAGCCGAGCGCCGAGGCCAGCATCCACAGGGCGCCGCGGACGTTGGGGGCCAGCCTTGGCCGCACGGCCAGGGGCGAGACGGGCGGTATCTCCTCGGGCATCAGCGTCGCGCCCGCACCCAGCCGGTGATCGCCAGCCGGTCGGCGCCCGCGTAGCTCGCCACCTGGGTCACCGCGTGCGGGGCCGGGACGCGGAAGATGTTGAGGGCGTTGAAGGCCGGGGTGTAGCCCTCGGCGACATGGCCGTCCTCGTCGACGAAGACCAGCGTCCCGCCCCAGTCGGTCAGCCAGGCGGGGGTCAGGTTCAGCACATAGGCGTACAGGCGGTTCATGCCCGGCATCTCGTCGTGATGCAGGGCCAGGAAGTCGCCCCGCCGGTAGCGGGTCGCCTGGGCGTCGCAGTAGGCGCATCGCGGATCGCCGGTCAGCGTCCGGACGAAACCGAGGAAGGTCTCGGAGTTGAGGAAGTCGTAGACCGCCTCCGCCGCCGCCAGGGCGCCGCCCCGCCGCTCGCCGCGCTCGACCATGTCGCTGATCCGCCAGCTGTCGAACTGGAACTGCAGGTCGCGGGCGGCGCCGGCGATCAGCATGGCCTCCCAGTCGGCGCGGCGCTCGGGCGTCATCGCTTCCCAGTCCGCCAGCGGCACGTCGCCGCCGTCGCCGCCAGCGCGCACGCTCTTGACCCAGGGCGCCGGGCCGGTCAGGGCGCGGTGGACGGCCGCCGCGTCCCCCGGGCGCAGGATGCCCGGCAGGTGCAGACGCCCGGCCCTGGCGAAGACGGGGGCCAGCCGGCTCGGGTCGAGTCCCGGGTCGATGGCGTAGGGCGCGGCCACGGCGGCGGTCAGCCTCCAGCCGGCTGGCCGGCCATCGCCAGGCGCATCTGTTCGGCCTGCTCGGGGGTGATGCCCATGGCGGCCAGGATGGGGCTGGGCGAGGTCGGGTCCCAGGCGCCGCGCGGACCGATCGTCAGGCCGCCGTCGACGACGATGTGCGTGCCGGTGACGAACACCGAATCGTCGCTCGCCAGGTAGAGGGCCGCCCGGGCGATGTCCTCGGGCAGGCCGGACTTGGGAATCGGCTGGATCTTCGGTCCGGCCTCGGCGACGCGGGCGGCCATCTGGTCGGCGACCTCGCGCGAGAGGCCCATCGAGGCGCCGAAGATCGAGGTGGCGATCAGGCCCGGGCAGATGGCGTTGACGCGGATCTTCTGCGGCGACAGCTCGGCCGCGGCGCAGCGGCTCATGTGGATCACCGCGCACTTGGCGGCGGAATAGGCCAGGGGTCCGAACCCGGCCTGCAGTCCGGCGATGGAGGCCGTGTTGATCACCGAGCCGCCGCCGCGGGCCTGCATCAGCGGCAGGGCGTGCTTCATGCCCAGCGCCGGCCCGCGCACCAGCAGGGCGAAGGTGGCGTCCCAGCCCTCGACCGTCATCTCGGCGACCCCGCCGACGGCGCCGCCGTGGCCGGCGTTGTTGAACAGCACGTCCAGCCCCCCGAAGGCGTCGGCCGCCAGCGCCGTCGCCGCCGCGATGTCGGCCTCGCGGGTGACGTCGCAGTGGGCGTAGCGGACGCGGCCGCCGAACCGCTTCTCGAGCATCGCCCCCTTCTCGTCCTGCAGGTCGGCGGCGACCACGCAGGCGCCCTGCTGCGCGAACAGCTCCACCGCCCCCAGGCCGATGCCCGAGGCCCCGCCGGTGATCAGGGCGACCTTGCCCTCCAGACGACCCGCCATGTTTCCCCTCCCGATTTTCCGTTTTGTCCGCGTCAGCCGGTGACGACGACCACCTTGCCCATCGCCTTGCGGCTGGCCAGGTGGGCGATGGCCTCGCCCGCCCTCTCCAGCGGGAAGGTCTCCGAGACGTGCGGCCGGATCTTCCCTTCCGCGTAGAGAGCCATCAGCTCCTTGACGTTCTGCTGGTGGCCCTTGGGATCGCGGGCGACCGCCGCCCCCCAGAACACGCCGACGATGTCGCAGGACTTCAGCAGGGTCAGGTTCAGCGGCACCCTGGGGATGCCGGCCGGGAAGCCGATGACCAGGAAGCGGCCGCCCCAGCCGGCGGCGCGGATGGTCGCCTCGGCGTAGTCGCCGCCGACCGCGTCATAGGCGACGTCCCAGCCGTCGGGGCCGCAGGCGTCCTTGAACAGGGTCGCCAGCGCCTTCTGGCCGTCCTTGTCGAAGGGGCCCGCCGGATAGACGACGCCGCTGTCGGCGCCGCGGGCGATGGCGAGGTCGACCTTCTCCTGGCTGGAGGCGGCGGCGATCACCTTCGCCCCCATGGCCTTGCCCAGCTCCACGGCGGCCAGGCCCACGCCCCCGGCGGCGCCCAGCACCAGAAGGGTCTCGCCAGGCTTGAGGAAGCCGCGGTCCTTGAGCGCGTAGTAGGAGGTGCCGTAGGTCATCATGAAGGCGGCGGCCTCCTCGAACGGCATGGACTCGGGGATCGGAACCACGCGGGCGGCGTCCAGCGCCAGCTCCTCGGCCATGCCGCCCCAGCCGGTGTTGGCCAGTACCCGGTCGCCGGGCTTCAGGTGGCTGACGCCCTCGCCGACGGCCTTGATCACGCCGCTGACCTCGCCGCCCGGCGCGAACGGCCGGGCCGGCTTGAACTGGTACAGGTCCTGGATGATCAGCACGTCGGGATAGTTGACCCCGCAGGCCTTGACCGACAGCACCACCTGGCCGGCGCCGGGCTCGGGGCTGGGCAGATCCTCGATGACCAGCGTCTCCGGCCCGCCCACGCTCTTGCTCAGCACCGCCCGCATGCCGTTTCTCCCGTCTTTCCTTGATCTCTCCGGAAGGCTATCGCCCTCCTTTCGGCGTTGTAAGGCCGGAGGTCAGGCTTGGCGAACAATTGTTTGAGTCTCGTGGTCCACGGCGGCGCGGGCGCCAAGCGCGGCCGCGACTACAGCCGCGAGATCGCGCACATGCGGGGTCTGGTCGAGGCCGGCCGCGACCGGCTCAGGGCCGGCGCCCTGGCGCTGGACGTCGCCGAGGAGACCTGCTCGGCCCTGGAAGCATCCGGACTCTATGTCGCGGGGCGGGGGTCCTCGCCCAACACCGCCGGGCGCTATGAACTCGACGCCTGCCTGATGGACGGCGCCACCGGCCGCGCCGGCTCGGTCGCCGCCCTGCAGGGGTTCGAGAGCCCGGTCGCAGTCGCCCGGGCGATCATGGACTGGACGCCGCACGTGATGCTCGCGGGCGACGGGGCGGCGGCCTTCGCAAGCGCCCAGGGCCTCGCCCCGATCGCCGAGCCCGACGCCTGGTTCACCCGGGCCGGCCAGGAGGAGTCCAACCACCCGCCGGGCGTCCTCGCCCACGGCACGGTGGGTTGCGTGGTGCGCGACGCCGAGGGCCGGCTGGCGGCGGCGACCTCCACCGGCGGGGTGTTCGGCAAGCTGCCCGGCCGGGTCGGGGATTCGCCCCTGATCGGCGCCGGCGGCTGGGCGGACCGCACGGTGGCCGTCTCCTGCACCGGCCAGGGCGAGTACTTCGTGCGCGTGGCCGCCGCCGCCCAGCTGGCCTTCCGGATGCGCTTCGGCGGCCAGTCGCTGGCCGACGCGGCGGCGGCGGTGCTGGAGGAGATCCGGGCCCTGGGCGGGGAAGGCGGCCTGATCGCCGTCGACGCGGCGGGGAACGTCGCCATGCCCTTCGTCTCCGCCGGCATGAAGCGCGCGGCGCTGACGCCGAACGGGGACATCGTCTCCGAGGCCTTCTGAAGGCCGTTCCTCCGTCATGGCGCGGCCCCGGATCATCGCCGTGGCGGGCCAGGACGGCGGCGGGTCAGCGGCCGACCAGCTTCTGGATCAGCCGGAAGGGGCCCTTGAAACGGGGCGGGCCGAAGCTGACGGCGAGGGCGAAGCAGAGCTCGCCCTTCTCGGCCACCGGCTCGTGCATGAAGCCCGGCCGGCCGATGTTGACCTCGCCCGGTCCGTAGCGCGCGTGACCGTCATGGAAGGCCCCGGTGATCACCAGGGTGTACTCCTCGCCGTCGTGGTCGTGGCGGGCGACGCCGGCGCCGGGTTCGATGCGCAGCAGCTCGGTGCGGCCGCCGCCGCCCAGGTCCAGGGCCAGGCTGCGCAGGCCCAGGCCGAGGACCTTCCAGCGTCGGCCGGCGTCCATGGCGACGAAGGCCGCCTCGCGCAGCGGGTCGGGCAGCAGGAGCAGCTCGCCCAGGGCCCGGCCGGCGCGTCCGGCCGCCGTCCGGGCGCGCGCGTCGATCGCCTCCAGGGCGTCGATCCGGGCCAGCGCGAGGGCGACGGCGTCATCGGCCATGGCCCGCGGCGCTTCGGCCTCGAGGAAGGCGCCGCCCATCGCGTCGCCGGCCGGGGCCGCGGCCCGGTCGCCCCGCAACAGGGCCGCCGTCGCCTCCATCAGGCTCAGGCCCGGGTGGCCGGCGGGATCGGGAAGGGCGGTCCTGGTGGTCATGCCGACGCGAGGGTCCCTGAAAAGGCGCGATATGGCGCGCGCGGTCCGGCGGTCAAGGCGGGGCGGGTCATCGGGCCGACTCCAGCCGGGGTCGCAGCTTGTCGAAGGCCAGCCTCAGCCGCGACTTCACCGTGCCCAGCGCCAGGCCGAATCGTTCGGCGATCTCGCTGTGGCTGAGGTCCTCGTAGAAGGCGGCGCGGACCATATCGCGCTGCTCGGGCGGCAGACCGGCCAGGGCCTCGGCGACCTGGGCCTCGCGTTCGGCGTCCTGGACGCCGGCGTCGGGCGCGGGCTGGGGCTCCGGCGACAGCTGCGGGTCGGCGGGGTCGATGGCGCCGGCGCGGTCCCGCCGGAACAGGTCGATGCGCCGGTTGCGGGCGATGCGGAAGATCCAGGTCGAGACCGAGGCCTTGCGGCGGTCGAAACCGGCGGCCTTGCGCCAGACGGCGACCATGACGTCCTGGGTCAGCTCCTCGGCCCGGGCCGGCTCGAGCCCCAGCCGCGACAGGTAGCCCTTCACCCGCGGCGCATAGTGGGCGAACAGCACGGCGAAGGCCGCGCGATCGCCGTGGGCGGCGATGCGTTCGACAAGCCCCGCGAAGGCGTCGCGCTCGGTCGAGGTCACCGCCAAGCCATAGGCCGCCCGGCCGGGATTGGTCCAGAGCGCCGATTTCTGCTATGAGGACAAATCCCACGCACCGGAACGTGATCCCTTGGGCGCGACCCTCGACCTGTCTCGCGCGACGCCCGCCGTCGCCGCCGCACCCGTCAACCTCTCGGGCCTGACCCGCGGGGCGCTGGCGCGTGCGCTGGCCGACAGCGGCGTCGTTCCGGCGGACAGGGCCAGGATGCGGGCCGGCCAGCTGTTCCGCTGGATCCATCACCGCGGGGTCGTCGACTTCGACCAGATGACCGACGTGGCCAAGGACACCCGGGCGGCGCTGGCGCGGGCGTTCACCCTGGCCCGGCCCGAGATCGTCGAGCGCCAGGTTTCGCGCGACGGCACGCGCAAGTGGCTGATCCGCACCGCGCCGGGGATCGAGATCGAGACCGTCTACATCCCCGACGTCGGTCGGGCCGGAGCGCTGTGCGTCTCCAGCCAGGTGGGCTGCACGCTCAACTGCACCTTCTGCCATACCGGAACCCAGGCCCTGGTGCGCAACCTGACCGCCGCCGAGATCGTCGCCCAGGTGCAGGTGGCCAAGGACGACCTGGAGGAGTGGGGCGGCCCGGACGGCGAGGACCGCCGCCTGTCGAACATCGTCTTCATGGGCATGGGAGAGCCGCTCTACAATCTCGACAACGTCGCCGACGCCATCGAGATCATCAGCGACAACGAGGGCATCGCCATCTCGCGACGGCGGATCACGGTGTCGACCAGCGGCGTGGCCCCCGAACTGAAGGCGCTGGGCGAGCGCACCCAGGCCATGCTGGCGATCAGCCTCCACGCCACCAACGATCCGCTGCGCGACGTGCTGGTGCCGCTGAATCGCAGGTATGACATCGCCACGCTGATGGCGGCGATCCGGGCCTATCCCGGCTTCTCCAACGCGCGGCGGGTGACCTTCGAATACGTCATGCTCAAGGGCGTCAACGACAGCCCCGAGGAGGCCCGGGCCCTGGTGCGGCTCCTGAAGGGCGTTCCCGCCAAGATCAACCTGATCCCGTTCAATCCCTGGCCCGGGACACAGTACGAATGCTCCGACTGGGGAACGATCGAGGCCTTCGCCGCCATCCTTAACCGGGCGGGCTATTCCAGCCCGATCCGCACCCCGCGCGGACGCGACATCCTGGCCGCCTGCGGCCAGTTGAAATCCGAGAGCGAGAAGGTCCGCGCCTCCGCCCGCCGCCGGGCCGCGGCGGCTGCGTCAGGCTAGAGGCTTGCGCGCCGGGCGGTTCGGCGTGCTAACCCTTCTCCTGACGTTCGTCGGGGACAATCGATGCCGCCGCAGCTGCAATCCATGGAGATCCAGGCTTTCGCCCAGGGTTTCCCCGTCACCCTGTTCCATGCCGGAGTGACCCTGGTCATCCTGGCGCTGGGGGCGGCGCTCTACGCCCTGCTGACCCCGCACCGGGAAATCAGCCTGATCCGCGACGGCAACAGCGCCGCGGCCCTCTCCTTCGGCGGGGTGCTGGTGGGCCTCGCCGTGCCCCTGGCCGTCTCGCTGAGCGCATCGGTGTCGCCGCTGGAGATCGCCCTCTGGGGCGCGGCGACGGTGGCCGTGCAGTTGCTGGTCTTCCGGGTGATCGACTTCATCCTCCAGGGTCTGCCCCAGCGCATCCAGGAGGGCGAGGTCTCCGCCGCCGCCCTGCTGGTCGGGGCCAAGCTCGCCAGCGCCCTCATCTTCGCCGCGGCCCTGGCCGGCTGAGGAGGCGATGCACCTTCCCCGCCTTCCCGACTGGCTGGTCTACCTGGCGATCGTGGCGGCCCTGGTCATCGCCGCCCAGGGCCGGCAGGAGCGCGCCGACGCGCCGCCGCCGCCGCCGCCGATCCCCGGCGAGGCCGGACTGCCGCTGGGCCCCGCCTCGCCCTTCGACCCCGCCGTCGTCGTCGAGGTCTCGGGCGAGCGCAAGCCGGGCTCCGGCACCGCCTTCTCGGTGGCCGACACGGGCGTGTGGATGACCGCCCGGCACGTCGTCGAGGGCTGCACCCGCATCGCCCTGGTGGTGGCCGAGGGCCGCGGCGTGGCCGCCCGCGCCAGCATCGATCCCGAAGGCGAGGCCGCCATCCTGACCACCGACGGCGGCGCTCCCGCCCTGCCGCTCGCGCCGGTGGCCCAGACCCTCAAGCCCGGCGACCTGGGGTTCCATCCAGGCTTTCCGCAGGGCCGGCCGGGCGAGGCCGTCTCGCGCCTGCTGGGCCGCGAGAACCTGGTCGTCCGCGGCCGCGGATCGCGCACCGAACCGGTGCTGGCCTGGGCCGAGATCGGACGCACCGACACCGTGAGCGGCACCCTGGCGGGCCTGTCGGGCGCGCCGGCGCTGGATTCGGCCGGCCGGGTCATCGGGGTGACCGTCGCCGAGGCCCCCCGGCGGGGCCGCATCTACACCACCGCCCCGGAGACCATCCTGCGGGCGCTCGAGTCGGCCCGCCGCCGGCCCTCGAGCTTCGCCGTCGGCGAACCGATCAACGTCGAGAACTACGGCCGCGTCGCCGACGGCCTGCGCCGGGATCTGCGTGTCGCCCAGGTGGTCTGCCTGGCGACGGCGTAGGGGTCGACGGGTTCGCGTCGAACCGGTCCAACCCCCGTTCAGACGCGTCTCGACGGTCCGTCGGCGCCGACCGACCGCGGGGCGCCCCGGGATCCGCTGCTCGCGCTCAGGCCGCCGCTTCGGCCTTGCCGGCCATCACCTTCGGCTGGCGCACGGCCACCCAGAAGCACAGGACGATGCTGGCCGTGCCGATGACCGCCGAATAGATGAAGAAGGTCAGGTAGCCCGCGCCCATGGCCTGGGCGCTGACGCCGATCTTCTGGCCGGCGCCGGCGAGGCTCTCGGGCGGCAGGCGGTCGAACAGTCCCTTGAACAGGGCCAGCGGCCCGCCGGCCTCCGCCGCCCGCGCGGAAGCCTCGATGATGCGCCCGGTCTGCGAGGCGATCAGCTTGCCCGGCAGGGCGTAGAGCGAGGAGAACAGCGCGTACTGGGTCGCCGTGAACCCGGCCGTCGTCAGGCTCGACATGTAGGAGATCAGGGCCGTTCCCGCGACGCCGCCGGCGACGTTGTCGATGCCGATGGCCACGAACAGGGCCGGCAGGTCGTGGCCCTGGGTCGCCAGCCAGCCGAAGGTCAGGTTGCTGAGCGGCTGGGCGAAGGCGCCGACGATCAGCGCCTTCATCAGGCCCAGGCGGATGACGATCACACCGCCGAGGAAGACCCCGACCATCTGGGCGGCGACGCCGAAGACCTTGCGCACCTCGGCGATCTCGACCAGCGAGAAGCCCAGGTCCCGGTAGAACGGGTTCATCAGGTTCAGCACGAAGTCCGACACCCGGTAGAGGCAGATGGTCGCCAGGATCAGGCCGGCGACTCCCGAGAAGCGCCGCGAGAACTCGACCAGCGGCTCGCCCAGGGCCGTCGACATGTAGACGCCGGGCTTGGTGCGGACCCCGGGGATCGGCCAGGCGGCGAGCACCACCACGACCAGCCCCGCCAGCACGCCGCCCAGCTGCAGCCACAGGCCGCTGCCCTTGGCCTTCCACGCCTCGGCCAGGGCTTCGCCGCCGCCAAGCTTCGAAAGCAGGGAGGCGTCGCCCGCCAGGCCCGAACCGACCAACAGGGCGCCCAGCGCGATGATCCCCAGCCGGACGAGCCACTCGGCGACCTCGAAGGCCCGGGCCTGGCGCACGTCGCCGGTGTCGATGGCGCGGATCCGGTGCGCCTTCTCGCGCGGCGCGCAGAGCGTGGCGAGGACGCCGATCAGCATCGCCACGGCCATGGCCGCGTAGGCGAAGTTCCAGCCCAGACTCTGGGCCAGCAGCAGGGGGCCGACCCCGGCCAGGATCATGGCGCCGCGATAGCCCCACTGCACGGCGACGACGAGCGCGCCCTGGCCTTCCTCATCGATGACCTCGATGCGCCAGGCGTCGATGACGATGTCCTGCGAGGCCGAGGCGAAGCCCACCGCCACCGCCACGGCCGCCATCACGCCCAGGCTGGCGGCGGGATCGATCCCCGAGATCGCCCACAGGCCCAGCATGATGCACGCCTGGAAGACCAGCATCCACGCCCGGCGATGGCCCAGCAGGCCGTCGAGCACCGGCACGCGCACCCGGTCGATCAGCGGCGCCCACAGGAACTTGAACGAGAAGGAAAGGGTCGCCAGGCTGAAGAAGGCGATGACGGCCAGAGACTGACCGGCGTCCCGCAGCCACAGCGACAGGGTGTCGAACAGCAGCATGTAGGGCAGGCCGGAGCTGAAGCCGAGGCCCAGGGTGACCAGGGCCCGCCGTTCTCCGAACAGCGCCAGCGTCTGCAGGACGGTGCGCCGGCGCGGCGCCTCCTCGGTGTCGGCCGTCATCGGCGCGCTCTCCCTGGGCGGATCGGGTCCCGCGCGGGACGCCGCGTCCCGCAAATCAGGAGGCGAGCCTGCCCTGTCCGTCCGCGTCCGTCCAGTTCACCCAGCGGGCGAGCGCGGCGCGCAGGGCGGGTTCGGTCAACGGCTTGACGAGGAAGTCGTTCATCCCCGCCGCCAGGCAGGCGCGGCGGTCGTCCTCGAAGGCGTCGGCGGTCAGGGCGACGATCGGAGTCGTCACGCCGCGGGCCCGCAGGGCGCGGGCGGCTTCGATCCCCGACAGGTCCGGCATGCGCAGGTCCATCAGGATCAGGTCGTAGGGCGCGGCGCTGGCCGCCGCCAGGGCCTCGGCGCCGCTGCCGGCCCGGTCGACCTTGGCCCCCTCGCGCTGCAGCAGGACGCCGGCGAGGAAGGCGTTGATCGGGTTGTCCTCGGCCAGCAACACCCGGGCGCCGGGGGCGGCGGCCTCGGCGATGCGTTCGTCCTCGGCGCCGGTGGCGGCGCGGGGCGCGGCGCCTCCCGCGGCCAGCACCCGGGCGGCGACCGACAGCGGCCGCAGCGGCTTGATCAAGTAGCCGGAGAAGCCGGCGGCGCGGCTGCGGGCGATGCGGCCCCGCTCCTCGGGGCGCAACAGGATGATGGCGGTGCGCCCCTCGGGCGCCTTCAGGGCGCGGCCCCGGCGGGCCAGGGCGTTGTCGATCAGCAGCGCGGCGTCGGGCGGCGCGGCGGCGAGCAGGGCCTCCAGGCTCCCGGCCGTCACGGCCTGACCGCCCAGGGCCTCGATTTGCCGGGCCGAGGCCTCGCGGACGATCGGATTGGGAGAGGCGACGCCGACGGCGCGGCCGGCGAGGGGCGTCTCATCCACCGCCGAACCGGCCGCGGGCAGGTCGGCCTCGAACCAGAAGCTCGCGCCGCCGCCGGGCGCGTCGTCGACGCCGGCGGCGCCGCCCATCGCCCCGGCCAGCCGCGCCACGATGGCCAGGCCCAGCCCCGCTCCGCCAAGGGCGACGCCATGGGCCGGGTCGGCGTGGACGAAGGGCTCGAAGATGCGGCGGCGGGCCTCGGGCGGAACGCCGGGACCGGTGTCGCGGACGGCGAAGCGCACGCGCGCCGGCCCCGCCGGTTCGGCCGAGAGCAGCACGCCGCCGGTCTCGGTGAACTTGACCGCGTTGCCGGTGAAATTGAGCAGGATCTGGCGCAGGCGGCCCTCGTCGGCCGTCACCGGCGGCAGGTCCGGGGCGCAGGTCCAGGCGATCTCGACGCCCTTTTCGTGCGCCCTGGGGCTCATCAGCTCGGCGGTCTGCCGCAGGAGGTCGGCGAGATCGACCTTCCCCGGATGCAGCTCGATCCGGCCCGCGCCCAGGCGGGCGAGGTCGAGCACGTCATTGACCAGGCTGAGCAGGTGGCCGCCGCTTTCGCGCAGGGCCGCGACATAGGCCTTCTGCTCGGCGGTCAGGCGCGTGCCGTCCAGCAGGCGCGCCATGCCCAGAACGCCGTTCAACGGCGTGCGGAACTCGTGGCTGAGCGTGGCCAGCTGCTCGGGCGTGATGGCGCGGGACTCGGACATGGCCGCGCAGCCTAGCCGCGCCGGCTTAACGGGCGGTCAAGCGGGCCGCCGGCCTCAGCCCCCGCTCAGGGCGCCGAAGATCAGCACCTCGTCGCCCTCGCCCAGGGGGCGGTCGACGGCGAAGGCGCGGTCCTGGCCGACGAAGATGCGCATGTGCGGCCGGATGCGGCCCTGTTCATCGACGACCCGGAAGCGGACGCCGGGAAAGCGGCGGTCGAGGTCGCGCAGGGCCTCGTCCACCGTCGCGCCCGCCGCCTCCAGCCGCGACAGGCCGCCGGAATAGGACTGCAGCTGCGAGGGCAGGAAGACGGCGACCATCACAGGGGGGCCGCGACCACCGAGTAGATCTCCGGCAGGTGGCGGGCGATGCAGCGCCAGCTCTCGCCTTCGTCGCCGCTCGCCCACAGCTCGCCGTTGGTGGCGCCCAGGTAGAGGCCGAGCGGGTCGCCCGCGTCGGCGCAGAAGGCCTGGCGCTTGACGGTGAACCAGCCTTGCTCGCGCGGGAAGCCGGCGTCCTGCCGCGTCCAGGCCGCCCCGCCGTCGCGCGTGCTGTAGACGGCGGGGCGCCCGCCCGGGCTCGTGCGCGGCCACACGTCGCTGCCGTCCATCGGAAACACCCAGGCGGTTTCGCGGTCGCGGGGATGGGGCACGATGGTGAAGCCGATGTCGCCGACCTCGGCCGGCATGGCCTTGCCGATCCGCTCCCAGGTCTCGGACGGCCGGTCGAGGCGGTAGACGCCGCAGTGATTCTGCTGCCAGAGCCGGTCGGGATCGGTCGGGGCGAGGGCGATGTAGTGGGCGTCCTGGCCGTATTCCGGGAAGGGATCGGGCAGGAAGCTGGCCTCGACGTTGCGGTTCAGCGGTCGCCAGTCGCCGCCCCGGTCGAAGGTCTCGAACACGCCCGCGGTCGACAGGGCGATATACATGTGGGCCGGGTCGCGCGGATCGACGACGACCTGGTTCAGCAGGGCGCCGTCCGGCGTTCCGCCGTCCTCCGGGCACCATTTCCAGTACATCGGATGGTCGTTGAAGCCGGCGACGCCGTCCCAGGTCTCGCCGTCGTCGCGGCTGACGAACAGGCCCGGCGGCGAGGTTCCCGCCCACCAGACGCCGGGCTCGTCGGCGTGGCCGGGCTCGATCCAGAAGCTGTGGCTGACCGCCCGGGCCGGCGCGTCCGCCGCCGCGGCGGCGAAGGCCGGCGGCCGCGTCGCCTCGCGCCACGACGCGCCGCCGTCCGCGGAGCGGAAGAGGGTCGGGCCCAGATGGCCGGTCTTGGCGGCCATCAGCAGGGTGTGCGGCGGCCGGGGATCGCGCACCAGGTGATTGACGATGTGGCCCAGGAAGTGCGGCCCGTCGACGGACCAGTCCCGCCGCGCCGCGTCGCTGCGCAGGATCCAGGCCCCCTTGCGGGTTCCCACCAGAAGCTGGACGGGCTGAGACATGCGCGTTCCCTCGCTCTCCCTTCGCCGGCGCCGATCTATACACCGGCCGCCGCCGCCGGTCCCGTCGGCTCGGCGACGCGGCGGTAGATCAGGGCCTCGGCCACATGGATGCGTTTCACCGTCTCGGCCTGGTCGAGGTCGGCGATGGTGCGGGCCAGGCGGATGGCCCGCGTCCAGCCGCGGGCGGTGAGGTGGCCGGCCTCGGCGGCCCTGGCCAGCAGGGCCCTGGCCGGCTCGTCCAGAGCGGCGGCGGCGGTCAGGAAGTCGCCGTCGGCGCGGGCGTTGAGGGTCGGCGCCTCCGGACCGGCCCGCCCGGCGCGATCGTGCTGCATGGCCCGGGCCCGCGCCACGCGCGCGGCGGCCTCGGCCGAGCCTTCGGTCGGCGGCGGCAGGGCCAGGTCGGCGGCGTTCACCGGCGGCACGTCGACCTGCAGGTCGATGCGGTCGATCAGCGGCCCGGAGACCCGGCCCTGGTAGTCGCGCTGGCAGCGCGGGGCCTTGCCGCACCAGCCCTTGCCCGCCCCGCCATGGCCGCAGCGGCAGGGGTTCTGGGCGGCGACCAGCTGCACCCGGGCGGGATAGCGGATATGGGCGTTGGCCCGGGCCACCATCACCTCGCCGGTCTCCAGCGGCGCGCGCAGGGAGTCGAGGGCCTGGGGGCTGAACTCCGGCAGCTCGTCGAGGAACAGCACGCCGTTGTGGGCCAGCGACACCTCGCCGGGCCTGGCCTTGACCCCGCCGCCGGTCAGGGCGGCCATGCTGGCGGAATGGTGCGGACTGCGGAACGGCCGGGCGCGGGTCAGCTCGCCCCGGGCGATCAGGCCGGCTACCGAATGGACCATCGAGGTCTCCAGCAGCTCGGCGGCCGACAGCGGCGGCAGGATGCCCGGCAGCCGCTGGGCCAGCATCGACTTGCCCGACCCCGGCGGGCCGCAGAACAGCAGGTTGTGGCCGCCGGCGGCGGCGATCTCCAGCGCCCGCTTGGCCTGCTCCTGGCCGCGCACCTCGCGCAGGTCGGGAACCGCGCCGCCGTCGACCACGGCGCCGGGCTTCGGCTCCGCCAGCACCTGGGTTCCACGGAAGTGGTTGATGAGGGCGATCAGCGAGCGCGGGGCCAGCACCCGCGCGCCGCCGGCCCAGGCCGCCTCGGCGCCGCAGGCCTCTGGGCAGATCAGGCCCAGGCCCATGGCCCCCGCCGCCACCGCCGCGGGCAGCGCCCCGGCCACCGGCGAGACGGTTCCGTCCAGCGACAGCTCGCCGATCGCCGCCCAGCCCTCCAGCGCGTCCGCCGGGATCACCCCCATGTCGGCCATGATCACCAGGGCGATGGCCAGGTCGTAGTGGCTGCCCTCCTTGGGCAGGTCGCCGGGGGCCAGGTTGACGATGATCCGCTTGCCCGGCAGCGCCAGGCCCAGGCCCATGAAGGCGCCGCGCACCCGCTCGCGGCTCTCGGCCACGGCCTTGTCGCCCAGCCCGACCACGACCATGGCGTAGTCGCCCTTGGTCAGCTGGACCTCGACGTCGACCCGCCGGGCGTCGACGCCCTGGAAGGCGACGGTGACGACTCGCGCGACCATGTCCCCTCCGCCCGCCGGCTGCCGTGGTTATCCACAGACTCAACCATGGCGAGCGGACCGGATCAAGAACAAAAATGGAACCAAGCGGGAAATTGAAAGGAATCAGTCATCTAGCTGACACAACCTCACCGACCGGCGCGGATGGCCCCGATGCGGTCCCACAGCGCCGCCGCCGCGTCGACGCCGCTGAACCGCTTGAGCTGCTGGGCCCCGGTGGGCGAGGTGACGTTGATCTCGGTCAGGTAGTCGCCGATCACGTCGATGCCGACGAACAGCAGGCCGCGCCGCTTGAGCTCCGGGCCGATGATGGCGCAGAGCTCGCGGTCGCGGGCGGTCAGCTCGACCGCCTCGGCCCGGCCGCCGCGCGCCAGGTTCGAACGCACCTGGCCCTCGGCGGGCACGCGGTTGATGGCCCCGACCGGCTCGCCGTCGACCAGCAGGATGCGCTTGTCGCCCTTGCTGACGGCGGGGATGAACTTCTGGGCGATGACCTGTTCGCGACCGATCATGGCGTGCAGCTCGAGCAGGGCGTCGAGGTTGGGATCGTCCGCCTTCAGCCGCACCACGCCGGAGCCGCCGCCGCCGTAGAGGGGCTTGAGCACCATGTCGCCGTGGCGGGCGCGGAAGTCGTAGATGGCCTCGACGTCGCTGGTGATGAGGGTCGGGGGCTGCACGCCCGGGAACTCGGTGACGAACAGCTTCTCGGGCGCGTTGCGCACCTCGGCCGGGTTGTTCACCACCAGGGTCGCGGGATGGATCCGCTCCAGGAAGTGCGTCGCCGTGATGTAGGCCATGTCGAAGGGCGGGTCCTGCCGCATCAGGACGACGTCGAACTCCGACATGTCCCGCACTTCCCAGTCGCCGACCCTGTGGTGGTCGCCCTTCACCGCCTGGACATTCAGCGACCGCCCGCGGCCGAGGACCCGGCCATCCTCCAGCGACAGCTTGTCGGGCGTGTAGACCCACAGCGCGTGCCCGCGCAGCTGGGCCTCGAGCATCATGAAGAAGGTGGTGTCGGTCTCGATGTTGATCCGCTCGACCGGATCCATCTGCACGGCGACCTTAAGCGACATGGGGTTTCTTTCTTCCGGGCCGACGGCTGGCGGCTTCCGACTTAGACACTCGATGGCGGCTTCGCCAGTCTCGCCGGGATGTTCTCTTCTTCACCGTCATGGCCCGACTTGTTCGGGCCACCCATGAACACCCGCGAACGAGATTTGCCGCAACATCGCCGCAGCGCCCGATCCTGCGTCTCATCACGCATGGGTGGCCCGAACAAGTCGGGCCATGACGACTGAGCGGAAAGGCTCAGTTCAGTCTCAGCCGCACCCGCTCCCGCGCCGCCCGGGCGGCGATGGCCGCGCCGCCGTCGAGCTGCTGGGCCTTGCCCAGGGCCTGCAGGGCGCCGGCCAGGGCGCCCTGGCCTTCGCGGGCGGCGGCGACGTCGATCCAGGGGCGGTGGTCGGCCGGGTCGAGCAGGGCCCGGCGCAAGGCCGAGCGCTCGGCCCTTGGCCAGTCGCGGGCCGCCTGGGCGCGGGCGAAGATGTTGTTCTGCAGCCGGATCAGCACCGAGCGGTCGCTGGTCGGGGCCATCAGCAGGTCGAGGCGCGAGGCGATGTCCGGCGTCAGCCCGGCGCGCAGGGCCCGGCGCGACAGCTCCGAGGGCAGCACGACGCGGCCTTCGCTGAACGGGTCGAGCGCCAGCGGCCCCTCGCGGGTCTCGATGCGCAGCAGGAAGTGGCCGGGGAAGTCGACGCCGCGCACGTCCAGGCCGCAGGCCCGGGCGGCGTGCAGGTAGAAGATCCCCAGCGACACCGGGATGCCCTTGCGCCGCTCCGCGACGGCGATGACGTCGGCGTTGTCGGGGTGGTCGTAGGTCATCAGGTCGCCCTGCAGCCGCAGGTCGCCGGCCATGGCCTCGGCGATGGCCTCCTCGGGCGATTCCCGGTCGAGGCGGGCGGCCAGCCGCTCCGCCCCTTCCTGGGCCACGGCCCGGGCGGCCAGGGCGTCGCGGTCGGGATCGTCATGCACGGCGCAGGCGAGCGCCGCCTCGAACAGCGGAAAGGCCTCGTCGCCCATCAGCCCCGCTTCGGCCAGGAACCCCTCCGCCTCGTCGCGCGTCATGCCGGTCCTTCGCTCAGGTCCCCCGCCAGGCGTCGGGAATATGACGCGGGAAGCGGCCGGGCGCGAGGGCGATCAGGTCGAGGCGTATCGTCGCTGCCTTCAGGGCCGGACGGCCGGCGGCGATGGCCGCCGCCGCGCGGCGCAGCCGCTCGCGCTGGCGGGCGTGGACGGCTTCGAGGGCGGCCTCCAGGCTGGCCCGGCGCTTGACCTCGACCACCGCCAGCACCTCGCCGCGCAGGGCCAGCAGGTCGATCTCTCCCCGGGGCGAGGCAAGCCGGAAGCCGAGGATGCGATAGCCCTTGGCCATCAGCCAAAGGGCGGCGATCACCTCGCCCCGGCGGCCGCTGCGCCGGGCGAGCCCTCCGCGACGGCTGCGGGCGGCGGTCATGCGCCCTTCAGGGCCAGCGCCCGCCGGTAGAGCTCGCGCCGGTTCAGGCCCAGGGCTCTGGCCACCTCCGAGGCCGCCTCGCCGGGCGGCAGGCGCGTCAGGGCCTCGGCCAGGGCGGCGTCGGCGTCGGCCTCGCCGGGCGGCGCGGCCTCGCCCGGCCCCACCAGGACCACGATCTCGCCCCTGGGGGCCTCGAGCGCCGGGTCGGCGGCCAGGGCCGACAGCCGCCCCCGCACCGCCGTCTCGTGCAGCTTGGTCAGCTCGCGGCAGACCGCCGCCTCGCGGTCTCCCAGCGCCGCCCGCATGTCGGCCAGGCTGGCGCGCAGGCGCGGCCCGCTCTCGTAGAGGATCAGGGTCGCCTGGATCCCCGCCAGGTCCGCCAGCCAGGTCCGCCGCGCCGCGCCCTTCGGGGGCGGGAAGCCGGCGAACAGGAACCGGTCGGTGGGCAGGCCCGCCAGCGTCAGGGCCGCCAGGGCGGCGGAGGGGCCGGGAATCGGGAACACCCGATGGCCGGCCTCCACCACCTCGCGCACCAGCCGGTAGCCGGGATCGGACACCAGCGGCGTCCCGGCGTCGGAGACCAGCGCCACGCTCCGGCCCTCCGCCAGCGCCGCCAGGATGCGCGGCCTGGCGCGGCCGGCGACATGCTCGTCGTAGCGCAGCATCGACTTGGAAAGGCCGTAGGCGGCCAGCAGCTTGCCGGTGACCCGCGTGTCCTCGGCCAGCAGCAGGTCGCAGCCGGCCAGCACGTCCAGGGCCCGAAGGGTGATGTCGCGCAGGTTTCCGATCGGCGTCGCCACCACATACAGCCCCGGCTCCAGCGGGACGTCGGACAGGGGCGGCGGGGGCGGTCGGCGCGACACGGGGGGACTCCGGCGAGACCGCGAGAGCGCCTTGCCCGCTCGCCCGCGTCAAGGGATAGAAGCGCAAAGCCGCGGGAGGCGACCTTGAAGAAGCTGGTGATCGGGTTCTCGTTGATCGGCGCGGCGCTGGTCGTCGGCCTCGCCGTCTGGTGGTGGACCGACGTTCGCTGGCGGCCCAGGACCCTGACCCGACACCAGGCCGAGATCGCCCGCACCCTGGACGAGGCCGGCTGGGTCTCGCCCGGCCTGACCGGGCCCAAGGTCTATGTCGTCACCTTCCGGACCTGCCCCAACTGCATCCGGGCCAAGGCGCAGCTGCTGCCCGCGCTGCAGGACGCCGGCGTCGACACGCGCGTCATCGTCTTCGCCCGCCGCGACCGCAACGGCCTGGCCCAGTCGACGCCGGCCGAGCGGGCGACCGTGGCCGAGCTGTGGATCAACCGCCGCTGGGCGCTGATGGAGCAGTGGGACGCCGCGCCGCTGGAGGGCTGGACCGCCCCCGGCCTGCCGCCCGCCGACGGCGACGCGGCGCGCACCGCCGTGGTCGGCGCCAGCCAGACCATGGTCGACCGCCTTGAGCCGCTGTTGAAGGCCAACGGCGTCGCCTTCGCCACCCCGCTGCTGGTCTGGTGGACCCGCGACGGGGACATGAAGGCCTGCGCCTGCGGCGATCCCCTCAGCTGGCGGTTCGTGAAGCGGGACCTGACCGGACCCTAGGGATTCATGTCCGGGCTCCCCTTGACCCGCTCCCGGTTGGCCCGGCGGGTCTTGGGGCCCTGCAGGGTCTCGCTGGCCGGGTCGTAGTCGCGGTTGGTCGCCGTGCGGCCCTGCTGCAGCCCCTCGATGGGCCCCTCCGCCTCCTCGGCCAGGGCGGCGTTGGCCTCCGCCTGTTCGCGTTCGGACTCGTTGGTGCGCACGGGGTCGCGCTGGGCCTCCATTTCGCGCTGGCCGACGCCGCCGCCCTGATGGGCGGCGCGGTTGGCCTCGGGCGTGGTCGGATTGAAGCTGCGGTCTTCGCGGGAGGGCATGGCGGAATCTCCTTCCTGCCATGCCAACGACCGCCGCCGCCGCGCGTTCCTCAGAGCGGCGCGAAGCGGGCCGTGAAGTGGCGCATGGCCGGGGGCTGCCAGGCGATGCGGAAGCCCTTCAGGCTGTCCTTGCGCCCCGCCACCGCCTCGAACACCTCGACGATGTAGTCGGCGTGGCTCTGGGTGTAGACCCGGCGGGGGATGGCCAGGCGGACGAGGTCCATGGGGGCCTCGACCTCGGTCCCGTCGGGCCTGAGCCCGAACATCACCGTGCCGATCTCGCAGGCGCGGACGCCGCCCTCGACATAGAGCGCCACCGCCAGCGCCTGGCCGGGATAGGCCTTCGGCGGGATGTGCGGCAGGAATCGGCGGGCGTCGACGAAGACCGCGTGACCGCCGGTGGGTTTCACGATCGGCACGCCCAGCGCCTCCAGCCGCTCGCCGATGTAGGCGCAGGTGCGCAGGCGATAGCGCAGGTAGTCCTCGTCGACGATCTCGCTGAGGCCCTGGGCGATGGCGTCCAGGTCGCGGCCGGCGAGGCCGCCGTAGGTCGGGAAGCCCTCGGTGAGGATCAGCCGGTTGCGCGCCGCCTGGGCCAGGTCGTCGTCGTTCAGCGCCAGCCAGCCGCCGATGTTGGCGAAGGCGTCCTTCTTGGCCGACATGGTCATGCCGTCGGCGCCGGAGAACATGTCGCGGACGATCTCCTTCACCGCCCGGCCGCCCTGGCCGGCCTCGCGGGTCTTGATGAAGTAGGCGTTCTCGGCGAAGCGGCAGCCGTCGATGATGAACGGCTTGCCGTAGGCGCGGGCGATCCGCCCCACGGCGTGGATGTTGGCCAGGCTGACGGGCTGGCCGCCGCCGGCGTTGTTGGTCACCGTCAGCATGACGCAGGGAACCGCCTCTCCGTGCTCGGCCAGGAAGGCCTGCAGCCGGTCGAGGTCCATGTTGCCCTTGAACGGATGCTCGCTGGTCGGGTCCAGGCCCTCGGCGATGACCAGGTCGTGGGCCTCGGCCCCGGTGGCCTCGATGTTGCCGCGGGTGGTGTCGAAGTGGGTGTTCGAGGGGATCTTCCGGCCCGCCCCGCCCAGGATCGAGAACAGGATCGCCTCCGCCGCCCGGCCCTGGTGGGTCGGAATGATGTGGCGGAAGTCCATCAGGTCCCTCACCGCCGCCTCGAAGCGGAAGAAGGACGGGCTGCCGGCGTAGCTCTCGTCCCCGGCCAGCAGGGCGGCCTGCTGTCGGGCGCTCATCGCCGAGGTGCCGCTGTCGGTCAGCAGGTCGATGAGCACGTCGTCCGAGTGCAGGGCGAACAGGTTGTAGTCGGCTCTCTCGATCAGGCCGGCGCGCTCGTCCCGCGTGGTCATGCGGATCGGCTCCACCGCCTTGATGCGGAAGGGTTCGATGATGGTCTTCATATCTGAACTCGATGTCCGTTGAAGCGCGAGCCCCATTGTAGTGACAGGGGGCGCGCGCTAACCGCTTTGGCGATGCCTTTATCCGTCCGCGCCGCCTATCGCGAGCGTCTTTCCCGGGGCGACATCAGGCCCGACGCGGCGCAGGAGCCGGCGCTGGCGGCGCTGTCGCGCCTGGAGGGCGACCTCAACGCCCTGGCCGAACCGGGCTTTTCCCTGTTCCGTAAGCCCAAGGGCGCGCGCGGCGTCTACCTCTGGGGCCCGGTGGGCCGGGGCAAGTCCATGCTGATGGACCTGTTCTTCGAGTCCGCGCCGGTGTCGCGCAAGCGCCGCGTCCACTTCCACGTCTTCATGGCCGAGGCCCACGCCCACATCGACGCCTGGCGCAAGGGCGACGCGGCGGCGCGCAAGGCCCGGTTCGGCCAGACTGGGCCTGCCCTCGGGTCGGCCCTTGGCCGAGCCCGGGGGGGCGACGACCCCATCGCCCCCACGGCCGAGCTGATCGCCGAGGAGGCCCGCCTCCTCTGCTTCGACGAGTTCCAGGTGACCGACATCGCCGACGCCATGATCCTGGGCCGGCTGTTCGAAGCGCTGCTGGCCCTGGGCGTGACCGTGGTGGCGACCTCGAACCGGCCGCCGGACGACCTCTACCGCGACGGCATCAACCGCCAGCTCTTCCTGCCCTTCATCGCCATGCTGAAGGAGAGGCTGGAGATCGTGGCGGTCAAGGGGCCGGTCGACTTCCGGCTCGACCGCCTGCGCGGGGCCCGCGCCTGGCTGGCCCCCGCCGACGCCGACAATACGCGCGCCTTCGACCGGCTGTGGTCCGACATGCTGGACGGCGCCCCCGAGGCCGGGGCGACGCTGGAGGTGCTGGGCCGCCGGCTGCATCTGCCGCGGGCCAGCGGCGGCCTGCTGCGGGCGAGTTTCGCCAGCCTCTGCGACCATGCCCTGGGCCCCCAGGACTACCTGGCGCTGGCCGGCCGCTTCCACACCGTCTTCCTCGAGGACGCGCCGGCCCTCACCCCCGCCCGGCGCGACGCGGCGCGGCGGTTCAACACCCTGGTCGACGCCCTCTACGAGGCCCAGGCCCGCCTGGTCGTGCTGGCCGCCGTCGAGCCGGGCGACCTCTATCCGGCCGGCGACGGCGCCTTCGAGTTCGAGCGCACGGTCTCGCGGCTGCAGGAAATGCGCTCCGCGGACTGGCTGGAGCGTGTAAGGGATTGAGCGACCACAGGGAGGAGCGGCGATGTTTTCGCACATCATGATCGGAACCAACGACCTGGAGCGGGCCAGGGCCTTCTACGATTCCGTGCTGGGGACGCTGGGGGTGGCGCCGGGCTTCGTCGACCGCCACCGGGTGTTCTGGCGCACGCCGGCCGGCGTGTTCTCGGTCAGCCTGCCGATCGACGGCAAGCCGGCCACGGTCGCCAACGGCGGCACCATCGGCTTCGCCTGCGCCTCGCCCGAGCAGGCCGACGCCTGGCACGCGGCCGGCCTCGCCGCCGGCGGAACCAGCTGCGAGGACCCGCCCGGCGTGCGCGAGGGAACCACCG
Organism: Pseudomonadota bacterium; assembly: GCA_049323695.1. Classification (GTDB taxonomy): domain Bacteria; phylum Pseudomonadota; class Alphaproteobacteria; order Caulobacterales; family Caulobacteraceae; genus Caulobacter. Next base: position 93,771 of record JBMOOF010000009.1, read on the forward strand.
GCCGGATGTACCTCGCCTATCTGCGCGATCCCGACGGCAACAAGCTGTGCGGCCTGCACCGGATGTAGGCCGGCGGACGTTGGCCCGCGTCCCGCTTCCCGCGCGCCCTTCGGCCCGACGGGACGCGGGACTTGCGACCGCCCGCGTTGACACCCCCCGTCCGGGGCTTAAAAGCGGTGGCGCCTCAAGCGACCGCGCAACAGCCGAGAGTCCGATGACCGAAGCCTCGTCGGGGCCCCGTCCACGGCCCCTATCGCCGCACCTGCAGGTGTGGCGCTGGCATGTCACCATGCTGGGCTCCATCCTCCACCGCGGCTGCCTGATGGCGTTGTACGTCGGGGCGCTGCTGCTGGCGGGCTGGGCCCTCGCCCTGGCGTCGGGCCAGGACGCCTATCTGGCCTACACCGGGCTGCTCGGCTCGCCGCCGGGCAAGCTGGTCCTGCTGGGCCTGACCTTCGCCCTGTTCTTCCAGGTCGCCAGCGTGGCGCGCCACCTGCTCTGGGACCTCGGCAAGGCCTTCACGCCCAAGACCGCCGACATGATCACCTGGGCCAGCCTGGTCTTCGCCGCGGTCGCCACCGCCGCGGTTTGGCTGCTGGCCGGCCAGACGGGAGGCCTGTCGTGACCGCCGGATCCAGCCCCTATCGCACCCCCATGGCCCGGGCCCGGGGCCTGGGCGCCGCCCGCCACGGGGTCGGCCACTTCATCGTCGAGCGGGTCAGCGGCATCGCCCTGGTCCCCCTGTCGATCTGGGCCGCCTACGCCGGCATCAAGGTCGCCGCCCTCGGCTACGACCTGACCCTGGAATGGATCGCCCGGCCGCTGAACGCCGTGCTGCTCGGCCTCTTCCTGTCGCTCGGCTTCCTCCACCTGCGCCTGACCATCCAGGTGGTGATCGAGGACTATGTCGAAGGCTTCGCCGCCCGGTCCTCGCTGCTGATCCTCAACCTCTTCCTCTGCATCCTCGGGGCGGCTCTGGGGGTGTTCGCCATCCTCAAGGCGGCCCTTTTCGGAGCCTTCTGATGGCCGCCTACGACTTCATCGACCACAGGTTCGACATCGTGGTGGTGGGCGCCGGCGGCTCGGGTCTGCGCGCCGCCCTCGGCTGCGCCCAGGCGGGGCTGAAGACCGCCTGCATCACCAAGGTTTTCCCGACCCGCAGCCACACCGTGGCCGCCCAGGGCGGCATCTCGGCCAGCCTCGGCAACATGGGCGAGGACGACTGGCGCTGGCACATGTACGACACCGTCAAGGGCTCGGACTGGCTCGGCGACCAGGACGCCATCGAGTACCTGACCCGCAACGCCCCGGCCGCCGTCTACGAGCTGGAGCACTGGGGCGTGCCCTTCTCGCGCACGGCCGACGGCCGCATCTACCAGCGCGCCTTCGGCGGCATGACCCGCAACTACGGCGAGGCCCCGATCCAGCGCACCTGCGCGGCGGCCGACCGCACCGGCCACGCCATGCTGCACACCATGTACGGCCAGTCGCTGAGCCATGACGTAGAGTTCTTCATCGAGTATTTCGCCCTCGACCTGATCATGGACGAGGGCGTCTGCCGGGGCGTCACGGCGTGGAAGCTCGACGACGGCACCGTCCACCGCTTCCAGGCCCAGCGGGTGGTGCTGGCCACCGGCGGCTACGGCCGCGCCTATCTTTCCTGCACCAGCGCCCATACCTGCACGGGCGACGGCGGCGGCATGGCCCTGCGCGCCGGCCTGCCGCTGCAGGACATGGAGTTCGTCCAGTTCCACCCGACCGGCATCTTCCCCGCCGGCTGCCTGATCACCGAAGGCGCGCGGGGCGAGGGCGGCTACCTGACCAATTCCGAGGGCGAGCGCTTCATGGAGCGCTACGCCCCCAGCGTGAAGGACCTGGCCCCGCGCGACATGGTCAGCCGGGCGATGACCATCGAGATCCGCGAGGGGCGGGGCGTTGGGCCCAACAAGGACCATATCCACCTGCACCTCGACCACCTCGATCCCAAGGTGCTGGCCGAGCGGCTGCCCGGCATCTCCGAGACCTCGAAGGTGTTCGCCGGCGTCGACGTCACCAAGGCCCCGATCCCGGTGCTGCCGACCGTCCACTACAACATGGGCGGGCTGCAGACGAACTACCACGGCGAGGTCGTCACCAAGCGCGGCAAGGACGCCGACGCCGTGGTGCCGGGCCTGATGGCGGTGGGCGAGGCGGCCTGCGTGTCGGTGCACGGGGCCAACCGCCTGGGCTCCAACAGCCTGATCGACCTGGTGGTGTTCGGCCGGGCCGTCGGCCTGCGCTGCGCCGAGACGGTCACGGCCGGCGAGCGCCAGCCGGAGCTGAAGGCGGCCATGACCGACGGCCACCTGGCCCGCTTCGACCGGTTGCGCCACGCCTCCGGCCCCCGGCCGACCGCCGACCTGCGCCTGGAGATGCAGCGGGCGATGCAGGAAGAGGCGGCGGTCTTCCGCACCGCCGAGTCGCTGAAGAGCGGCGTCGCCCGCATCGCCGCCGTCCACGCCGCCCGCGGCGATGTCGGCGTCTCCGACCGCGGCCTGGTCTGGAACAGCGACCTGATGGAGACCCTGGAGTTCGAGAACCTGATCGGCCAGGCGGCGGTGACGGTGAACGGGGCCCTCAACCGCACCGAAAGCCGCGGCGCCCACGCCCGCGAGGACTTCCCGGGCCGCGACGACGACAAGTGGATGAAGCACTCCCTCGCCTGGTTCGACGACGCCAGCGGCAAGGTGAAGATCGACTACCGCCCGGTGCACAGCTTCACCATGACCGACGAGGTCGACTACATCCCGCCCAAGGCGCGGGTCTACTGAGGCAGACATGGTCCAGCTCACGCTCCCCGCCAACTCCCGCATCGGCAAGGGCCGGCATTTCCCGGCGCCGGCGGGCGCGAAGCGGGTCAAGACCTTCCGCATCTACCGCTACGACCCGGAGGGGACCGAGAACCCCCGCTGGGACAGCTACGACGTCGACGTCGACGCCTGCGGGCCGATGCTGCTGGACGTGCTGATCCACATCAAGAACACGGTCGACCCGACCCTGACTTTCCGCCGCTCGTGCCGCGAGGGGGTCTGCGGCTCCTGCGCGATGAACATCGGCGGGCGCAACACCCTGGCCTGCACCCACGGCTGGGAGGACATCCCCGGCCGCGAGATCCAGGTCAGCCCCCTGCCGGGCCAGCCGGTGGTCAAGGACCTGGTCCCGGACCTGACGCTGTTCTACGCCCAGTACGCCTCGATCGAGCCCTGGCTGCACACCGTCACCCCCGAGCCGCAGAAGGAGTGGCGCCAGTCGCAGGACGACCGCGCCAGGCTGGACGGCCTCTATGAGTGCATCCTCTGCGCCTGCTGCTCGACCAGCTGCCCCAGCTACTGGTGGAACGGCGAGAAGTATCTCGGCCCGGCGACCCTGCTGCACGCCTACCGCTGGCTGATCGACAGCCGCGACGAGGCCGCCGGCGAGCGGCTGGACGCGCTGGAGGACCCCTTCAAGCTCTACCGCTGCCACACCATCATGAACTGCGCCCAGGTCTGCCCCAAGGGCCTGAACCCGGCCAAGGCCATCGCCGAGATCAAGAAGATGATGGTGGAGCGGGTGGCCTGACCGGGCCGGCCGGCGGCCGCGCCCGGCGCGCGGCGCCGGCGACGGCCGTCCGGCGTCCGCCTTTCGCGCCCGTTCCGGGCCGTTCACCCCGGGCGAGGCCCTTGCAATAAGTTGACGCTGCCGTCATTTTCCGCGCGGACCAAAGGGAGGGCGGCTTGGCCGATCCGAAGGCGAAGGTGGTGATCCTGGGCGCGGGCCATGCCGGCGGCGCGCTGGCCGCGGCCCTGCGCCAGGCCGGCCACGCCGGTCCGATCGTGCTGATCGGCGAGGAGCCCATCGCCCCCTACCAGCGTCCGCCGCTCAGCAAGGCCTGGCTGAAGGGCGAGGCCGACGCCGACAGCCTCGCCCTCAAGGACGCCGGCTGGTACGCTGAGTCCGGCGTCGACCTGCGGCTGGGCGTGACGGCGGTGCGGATCGACCGCGCCGCCCGCACCGTCGCCCTGTCGCGCGGCGAGCCGGTCGCCTGGGACGCCCTGGTGCTCGCCACGGGGGCCCGGGCGCGGCCGCTGCCCGTGCCCGGGGCCGACCTCGGGGGCGTGCTCGCGCTGCGCACCGCCTCCGACGCCGAGGCGCTGAAGGCGGCGCTGGGCCCCGGCCGGCGGCTGGCGGTGATCGGCGGCGGCTATGTCGGGCTGGAGGCGGCCGCCTCGGCCCGGGCGCTGGGCGCGGAGGTGGTCGTCGTCGAGCGCGAACCGCGCATCCTCGCCCGCGTCGCCTGCGAGACCCTGTCGGACTTCTTCACCCGCTATCACCGCGAGCGCGGCGTCGCCTTCGAGCTGGGCGTCGAGATCGCGGCCTTCGAGGGCGAGGCCGGCGCCGTCCGCCGCGTACGGCTGTCGGACGGCCGGACCATCGCCTGCGACGCCGCCCTGGTCGGCATCGGCGCCATTCCCAACGATACGCTGGCGCGCGAGGCCGGGCTGGATTGCGTGGCCGGCGTCGTCGTCGACCTGGAGACCCGCACCAGCGATCCCGCCGTCTTCGCCATCGGCGACGTCACCCACCGGCCGCTGCCGCTCTATGGCCGCCAGTTCCGGCTGGAGAGCGTGCCCAACGCCCTGGAACAGGCCAAGGCCTGCGCCGCGGCGATCGTCGGCAAGGCCCCGCCGGCGCCGGAGGTCCCCTGGTTCTGGTCGGACCAGTACGATCTCAAGCTGCAGATCGCCGGCCTGCCGTTCGACGCCGACGCCCAGGTGGTGCGCGGCGACCCGGCGGCCGCGAAGTTCGCCGTCTTCCATCTGAAGGGCGACCAGGTCCAGGCGGTCGAGGCGGTCAACGCCCCGCCGGAGTTCATGATGGGCAGGATGCTCATCGCCGGCCGCAAGCCGATCTCGCGCGAGAAGCTTGCGGATGCGTCGGTTTCCATGAAAGAGGTCGCCCTCCAGGGGGACCGATAACAGAAGGGCGTCAGGGAGCGTATGGCGAAGATCACCTACATCGAGCACGACGGCACAGAACATGTGGTCGACGTCAAGACGGGCCTGTCCGTGATGGAGGGGGCGATCAAGCACAACATCCCGGGCATCGACGCCGACTGCGGCGGCGCCTGCGCCTGCGCCACCTGCCACGTCTATGTGGACGAGGCCTGGACCGGCAAGACGGGCGAGAAGTCGGCCATGGAGGAGTCGATGCTCGACTTCGCCGAGAACGTCGAGGCCAGCAGCCGCCTCTCCTGCCAGATCAAGGTCACCGACGACCTCGACGGCCTGGTCGTGCGGATGCCCGAGAGCCAGCACTAGAGCGGCGCTTCGCGGCGCGGGCGCGCGGGACGTCGCGCGTAGCGAACAGGGAGTAGGGGCGAAGGGGCTCGTAGCGAATGGCGAGTAGCGAATAGATCGTTCCCGCCAGCCCCACCCCCTGTCCCCCCAATTCGCTACTCCCTATTCGCTACGCGCTGCTTCCTCGCCCCTCGCCCCTCGCCCGGCTGCGGCTGATGAGCGGGCCTCGCCCCCTAGAACCCCAGCTCCCGCTGTCCCGCTTGCACGTGCGCCGCTTCGGGCAGGTGGCAGGTGAAGGTGCTGCCGTTTCCGGGTTCGCTCTCGAGCGCCACCCAGCCGCCGTGCAACTCCACGAGGGACTTCACCAGCGCCAGGCCGAGGCCCGGGCCGCCGCGGTCGCGGCCGATGAAGCGATCGAAGATGTGGGCCTGGACGTGGAAGGGCACGCCCCGGCCGGTGTCGGAGACCGCCAGCCGCACCTCCCCCGCCGCCCGCACCGCCGACAGGGTCACCGCGCCGCCGGCCGGGGTCTGGCGCAGGGCGTTCTCGACCAGGTGGTCCAGGGTCTGCCCCAGCCGCCGGGCGTCGCCGCGGATCAGGCCGACGTCCCCGTCGCCGGCCTCCAGGGCCAGGGTCACGCGGCCGGCCTCGGCGGCGGGCGACCAGCGGGCGGCCACCTCGTCCAGCAGGTCGCCGACCCGCACGTCGCCCATGTCCAGCGCCATCTCGCCGGCGTCGATGGCGGCGATGTCGAGCACGTCGTCGATCGACCGGCCCAGCTGCACCGCCGCCTGGCGCACGGCGGCCAGATGGGCGCGGCCGCGCTCGGGGATGGCCTCGCCCATGCGGTCGAGCAGCTCGGAATAGCCGATGATGGTGGTCAGCGGCGTGCGCAGCTCGTAGCTGACGTTGCCGACGAACTCGCGCTTCAGCCGCTCGGCGCTGTCGAGCGCCTGCTCGCGGTCGGCCAGGGCCCCTTCCAGGCGGCGGGCGTCGGTGATGTCGGCGAAGGCGATCAGGGTCGCCCCGTCGGGCAGGGGCCGCGACTGCCAGGCGACGATGCGGCCGTCGGAGGTCCTGGCCTCGCCGGCGGTGGGGGCCCGGGCCTCGGGATCGACCCCGGCGACCCGGCCCTTCAGCTCGCGCCAGAAGCTCATGTCGTGAAGCCGGGGCACGCACAGCTCGACCACCCGCTCGAAGTCGGCGGCCTCCTTCAGCTCGTCGGGGGCGATGTTCCAGAAGCGGGCGAAGGCCTCGTTGTGCAGGCGCAGGCGGCCGTCGGAGCCGAACACGACGACCGCGTCGTTGAGCTTGTCCAGCGTCGCCTGCTGCACCTGGATCAGGGCGTTGTACTGGGCCTTGAGGCGCAGCTCCCCGGTGATGTCGGAGAACAGCAGCAGCAGTCCGCCCATCGGGTGCGGCTGGCGCACCAGGCGCAGGGTGCGGCCGTCGCGCAGGTTCCACAGGTCGTCGGGCTGGCGGCCCAGGGTCTCGTAGCGGGCCAGCTCGGCGGCCTTCCACCGGGCGTAGTCGGGGGTCTCGGGCAGCCGCTGGCGCTGGCGCAGGCGGTCGAGGATCTCCCCGTGGGTCGGCCGCTCGGCCAGCCAGGCCGGCTCCAGCCCCCACAGCCGGGCGAAGGCGGCGTTGTGGTAGGACAGCCGCCGGGTCGGGCCGAAGATGGCCACCGCCTCGGCGATGTGGTTCAGGGTCTCGTCGTGGGCCTCGACGTGGCGCTTGAAGGCGTCCTGGATCTCCTCGGCCTGGGTGGCGTCGGCGGTCCAGACCGCGACGCCGCCCCCCTCGAGCGGCTCGGCGACGATCTTCAGGCAGCGCCGGCGCCCGCCCAGCGAGACCCAGCGCGTCGCCTCCCGCCGTTCGGCCAGGTTGGCGGCCTCGGCCGCCAGGCTGTCGCCGCCCTTGTCCAGCGTCAGGCCGCGGGCGACGGCGTCGGCGGCGTCCCGGGCGCCCACGGCGGCCAGCCAGGCCCGGTTGGCCCACTGCGGCTGGCCGTCGGCGCCGGCGATCCAGGCCGGCTCGGCGCGGGCGTCGAGAAACGCGGCCAGCCGCGCGGCGCTGGGCAGGGCGGTCTCGTCGGCGGCGGCGACGCTCAGCCGCAGCCAGGCCAGGGCGCCGGCCGCGCGGCCCTCGACCGACACCGACCCGTGGGCGCCGCGCGCCTCGAAGGCGCAGGGCTCGCCCCGCTCGAACAGCGCCCGCAGCCGGGCGGCGTGGTCGGGATCGGCCCGCATCAGGGCGTTGACCATGGCCTGGGGGTCGGCGGCGGACAGCTCGAATGCGCCGGCGCAGGCCTCCAGCGTCTCCTCGCCCGAGGCCAGCAGGGCCCGGCCGTCGTCGATCGCCAGCAGGCAGCTGTCGAAGGCCTCGGCCGAGGCCTGGGCGGCGGCGGCCCGGCTCCGCGCGGCCTCCAGCCGATCCTGCATGCGGCGCAGCTGCCGGTCCATCGTGCGCCGCTGCACCAGCGCCCACAGCACCGCGCAGACGGCGAGACAGATGGCGCCGGCCGTGGCGGCGGCGATCAGGTCCATCTGGGTCATTCTTGGCCCGCCCGAATCATGGCCCGGCCACCTTAGGCGAGACCGACTCCCGCGGCGACTGGCGAAGCCGTCGCGGCGGCGCCATCTTCGTCGCATGAGCCCCTTCGCCCACGCCGCCGCGCCGTCCCTCGACGAGTTCGCGACCCTCGCCGCGGCGGCCTTCGCCGACCTGCCCGAGCCCTTCCGCGGCCTGGCCGGCGAGACGGTCATCCGGGTGATGGACTTCGCCGAGGACGAGGTGCTGGGCGCGCTCGGCATCGAGGACGCCTTCGAGCTCACCGGCCTCTACCAGGGCGTCGACCTGGCCCGGCGGTCGGTGCTCGATCCGCTCCCCCAGCCCTCGCAGGTCTTCCTCTACCGCCGGCCGATCCTCGACGAATGGGCCGAGCGCGGCGACGTCACCCTGGCCGAGCTGGTCGCCCATGTGCTGATCCACGAGATCGGCCATCACTTCGGCCTCTCCGACGACGACATCGAGGCGATCGAGTCCGACGCCTGACCGCCGCGGCGGCGTCGCCTGACCGCCGATCCCGCCCCCTGCGACAAAGCGTGAACGAATCGGCTAGAGTCGCCCCATGATCCGCCCCCGCTTCGACTTCGACGCCGTCTGCGAAGGCATGCCCGAGGCCCGCGTCGCCCGCGGCCTGGCCTATGCCGGCAAGGGCTGGGTCGACCTGGTCGAGGTCGGCCCCCTAGGCGTGCTGGCCCATGTGCGCGGCGAACAGGGCCTGACCTACGTCGTGGAGGTCGGCTCCCGCGACGCCGGCGACGCCCGCTGCACCTGCCGCGACTTCGCCGACACGGGCCTGCGCTGCAAGCATGTGGTGGCGACGGTGAGGGCGACGATCGACGCCGACGAGGCCGCGATCACCCGCGCCGCCGCCCGGATGGAGCGCCTGGTCGACCAGCTTGAGATGGAGGGGCGCGACGACGCCGCCCTGGTCGTCGACCGGGCCCGCCGCGACCCGGCCCTGCTGCGCGACCTCGAGGGCGAGACCGTCGGCTGACCCCGCCCCGGCCCCCGGGCCTTGTCGAACATCAACCGGCGCCTTGAAAATGACGCCCCCGTCACTTTACGATTGACCGTCCCGCGCTTTAAGTGGACAGTGTTCACATGGCGCGAGGCCCGGCTAACGGACCCGCATTCGACAGGCCGGAGGAGAGTCCCGTGACGGACAAGAACATCACCAAGGATGTCATGTACGACGCCGTGGCGCCGGACGATTTCGAGTCGATGCTCGAACTCGACCGCTACAACGCCCGTTCGACGGCCTTCGACAAGATCATCTCGGCGACCCACGACCACTTCTGGGATCCGCTGGACAAGGACTACATCGACTTCGACGAGCCGTTCGACATGGAGAACGAGCCGATCGTGCCCGAGGACATGGTCGTGGCCCTGTCCACCGACTACGTCTCCAACCATCTGTCGGACCCGAAGGAGCGCATCCGCTTCATCAACCAGTCGACGCTGCGCAGCTTCTCCTCGATCCTGCACGGCGAGCAGGGCGCGCTGAACCTGTCGGCCAGCCTCTGCCACGTGCTGAAGGACCAGGGCGCGCAGGAATACGCCGCCAACCAGACCCGCGAGGAAGCCCGCCACGTCACGGCTTTCGCCCGGTACGTGAAGGCCCGCTGGGGCCGTCCGGTCGAGTGCGGCCCGACGCTGAAGGCCCTGCTGGTCGAGATCATCGGCGCGCCGGAGGTCTACAAGAAGATCATCGGCATGCAGATGCTGGTCGAGGGCCTGGCCATGGGCGCCTTCGCGACCTTCTTCACCAAGCTCAACGACCCGGTCGGCAAGAAGCTGATGCAGCTGGTGATGACCGACGAGGCCTTCCACCACAAGTTCGGGAAGATCTGGGCCGACCGCACCATTCCCAAGCTGTCGCCCGAGGAGCACGCCATCATCGAGGACTGGGCCGCCCACTGCTTCCAGGCGGTGCTGTTCAACCTCGTCGGCCCCAACCAGCAGCGCGACCTCTATGAGGAGTTCGGCCTGGACCCGGACATGGTCGTCGCCGAGTTCGCCAAGATCATGACCGACGAACAGCGCCGCGAGGGCATGAAGGAGCAGACCAACATCTTCCGGGTGCTGGTCAAGACGCTGCTCAACGCCGGCATCATCACCGAGCGGACGCGGGCGTTCTACGCCATGTACGTCGACCTCGACGAGCTGAAGTCGGAAGGCGACCGCATGGTCGGCGACGACATCGCCGAGGACGGCATCCGCTATCTGCAGGCGATCAACTTCAAGGACCGCGAGCACCGGCCGGTCAGCATCGCCGCCGAATAGGTCTCGCCGGACTTCCGGAACCGGACGCCCCGCCGAAACCCGGCGGGGCGTTCCGCGTTTCAGGGCCCGGACCCCGGCGGAGTCCACTTTTCCGCCGGCCGCGCTAGATTGAGCCGCCATGAAACGCACCAGCTTCCTCGCCCTGGCGGCCGGCCTGGCCGTCGCCGGCGCGGCCCTGGCCGCCGCGCCGCAGCCCAGCCGGCCCGTCGACGCCGGTTTCTATTCCGGCCGCTGGTACGAGATCGCCCGCATCCCCAACGCCGGCCAGCGCGACTGCCAGGCGCCGGTCACCCAGTTCACCCGCGTCGGCGGCGCCGGCGACGTCGCCTTCGTCAGCGACACGGGCGAGTTCCGCGTGCGCCAGGTCTGCCGCCGGGGCTCGCCGGCGGGCCCGGAGCGGGTGTTCAACACCCGCGGCCGCATCCTGCCCGGCGCCGCCAACGCCAAGTTCGAGATGACCTTCCTCGGCGGGCTGAAGACGCAGGAATACTGGGTGCTCGACTGCGCCTCGGACCACAGCTGGGCGATCATGGCCACGCCCGGCGGCAACTATGTCTGGCTGCTGTCCCGCCAGCCCAGGCTGGATCCGGCCGCCCAGGCCAGGCTGGTCGCCCGCGTGCGCGCCCTCGGCTACCGGCAGAGACTGGAGTTCCCGGCGCAGACCGGTTGACTTCGAACGAAACCGGAACATCAATGGCGGCGTGGACGCCGTCGCCCTGACCATCGTGACCGTCTCCCGGCCGGAGACCACCCTCGCCGTCACCCGCGGGGCGGGGCGGCTGCTGACCGACATGCGCTATGCGCCCCTGGCCGAGGTGGGGCTGCCCAACGGCCGGCGGGCGGACCTGATGGCGCTCGGCCCGCGCGGCGAGATCGTCATCGTCGAGGTCAAGTCGAGCCCCGAGGACTACCTCACAGACCGCAAGTGGGCGGAGTACGCTCCTTTCTGCGACGCCTTCTATTTCGCGGTCGCGCCGGAATTCCCGCCGGGCCTGATCCCGCCCGAGCCCGGTCTGATCGTGGCCGACGGCTTCGGCGGCGCGGTGGTGCGCGAGCCCGGCTGGACCCCGCTGGCGGCGGCCCGGCGCAAGGCGCTGACGCTGGCCTTCGCGCGGCTGGCGGTGTTCAGGGGGTAGCTCTCGAACTCCGTCATGGCCCGACCTGTTCGGGCCACCCAAGAACACGGCCAGAGAAAATGCAGGCGCGACCTGATGTCCTCGCCACGCATGGGTGGCCCGGACGAGCCGGGCCATGACGAATGAATGCAGAAGCTACCGCGGCGCCCGCTTGGCCAGGATGCGCTGCAGGGTTCGGCGGTGCATGGAGAGGCGCCGGGCGGTCTCCGAGACGTTGTGGCCGCAGAGTTCGTAGACCCGCTGGATGTGCTCCCAGCGCACGCGGTCGGCGCTCATCGGGTTCTCGGGCGGCTGCGGCGCGGCGCCGATGGCCAGCAGGGCCCGGGCGACGTCGTCGGCGTCGGCCGGCTTGGCGAGATAGTCCACCGCCCCGGCCTTCACGGCGGCCACGGCGGTGGCGATGTTGCCGTAGCCGGTCAGCATGACCACCCGCGCCTCGGGCCGGGCGTCGCGGATCGCCTGCACGACCTTCAGGCCCGAGCCGTCGTCCAGCCGCATGTCGAGAACGGCGAAGGCCGGCGCCGAGTCCTTGACCGCCTCGAGCGCCTCGGCGACCCCGGCGACCATGCGCACATCGAAACCGCGCTGCTCGAGCGCTCGCCCGAGACGGGTGCGCAGCGCCGCGTCGTCGTCGAGCACCAGCAGGCTGCGGTCCTCGAGATTCGAGATGAGGCCGGAGATTTCTGTCATGGCCGTCGCCTCAGTTATTCGCGCCGGAGTTGAGTCGGCGTTGCGTCATTCTGTCGCAGAACGCGGCGATACTTCAAGTCCCGCGAACACGTCCGGCTGCGGCAGGGCCTCGATCTCGTCCCGTCGCCACCGGGCGGTGATCACCGCGCCGCCGCCGCGGCCGTTACGGAAATCCACAGTCGCGCCGGTCCGTTCCAGCAGGGTCTTGGCGATGAAGAAGCCCAGGCCCATGCCGACATGGCCGCTGCGCGTGGATTCGACGCCCGGACGGCTGGTCACATAGGGCTCGCCAAGCTTGGCCAGCACGTCCGGCGCGAAGCCGGGGCCGTCGTCGCGCACCTCGACGGCGATGTTGCGGCCGTCGAACCGGGCGGTGACCAGAACCTCGGACCGGGCGAAGTCGACGGCGTTCTCCACGAAGGCGGTCAGGGCGTGCAGGATCTCCGGAAGCCGCCAGATCTGCGGCGGGCTCTCGCCGATCGGTCCGGAGACGACCGCCTCGACCCGCACGTCGGGGCGGCGGGCGTGGGGGGCGATGGACTCCTGGACGACCTGCAGCAGGCTCATCCGCTCGTGCATGGCGTCGGCGGTTTCGGGGGCGCGGGTAAGCCGGCGCAGGATTTCGCGGCAGCGCTCGGCCTGGGCGACCAGCAGGTCGGCGTCGTCTCGGCTCTGCCCCTCCGGCGCTGCGCGGGCCATTTCCCGGGCGACGATCGAGATGGTGGCCAGGGGCGTTCCCAGCTCGTGCGCGGCGGCCGCGGCCAGGGCCCCCAGGGCCGACAGCCGCTGCTCCCGGGCGAGCACCGTGTGGGCGGTGTCCAACGCCAGCTCCATGCGGGCCGCCTCCTGCGCCGCGTGCCAGGCGTAGCCGGCGGTGAAGGCGATCCCCAGCACCCGGGCCAGGATCGCTCCGATGCGGTTGAGCAACGGCGGGCTGAAGGGCGACTCCTCGGGCCCCGGCAGCGGCAGGGCCCAGATGGACAGGGCGATGCAGGCGGCGATGGCGAGGAGGGCGATGGACACCGTCTGGCGCAGCGGCAGGGAGGCGGCGGCCAGCACCGCCGGTCCGATCAGCAGCAGCGAGAAGGGATTGATGATCCCGCCGGTGAGATAGAGCAGGGCCGTCAGCTGCAGCACGTCGAAGACGATGTGGGCCGTCGCCTCGTTGTCGGTGGCCAGCCGGTGTCCCGACGAGCCCAGGCTCACCAGCAGGTTCAGGAAGGCGGCCACGGCGATCACCGCCAGGCAGGCCGCCACCGGCGTGTCCAGCTTGAGCACGAAGGCCACTGTCAGCACGGTGAAGGTCTGGCCGGCCACCGCGATCCAGCGCAGCATCGTCAGGGTCCGCAACCGCAGCCGGCCCCGGCGCGGCACCCCGGCGGGCCACAGCGCGTCCCAGCCTTGCGCCTCCGGTCGGCCGGGCCTATCGAGGCCGGGCTCGCGTCCGGACTCGCTGGCCGGTGGCGGGGTCTGATCCATGCCGCCAGATTGGCCTCAAGCGGGCTGCAAGGCGAGCCCTGTTGGAGACGCCACGGTGTCGCGCGACCGCCTGATCCTGATCGCCCTGTGCCTGGTCGGCGCGCTGGTCACGGCCGGACTGGCCTGGCGGGCCGGCGTCTTCGCGGGCGGGTCCCGGCCGGCGGCCGTCGGCGGCCCGTTCCAGCTGGTCGACCAGGAGGGTCGCGCCGTCGACGAATCCGTCCTGAAGGGCCGGTGGAGCGCGGTCTTCTTCGGCTTCACCTACTGTCCCGACGTCTGCCCGACCACCGTCCAGGTCCTGGCCGAGGCCTCCGCCCTGCTCGGGCCCAGGGCCGGCGACCTGCGCATCGTGTTCGTCTCCGTCGACCCCGGCCGCGACCGGCCGGAAGCGCTGAAGGCCTGGCTCGAGGCCCAGGACCTGCCCGCCGGGACGATCGGACTGACCGGCTCGCCCGAACAGGTCGCCGCGGCGGCCAGGGCCTACCGCGTGTTCCACGAGAAGCGGGGCGAGGGGCCCGACTACCAGATCAACCACTCCACGGCGGTCTATCTGATGGACCCCCGGGGCCGGTTCGAGCGCGTCCTGGCCTATGGCCTGACGCCCGAGCAGATGGCCGACCAGATCCGCGCCGCCATGCGCGGCGACTGAAGACGGCCTTTCCCACTGGACTTCGTTAACGGGCGCCGTGCTATGCTGCGCTGCACAACGAACGAGGTTCGATGCTCTACGCCCTGCACGAAGCCGCCTATCACGCCGCCTCGCCGTTGCGGGCGGCCGCCCGGCTGACCCGCGACTGGTGGTCCTCGCCGCTGAACCCGGCGCGCACCTCGATCCTGGGGCGCAGCCTCTACGCCGGCTCCGACCTCTACGCCAACGTCACCCGCCGCTACGGCAAGCCCGACTGGCAGATCGACCAGATCATCGTCAACGGCTGTCCGGTGCGAGTGCGCCAGACCGTGGTCTGGGAAAGCCCCTGGTGCCGCCTGGTCCAGTTCGACCGCGACATGGCCGACATGCGCCACGCCGGCAAGCTGCAGCTCGACCCGGCGGTGCTGATCGTGGCGCCCATGTCGGGACACTACGCGACACTCCTGCGCGGCACGGTGGAGGCCTTCGCGCCCGACCACGCGGTGTTCGTCACCGACTGGGCCAACGCTCGCGACGTGCCGATGCTCCAGGGCCGCTTCGACTTCGACGACTACATCGATCACGTGCGGACGATGCTGAGCGTGCTCGGCCACCGCGCCCACGTGGTCGCCGTCTGTCAGCCGGGCCCGCCGGTGCTGGCCGCCGCCGCCCTGATGGCCGAGGACGGCGACCCGCGCCGGCCGCGCACCATGACCTTCATGGGCTCGCCCATCGACGCCCGGTTCTCCCCGACCGTGACCAACCGCCTGGCCGAGGAGCGGCCCTTCACCTGGTTCGAGTCGAACATGATCTACACCGTGCCGCCGCCCTATCCCGGGGTCGGCCGGCGCGTCTATCCGGGTTTCGTCCAGCTGGCCAGCTTCATGTCGATGAACCTCGAGCGCCACCACGAGGCCCACCGCCGCTACTTCGACCACCTGGTCAGCGGCGACGGCGACAGCGCCGACAAACACCGCGCCTTCTATGACGAATACCTGGCGGTGATGGACCTGACCGAGGAATTCTACCTCCAGACCATCGACCTGGTGTTCCAGCGCCACGCCCTGCCGCGCGGCGAGCTGACCCACCGGGGACGGCCGGTGCGGCCCGCGGCCATCGGCGACATCGGGCTGATGACCGTCGAGGGCGAACTGGACGACATCTCCGGCATCGGCCAGACCCAGGCGGCGCACGACCTCTGCCCCGGGATTCCGGCGGACCTGAAGCTCGACCACGTCCAGGCGGGCGTCGGCCACTACGGCGTCTTCAACGGCCGCCGCTTCCGCGAGGAGATCTTCCCCCGCGTGGCCGAGTTCATCCGGCGCTGCGATCCGGACTTCTGAAACGGGACTTTCCCGCGCGCGCCGCACGGCCTATCCGTGGGTCGATGAACCTGTTCGGGCGGCGCACCTTCAGTCACGGCGATCGTATCGAGGCCGACGGCCAGCCTGTGCGGCTGGCGGTCAACGCGCGCGCCCGGCGGATCAGCCTGCGCGTCGACCGGGTCCGGCGCGAGGCCGTCGCCGTGGCCCCCAGCGCGCGCCGCCTGTCCGAGGCGGCGGCCTTCGCCCGCGAGCGCGCCGACTGGATCGCCAGCCAGCTGGCCGACCTGCCGGCGGTCAGCCCGCTGCGGCCGGGCGCGTCGCTGTCGATGCTGGGGCGGCCGGTGCTGCTGGTCGCCCGCGACGGCCGCGCCCGGCTCCACCCGGCGTCGGACGACGCGCCGGCCGTGATCGCCGCTCCCGACGACGCGGCCTTCGGCGACCGGGTCCTGCGACTGGTCAAGGCCGAGGCGCGCCGCTGGCTGACCGAGCGCACGGCCGTGCACAGCGCCGCGCTCGGCCAGCCCATGCCGGGCGTGGCCATCACCGACACGCGCGGCCGCTGGGGGTCGTGCCGACCGGCGGGACGACTGGGCGCCGCCGGCATCCGTTACAGCTGGCGCCTGGTGCTGGCCCCGGTCGCGGTGGCCGACTACGTCGCCGCCCACGAGTGCGCCCATCTCGTCGAGGCCAACCACGGACCGCGGTTCTGGGCGCTGGTGCATGGCCTGGTCGGCGACCACACGCCCCATCGCGACTGGCTCAGGCGCGAGGGCGCCCGCCTGCAGGCCGTCGGGCGCGGCTGATCAGTAGGGAATCTCCTCGGGCGCCCGCGGCGCCGGGGCCCGGGCGTCCGGCTGCGACGGCGGGGGCCTCTCGGGCTGGCCGCCGATGCCGATCGCCGACAGGATGTCGCCGATGGCGTCGCGCGGCGTCTCGACCGGCGCGGTTCCGCCCGGAATCGGCCGGGCCTTCAGCCGGGGCAGGGCCTGGGCCATGAAGGCGCGCCAGATGCCGGCCGGGGCCCCGCCGCCGGTCACGCCGCGCATGGGCTTGTTGTCGTCCTTGCCGGTCCAGACCGCGACGACGAAGCCGCCGGTGTAGCCGACGAACCAGGCGTCGCGGTAGTCGCTGGTGGTGCCGGTCTTGCCGGCGATGTCGTAGCCCGCGACGCGGGCCCGCTTGCCGGTGCCGCTGACCACCACTTCGCGCATCATCTGGTTCATGTACTGCAGGGTCGGCGAGCCGAGCACCGAGCGGGGCGCGCGCTTTTCGAGGTTGCGGTCGTAGAGCACCTTGCCGCTGGCGGTGCGGATGCGCTGGACGCCGTAGCCGCGCGCGGAATAGCCGCCGTTGGCGAAGGGGGCGTAGGCCTGGGCCATCTCCAGCGGGTTCACCTCCACCGCCCCCAGGGCCATCGACGGGTCCAGCTGGATCTTGCTGGTGATGCCCAGCCGGCGGGCGGCGGCGGCGACGTTGCCGGTGCCGACCTCGTTGGCCAGCCGCGCGGCGACGGTGTTGACCGACTGGGCGAGGGCGGTTTGCAGGGTGATCTGGCCGAGATAGCGGCCGGTGTAGTTGCGCGGCTCCCAGCCGCCGATCCGAACCGGCTCGTCGACCACCAGCACGCCCGGATTGCGGCCCGCCTCCATGGCCGCGACATAGACGAACGGCTTGAAGGCCGATCCCGCCTGCCGCCGGGCGCTGGTGGCCCGGTCGAACTGGCTCTCGGCGTAGTCGGCGCCGCCGACATAGGCGCGGATGCGGCCCTCGCCGTCGATGGCCACCAGGGCGGCCTGCTGCACCCCCTGGGCCCTGGCGGCCCCGACGCCGCCGCGCACGGCCGCCTCGGCGGCGGCCTGGATCGGCAGGTCCAGGGTCGTCTCGACGATCAGGTCCTCGGTCGGTTCGCCGACCCTTTCGCGGACCCAGGCGTCGACCCAGTCGGTGAAGTACTGCGCCCGCTGGTTGGCCAGCACGGCCGACACGCGGACCGGGGTGCGGAAGGCCTGCGCCCGCTGCTCGCTGGTGATGGCCCTGGTGCGCACCATCTCGTCCAGCACGATGGTCGCGCGGCGGGCGGCGCGTTCGGTCGCCGACACGGGGCTGTAGCGCGAGGGCCCCTTCATCATGCCGGCCAGCAGCGCCGCCTCGCCGAGGGTCAGCTTCGAGGCGGGCTTGTTGAAGTAGCGCTGGGCGGCGGCCTCGATGCCATAGGCGCCGGCCCCGAAGTAGACCCGGTTCAGATAGAGGGCCAGGATCTCCTTCTTGGTGAACTTCATCTCCAGCCACAGGGCCAGGATCAGCTCCTGGGCCTTGCGCCTGGGCGTCTGGTCCAGCGTCAGGAACAGGTTCCGCGCCAGCTGCTGGGTGATGGTCGAGCCGCCGGCCGCGAAGCACCAGCAGGCGATGTCCTTGACGATGGCCCGGCTGATGCCGATCGGGTCAAAGCCCGGATGGTAGTAGAAGCGCCGGTCCTCGATGGCGATGAAGGCCTTGGGCACATAGTCGGGCAGGGCCTCGAGGTCGGCCGGCGGCGCGTACTGGCTGCCGCGCACGGCGATCAGCGCGCCGGAGCGGTCGAGATAGGAGATCGACGGCTGGCGGGTGACGTCGTTGAGCCGGGAGACGTCCGGCAGGTCGGTGGCGAACACCGCGAAGAAGGCGACCAGGAAGATCAGCCCCCAGACGCCGACCACCGCGCCCCAGTAGAGGAACGCCTGCATCGGGGTCCGCTTGACGCCCTGTTCATTCGCCATCTGGTCCCGTCGCCGTCCCGGAATTTGCGCAGACGCCAGTCATAGCGCCGCAGGCCCCATCGCTCCATCGTGTTTGATGAAGCGTGAACGCGCCCTTTTCGCGGCAAGCGGATGCATCCCTCGTGCAGGGACTTGGCGCCGTCGCCGACGACGGCCATGAGCACCGGGTGACCGATTCCCTCGCCGCCGCCCAGGACGTCCTTCGCCGCGTATTCGGCCATGCGGCCTTCCGCGGCCTGCAGGCGGCGGTGATCGGCGAGGCGCTGGCCGGGCGCAACGCCCTGGCGGTGCTGCCGACCGGCGGCGGCAAGAGCCTCTGCTACCAGGCGCCTAGCCTCGTCCGGCCGGGGATCGGCCTGGTGATCTCGCCCCTGATCGCCCTGATGACCGATCAGGTCGAGGGACTGAAACAGGCGGGCGTGGCGGCCGAGCGTCTCGATTCCAACCTGCCGCCCGCCGCCCGGGCCGAGGTCTGGCGCCGCGCCGAGGCCGGCGAGCTCGACCTGCTCTATCTGTCGCCCGAGGGGCTGATGGCGGGGGCGGCGCTGGACCGCCTGCGCCGGTTGCCGCTGGCCCTGATCGCCATCGACGAGGCGCACTGCGTCAGCCAGTGGGGCCACGACTTCCGGCCCGAGTACCGGATGCTGGGCCGCCTGGCCGACATCTTTCCGGGCGTGCCGCGTCTGGCGGTGACCGCCACCGCCGACGCCCGCACGCGCGAGGACATCCGCGCCGAGCTGCGTCTCGGCGACGCCGCCGAGTTCGTCGACAGTTTCGCGCGCCCCGAACTGATCCTGTCGGCCGAGCGCAAGCGCGGCGCGGGCCACGCCCGGGTCGAGGCCCTGGTGCTGGCCCGGCCGGGCCGGTCCGGCGTGGTCTATGCCGGCTCCCGCGACGGGACCGAGGCGCTGGCCGCCAGGCTGGTCTCCGCCGGCGTCCCGGCGCTCGCCTACCACGCCGGCCTGGACGCCCGCGTCCGCGCCGAACGGCTGGAGCGGTTCCTCGAGGCCGACGCGGCGGTGATGGTGGCGACCATCGCCTTCGGCATGGGGGTCGACAAGCCGGACGTCCGCTTCGTCATCCACGCCGATCCGCCCGCATCGATCGAGGCCTACTGGCAGGAGATCGGCCGCGCCGGGCGCGACGGCCTGCCGGCGGAGGGCATCACCCTCTACGGGTCGGCGGACATGGCCTGGGCCCTGCGGCGGATCGAGGGTCGCGACCTGGACGAGGACGTGCGCCGGGTCCAGGTCCGCAAGGTGCGCCAGCTCTACGCCATGCTCGAGGGAACCGGCTGCCGCGCCGCCGCCGTGCGTCGCTACTTCGGCGAGACCGGCGTGGCGCCCTGCGGCCAGTGCGATCTCTGCGTCTCGCCGCCGGAAGCCGTGGACGCCACCCAGGCCGCCCAGAAGGCGCTGTCGGCGGTGCATCGCCTCGGCGGGCGTTTCGGCCGGGGGCGGCTGGTCGACCATCTGCTGGGCCGGACCCGGGAGCCGTCGGCCTTCGAGGCCGGCCTCTCCACCTGGGGCGTCGGGCAGGACATGCCGCAGGCCGCCTGGCGCGACCTCATCGACCAGCTGCTGTTCGAGGGCCTGCTGCGCGAGGACCCCAACGACGGCCGGCCCCTGATCGGCCTGGGCGATCCGGAGGCGGTGAAGGCGGTCTATCGCGCCGAACGCCGCGTTTCGGTGCGCGGGGCGCCCGAGGAGGCGGGCGAAAAGCCCCGTCGCCAGCGCCGCCGGCGCGGCGAGGCCGTTCCGCTTCCGCCCGAGGACCAGCCCCTGTTCGAGGCGCTGCGGGCCTGGCGCCGGGGCGAGGCCCATCGCCAGCACGTGCCGCCCTACGTCATCTTTCACGACGCGACCCTCGCCGACATCGCGCGGGCGCGGCCGGGCTCGCCCGCCGCGCTGGCGAAGGTGGCCGGGGTCGGCCAGGGCAAGCTGGACCGCTACGGCGAGGCGGTGCTGGCCGTGATCGGCGGCGGGTGACGGCGATCGCGGGGCGCGATCAGTCGGTGAACACCACGGTCTTGCGGCCGTTCAGCAGCACCCGGTCCTCCAGCGCCCAGCGCACGGCCCGGGCCAGCACGCGGCGTTCGATGTCGCGGCCCTTGCGGATCAGGTCGTCGGGGGTGTCGCGGTGGCTGATCCGCTCGACGTCCTGCTCGATGATCGGGCCCTCGTCGAGGTCGGCGGTGACGTAGTGGGCGCTGGCCCCGATCACCTTCACCCCGCGGGCGTGGGCCTGGTGATAGGGCCGGGCGCCCTTGAAGCCCGGCAGGAAGGAGTGGTGGATGTTGATGCACCGCCCCTCCAGCTTGGCGGCCAGACCGTCGGAGAGGACCTGCATGTAGCGGGCGAGCACGACGAGATCGGCGCCGGTGTCGCGGATCAGCCGCCAGATCTCGGCCTCCTGCTCCAGCTTGGTCTCCTTGGCGACCGGCAGGTGGTGGAACGGCAGGCCCTCCAGGTCGACGTGGCGGTAGGTGGAGGCCGGGTGATTGGAGATCACCCCGGCGATGTCCATCGGCAGCTCGCCGATGCGCCAGCGGTAGAGGAGGTCGGCCAGGCAGTGGTCCGACAGGCTGGCGAGGATCATCACCTTCTTGCGCACCGCCGGGTCGCGCAGGCTCCAGCGCATGGAGAACGTCCGGGCGGTCGTCTCGAAGTCCAGCCGCAGCGCCTCGGCGCCGAGGCCGCCCGGATGGAAGACCACCCGCATGAAAAAGGCGCCGGTCTCGCCGTCGTCGTACTGCTGGGCGTCCAGGATGTTGCAGTCGCGCTCGGCCAGGAAGGTCGAGACCGCCGCCACGATGCCGCGGCGATCGGGGCAGGAGAGGGTGAGGATCAGGCCCTGGGTCGACATGAGGCGTCGGCCTTACAGGGGGAACCGCCGCGAGGGCAAGACCTTGCGCGGAAACGGAAGGATCGGCCGCGGGGCGGCTTTCACCGGTCCGCTCCCTTGGGCGCCGGGGGAGGATGAAGTAGGTGGGGATCATGAGCACCGCCGACGCCCTCGCCGACCGCGCCATCGACATCCTCGGCACGCTGGTCTCGTTCGACACCACGTCGCGCGGCTCGAACCTGGCGCTGATCGACTGGGTCGAAGGGTATCTGGGCGAACACGGCGTGGCCTCGCGGCGAATTGCAAACCCCGCCGGCGACAAGTCGAACCTGCTCGCCACCGTCGGCCCCATGGCCGCGGGCGGAGTCGTTCTGTCGGGCCACACCGACGTGGTGCCGGTCGACGGCCAGCCCTGGACCACCGATCCCTGGACCCTGACCGAACGCGCGGGGCGGCTTCACGGCCGCGGGGCGGCCGACATGAAGGGCTTCATCGCCCTGGCGCTGGCGGCGGTCCCGCGGTTCCTCGGCGGGCGACGACCGGTCCACCTCGCCCTTTCCTACGACGAGGAGACGGGCTGCCTGGGCGCGCCGGACATGATCGCCGCCATCGCCCGCGACCTGCCGCGGCCGGCGCTGGTCATCGTCGGCGAGCCGTCGCTGATGGCGCCGGTCAGCGGCCACAAGGGCGCGGCCTTCTTCAGGGTCGTCGTCACCGGCCGCGAGGCGCATTCCAGCCAGCCGCACCTGGGCCTGTCGGCCAACATGGCCGCCGCCGAGCTGATCGCCGCGCTCACCGCCCTGTCCGCCCGGCTCGAGGCCGGGGCGGACCCCGCTTCCCTGTTCGAGCCGAAGGGCTCGACCCTGACCATCGGCCGGATCGACGGCGGCACGGCGGCCAACATCCTGGCCCGCCGCTGCGAGATCGTCTTCGACCTGCGGGCCGCGCCCGGCAAGACCCGCCCCCTTGAGGCGCTGACGCCCTTCATCGCCCAGGTCGCCGACCTGGACGCGCGGCTCAGGGCGCGCGATTCCGAAGCGTCCGCGGTGTTCGAGGCGATCGCCGATGTTCCGCCCATGGCGCCCGAACAGGCCGGCGCGGCCGAGGCCTTCGTGCGGGGCCTGACCGGCGACAACAGCCCGATGCGGGTCGTGCCCTTCGCCTCGGAAGGCGGCCAGTTCCAGGGCGCCGGCTTCTCGACCGTCATCTGCGGGCCCGGCTCCATCGACCAGGCGCATCAGCCGGACGAGTATGTCGAGATCGACCAGATGCGGCGGGGCGCGGCCTTCATGCTGCGGCTGGCGGAGCGGCTTTCGTCCGACTGAAAGGGGAAATGGAGGGACAGCTTACTCATTTCCGCCCAGGACGCGGACCGACCTCGGGATCGGCGAAATGAGTAAGCTGTCCCTCCATTTCAGCGCCGAGCCGGGCGGCCGCCCAGGCGGCGGCGTCGCGGACGGCAGGATCGGGATCAGCCCGCAACGCTTCCGCCGTGGGCAGCAGCGTCGCGTCGCCCGAATTGCCGATGGCGTAGAGCACGTTGCGCACCAGGCGGTCGCGGCCGATGCGACGCACGGCGGTCTTGCGGAACAGCCGGTCGAAGCCGGCGGCGTCGAGGGCGGCGAGGTCGGCCAGGGCGGGCGCGACCAGCGCGTCGCGGGCCTGGAGGGCGACCTCCCTGGCGACGCTGGCGAACTTGTTCCAGGGACAGACGGAAAGGCAGTCGTCGCAGCCGTAGACGCGGTTGCCGAGCGCCGGTCGCAGGTCCTCGGGAACCGGGCCTTCATGTTCAATGGTCAGGTAGGAGATGCAGCGTCTCGCATCGAGGCGGTAGGGCGAGGGGAAGGCGTTCGTCGGGCAGATGTCGAGGCAGGCGCGGCAGGCGCCGCAACGGTCCTCGCCCGGGGCGTCGGCCTCCAGCGCCACGCTGGTCAGCACCGCGCCCAGGAACAGCCAGGAGCCGAAGTCCCGCGAGACCAGGTTGGTGTGCTTGCCCTGCCAGCCCACGCCGGCGCGTTCGGCCAGCGGCTTCTCCATCAGCGGAGCGGTGTCGACGAACACCTTCACCTCGCCGCCGATCCGGGCCTTGGTCCAGCCGGCCAGCATCTTCAGCCGGCCCTTGATCAGGCCATGGTAGTCGTCGCCCCGGGCGTAGACCGAGATCGCCGCCCGCGTCGGGTCGGCCAGGGCCTCGAGCGGATCGCGGTCGGGGCCGTAGTTGACCCCCAGCACGATCGCCGTCTTCGCCTGCGGCCACATGCCGGTGGGGTGGGCGCGGCGCGGCAGGGTCTCTTCCATCCAGGCCATGTCGCCGTGCAGGCCTTCGGCGACGAACGCCTCCAGCCGCGCGCCGGCCGGCCAGGGCTCGGCCGCCGAGGCGAAGCCGCATGCGTCAAAGCCGAGCGCGGCCGCCCGCCTGCGGATCGCGGCGCGGGCGTCCTTCATTGTCCCGAGAACAGCTTGATCCGTCGGCGCTGGAGCTCGACGCGCTGGGTAAACAGCGGATCGAGGCCGGCGAAGTCGGTTTCCATCACGTCGAGCGGGACCTTGCCGGCGGCGACTTTGGCGGCGGCGGCTTCGAGCAGGTCAGCGACCTTCACCTCGACGGCGCTGCTGTCGTTGTAGGTCGCGAGCGCGGTCCTGATCTTCTGGATCGACTCCATCGAGGCCGGCGCCCCGTCGAACTGAGCGCTCATCCTCGCCGCCAGCCGTTTGATGTCGAGGGCGGCGGCGCGGGACCTGGCCGCCTCTTCCCGCATGGTGGCGACGGTGGCGACCGCATCGCGCGGCTCTTCCGCCAGGTCGGCCATGATGAGGTCGTACAGCGCCAGGATCGCCAGGTTCGAATGCAGAGACGACCGGGCCAGGGCGTTCTGGGGATGCTCGTCGCCGGTGACGGCGATCGAGACTTCCAGAAGGGCGTTCTCCGCCTCGACCACCAGCCGGGTGCCGTACATCACGTGGGCGGCGACGCTGGCCAAAGCGTCCCCGTCGCCGCCGGCGGCGCGCCGGACAGAGCCGACCAGACCTTCCAGATAGGCGATGCACAGGTCGACGCTCTCGCGGGTTTCGTCGCCGATGTGGCGGAAGCCGGCCATGCGGGGGCGGAACGAGGGATCGAGCTCGGCGATCCGCTGCAAGGTCGCCTCAGGGAAAGGCGGCAGCTGGGTCTGACGGGCCCGGATCGCGGCGATCTTCGCCCTGGCCTCGGCCTCCCAGGCGTCGGCCCATTCCTTGACCTCGCGCGACCGGGCGCGGCGGTCGGCCATTTCCGCCGCCTTGCCGACGCCGTCGATCCCGAACAGGACCAGGTCTTCGGCGTCGCTGACCAGACTCTGGTGCGGCCCGGCGTAGGCGCTCAGCTCGGCCATCACCTGCTGAAGGAAGGCGTCGGCTTCCGACGGCGAGGACAGGCCACGGTCGGCGGCGGCCGCCGCGACGGGCGACAGGACGATGGCCAACGCCACCAGCAGCGACCGGAACATGAAGGCTCCTAGAAATCCAGGTCGTGATAGTGCGCCGCCGGCGCCATCCCCGGCCAGCGGTCGGCCAGCAGGGGGCGGAAGCAGGGCCGCGACTTGATCTTCATGTACCAGGTCCGCGCCGCCGGAAAGTCATTCCAGGGGACGTCGCCGAAATAGTCGATGACCGAGATGTGGGCGGCGGCGGCCATGTCGGCCAGCGACAGGCGGCGGCCGGCGAGCCAGTCGCGCTCGGCCAGCAGGGACTCGACATACTGCAGGTGCACGCGCAGGGCGTCGCGGCCGGCGCGGATGTTGGCGAGGGCCGGCGCGCCCAGGCCCAGCAGCCGCTTCTCCATCTTCTCGTGCAGAAGGTAGCCGGAGACCTCGGCGTCGAACTTCCGGTCGAACCACTGCAGCAGGCGGCGGGCCTCGGCGCGCTCGCCGGATTCGCGGCCCAGCAGCGCCGGCTCGGGGTGGCGCTCCTCGAGATGCTCGAGGATGGCCCGGGTTTCGCAGATCACCAGCCGGTCGGCGCCGTCCTGTTCGACCAGCACCGGCGGCACGCCGGAGGGGTTGAGGGCGGCGAACTCGGCCGGCTGCTCCCACCAGCGGACCTGGACCTCGGCGAACGGCAGGCGCTTCTCGCCCAGCGCCAGCCGCACCTGCCGCGAGGCCGGATCCAGCGGGAAGTGATGGAGGGTGCGTTCTGCGCTCATCGCGGGTCCGGTGATTCCCGGACAGAACGCGCAGATCAGCCTTAAGACCGCGTTTACTACGCCGCCGCGTGTCCCCGCGGCCGCGGACCGACGTAGCGGGATTGAGGCCGGATCAGGCGCCCGCCCGCCAGCTGTTCGCGGGCGTGGGCGATCCAGCCGGCGACGCGGCCCATGGCGAAGACGCCCGTGAAGGCGGCGGGCGGGAAGGCCAGGGCCTCCAGCAGCAGGGCGGTGTAGAACTCGACGTTGATGTCCAGCGGCCGGTCGGGCTTGCGGTCCTTGAGGATGGCCAGCGCCGCCGCCTCCACCGCCTCGGCGAAGGCGATGCGGCCGGGCAGGACGTTGGAGCCCTCGCCCATGCGCCGCACGGCCGCCTTGAGCACGTCGGCGCGCGGGTCGCGGACCCGGTAGATGCGGTGGCCGAAGCCCATCAGGCGCTCGCCCCGGTCCAGCGCCGCCTCGATCCAGGCGCGGGCGTTCCCGGGCCGGCCGATGCCGTCCAGCATGTCGATGACCGGCCCCGGCGCGCCGCCGTGCAGGGGTCCCTTGAGGGCCGAAAGTCCCGCCAGCGTCGCCGAGGCCAGGCCGGCCTGGGTGGAGGCGACCACCCGGGCGGCGAAGGTCGAGGCGTTGAGGCCGTGGTCGCTGACGGTAACCAGATAGGCGTCCAGGGCGTCGGCCTCCGCCGGCGCCGGAACGCGGCCATGCAGCATGCGCAGGATGTCGGCGGCGTGCCGCAGGTCCGGGTCCGGCGGAACCAGCGACTGCCCGGCCCGGGCGCGGACCACGGCCGGGACGAACACCGCCGGCGCGGCGACCAGCTTCAGGGCGGTGGAGAAGTCGCGCCCGTCGGGCAGCCGGGCGATGAGGGCGCGCACGGCCTCCACCGGCTCGAGCCGCAGCAGGCCCCCGTCGAGGCAAGCCGTCTCGGCGAACACCGCGACGCGCGCCTCGGCCAACGGTCGGGTCAGATCGCCGGGCATGTCGTCGAAGAAGCCGTCGAACAGCAGGTGGGCCACATCCTCGTAGCGGGTGCGGCCGGCCAGGTCGTCGAGGGCGTAGCCGCGGATCACCAGACGGCCGGCGGCGCCGTCGACCTCCGACAGCACGGTGTTGGCGGCGATCACGCCCTCAAGGCCATCGCTCATGTCGCGCTCCTCCTGCTCCGGGGAGACAGAACGCCCACGTCTGTGATATCGTCAATCTTGATCAATATAATCAATGTGAAGCGATGGAGCGGGACTGGATCGGGGCCGAGGAGGCGATGGACCGGCTGGGGGTGCGCCCGCAGACGCTGTACGCCTACGTCAGCCGCGGCCGCATCGAGGCCAGGCCCGATCCCGACGATCCGCGACGGAGCCGGTACCGCCTGGCCGACGTCGGCCAGCTGGCTGACCGCAAACGGCGCGGGCGGAAGGCCGCGGACGTGGCGGCCGGCGCGATCGCCTGGGGCGAGCCGGTTCTGGCCTCGGCGATCACCACCATCTCGGGGGGCCGCCTGTTCTACAGGGGGCGCGACGTGGCGGCCCTCGCCGCCGCGGAGACGCTGGAGTCGGTCGCAAGGCTGCTGCGCGGCGGCCACGGGGCGGCCCTGAAGGCGCAGCCCAGGCCCCGTCTCGCCGAGGGCCTGTCGATGCGCGAGCGAATGTTCTTCGCCCTCGCCGGCCGCGCGGGGGCGGATCCCCCGTCGCGCGGCCGGGCGGCGCTGGCGCTGGCGGCGGAGTCGGCCGGCCTGCTGGACATCGTCGCCGACGCGGCGGCGGGCCGCGCCGGGGAGGGGCCCATTCACCTGCGCATCGCCACGGCGTGGGGGCGCCCCGAGGCGGCGGACTTCATTCGCCGGCAGCTGGTGCTGCTGGCCGACCATGAGCTCAACGCCTCGACCTTCGCGGCCCGGGTGACGGCCTCGACCGGCGCTTCGCTGGCGGCGGCGGCCCTGGCCGGTCTCAGCGCCCTGTCGGGGCCGCTGCACGGCGGCATGGCCGGCCGGGTGACCAACCTGGTCGAGGAATCGCGTCGCCTGGGACCGGAAGCCGCGGTGGCCGGGCGGCTGGCGCGGGCCGGGCCGACGCCAGGCTTCGGCCACCCGCTCTATCCGGACGGCGATCCCCGGGCGCGGGCCCTGCTCGCCGCCTTCGCTCCGCCGCCGGACTATGCCGCCTTGCAGGCGGCGGTCGAGGCCATGACCGGCGAGGCGGCCAACGTCGATTTCGCGATCACCGCCCTGTGCGCCCGGTTCGGCCTGCCCGAAGATTCGCCCTTCGCCCTGTTCGCGGTGGCGCGGACCGCCGGCTGGCTGGCCCACGCCGTCGAACAGGCCCAGACCGGCACCCTGATCCGCCCACGGGCCCGCTACATCGGCGAGGCCCCGGCGGCGTAGTAGTCGTTGCGGGCGTTCATCGTGGCCGTGATCAGTTCGCGCTCGGCCTCGCTGAGGAACGGGTTCCAGATGTCGAAGATCAGGATCACGCGCAGTTCGTCGGCGTCGTTCCAGGCCTCGTGATCGATGGAGTCGTCGAACACCCAGGCCTCGCCCATGCGCCAGTCGCGGGTGACGTTGCCGACCCTGAAGCGGGCCGGACCAGGCAGCACCAGCGGCAGGTGGACCAGCAGCCGGGCGTTGGTCGAGCCGGTGTGCGGCGGAATGCGCGTCCTCGCCTCTAGGGCCGAGAACAGGGCGGTCGGCGCATAGCCCGGCTGGTCGGCCATCGGCAGTTCGGCCAGCAGGGCCGCGGTGCCCGGACAGACGGCGCAGGCCTCTTCCTGCCGCGCGCCGTCCTTCCACAGCCAGAGCGAGCGCCAGTTCATCGAGTTGTTGAGCTCGTTCCACTGGCCCACCGGCGCGCCGGGCGGATAGGAGACATAGGGCGCGAACTCGTCCCGCGCCTTGTCGAGCGCCCCGAGCAGTTCGGCGCGGATCATGTCGGTGGCCGCCTCGAGCCGCGGCAGCCAGGGGAAGTCCGCCCGGTCGTAGAACGGAATGGCCGGCAGCCGGGGAATGTGCAGGAGCAGCGGCTGCTGGACGTAGGGCTTGCAGCGGCCGGCGTAGATGTCGAGCGCCTCGTCGAACCGGTCGAGCGAGGTCGCGCCATGCCGGGCGCGGATCTCGGCCAGGCGATCGCGCATGTAGGCGGCCAGGGCCTCGCTGTTCTCCTCCACCAGCCGACGGGCGTGGGCGATCGGCGCGGCCAGCGCCGGCGGCGTGCGATCCGGCGGCGGCGCCGCCTCGAGGATGTCGCGATAGAACCGGGCCGCGATGCGCCGGCCGGCCAGGGTCTCGAGCAGGGCGCCCTTCGAGAGCAGGGCGACGAAATGATAGGGGTCGACCGCCAGCACGCGCTCGATGAGGCCCAGGGCGCTCGTCGCGTCGCCGGCCAGGCGGTGGGCGGAGGCGGCGAGCATCAGGATGGCGAGGTCGCCGGGGGCCGCGGCCGCGGCCTGGCCAAGCAGCTCCAGCGCCGTTCGGGCGTCTCGCGACCGCAACGCCTCCTCGGCCCCGCGGACGAGCGCCGTGACGTCGTCAGCCGATTTCCTCTCCATCTCGCCCCCGGGCGGAGTGCCCGCTCACCCCTTGCGGGGAAGGGTTAGACGGGCCCGCGCGCCGACGCGACGGGAAACGTGACAGAATGGTAATGCTGCGACATCGGGCCGCAGAACACCGTTACGCGCGTTCGTGGATCGCCTCGTCGGCGGTCAACGGCTGGTCGAGCCGGTCGACCATTTCCTTCGGGCAGACCTGCCAGAACTGATCGCGCACGCGGTCCCAGTCGCGCAGCAGGCCCTGGGCGAAGGCCGAGCCGGTTTCGTGCGCATGCTCGCCGATCAGCCGCCTCAGCTGGTCCTCCCAATGCGGCGAGGCCAGTCGCTGGACCACGACGCTGTCGGGGTTGACCAGGGTCTCGAACCGCCCCGCCGGATCCAGCACGAAGGCCATGCCGCCGGTCATGCCGGCGGCGAAGTTGCCGCCGACAGAGCCCAGGATCACCGCCGTTCCCCCGGTCATGTATTCGCAGCCGTTGGCGCCGCAGCCCTCGACCACCGTGACCGCGCCGGAGTTGCGCACCGCGAACCGCTCGCCCGCCTGGCCGGCGGCGAACAGCTTGCCCGCCGTCGCGCCGTAGAGGCAGGTGTTGCCGACGATGGCGTTGACCTCCGGCGAAGCCAGGTGCGGCGAGGGCCGCACCACGATCGTCGCGCCCGACAGACCCTTGCCGACATAGTCGTTGGCCTCGCCGGTGAGCACGACCCGCAGGCCGCGGACGGCGAAGGCGCCCAGGCTCTGGCCGGCCGAGCCGCGCAGCTCCACGGTCAGGTGGCCGGCGGGCAGGGCGCTCATGCCGAACTTGCGCACGATATGGCTGGAAACCCGCGCCCCGATGGCCCGGGCCGTGTTCCGCACCGTATAGGTCAGCTGCATCTTCTCGCCGCGCTGGAGCAGGGGCGCGGCGTCGCGGACGATCTGGGCGTCGAGGGTGTCGGGCACCTCGTTGCGGCCCTCGACCGTGCACCAGGGCTTGTTGACGCCCGGATCGGCGCGGACCAGCAGGGGGTTCAGGTCGAGGTCGTCGAGGTGCTCGCCGCCGCGGGAGACCTGGGTCAGCAGGTCGGTGCGGCCGACGATCTCCTGCAGCGAACGGAAGCCCAGCCCGGCCAGGATCTCGCGCACTTCCTCGGCGATGAAGGTGAACAGGTTCACCACCTTGTCCGGGGTGCCGGTGAACCGGGCGCGCAGGGCCTCGTCCTGGGTGCAGACCCCCACCGGGCAGGTGTTGGAGTGGCACTGGCGGACCATGATGCAGCCCATGGCGATCAGGCTGGCGGTGCCGATCCCGAACTCCTCGGCGCCCAGCATGGCGGCGATGACCACGTCCCGGCCGGTGCGGATGCCGCCGTCCGTCCGCAGGCGGACCGAGTGGCGCAGGTTGTTCAGCGTCAGGACCTGGTTGGCCTCGCTGAGCCCCATCTCCCAGGGCGAGCCGGCGTACTTGATCGAGGTCTGCGGGCTGGCGCCCGTGCCGCCCACGTGGCCGCTGATCAGGATCACGTCGGCCTTGGCCTTGGCCACGCCGGCGGCGATGGCGCCGATGCCGGTCATCGAGACCAGCTTCACGCAGACCCGGGCGTCGGGGTTGATCTGCTTCAGGTCGTAGATGAGCTGGGCCAGGTCCTCGATCGAGTAGATGTCATGGTGCGGCGGCGGGCTGATCAGCATCACGCCGGGCGTGGCGTGGCGCAGCCGGGCGATCATCTCGGTGACCTTGAAGCCGGGCAGCTGGCCGCCCTCGCCGGGCTTGGCCCCCTGGGCGACCTTGATCTCGATCTCCCGGCACTCGTTCAGGTACTCGGCGGTGACGCCGAAACGGCCGGAGGCGACCTGCTTGACCGCGCTGTTGGGGTTGTCGCCGTTGGGCAGCGGGCGGTAGCGGGCGCGGTCCTCGCCCCCCTCGCCGCTCACCGACTTGGCCCCGATGCGGTTCATGGCGATGTTCAGCGCGCCGTGCGCCTCCGGCCCCAGGGCGCCCAGGCTCATGCCGGGGGTGACGAAGCGCTTGCGGATCTCGTTGACGCTCTCGACCTCGCCGGTGTCGACCGCGGCCCGGTCGCTGCGCCAGTCGAGCAGGTCGCGCAGCTGGATCCGGGGCAGGCCGCGCATGCCGTCGGCGTAGCGGCGGTAGGTCTCGTAGTCGCCGGTGTCGCAGGCGCGCTGCAGCGTGTGGATCATGCGCGCCTCGAAGGCGTGCGTCTCGCCCGACTTGCGCGACTTGTAGAAGCCGCCGACGGGCAGGGCCACGAAGGCGGGATCCCAGGCGCGCCGGTGCAGGGCCACCGCGCGGGTCTCCAGGCCCGCCAGACCGATGCCGGAGATGCGCGAGGGCATGCCCGGGAAGAACTCCGCCGTCAGCGAGCGCGACAGGCCCACGGCCTCGAAGTTGTAGCCGCCGCGGTAGGAGCTGATCACCGCGATGCCCATCTTGGAGATGATCTTCAGCAGGCCCTGCTCGATGGCGGTCTTGTAGTTGATGCAGGCGCCGCGCAGGGTGATCTCGCCATGGAGGCCGCGGTCGAGACGGTCCTGGAAGCTCTCCTGCGCCAGCCAGGCGTTGACGGCCGTGGCGCCGACCCCGACCAGCACCGCGAAATAGTGGGTGTCCAGGCACTCGGCCGACCGGACGATCAGCGAGGCGTAGGAGCGCAGGCCCTTGGCCACCAGGTGGGCGTGGACGCCGCCCGTGGCCAGGATCATCGGCAGGGCGACGCGGTCGGGGCCGGCGTGCTCGTCGGTCAGCACGATGGTGGCGCAGCCCCGCAGGACCGCATCCTCGGCCTCCGACCGGACGCGCTTGAGGGCCGCCTCGAGGGCGTCGCCGGGCCGGGCCTCGTCGGCCGGGATCGGCATGGTGCAGTCGATGACCTCGAGCGCCTTCTCGCCGATGAAGCCCAGGATGCGCTCGTACATGCCCGTGGTCAGGATCGGGCTCTCGAGCACATAGACGTCGGTCTGGGCCTCGTCCTCGACCAGGATGTTGCCGAGGTTCTTGAACCGCGTCTTCAGGCTCATCACCCCCGTCTCACGCAGGGGGTCGATCGGCGGATTGGTCACCTGGCTGAAGTTCTGGCGGAAGAAGTGGCTGAGCGGGCGGTAGTTGTCCGACAGCACGGCCAGGGGCGTGTCGTCGCCCATCGAGCCGACGGCCTCCTTGCCGTCCTCGACCATCGGCGAGAGGACGATCTCGAGATCCTCCAGCGTCATGCCGGCCGCGGCCTGCCGGCGGGCGAGCTCCTCGCCGGCGTACTTCCGCGGTTCGGGACCGGGGCCGATCCTGGCCTCCAGCTCGACCATGTTTCCGAGCCATTCGGTGTAAGGATGCTGGGCGGCGAGACGGTCGATGATCTCGTCCTCGCCGTAGAGACGGCCCTCGGCCAGGTCGATGGCGATCATCCGGCCCGGCGAGATGTTCAGCTTGCGCACGATGCGGGTCTCGGCGACGCCGCACATGCCGGCCTCCGAGCCCATGATGACCAGCCCGTCGTCGGTGCAGGCCACGCGCAGGGGGCGCAGGCCATTGCGGTCCTTGCCGGCCACGACCCAGCGGCCGTCGGTGGCGCATAGGGCGGCCGGTCCGTCCCAGGGCTCCATCACCGCGTTGCAGTAGGAATAGAGGGCCCGGTGCTCGGCCTTCATCTGGGCGTCGGTCTTGCTGGCCCAGGCTTCCGGCATCAGCAGGGCCTTGGTCATCGGCGCGTCGCGGCCGGCGCGGACGAGGATCTCGAAGGTGTTGTCCAGCGCCGCCGAGTCCGAACCGCCCGGCTGGATGACCGGCTTCACGTCGTCGCCGAAGTCCCCGAACGCCTGGGCGGCCATGCGGATCTCATGGCTCTTCATCCAGTTGGAGTTGCCCTTCAGCGTGTTGATCTCGCCGTTGTGGGCCAGCATCCGGAACGGCTGCGCCAGCCGCCACTGCGGGAAGGTGTTCGTCGAGTAGCGCTGGTGGAAGATGGCCACCGCCGCGGCGAACCGCTCGTCCCGCAGGTCGGGATAGAAGTCGTCGATGTTCTGGGCCAGGAACATGCCCTTGTAGATCAGCGACCGGGCCGAGAAGGAGCAGATGTAGAAGTCGCCGATCGCCGAGGCGGCGACGCGCTTCTCGATCCGCTTGCGGCACAGGTAGAGGGCGCGCTCCAGCGCCTCGCCCTCCAGGCCGGAGGGCGGCGAGAGCATGATCTGCTCGATCTCGGGCCGGGTGGCGTTGGCCTTCTCGCCGATCACCGCCGTGTCGACCGGCACCTGGCGCCAGCCGTAGATGTAGAAGCCGAAGCGCAGGGCTTCGCTCTCGACGATGGTGCGGGCCGCTTCCTGGGCGGACAGGTCGGTGCGCGGCAGGAAAACCTGGCCGACGGCGATCGGGCCCGGGCGCAGCTTGTGGCCGGTGCGGGCGACCTGGTCGACGAAGAAGTCCTGCGGCACCGAGACCAGGATGCCGGCCCCGTCGCCCGTCTTGCCGTCGGCGTCGACCGCGCCTCGGTGCCAGACGGCCTTGAGCGCCTTGATGGCCAGCTCCACCACCTCGCGGCGCGGCCGGCCGTCGATGGCGCAGACCAGGCCCACGCCGCAGGCGTCGCGCTCCGTCGTGGGATCGTAGGCGTGGGCTTCGATCAGCCGGTCGCGATTGGCGAGGTAGCGGTCGAGCTCAGCGGACATGAAGGGCCTCGTCGCCATTGGTCGCGGCGGGCGCGCGCCCCGCCTCCGGGGAAGCCGCCGGAAGCGGCGGAACGGGCATGGCGGCCAGGCGGCAGCCCCAGCCGAACATCGCGCCCAGGTCGGACAGGCCTTCCATCCGGCGGTCTTCGGGCCGTCCCGAGAACAGTCGACTCGCCATCGCCCCTACTCCGCCGCGACGAGGGCGGGCGCGGCCTTCGCCTGCAGCCAGCCGTGGATGGAGGCGGCGGCGTCGCGGCCGTCGCGGATGGCCCAGACCACCAGCGAGGCGCCGCGGGCGACGTCGCCGGCGGCGAACACGCCGTCCAGATTGGCCGCCTGGGTGCGGCGGTCGATCTTCACGGTGCCCCAGCGGCTGACGGCGAGGCCGGGCTCGCCCAGGGTCGCGGGCAGGTCCTCCGGGTCGAAACCCAGGGCCTTGATCACCAGCTGGGCGGGCAGGTCGAAGTCGGCGCCCTCTACCGCCTCGGGCGCGCGGCGGCCGGTGCTGTCGGGCGGGCCGAGCCGCATGCGGGCGGCGCGGACCCCGGTGACCCCGTCGGCGTCCCCGAGCAGGGCGCGCGGCGCGGCCAGCCATTCGAAGACGACGCCCTCCTCCTCGGCGTTGGCGACCTCGCGCAGGGAGCCGGGCATGTTCTCGCGGTCGCGCCGGTAGAGGCAGGTGACCGAGGCCGCGCCCTGGCGGATCGCGGTGCGCACGCAGTCCATGGCCGTGTCGCCGCCGCCGACCACGACGACGTCCTTTCCCTCCGCGTTCAGTTCGCCGGAGTCGAAGGCCGGGACGGCGTCGCCCAGGCCCTTGCGGTTGGAAGCGATCAGATAGTCGAGGGCGGCCACCACCCCGGCCGAACCGGCGCCGGGAATCTCCAGCTCGCGGGCCGCGTAGACGCCCCCCGCCAGCAGCACCGCGTCGTGGGTCTCGCGCAGCTGCGCCAGGGTCGCGTCGCGGCCGACCTCGAAATTCAGCCGGAACGCGACGCCGCCGTCGGCGAGGCGCGCCGTGCGCCGCAGGACGACGTCCTTTTCCAGCTTGAAGCCGGGAATGCCGTAGATCAGCAGCCCGCCGGGGCGGTCGTGGCGGTCGTAGACCGTCACCGCATAGCCCAGCTCGCGCAGGACCTCGGCCGCGGCCAGTCCGGCCGGGCCCGCCCCGACGATTCCGACCGACCGGCCGAGGTCGGCGCGGGCGACCAGCGGCTTGACCCAGCCCTCCTCCCAGGCCTTGTCGGACAGGTAGCGTTCGACCGCGCCGATGGTGACCGTGCCGTGGCCCGACTGCTCGATGACGCAGTTGCCCTCACACAGACGGTCCTGGGGGCAGATGCGGCCGCAGATCTCGGGCAGGGTGTTGGTCGCCTGCGACAGGCGGTAGGCCTCCTCCAGCCGGCCGGCCGCGGTCATCCGCAGCCAGTCGGGGATGTTGTTGTGCAGCGGGCAGTGGGTCTGGCAGAAGGGGACGCCGCACTGCGAGCAGCGCGACGCCTGTTCGGCGGCCTTGGCGTCGATGAAGTCGGCGTAGATTTCATGGAAGTCGCGGTCGCGCGCCCGCGCCTCCCGCTTGTCAGGAGTGCGGCGCTCGATGGTCGTGAACTTCAGCATCCGCTCGGCCATGCCGTCTTCCGCCGCCTCCCGAGAAAAACCTTGCGTCATAGGGCTTCTACGGGGCGGTCGACGCACAAAAAATGCGAAAGTCAATTTAATGGACCGAATTTCAGCGATTCCGCCGGGATTCCCACCACCGGCGCCCAATCCGGTGAGGAATATGGACAACCAGATTGACCATAACCCCGCGGAGGCCTCATGAGCGCCTGGCTCGCGGCCCTGATCCTGGGCGTGGTCGAAGGCCTGACCGAGTTCATCCCGGTCTCCTCGACCGGGCACCTTCTGCTGACCGAGATGCTGCTGGGCCTGGATGATCCCGCGTCCAAGCCCTTCTGGGACAGCTTCGTCGTGCTCATCCAGCTGGGGGCCATCTTGGCGGTGGTGGCGCTCTATTTCCGGCGGCTGTGGAAGGTGCTGATCGGCCTGCCGGTCTATCCCGCGGACCGGCGGTTCGCGGTGTCGGTGCTGGTCGCCTTCCTGCCGGCCGTGGCGCTGGGCGTGCTGTTCTACGACTTCATCAAGCAGGTGCTGTTCGACAGCCCCGAGGTGATCTGCTGGTCGCTGCTGATCGGCGGGGTCGGCCTGCTGGCGCTGGACCGCTGGTCGCCGACGCCGCGCCACCAGGACGCCATGACCCTGCCGCTCACGACGGCGCTGGGCATCGGCCTGGTCCAGTGCCTGGCGATGATCCCGGGCGTGTCGCGGTCGGGCGCGACCATCGTCGGCGGCGTGCTGCTGGGGGTCGAGAAGCGGGCGGCGGCCGAGTTCAGCTTCTACCTGGCCATCCCGACCATGATGGGCGCCTTCGCCAAGGACTTCTGGGAAAGCAAGGACGTGCTGACCACCGGCGGACACCTCGGCCTGCTGGCCTTCGGCTTCGTGGTCTCGTTCCTGTCGGGCCTGGTGGTCGTGAAGGTGCTGCTCGACTTCGTCAGCAAGCGCGGTCTCGCCCCGTTCGGCTGGTGGCGGATCGCGGTCGGGGGCGCGGGGCTGGCGCTGATCTACCTGGGGTGATCACGGACCCGGGCCGGGACACGCGCCGAAACGCGCGCCCCCGGGTCCTCAGTACGCCCCCTCGGGCGTCGCCGCGTACTGGCCGCCCCGGCGGTAGCGGTAGAGATAGGCGGGCGCGATCGCCTCGACCGTCTCCGGCGCGATCCCCAGGTCGGCCAGCCCCGCCGCGCCGGGCGCGGGCAGGTTGTCGCGCTTCAGGGCCTCGACCTGGTCGGCGGTCAGCACGGGCGGCAGGCCGACAAGCGTCGACAGCGAGGCGAGACGTCCGATCGCGGCCGCCACGATCCAGGGCAGGGAAACCAGGATCCGGGACCGTCCGGTCTCGCGCAGGGTGAACTCGACGATCTCGCGCAGGGTGAACACCCCCGGGCCGGCCAGCTCCCAGGTGCGGCCGCCCAGCTCCGGATCGGCGATCATCGCCGCGATCGCCTCGGCCACGTCGCCGACGTAGACCGGCCGGAAGCGGGTGTGGCCGCCGCCGGGCAGCGGCAGGGCGGGGCTGAAGGTCGACAGGGTCGCGAACCGGTTGAACAGCTGGTCGTCGGGCCCGAAGATCACCGACGGCCGCACGATGGCGGCGGTCGGAACCGCGGCGCGGACGGCCGCCTCGCCCATCGCCTTGGTGCGGGCGTACTTCGAAGGCGAATCAGCGTCGGCCCCGAGCGCCGACATCTGGACGAAGCGGCTGACGCCGCGCGCCGCCGCGGCCCTGGCCACGGTCTCGGCGCCCATGGCGTGAACCGCCTGGAAGCCCTGGCGGCCGCTCTCGTAGAGCAGGCCGACGAGATTGACGCAGGCTTCGGCCCCGTCGAGGGCGCGATCCACCGAAGGGGCCACGCGCAGGTTGGCCTGGACGACCTCGATCTGGCCGACGTCGCCCAGCATCCGCAGACGGTACCCGCGGCCGACGTTGCGGGCGGCGACGCGCACCCGGAAGCCTCGCCGGGCGAGGGCGCGCACGACCTGGCGGCCGACGAATCCGGTTCCCCCGAAGACGGTGACGAGCCCACGCATGGCGGCGACCTTTTCCCTGTGAGACCGCGCCCGGATAGACGAGGCCGGCGCGCCGCGCAACGCGCCATTGACCCGGCCGGGGCGGCGCCCTAAATGGCGCGTCTTCGCGCTGGTCCGGTTTCCGGACGGGTGGCGGGCCCAGGTGGCGGAATTGGTAGACGCGCTGGTTTCAGGTACCAGTGGTTAATAGCCGTGGAGGTTCGAGTCCTCTCCTGGGCACCACCCTTCTCTAGCGTCCGGCGCCGCCGGCCGCCGACAGGAACGACCTGACGGCCTCGATCACCGCATCCATGTCGCCGGCGTAGATCATGTGGTCATCGCCCGGAAGCTCGACGAAGGTCGCGTCCGGAATGCGCGCGGCCACATAGCGTCCCTCGTCGATATGGGCGTCCCGGTCGCCGCTGCGGTGCAGGACCAGGGTCGGCGCCCGGATCGCGGGCAGGAGGTCGCGGACGTCGGCGTCGGTGTTCATGCGCGCCAGCGCCAGGGCGGCCGCGGGACTGGCGCTGCGGCGCTGGAAGGCGGCCCACCAGGTCCTGAACGCCGCGTCGTCCGCCAGGCTGGGCGCCAGATCGTCGACGCCCACCGGGCCGCCCCACTCCCGCTCGATGGCGTCATAGAACCGCTGCCGGGCCTCGCGGGTCGGACCCCAGGGATAGTCGGGCGCCCAGGCCCGCCGCGCGAACGCGCCGTAGAGCGCCAGCGCGCGGACCCGCTCGGGGTGCGTCGCCGCGAAGGCCATGGCCATGGCCCCGCCCTCGGACATGCTGAAGAGCGCCGCCCTGCGGGAGCCGGCGGCGTCCATGACCGCGCGAACGTCGTCCATGCGCTGCTCGATCCCGGGCAGGCCGAAGGCGCGGTCCGACAGCCCGGTGCCGCGCTTGTCGAAGAGGATCAGCCGCGAGAAGCCGGCAAGGGCCTGGTAGAACCGCGCCACGAGGGGCGATTCCCAGCCGTACTCCAGGTGGGACACCCAGCCTGGAATATAGACCAGGTCGACGGGCCCATCGCCGACGACCTGGTAGGCGATGCGCACCTCGCCGCTGAGCGCGTAGCGGACCTCGGCGGGCGGCCCGGGCGCCCGCGGCCCCTCCACGGCGACTCCGAGCCGATAACCGCGCCTGGGCACGGTCACGACGATCCCGGAGGCGCCTTCGCCCAGCGCCGCCCGGACGTCGGAAACGGCCTGAACCAGCGAATCGTCCGACGCGACGACGCCCGGCCACAGGGTCTGGATGAGTTCGTCCTTCGCGTGGAGCCGGCCTCCGCCCTCGACGAGCAGCCGCAACAGCTCGAACGCCTTGGGCCGCAGCCTCAGCTCCCGGTCCCCGTCGCAAACTCGTCCGCTGGCCAGGTCGAGCGTGAACCGGGCGAAGCGGTAGGAGACGTCGGCGCGCGCGCGGGGCTGCAAATTTCGCCTTTCTTTCAGGACAGCCGCCGATGGCGGCCAGTAGCCTGCCGGCAGTCTAGCAAACCGTCACGGGTGAACCATGAGGATCCTCGCCGCCGTCTACGGACTCGTCTGCTACGGAATCTTCCTCGCCGCCTTTCTCTACGCGGTGGGCTTCGTCGGAAACCTCGTCGTGCCCAGATCGATCGACCATGCCATCGCGGCGCCGCTGGGCGAGGCCCTGGCCTGGGACATCCTCCTCCTGGGCGTGTTCGCCGTGCAGCACAGCGTCATGGCCAGACCCGCCTTCAAGCGGCTGTGGACCCGGGTGACGCCGGTCGCCGTCGAACGCTCGACCTATGTGCTGTTCTCCAGCCTGGCGCTGATCCTGCTGTACTGGCAGTGGCGCGAGATCCCGGCGCCGGTCTGGACTGCGACCGCGCCGGCCGCGGTCCTGGCGCTCCAGGCCTTGTTCTGGGCCGGCTGGGGGCTGGTGCTGGTCTCGACCTTCCTGATCAGCCACTTCGAACTGTTCGGCCTGCGCCAGGTGTGGCTGACCCTGCGGCGCAGGCCGTTTCCGGACCCGGCGTTCAGCACGCCGTTCCTCTACGCCTTCGTGCGCCACCCCATCTACCTGGGCTTCATCCTGGCCTTCTGGGCGACCCCCGCGATGACCGTCGGCCATCTGCTGTTCGCCGCCGCCACGACGGCCTACATCCTGATCGCCATCCAGCTTGAGGAGCGCGACCTGATCGCCACGTTCGGCGACACCTATGTGGGCTACCGTCGGCGGGTCTCGATGCTGATCCCCATGCCTCCCCGCGCGCCCTGAACGGCCGAGGACCGGTCGGCGGCGCTCCGGTCTGCTTCTGGGCGCCGCCCCTTCGCATTCTATATGCTAGACGCACGTGAAGGCGACGGAGCGAGACCGAGACTTGGCCAACCATCTGCATGAAGGCGACATTCCGGCGGGGCTGTTCGCGGGCGTCACGTCCGTGGCCGTCGATTCCGAGACGCTGGGCCTGAGCCTGGCGCGCGACCCGTTGTGCGTGGTGCAGATCTCGGCCGGCGACGGCGACGCGCATGTCGTGCGGCTGAACCGCCCGGCCTATGACTGCCCGAACCTGAAGGCGCTGCTGCTCGACCCCGGGGTGCTGAAGATCTTTCACTTCGGCCGCTTTGATATCGCCATGTTCGAGCGGCATCTGGGGGTCACGACCAACCCTGTCTGGTGCACGAAGATCGCCTCCAAGCTCGCCCGAACCTACACCGACCGCCACGGCCTGAAGGACGTGGTCAAGGAGCTGCTGGGCGTCGACCTCTCGAAGGCGCAGCAGAGCTCCGACTGGGGC
Organism: Pseudomonadota bacterium; assembly: GCA_049323695.1. Lineage (GTDB taxonomy): Bacteria > Pseudomonadota > Alphaproteobacteria > Caulobacterales > Caulobacteraceae > Caulobacter. Next base: position 133,568 of record JBMOOF010000009.1, read on the forward strand.
GCCAAGACCCTGACGGCCGATCAGGTGGCCTACGCCGCCTCCGACGTGCTGCACCTTCACGCCGTGAAGGAAAGGCTGCACGATATGATCCAGCGCGAGGGCCGCGGGGCGCTCGCCCAGGCCTGTTTCGACTTCCTGCCCCACCGGGCGCGGCTGGACCTCGCCGGCTGGGACGAGGTCGACATCTTCGCCCACAGCTGAACGCCATGGACGCCAGCCGCCATCCGATCGCCGCGCCCGTCGACCGGGACGCCGTGTTCGCCCGGTGGGAGCGGCGGCTGACGCTCGTGAACGCCCTGCGGCGGGCGTTGCCGGCGCTGATGGGGGTCATCGCCCTGACGCTGGTCGGCATGGTCGCCGCGGCCAGCCTGAAGGCGCCCAGGCCCGTGAAGGTTGAGGACACCGTCATCCGCATGGTCGGCGCCCGGTTCCAGGGGCGGGTCAAGGACGGCCGCACCTTCCTGATCGGGGCCCGCGAGGCCGCCCGCGACGAGCGCGTGCCTCAGCGGGTGACCCTGACCGAGCCGATCATGGTGGTGGGGGCCGAGACCGCCACGCCCCGCCGGCTGATGGCCAGGACCGGCGTCTACGACGAACGCACGCGCCTGCTTCAGCTGGTGGGCGAGGTGCGGATCGACGACGGCCTGGGTAACCGGGTCGCCTCCAACGACGTCACGATCGACACCCGGACCGGCTCGGCGGTGGGCGAAAAGGGCATCGTCAGCGACGGTCCGCAGGGCCAGGTCTCGGCCGACTCCTATGCGGTCAAGGACAAGGGCGACCGCATCGAATTTCGCGGCAGGGTTCGCACGCGGGTGAATACGGAATAAGACGGCGCATGGTCACTTTCGGAGCCCGCATGCGGAACGCGGCAAGGCACATCGGGATCGCGGCGGCGGCGGCGACGCTGCTGGCGGCGGGCGGCGCGGCCGCCCAGCTGGATCCGCGCGCGCCCATCGACATCACGGCCGACAGCTCGGAGTTCATCCAGAGCCGTTGCGCCTCGACCTGGACCGGGGCCGTCGAGGCCCTGCAGGGCCGCACGCGGCTGCGGGCCGAGCGGGTGGTCCTGTTCACGGTCAAGAAGGGCGAGGAGTGCGGCGCCAGCGACCGCATGGAGGCCGACGGCCAGGTCTATTTCGTCACGCCCGAGCGGACCATCCGGGCCGACAGCGCCGTCTACAATTTCCCCTCCGAGACCATCACCCTCACCGGCAACGTCATCATCGTGCAGGGCAAGAGCGTGGTGCGCGGCGATCGGGTGGTGATCAACACCCGCACCGGCCAGGCGGAGATGTCGTCCTCGGTGAAGGGCCGCAACAAGCCCGGACGCGTGCGCGGCGTCTTCTATCCGAACCAGGGCTCCGTCCGTTAGGTGGCGGTGGACGTCGATCAGACCGGCGAGGGCCTCGTCGTCGACCGGCTCGTCAAGGCCTTCGGCGAGCGCCAGGTGGTGCGCGGCGTCAGCCTGCGCCTGCGTCGCGGCGAGGTCGCGGGCCTGCTGGGCCCCAACGGCGCGGGCAAGACCACCTGCTTCTACATGGTCACCGGCCTGATCCCCGTCGACGAGGGCTCGATCTGTCTCGACGGCCGCGACATCACCGCCCTGCCGATGTACCAGCGCGCCCGCATGGGCGTCGGCTACCTGCCGCAGGAGGCCTCGATCTTCCGCGGCATGACGGTCGAGGAGAACGTCCTGGCCGTGGTGGAGATGCGCGAGCCCGATCCGGCCAAGGCGCGGGAGACGACCCAGGCCCTGCTCGAGGAGCTGCGCATCGGCCACCTGAAGGCCTCGCCGGCGGTGTCGCTGTCGGGCGGCGAGCGCCGGCGGGTTGAAATCGCCCGGGCCCTGGCCAGCGAGCCCAGCTTCATGCTGCTCGACGAGCCCTTCGCCGGTATCGACCCCCTGGCCATCGCCGACATCCGCGAGGTGATCGGCTATCTCAAGGGCCGCGGCATCGGCATCCTGATCACCGACCACAACGTGCGCGAGACGCTCGACATCATCGACCGCGCCTCGATCATCCACGCCGGCGAGGTGCTGTTCGAAGGCGCGCCGCAGGAAATCGTCGACAACGCCGACGTCCGCCGGGTCTATCTGGGCGACCGGTTCAGCTAGGGCGGCCCGCCCGCTCGCGGGCGGATCGCCATCAGCCGGCCTTCACCCGCATCAGACATTCCTGGGCGACGCTGGCGACCAGCACGCCGTCGCGGCTGTACATCTCGCCGCGGATGAAGCCCCGTCCCTGGGAAGTCGAGGGGCAGTCCTGGTCGAACAGCACCCAGTCGTTGAAGTTGGTCGGGCGATGGAACCACATGGCGTGGTCCAGGCTCGCCGACTGCATCCCCCGGGTCTGCCAGGTCAGGCCGTGGACCCGCAGGGCGGTCTCCATGAAGGCCATGTCCGAGGCGTAGGCCAGGGCCGCCTGCTGCAGTTTGATGTTCTCGCCGATCGGCGCCTTGGCCCGCATCCAGACCTGTTTGCGGGGCGGCTTGGGAACCGGCTTGAACATGTCCTGAGGATCCGGCCAGCGGACGTCGACCGGGCGGCGCTTCATGTGTTCGATCATCGCCGCCGGCAGCTTGTCGTTCTGGGCGAGCGCCCGGTCCCACTCGGTGGCGACCGTTTCGGGATCGGGCGCGGCCGGCATCGGCGACTGGTGCTCGTAGCCCTCCTCGGCGACCTGGAAGGAGGCGGCGAGGTTGAAGATCTGCTCGCCGTTCTGGATCGCCACCACGCGGCGGGTGGTGAAGCTGCCGCCGTCGCGGGCGCGGTCGACCTGGTAGAGCACCGGGATGCGCACGTCGCCCGGACGGATGAAATAGGCGTGCAGCGAGTGGCAGGCGCGGTCCTGCACCGTCTCGTAGGCGGCCATCAGCGCCTGGGCGATGACCAGCCCGCCGAAGATGCGCGGGAAGCCGTCGTTGGGCGAGGTCCCCCGGAACAGGTTCATCTCGATCGGCTCGAGGGCGAGCGTCTCGATCAGGTTTTCGGTCTCTTCCATGCGCCGCGCTTAGACCCGGCGGACCGGTCGGGCAAGCCGGGTTGACCCTAAACAACGGTGGCTGCTGTTATCCTTCGCGGAGGGACGCCGGATATGCGCATCAATGCCGCCGCCCTGATCGCTGGCGTGATCCTCGCCTGCGCGGCGCTGGATGCCGGGAGCGCTTCGCTTGCTGCACCTGACAATGCCGTCGCATGTGAGGTCGCGGAGGCCTACGTCAACGAAGTCCTCTCCAGCGCCCCCGACCCCGTGATCTTCTCGGATGAGCCCTACGGCGGGTCGGGCGAACGAAGGCTGCAAATGTTCGGGTGGCGGAAGGATCGTCCGTCACCGGCTCTGGCCGCTGCCTATCGCAATTCACTGGATGCAAGTCCGTTTGCGGAATGCCCCACACTCCGAGCCTATGTCGAAAAACGCGGCGCGAAGGTGGGAGGAGCGGCCATCGATCAGGCCACGCTGGTTCCGCCCGGAGCCCCGCGCCCGTCGACCTGGGGGGTCACCATCGAGGTCATTTCCATGCCGGTCGTGTCGCCGAGCGGTCGCGAAGCCGTTCTGGAGAATGGCTTTGGCTGCGGACCGCTTTGCGGCGGCACGGCCATTGTTCATCTGCGCAAGAGGCGGGACGGCTTCTGGGCCGTTACGGACGTGGCCATGACGGGCATTTCCTGAGTCCAGCGATAGCGAAGACGGCCAGCCGGCGCTAAGACCCCGCCCATGCCGTTCACCGCCACCGTTCTGACCATGTTTCCCGAGGCCTTTCCCGGGCCGCTGGGCGTGTCGCTCATCGGCACGGCCTGGCGGGAGCAGGACCTGTGGCGCCTTGAAACAGTGGACATTCGCGCCTTTTCCAAGGATAAGCGCGGCTTCCTCGACGACACCCCCGCGGGTGGCGGTCCGGGACAGGTGATGAAGGCGGACGTGATCGCGGCGGCGCTGGACAGCGTGGATGTCGCGGGACGGCCGCTTTTGTACATGAGCGCCCGGGGTCGGCCCCTGACCCAGGCGCGGGTGAAACAGTGGGCCCAGGCGCCGGGGATCATCGTCCTCTGCGGCCGGTTCGAGGGGGTGGACCAGCGGGTGCTCGACGCCCGGGGGTTCGAGGAGGTCTCCGTCGGAGACGCGGTTCTCGCCGGCGGCGAGGCGGCGGCGATGGTGGCGATCGAGGCGTGCGTCCGACTGGTTCCGGGAGTGCTCGGGCAGGCGGCCTCGCTGAGTGAAGAGAGCTTCGAGGACGGTCTCCTCGAACATCCGCAGTACACCAGGCCGCGGACGTTCGAAGGGATCGACATCCCCGAGGTGCTGCTGAGCGGCGACCACAAGAGGGTCGAGGCCTGGCGGCGGACGATGCGTGAAGAGACGACCCGCGAGCGGCGGCCCGACCTCTGGGAGGCCCGCCTCGCCAACCGACAACCAAAGGGCGGATGAAGCCCGACGAACAGAAGGACGACGACGATGGCCAAGAACATCATCGCTGAGCTCGAGCAGGAAGAAACCGCCCGCCTGGCCGGCCTGCGCAAGACCCCCGACTTCCAGCCCGGCGATACGGTGCGGGTCAACGTCAGGATCAAGGAAGGCGACCGCGAGCGCGTCCAGGCCTACGAAGGCGTCTGCATCGCTCGCTCCGGCTCCGGCCTCCACGAGAATTTCACGGTCCGCAAGATCAGCTTCGGCGAGGGCGTCGAACGGGTCTTCCCGATCATGTCGCCGATGATCGAGTCGATCGAGGTGAAGCGCCGCGGCGTCGTGCGCCGCGCCAAGCTCTACTACCTGCGCGACCGCCGCGGTAAGTCGGCCCGCATCGCCGAGCGCGCCATGGGCGCCCGCAAGGAAGACGCCGCCGAGACCTCCGCCGGGGAATAGCCCGCTTGCGACCGACGCGTTGAAGAGCCCCGGGTGGAAACGCCCGGGGCTTTTTCGTTGCGTCCTTCGACACGCGCGGAGTTTATCCTCGGGCCGGCCAAGGCCGGACCCGGGGGCGCTGCTCGGGATGACGTATTCAGATGCACGTCATGGTGAGCAGCCCCGGACTTGCTCCGGGCCCCGGACTTGCTCCGGGCCCCGGACCTGATCCGGGGGTCGAACCAGGCAGGGCCTAAGCCGCCCGCGCCGCCCTGCTGAACAGCCACGCGGCGGCCAGCCAGATCGCGGCGTAGGCGGCGCTGAAGACGTAGAACCGGAAGAAGCCCTCCGGCCCGGTCCCGATCATCACGGCGGCCAGCCCCTGGATCGCGGCCAGGGCGAGCATGGTGCGAGCCATGCCCCGCGGCTTCAGTTCGGCGACCCAGGCGCCGACGGCGCCGGTCAGCACGATGCCGTAGAAGACCAGGTTGGTCCTGTTGTCCTCGTCGCCGATGATGCCGACGGCGAGGTTGGCCCAGACCATCAGGAAGGCGGCGACGATCGCCAGGCCGAATCCGAGGCGATAGGCGAGGCCGCCGGTCACCCGCGTCGCCAGCTCATAGGCCCCGCCCGCGGCGGCCAGCATGGCGCCGAAGACCGCGAAGTCGCCGAGCGTCCAGTCCATCTCGGTCGTGAACCGCATCGCCACCAGCGGCGCCAGCTCGAGCGCGACGATCACGCCCCACACCATCGGCCGCCAGCGGTTCGCCCGCGCGCCGCCGTCCGCCGCCCTGCCGCCGGTCATGACCGACCCTCCTGTTCTACGCGACGCCAGGCTGCCGCGCCGCGGGGCAGCGGGAATGAGCGAGGCGTGCAGTTTCGTTGAAGACCGCGCGCCGCCTCAGCCGGCCGCGGCGGCCTCGAGCGGCGCGATGTCCAGCTTGACCATCTTCAGCATCTGCTCGGTGACGCGCTTCACCTTCGCCGGGTCGGGGTCCTTCTGCAATTCGCGCAGGCGACGGGGCGCGATCTGCCAGGACAGGCCCCAGCGATCCTTGAGCCAGCCGCACTGCTCGACGGTCCCGCCCTCCTTCAGGGCGTCCCACAGCCGGTCGATCTCGGCCTGGGTGTCGCATTCGACCATGATCGAGAAGCTGTGGTTGAAGGCGTCCAGCGGTCCCGCCTCGAACGCCACATAGTCCTGGTCGCCCAGCACGAACTCGACGATCCTGACGCTGCCGGCCGGCCCGGACGGGCTGTCGGCCATCATCACCGAGGTGTCGACGATGCGCGAGCCCGGGATCAGCGAGGTGTAGAGGCGGATCGCCGCCTCCATGTCCTTCTCGAACCAGAGATACTGGGTGACCTTCATCCTGTCGTCCTTTCCTTCGCAAGGGCCGGCCGGAGCGGCGGCTTCGTCTCGAGGACGAACGGGGGCGCCGCGGGCCGACAGTCCGGGACCTGAACGCGCCGCGCGCCGAAAGCGTCCCGGCGGCCCCGCGGTGATTACGCCCCGTCAGGGAGCGGCCAGCCAGGCGTCGACCTGCCGCTCAAGCACGTCCAGGGGCAGGGAGCCGTCGCGCAGGACCGCGTCGTGGAAGGCGCGGATGTCGAAGCGGTCGCCCAGCGCCGCCCTGGCCTTGTCGCGCAGGGCGAAGATCTTCAGCTGGCCGATCATGTAGCTGGTCGCCTGGCCGGGATTGCAGAGGTAGCGGTCCACCTCCTTGCCGATGTCGCGCTCGCTGAGCAGGGTGTTCCGGCGGAAGAAGTCCATGGCCTGTTCGCGGGTCCACCGCTTGTCGTGCAGGCCGGTGTCGACGACCAGCCGCACCGCCCGCCAGGCCTCGGTCGAGAGGCGGCCGAAGTCGGAATAGGGATCCTGGTAGAAGCCCATCTCCTTGCCCAGCCGCTCGGCGTAAAGGCCCCAGCCCTCGGCGTAGGCGCCGTAGCCGCCGAACCGGCGGAACTTCGGCAGGCTCTCGATCTCCATCGCCAGGGCGATCTGGAAGTGGTGGCCCGGCGCGCCCTCGTGATAGCTGATGCCCTCGATCTGGGGCTTCAGCACCTGGGTCATGTCCGACAGGTTGACGTAGTAGATGCCGGGCCGCGACCCGTCCGGCGCGGGGCGGTTGTAGAAGGCGATTCCGGCGGTGGCCTCGCGCCAGGACTCGACGGCCCGCACCTCGAGCTTCGCCCTCGGCAACCGCAGGAACCAGTCCGGCGCCGCGGCCATCACCTGGTCGACGAAGCCGGTGGCGTCCTTCAGGTAGGCGGCCTTGCCCTCCGGCGTGTTGGGGTACTGGTGCTTCGGGTCGGTCTTCAGCTCGGCGAAGAAGTCCTGCAGCGAGCCCGTGAAGCCGACCTTGTCCATGATCTGGCGCATCTCGCCCTGGATGCGCGCCAGCTCCCCGAGCCCGGTCCGGTGGATCTGGTCGGCGGTCAGGTCGGTGGTGGTCGAGACGCGGAGCCGGTGGGCGTAGTAGGCCGCGCCGTCCGGCAGGGCCCAGGCGCCGTAGTTGCGGGTCGCGCCGGCGGCGATCTCCGCCTGGGTGGCGAGAAACTGCTCGTAGCCCTCCCGGAACGGACCGGTGAGCGCGGCCGCCGCATCGCTCAGCAGGCCGGCCCGCACGGAATCGGGCAGGGTCAGCGCGCCGACCTTCTTGCGGAAGTCGGTCCACAGGGCGCAATCGCCGGGGCCGGCGAAGGGCGCGCCGGTGATCACCTTGCGCGTGTCGGCCTCGACCGGTGCGAAGGTGAAGGCCGGCGCGCGGATGCCGGCCGCGGCCCGGGTCCTCAGGCTGGCCGAAACCTCGGCCATCACCCGCTTCACCTCCTTGAGCCGGGCGATGTAGGCGACCGCGTCCTCGACGGTGTCGACCCGGTGCTGGTTGATCAGGAAGATGGGGATCTGCCCCGCTGGGCTGCCGTTGACGCTGGCCAGGTAGCCGTGCAGCCGCCAGCGGAAGGCCTCGCGCTGGCGCGCCACCTGCTGTTCGAACAGGCGATGCGACAGCTGCGCCGCCGGGCCGAGTCCGTCGATCGGGAAGCGCGCCCGCATCCGCGCCAGCTGGCGCTCGGCCAGCTGCAGGCTCCGCTGGAAGCGGTCGTCGGTGTAGTCGTCGAGCCGGTCGCAGTTGGTCTTCAGGCCCAGGCTCGTCTGGGTCTCGGGGCTGAGCGCCGTCGCCTCGTCGAAGGCGGCGTCGAGAAAGGCGCCGAATTCGGCGTCCCGGCCGGTCCCGGCGGCGAGGGCCAGGCGCGCGCCCGGCAGGGCCAGCGCCAGGGCGCCGACGAAGGTTCTTCTTTTCACGGCGGAGCCTTCCTCAAAGCGATGGCGGGCAGGACGCCACGAAAGCGCGCCGCTGTCACGGGGGCGGCGCTGCATGCCGCAGCAGGCCGCCGGTGAGGGGGAGGGGCGTCACGCGCAAGATCATGCCCGCGGAAGCCCTCGCGGGCTAGACGAAGGGGCACGGTCCGCCCTACATGCCCGGCGATGTCTGGCAAGACCCTCTACGACAAGATCTGGGACGCCCACCTCGTGGCCGAGGAGGCCGGCGAGGCCATCCTCTATATCGACCTGCACCTGATCCACGAGGTGACCACGCCGCAAGCCTTCGCCGGGCTGCGCGCGGCGGGGCGCAAGGTGCGCAGGCCGGACCGGACGCTGGCGGTCGCCGACCACAACGTGCCCACCGAGGGCCAGGCCAGGGGGGTCGACGCCGTGGCCGACGAGGAGGCCCGCCTGCAGCTGCAGACCCTGGCCCGCAACGTCGCCGACGCCGCGATCGAGTTCTTCCCGATGGGCGATCCGCGCAACGGCATCGTCCATGTCGTCGGACCCGAACAGGGGCGCACCCAGCCGGGGATGACCATCGTCTGCGGCGATTCCCACACCTCGACCCACGGCGCCTTCGGCGCCCTGGCCCAGGGCATCGGCACCAGCGAGGTCGAGCACGTCCTGGCCAGCCAGACCCTGCGCCAGAAGAAGTCCAGGAACATGCGGGTGACCGTCGACGGCGTGCTGCCGGCCGGCGTCACCGCCAAGGACATGGCCCTGGCCATCATCGGCGAGATCGGCACGGCGGGCGGCACCGGCCATGTCATCGAGTTCGCCGGCGAGGCCGTGCGGAGCCTGTCGATGGAAGGCCGCATGACCCTCTGCAACCTGACCATCGAGGGCGGCGCCCGGGCCGGGCTGGTGGCGCCGGACGAGACCACCTTCGCCTATCTGACGGGCCGGCCGGCGGCGCCGAAAGGCGGGGCGTGGGAGATGGCCCTCGCCCACTGGAAGACATTCTTCAGCGACCCTGACGCCGTCTTCGACCGCGAGGTGCGCCTGCGGGCCGAGGACATCGCCCCGACCGTCACCTGGGGCACCAGTCCGGAGGACGTGGCGCCGGTTACCGGCGTCGTTCCGGCTCCGGACAGCTTCGCCACCCCCGACAAGCGCGCCGCCGCGGCGCGGGCGCTGGACTATATGGGGCTGGCGGCTGGCCAGCCGATCGTCGAGGCGCGCATCGACCGCGTCTTCATCGGCAGCTGCACCAACAGCCGCATCGAGGACCTGCGCGCCGCCGCCGAGATCGCCCGGGGTCGGACGGTCGCCGCCCACGTCAGCGCCATGGTCGTGCCGGGCTCGGGCCTGGTGAAGGCGCAGGCCGAGGCCGAAGGGCTGGACGCCGTGTTCCGCGCCGCCGGCTTCGACTGGCGCGAGCCGGGCTGCTCCATGTGCCTGGGCATGAACCCCGACCGCCTGGCGCCGGGCGAGCGCTGCGCCTCGACCAGCAACCGCAACTTCGAGGGCCGCCAGGGCCGCGGCGGCCGCACCCACCTGATGAGCCCGGCCATGGCCGCCGCCGCCGCCATCGCCGGCCACATCGTGGACGTGAGGGACTTCCTGTAACTTGACCAACTTGGTCAAGCGGCGGACAATGAAGCCATGAAGCAGGTCAATCTGTACGAGGCGAAGACCAACCTCTCCGCGCTGGTGGAAGCCGCCGCGGCCGGGGAAGATGTGGTCATCGCCAAGAACGGCAAGCCTCGGGCCGTGATCGTCTCACTCGAGCGGGCGCCCGCACAGCCGCGCAAAATCCCGCAACTCGGAATCTACGATTCCGAGGGCTACCGTCTGCCCAAGAACTTCAACGACCCCGATCCCGAGATCGAAGCCCTCTTCTATGGCGATGTCGAGCCGGTCGCGTGAGTGTCTACCTTTTGGACACCGACGTCGTGCTGACCGCCATATTCGATTCGGCCAGTCTGACGGCGCGCGCCCGAAATGTGCTCGCCGACCCGGACAATGAACGCCAGGTCAGCGTCGTCAGCGCCTTCGAGATTGCGGTGAAGCATGCCTTGGGGAAGCTGCCGTTGCCGGTCGCCTTCGATCAGGACTTTTCAGGAGCCTTCGAAGACGTGCTCGTCCAATTGGCCGCCACGTCTCTCGACGTGCGCCTTCCCCATGCTCTCCGGGTTCGTCGTCTCCCGCCCCATCATCGCGATCCCTTCGACCGGCTCCTGATCGCACAAGCCCTCGAAGAGGATCTGACCATGGTGAGCGGCGATCGACAGTTCGCCGCCTATGACGGCCTGAGGTTGATGCCCGCATGATCGCCGGTCTGGACCATGTCGCCATGGTCGTCCACGACCTGGACGCCGCCGAAGCCGGCATCGCGCGACTGCTCGGCCGCCAAGCCAACTGGCGCGGCGACATGCCCGGCGCCCGCCACGTCTGGTTCCAGCTGGGCAACATGGCGCTCGATGTCATCACCCCCGTCGGGAGCGAGAGCGGGAACAAGGTCCGTGAACGGCTCGAAAAGCACGGCGAGGGGCTCTGGGGCCTGGGTTTCGCCACCGGCGACCTCGCAGCCGCGCAACGTCGCATGGAGCGGGTCGGGATCACGACCTACGGGCCGGGCGTCGTGGTTTCGACTCATCCGGAAACGGGCGCGACGCGAGAATGGCCCAGCCTCGTCACCCGGCTGCGCGCCACCCATGCGGTCAACCTGTTCTTTATCGGCCATCCGGCGGACGCCGCCGCCTGGCCGGTCTCCCCCGTCGACGGGAGCGACGAAGGCGCGGCGGTCAGCGGCCTCGACCACGTCGTCGTGCGGACCCCCGACCCCGAGCGGGCGGCGGCGCTCTACGGCGCGCGGCTGGGGCTGGACATGCGGCTCGACCGCTCCAACCCCGACTGGGGCAGCCGGCTGATGTTCTTCCGCTGCGGCGACATGGTGGTCGAGGTGGCCCACGACCTGAAGGTCGGCGTCAGCGACGGTCCGGACGAGATCTGGGGCGTGTCCTGGCGCGCGCCGGACGTGGCTGCGGCCCGGGCGCGGATGGCGGCGGCGGGGATCGACGTCTCCGAGGTCCGCGCCGGCCGCAAGCCCGGCACCCGCGTGTTCACGGTGCGGAACGCCCCGGCGGGCGTCCCCACCCTGGTGATCGGACCCGACGCATGAAGCCCTTCACCCGCCTCGACGGCCGGGCGGCGCCGCTGCCGCTGGCCAACATCGACACCGACCAGATCATCCCCAAGCAGTTCCTCAAGACCGTGGAGCGCGAGGGCCTGGCCAAGGGTCTGTTCTACGACCTTCGCTTCGACGAGCAGGGCCGCGAGAAGGCCGGCTTCGTGCTCAACGATCCCGCCTTCAAGGGCGCCCGGATCCTGATCGCCGGCGACAACTTCGGCTGCGGCAGCTCGCGCGAGCACGCGCCCTGGGCGCTGCAGGACTTCGGCATCGACTGCGTGATCTCCACGAGCTTCGCCGACATCTTCAACGGCAACTGCCTGAACAACGGCCTGCTGCCCGTCGTGCTGAAGCCCGAGGAGGTGCAGGTCCTGATGGACGAGGCGCGGGGCGGCAACCACGTCTTCAGCGTCGACCTGGAGGCGCAGACGGTGATCGCCCCTTCGGGCGCGACGTTCCGCTTCGAGATCGACCCGGCCCGCAAGGAGAAGCTGCTCAAGGGCCTGGACGCCATCGGCGAGACCCTGCAGCACGCCGGCGACATCGACGTCTTCGAACAGAAGCAGGCCCTCGCCCGGCCGTGGATGGAAGCGTGATCCTGGTCATCGGAACGGTCCGGCTGCCGCCGGAGAACATCGGCCGGGCCCGGGCGGCCATGGAGGCCATGGTGACGGCCAGCCGGGCCGAGGACGGCTGCCTGGAGTACGCCTATTCCGAGGACCTGCTGGTTCCAGGGCTGGTGCGGGTCACGGAAGCCTGGCGTGACCGCGGGGCCCTGAAGGCGCATTTCGCCACGCCGCACATGGCCGCCTGGCGGGCGGTTTTCCCGGACCTGGGCGTCACCGACCGCGATCTGAAACTCTACGAGGCGGGCGATCCCGAACCGATCTGATCATGTCCAAGACCCTGCTCCTGCTTCCCGGCGACGGCATCGGCCCCGAGGTCGTGGCCGAGGTGCGTCGCGTCGCCGCCGCCCTGACGCCCGGCCTCAGGCTCGAGGAGCGCGAGTTCGGCGGCTGCTGCTTTGACCGGCACGGCGTGCCGATCACCGACGAGACCATCGAGACCGCCCTGGCCAGCGACGCGGTGCTGATGGGCGCCGTCGGCGGGCCCAGGTGGGCCGCCGTCGAGCGGGCGCAGCGGCCGGAGATGGGTCTGCTCGGCCTGCGCAAGGCCATGCAGGTGTTCGCCAACCTGCGGCCGGCGATCTGCTTCAACGCCCTCGCCGACGCCTCGACCCTCAAGCGCGAGGTGGTCGCGGGCCTGGACATCATGATTGTCCGCGAACTGACCGGAGGCGTCTACTTCGGCGAGCCGCGCGGCATCACACCCCTGCCCGACGGCCAGCGCCGCGGGATCGACACCCAGGTCTACACCACCCATGAGATCGAGCGGGTCGCCCGCGTCGCCTTCGAGCTGGCCCGCGGACGGCGGAACAAGGTGACCTCGGCCGAGAAGTCGAACGTCATGGAGAGCGGCCTGCTGTGGCGCGAAGTGGTCACCGAGCTGCACCGCCGCCACTACGCCGACGTGACGCTGGAGCACATGCTGGCCGACAACGCCGCCATGCAGCTGGTCCGCGCGCCGACGCAGTTCGACGTGCTGCTGACCGACAACCTGTTCGGCGACATCCTGTCGGACGAGGCGGCGCAGCTGACGGGGTCTCTGGGCATGCTGCCCTCGGCGGCGCTGGGCGAACCCGGGCGGCCCGGCCTCTACGAACCCATCCACGGCTCGGCGCCGGACATCGCCGGCCAGGGCGTCGCCAACCCGCTGGCCGCCATCCTCAGCTTCGAGATGGCCCTGCGCTGGTCGCTGGGGATGATCGCGGAGGCCGACCGCCTCGCCTCGGCGGTGGAGGCGGCGCTCGCCGCCGGCGCCCGCACGCGCGACATCGGCGGGAACCTCTCCACCAGCCAGATGGGCGAGGCGGTCCTGGTCCGGCTGTGAGACGCCGGTCGGCGCGCGGCCCCGTCCTGTGCTAGGCTGCTCTCTTCGGGGAGGACGGCCATGTCGAACGTCAGGTTGTGGGCCGCGCTGACGGCCGGGCTCGGGGTCGTCGCCTTCGCGGTCTCGATCAGCTTCCGCATGTTGCCCGAGGTGTAGGCCGCCGGAGCCTGCATGACCGACGGTTCGGTCATCGCCTTCGAGTTCGCCCGCACGCTCGCCGACATCGACAGGGTGTTCGGCTCGCCCGGATCGGAGTGCCGCTCGCTGGTCATCGCCGGCATGGACGCGGTGAATCATCGCGACGTGGCGGTGTTCATCCCGGCCTACACGCTGTTCGCGATCCTGGCGGCCCTGTTCCTGGGCGGACGCTCGCCGCTGGCCCTGGCCGCGGCGGCCGCGGCGCTCGGGGCGGCGGCGGCGGACTGGGTCGAGACCTTCACCCTGCTGAAGATCACCAGCGACCTCGACGCGGCGCCGCCCCTGCTGGCGACCTCCTCGACGGCGGCCTGGATCAAGTTCGCCCTGCTCGCCGCGCACGGGCTGCTGCTGACGGCGGTCTGCCTGACGGCCGCCCCGGCGCGGCGGATCCTCGCGGCCCTGCTCATCCTGCCGGCGATCGGGACGGCGCTGGCCTTCTACGATCCGACGCGCTTCTCGACGCTGATGAGCCTGGGGCTCCTCGTCGCCTGGCTGGCCCTGCTGGCGATCGCCGTCAGGGACGCGGTCTGGCGCCGCCGGGCGTAGGCCGCATCGGCCCCGCACGACGGAGTCGCGGCCGGACACGGGCCCCGGGGCCGGCCTGGACGGTCGCTATACGTCGACCTCGGCGTCCAGGGCGTTCTCCTGGATAAATTCCCGGCGCGGTTCGACCAGCTCGCCCATCAGCCGGGCGAACATGTCGTCGGCGTCGTCGGCGTGGTTGACCTTGACCTGCAGCAGGGTGCGCGCCCCGGAATCCAGGGTGGTCTCCCACAGCTGCTCGGCGTTCATCTCGCCCAGGCCCTTGTAGCGCTGGATGGAAAGGCCCTTGCGGCCGGCGTCCATGACCGCCGCGACCAGGTCCAGGGGGCCGCGCACCGGGGTCGAGCGATCCCTGCGCCGGAAGACGGCGGGGCGGTCGAAGGTCTCGGCCAGGGCGGCCGAGCGCTCGGCCAGCCGGCGGGCGTCGGCGGCGTGCAGCAGGGCGTCCTCCAGCACGATGCGCTCGGAGACGGCCCGTTTCACCCGCCGGAACTCGAAGCCGTCGCCGGCCCGCTCGCCGCTCCAGGCCCCGTCGCCCTCCTCGGCGTAGAGGTCCAGCCGCGCGGCGGCGAGAGCGGGCTGCGGGTCGGCGCCCATCAGCCCGGCCAGAGCCGCCTGCTCGATGGCGAAGGCCGGGGCGCGGGTCGCCAGCCGCTCGATGTTGGCCTTGGCCCCGCGGCAGGCCTGGACCAGCGCCAGCAGGTCGGCTCCGGTCATCCGCTCGCCGCCGGCGAGGTCCAGTTCGGCCCCGTCGACTCCCTCCTCGACGAGGAAGGCCTCCATCTCGGCGTCGTCCTTGAGGTAGCGCGAGGCCTTGCCCTTGCTGGCTTTGTAGAGCGGCGGCTGGGCGATGTAGAGGTAGCCGCGCTCGATCACCTCGGGCATCTGCCGGTAGAAGAAGGTCAGCAGCAGGGTGCGGATGTGCGCCCCGTCGACGTCGGCGTCGGTCATGATGACGATGCGGTGGTAGCGCATCTTCTCGATGTCGAAATCGTCGCGGCCGATGCCGGCGCCCAGCGCCGTGATCAGGGTGCCGACCTGCTCGGACGACAGCATCTTGTCGAACCGGGCCCGCTCCACGTTCAGGATCTTGCCGCGCAGGGGCAGGACGGCCTGGTTCTCGCGGTTGCGGGCCTGCTTCGCCGAGCCGCCGGCGCTGTCGCCCTCGACGATGAACAGCTCGGACTTGGCCGGGTCGCGCTCCTGGCAGTCGGCCAGCTTGCCGGGCAGGCTGGTGACGTCCAGCGCGCTCTTGCGGCGGGTCAGTTCGCGGGCCTTGCGCGCCGCCTCGCGGGCGGCGGCGGCCTCGACGATCTTGGAGACGATGGCCCTGGCCTCGGCCGGGTGCTCCTCGAACCAGGTGGCGAGGCCCTCCTGCACCAGACCCTCGACCGCCGGCCTCACTTCGGAGGACACCAGCTTGTCCTTGGTCTGCGAGCTGAACTTCGGGTCCGGCACTTTGACCGACAGCACGCAGGTCAGGCCCTCGCGGGCGTCCTCGCCGGTGGTGGAGACCTTCTCCTTCTTGCCGATGCCCGAGCTCTCGATGTAGCCGCCGATCACCCGGGTCAGCGCCGCCCGGAAGGCGGCCAGGTGCGTGCCCCCGTCCCGTTGCGGGATGTTGTTGGTGAAGCACAGCATGTGTTCGTGGTAGCTGTCGTTCCACCACAGGGCGAGGTCGAGCTCGACCTTCTCGCGGCCGCCGCGGACGACGATCGGCTCCCTGATCAGCGGGGCCTTGGCCTTGTCGAGGTGGCGCACGAAGGCCTCGATGCCGCCCTCATAGTGCATCACCTCTTCCCAGGGCTCGGCGTCGCGCAGGTCGCGGAAGCGGATGGTCACGCCGCTGTTGAGGAAGGCCAGCTCGCGCAGGCGGTGCTCCAGCGTCTTCCGGTCGAACTCGATGAAGGCGAAGGTCGCCGGCGAGGGAAAGAAGGTGACGATGGTTCCGGTCAGGAACTCGCCGTTGTCGCGCCGCGGCGATTCCCCGGTGATCGACAGCGGCGATACGGCGTCGCCGCGCTCGAAGCGCATCTCGTGCTGCTTGCCGCCCCGGTGGATCTTCAGCAGCAGCCAGTCGCTGAGCGCGTTGACCACCGACACGCCCACGCCGTGCAGGCCGCCGGAGACCTTGTAGCTGTTCTGGTCGAATTTCCCGCCGGCGTGCAGCTGGGTCATGATGACCTCGGCGGCGCTGACGCCCTCGCCCTCGTGGATGTCCACGGGGATGCCGCGGCCGTCGTCGGTGACCGTGCAGCTGCCGTCGGCGTTGAGGATCACCTCCACCCGCGTGGCGTGGCCGGCCAGGGCTTCGTCGATGGCGTTGTCGACCACCTCGTAGACCATGTGGTGCAGGCCGCTGCCGTCGTCGGTGTCGCCGATGTACATGCCCGGGCGCTTGCGCACCGCGTCCAGGCCCTTCAGCACCTTGATGGATTCGGCCCCGTACTCGCCGTTCGTGGTCGGCGCGCCGGCGTCTTCGGTTTCGTCGCTCATTCAGTCGTCCAGAACGGCAAGGCCGGAGGCTTCCACGCGGACGCCCAGGGCCCGGCCCTTGAAGGGGTCGAACAGCGCCTCGTCCGTTCCCGTCAGGAAAGCCTGCAGGCCGAGCGCCGCGATTTCATCGGCCAGCGCCGCCCGCCGGAGCGGGTCGAGATGCGCGGCGACTTCGTCGAGCAACAATACAGGACCCGGCGCTGATTCTGAACGGGAAAGTCTCGCGGCCTGGGCCAGAACCAGGTTCAGAATCAAGGCCTTCTGCTCACCGGTGGAGCATTCGGCGGCGGGACGGTCCTTTTCGGCGTGAACGACCGCCAGGTCGCCCCGGTGCGGACCGGTCAAGGCCCGTCCGGCGGCGGCGTCGCGGGCCCGGGCGGAGGCCAGTCCGGACGCCAGGCGGGCCTCGATATCGGCGAACTCGACGCCCTCGGCCGCCAGCCGCTCCCACTCGCCGGTGAGGCTCAGGCGGGCCTGGGGGAAGGGCCGCTCGCCACGCGAGTCGATCTCGACCTGCAGCGCCGCCAGGGTCCGCGCCCGGGCCTCGGCCATCAGGGCGCCGGCCTCGGCCATGCGGGCCTCCAGCGCGCCCAGCCAGACTGGGTCGGGCTCCGCGCCTTCGCCGGTCAGCAGCTTCATCCGTTCACGGAGCGCCTTGTCATAGGCGCCCGCGTGGGCGGCGTGGGCGGGCTCGGCGGCGAAGACCAGACGGTCGAAGAAGCGGCGGCGATCGCCGGCCGCCTCCAGGAACAGCCGGTCCTGGGCCGGGGTCAGCCAGACCGGCCGCAGGTGGTCGGCCATCCGTCCTGGCGGCACGGTCTCGCGCTCGATGCGCACGATCCGCCGCGCGGCGCCGGCCTGCTCCGTTCCCGTGCCGAGCCGGACCTCGTCCTCGTCGCAGGCGACCAGGGCCGACACCGCCCAGGCCCGCCCCGACGTCTCGCCGGGCAGCCGCCGCCCGACCTCGGCCAGGCTCGACCCGCGCAGGCCCCGCCCGGGCGACAGCAGGCTGATCGCCTCCAGCAGATTGGTCTTCCCCGCCCCGTTCGGCCCGAACAGGAACACGCTCCGCCCCTCAGCGCGCAGCTCCGCCCGCTCGTAGGAGCGGAAGTCGGTGAGGGCGAGGGCTGTCAGCGCGGATCGCATGGACCGTGTCTAGCTGGCGACCGGCGCCCGTCATAGTCTGCGGCATGGCTGCCGTCGCCGACATCACGATCCGTCCCGCCCGCCTGGAGGACGCCGAGGCGCTGAAGGCGATCCTGTGGGACACCTTCGCCAGCACCTGGCTGCCGCAGCTGACCGACGAGGCCAAGGCGACCGTCGAGCAAGAGGACCGGCCCGCCGCCTATGTCGGCGCGCGCGGCCATCTGTTCACGGTGGCCGAGGTCGGCGGCGAGGTGGTCGGCTTCGTCGACTGGGACGGCGACTTCGTGAACGCCCTGCACGTCCTGGGCCGCCACGCCCGCGCCGGCGTCGGCCGTGCGCTGATGGATCACGCCGAAGCGGCCATGGCGGCGGCCGGCTTCGTGGCGGCGCGGCTGGAAACCGACACCTTCAACACCCGCAGCCAGGCCTTCTACGCCGCCCGCGGCTACCGCGAGGCCGGCCGCTACCCGGACGAGGAGTGGAACAGCGGCCTGACGACGATCCTGCTGGTGAAGACGCTCGCAGGGGGCTGGGGAAATGGAGGGACAGCTTACTCATTTCCCCTCGGGCCCCTGCCGTCGCGCCGGAAATGAGCAAACTGTCCCTCCATTTCGGAGGCGGACGGCCCTACACCCGCAGCGGCATGAGCACGTACTTCACGCCGGCGTCCATCGGATCGAGCACCAGCGTGGGCGACGCCGGGTCGGCGAAGCGGAACTCCGCCGTCTCGCCGCCGATCTGGCCGGTGACGTCGAGCAGGTAGCGGGCGTTGAAACCGATTTCGAAGGGCTCGCCGTCGTAGTCGACCTCGACCTCCTCCACCGCCTGGCCGGCCTCCATGTTGCGTACCGTCAGGGTGACCTTGCCCGGTTCGATGGCCAGTTTCACCGAGCGGCTCTTCTCCGCCGAAATGGTCGCCACCCGGTCCACAGCCTGGGCGAACAGGGCGTTGTCGACGGTCATGATGCGGGAATTGTCGCGCGGGATCACGCGGACGTAGTCGGGGAAGCTGCCGTCGATCACCTTCGAAGTCAGCGCCGCCTGGCCGAACTCGAAGCGCACCTTCTGGGCGCTGACCTGGAAGTCCACCGTCTCGCCGGCGTCCTCCAGCAGGCGGCGGGCCTCGTTGATGGTCTTGCGGGGCACGATGACGCCGGGCTGGCCGGCCGCGCCCTCGGGAGCCGGCATCTCGGCGAGCGCCAGGCGGTGGCCGTCGGTGGCCACGCAGCGCAGGCGCGGCTCGCCGTTCTCGACCACGGTGTGCACGTAGAGGCCGTTCAGGTAGTAGCGCGTCTCCTCGGTGGAGATGGCGAAGCGGGTCTTGTCGATCAGCCGGATCAGGTCGCCCGCGTCCACCGGGATGCGCGGCGAGAGCCCGTCCGAGCTCATCACCGGGAAGTCGCCCGCCGGCAGCACCGGCAGGTTGAAGCGTGAGCGGCCAGCGGCCACCTGCAGGCGCGGGTCGTCGCCGGTGAAGCTCAGCGACACGTCGGCGCCTTCCGGCAGCTTGCGGACGATCTCGTAGAGGGTGTGGGCCGGGGCGGTGATCTGGCCGGGGACGTCGACCTGGGCCGCGCCGCCGTCGATGATCTCCATGTCCAGGTCGGTGGCCGAGAATCCGACCTGCTCGCGCTCGGCGGTCAGCAGCACGTTGGACAGAATGGGAATGGTGTTGCGCCGCTCGACGACGCTCTGCACGTGGCCAAGGGCCTTCAGCAGCGCCGCGCGCTCGATGGTAAGCTTCATGTCTCGTCCGAGGTCGCGAAGGTGACAGGCGAATCGGGAGACGCCCCCGCCGGCTCGCCTGTCAGGGGACTTGCGACATTAGCGGAAACGGCGCGGCAAGGAAGGGGTGAGAGGGGGGGCGACGCCCCAGCGTTCTTCCTTTTCCCACAACCGTCATGGCCCGACTTGTTCGGGCCACCCATGATCACGGCTGGCCACGAGTTGTCTCCTCACGCTTGGGTGGTCCGGACAAGCCGGGCCATGACGGTGATTTGCGACTTAGGCCTTCGTATCCACCGATCCGCCCTCGCCCTCGCCCTCGGCCTTGGCCTCGGCGTAGGGGTTCTGGGCCGGAGCCGCCGCCGCCTCGGCCGTCGCGCCCCTGGCGGCGACCACGACCATGGCCGGGCGCACCACCCGGCCGAACAGCTCGTAGCCGGTCTGCAGGGTCTTGATCACCGTGCCGGCCGGGGCGCCCTCGACGGCGGGCTGCTCCATCATCGCCTGGTGCAGGTGCGGGTCGAACTTGCCGCCCTTCTCCGGAGCCAGCTTCTTCAGCCCGTTGCGTTCGAAGGCCGAAGCCAGCTCCTTCTCCGTCATCTCAACCCCGACCACGAAGTTCTTCACCAGCTGGTCGTCGAAGTCGCGCGGGGCGTGGGTGGTGGCGGCCGACAGGTGGTCGGCCACGGCGAACAGGTCGCGGGCGAACTTCTGGATGGCGTAGGCGCGGGCGTCGTTGACCTCGCGCTCGGCCCGGCGGCGGACGTTGTCGGCCTCGGCGGCGTAGCGCAGCACCTGCTCCTTGAGGGCCGCGTTCTCGGCCTTAAGCGCCCCGATATCGGCGTCGAGCGCCGCCTCGATGGCCTCAAGGTCTTCTTGGTCGTGCCCGTTGGCCGGGTTCTCCTGGTCGCTCATTCCTTCATCCGTCCAGCATTCGCCCGAGGACGCGCGCGGTGTAGTCCACCAGCGGGATCACCCGGGCGTAGTTGAGGCGGGCCGGCCCGATCACGCCGATCGCGCCCAGCACCTTCTGTCGGCCCGACATATAGGGCGCCGCGATGACAGCGGAACCCGAAAGCGAGAACAGCCGCGTTTCGGCGCCGATGAAGATGCGCACGCCCTCGGCCTCGCGCACCCCGTCCAGCAGGCCGATCAGCTGCTCCTTCTGCTCCAGGTCGTCGAACAGCTTCTGGACCCGGGCGAGGTCGCCGGCCGCGGCCGGATCGTTGAGCAGGTTGGCCCGGCCGCGCACGATCAGGGCGCGCTCGCTCTCCTCGCCCCCGCTCCAGGCGGCGAGGCCCTCCTCCACCAGCCGGGCGGCGGCCTGGTCCAGCTCGCTGCGGGCCCGGTCCAGTTCGCCGCGGATCTCCATCCGCGCCTGCAGCAGGGTGCGGCCCCGCAGCCGCTCGGCGAGGAAGTTGGACGCCTCCTGCAGGGCCGAGGGGGTGAGGCCGGGCGAAAGCCGCATCAGCCGGTTCTCGACCTGGCCGTCCTCGAACACCATCACCGCCAGGGCGCGGTCGCGGTCGAGGGCGACGAACTCCACGTGCTTGACCCCGGACTCGCGCGCCGGGCTGACCACCAGACCCGCTCCGCCCGCCAGGCCCGAGAGGATGGCGCTGGCCTCGTTCAGCGCCTCGTCGAAGCTGCGGCCGTGGGCCGACAGCCGGGCGTCGATCTCGCGCCGCTCGCCGTCGCCCAGGTCGCCGACCTCCAGCAGGCCGTCGACGAACAGCCGCAGGCCGGCGTGCGTGGGCAGCCGCCCGGCGCTGGTGTGCGGCGAATCGAGCAGGCCCAGGGCCGCCAGGTCCTGCATGGTGTTGCGGATCGAAGCCGGCGACAGCTGGACCCCGCCCTTGCTGAGGGTGCGCGAGCCGACCGGATCGCCCGTCTCCAGATAGCCCTCGACGATGCGGCGGAAGATGTCGCGCGCCCGATCGTCCAGGTCGCTCAGGCTCGGGGTGCGGGCGGGGCCGCTGGTCAGGATGGGCGTCATGCTCTCGCGCGCTGGGCCGGTGGACGGCCGCTGCCTGACAGGATAAGCGGCGGTGGCCCGCGCGCAAGCTCGCGCCAACCGCCGGATACCCCAAGATGCGACCTTCGGAACGCGCGCCCGACCAGCTTCGCTCCGTCACCCTCGAAACAGGGGTCAACCGCTACGCCGAAGGTTCCTGCCTGGTCGGGTTCGGCCATACCCGCGTGCTGGTCACCGCCAGCGTCGAGGACGGCGTCCCCGGCTGGCTGCGCGGCAAGGGCCAGGGCTGGGTCACCGCCGAGTACGGCCTGTTGCCGCGAGCCACCCACACCCGGGGCCGGCGAGAGGCGGCGCAGGGCAAGCAGTCGGGCCGCACCCAGGAGATCCAGCGCCTGATCGGGCGCTCCCTGCGCGCGGTGGTCGACATGAGGGCCATGGGCGAGCGGCAGATCCACATCGACTGCGACGTGCTGCAGGCCGACGGCGGCACCCGCACGGCCGCCATCACCGGCGCCTGGGTCGCCCTGCGGCTGGCGACGAAATACCTGCTGGAAGAGGGGGTGCTGAAGACCGACCCGGTGATCGGCCAGGTGGCCGCGGTCAGCTGCGGCGTCTTCGACGGCGTTCCTGTGCTCGATCTCGACTACGAGGAGGACTCCTCGGCCGAGGCCGACGCCAACTTCGTGCTGACGGGCGTGGGCGACATCGTCGAGATCCAGGCCACCGGCGAGAAGCGCGGCTTCACCCGCGACGAGTTCGAATCCCTCTACGGCCTGGCCGAAAAAGGGATCGGCGAGCTGTTCGTCCTGCAGCGGACGGCGGTGGGATAGCAGGGGCGCGCGCGCCCCGCGGCCCTGTCCCCTAGGTCTCTTCCGGCTCGGCTCCCGGACCGGGTTCGAAGACGACGATGTCGCCGGGCTGGCACTGCAGCTCGCGGCAGAGGGCGTCCAGCGTCGAGAAGCGGATCGCCCGCGCCTTGCCGGTCTTCAGGATCGACAGGTTGGCGATGGTCACGCCGACGCGGTCGGCCAGCTCGGTGAGCGACATCCGCCGCTCCTGGAGCACGCGGTCGAGGGTGCAGCGGATGGCCAAGGTCCCGCCCCCTAGATCGTCAGCTCGGCTTCGCGGCGAAGGCGGGCGCCCTCGCGGAAGACCTCGGCCAGCACAAAGATCACCAGCACCGCGAACCAGGCGGTGACGTTGACGCCCTCCTCGCGGCCGTCGCCGACGGCGCCGAGCCGGGCGAACGCCGCTTCGGCGAGGTGGCGGGCGACCTCGAGGCCGGCGAGCACGAAGCCGATCAGCCGCAGGCGGCCGACGTTGTCGGGATGAAAGGGGTCGCCCGCGGTCAGGGTGCGGAACACCATCCGCAGGCGGCTGACAATGGCCAGGACGCCGCCGGTGGAGACCAGCAGATAGGCGAAGCCGGCGCCCAGCATCGGCAACAGCCTGCCGGGCTCGGGCGCGTCGCCGTCGATCTGCAGCCGGGCGGCGTAGCGGGCGAGCAGGTCCTGGTCGAAGCTGAGGAGGACGCCGGCGAGGCCGAGCAGCAGCAGCAGGCCGGAGAAGGCCAGCAGGGCGAAGTAGGCGACGTCGAGGATGGTCTTCAGGAAGCTCGACACCGAGCCTGGCCCCAAGGCGCGCATGGCGCTGTCCCCCTGTGAGTGTTTCCGGGCAGGACCCGGATCCCGCCGGCCGTCTCAGGCGCCCCGCCTCGCCTCGCCGGACCGGCGCGCGCGGCGCCGGTCGGGGGAAGCGAGCCGGGAGACGGCCGGCGAGGATGCCCTGATCGGGACCCCCATGAAAAGGGTCCCGCTCAGAGCGACTGGACGACGAAGGTCGCCGCGGCCAGCGGCAGGGCCGCGAGCAGGGCGGCGTTCACGAAGGTCATGGCGATCTTGTCGATCAGGTTGGTCATCTTCTGCGCGGACATGTGTCCCTCCTTGATGTTGCAGTGCAATAGAAGCGGGGACCCTCCCCGTTCCACGGCGACGGCGAGCCCGGTTCCGCAGGGCTGAAACTAGGTATTTGCCGTTCTTCGATCAAGAAGATTATCGAATATCGATATTAAACTTGCGTAACATCATTACCTGTCCGTAATGCGGTGCAGCATGAAATCGGCGACTTGCTCCCGGCCAGGATCGGGGCGACGTAGGGGTCGCGCGAAAGGACGATCCATGCCGCTGATCCTCAAGCCCGGAACCACCCTCGTCGCCGCCACCCACAACCCGGGCAAGGCGCGCGAGCTGGCCGCCCTGCTCGACGGCCGGTTCGAGGTGCTGGCGGCCGGCGATCTGGGCCTGGCCGAGCCGGACGAGACCGAGGCCACCTTCGCCGGCAACGCCCTGCTCAAGGCGCGCCACGCCGCCGACGTCTCCGGACGTGTCGCGCTGGCCGACGACTCGGGCCTGTCGGTGGCGGCGCTGGACGGGGCGCCCGGCGTGTTCTCCGCCCGCTGGGCCGGCCCCGGCCGCGACTTCGCCGCCGCCATGGCCAAGGTCGAGGAGCGCCTGGCCGAGACCGGGTCGGACGACCGCGCCGCCTGGTTCACCAGCGCCCTGGCCGTCGCCTGGCCCGAGGGGCCGGCGGTGGTGGTCGAGGGGCGGGTCGACGGCGAGCTGACCTTCCCGCCGCGCGGAACCAACGGCTTCGGCTACGATCCGATCTTCGTCCCGGCGGGCTACGCCCAGACCTTCGGCGAGATGGACGCCGCCCTGAAGGACAGCCTCAGCCACCGCAGCCGCGCCTTCGCGCGGCTGAAGGCCGCGCTCATTGACTGACCAGCCCCCCCTTGGGGTCTACGTCCACTGGCCCTACTGCGCGCGGATCTGCCCCTACTGCGACTTCAACGTCGTGCGCGACCGGGGCCAGGCCGAGCAGGCGGCGCTGGCGGCGGCCATCGTGCGCGACCTCGAGGGGCAGCGGGCGCTGACCGGTCCGCGGCGGCTGGTCTCGGTGTTCCTCGGCGGCGGCACGCCCTCGCTGATGGACCCGGCCTGGGCGGCGGAGATCGTCGCCGCGGCTCGCCGGCTCTGGACGCCCGACGGCGCGGTCGAGGTCAGTCTCGAGGCCAATCCCACCGACGCGGAGGCCGGCCGCTTCGCCGCCTTCCGCGACGCCGGCGTGAACCGGCTGTCGCTCGGCCTGCAGTCCCTCGACGATGCGGCGCTGCGGTTTCTCGGCCGCAACCACGACGCCGCCGAGTCCCGCCGCGCGGCCGACCTGGCGGCGCGGACGTTCCCGCGCCTGTCGGTGGATCTGATCTACGCCCTGCCCGGCCAGACCCCGGCGGCCTGGCGGCGGGAGCTGGCGGCCGCCGTCGCCCTCGGCGCCGAGCACGTCTCGCCCTACCAGCTGACCATCGAGCCGGGCACCGCCTTCGACCGCGCGGTCGGGCGCGGCCGCTTCCGGCCGGCCGACGAGGACGCCGGCGCGGCCCTCTATGAGACGACCCAGGCCGCGCTCGGCGAGGCCGGTTTCGAGGCCTACGAGGTGTCCAACCACGCCCGGGGCGTGGCGGCCCGCTCGCGGCACAATCTCGTCTACTGGCGCGGCCAGGACTATGTCGGCGCCGGTCCGGGGGCCCACGGCCGCCTGACGCTGGGCGGCGCCCGAACGGCGACCGAAGCGGCCGCGCGGGTCGCCGGCTACATCCGGGCGGTGGGCGAAAGCGGGGTCGGCTTCTCCGGCCGCGAGGGGCTGTCGCCGGTCCAGGCGGCCGAGGAACGGGTGCTGATGGGCCTGCGCACGGTGGAGGGCGTGGCCTTCGCCGACCTCGCGCCGCTCGGCCTCGCCGCGACCCACCCGGCGGTGGCGGATCTGGTCGAGGAGGGCCTGCTGGCGCCCGACGCCGACCGGCTGGTCGCCACCCCGTCGGGCCGCCTGGTGCTGGATGCGGTCACCGGCGCGCTGATCCTGAGCGCGGGCTGAGCCTCAGGCCGTCGCCACGGCGCCGTCCCGGACGACCACCGGCCAGGGCCTCAGCCTCGCCCCCGCGCAGGGACCGCCGAGGCAGACGCCGTCGTCGAGGCGGAACAGCGCGCCATGGCCGCTGCACAGGATCAGGTCGCCCTCGCGGGTCAGGTAGCGGCCGGTCGGGCCGGCCAGCGGCTGGCCGTTGTGCGGGCAGCTGTCGACATAGCCGCTGACGGCCTCGCCCCGGCGCACGACGAAGCCGAGGAAAAGGGCCGCGCCCGCCCTGTACTGGAAGCCCCGGGCGCCGGGATCGGGGATCTCGTCGAGCCGGCAGAGGATCTGGCCGGCCGGCGGCCGCGCCGGGTTCAGTCCTTCCACGGCAGGGTGACGCGCCAGGGCTCCACGCTCGAAGCCTCGAACAGCCCCGCCCTGGTGTAGGGATCGTCGGCGTGGAACGCCCGTGCGGCGGCCAGGTCCGGCGCCTCCACGATGATCAGCGAGCCGGCCATCCCCTCGTCGGCGGTCAGAAACGGCCCGCCCAGGCGGACCTTCAACGGCTGGGCGGCGATCCAGGCCAGATGCGCCTCGCGGGTGGCGGCCCGGATCGCGGCGCCGTCCGGAACCTTGTCCTTCCACTGGATGACGAAGAGCGGCATGCGGGTTCCTAACGCTCGGACCGGATGGGACGGGAAAGCAGGCTGAGGATGGCCTCGTCGACGCCGGTCTCGCCGGCGAGCACGGCGGCGACGGCTTCGCAGATGGGGGTCTCGACGCCGAGGCGGCAGGCCAGGGCCCGGACGGCGGGGGCCGAGGCGACGCCTTCGGCGACGCTGAGCTTGCCGGCCAACGCCTCGTCCAGCGACCGGCCCTGGCCCAGCGCCAGGCCGACGCTCATGTTGCGCGACTGCGGGCTGGAGCAGGTCAGCACCAGGTCGCCCAGGCCGCACAGCCCGGCCACCGTCTCCGCCTCGCCGCCCAGGGCCTCGGCGATCCGGGTCATCTCGGCGAAACCGCGGGTGATCAGGGCGGCCTGGGCGCTGCGGCCCAGCCCCTTGCCCTCGACGATGCCGCAGGCGATGGCCAGCACGTTCTTGATCGCCCCGCCGGCCTCGGCCCCGATCATGTCGCCGGCCAGGTAGGGGCGGAAGGTCGGGGTGGCGATGGCCTCGGCCAGGGCCCGGCCAAGGTCGGCGTCCGGGCAGGCCAGGGTGACGGCCGTGGGCAGCCCGCGGGCCACTTCGCCGGCGAAGCTCGGACCCGACAGCACCGCCGGCGCGGCCTGGGGGACGACCTCGTCCAGCACCTCGGTCATCAGCTTCAGCGACCCCTGCTCGACGCCCTTGGCGCAGAGCAGGATCGGCAGCCCCTCGCGCACGTGCGGCCGGAACGCCTCAAGCGCCGCGCGCAGGTGCTGGGCCGGGGCCACCGCCAGCACGATGTCGCAGGCCGCCAGATCGGCCAGCTCGGTGGTCACGTCGATTGTGTCGTCGAGCACCACGCCGGGCAGGAACAGGCTGTTCTCGCGGGTCTCCCGCACGCTGGCGACGACCTCCTCCTCGCGGGCCTGCAGCACCACCGCCATGCCGGCGCGGGCGCAGACCTGGGCCAGCGCCGTGCCCCAGGCGCCGGCGCCGATGACTCCTGCGTAGCTGAAGCCGTTGCTCATGCCTTTGCGCCCTTGCGGCCGGGAAGGTGGGTGGGATTGGCCAGCGCCGCCGCCTGGTCCAGCGGCCAGCGCGGCCGGGCCGGGGCGTCGAGCGGGTCCGACAGGCCGAGGGCCAGCCGCTCGGCCCCGGCCAGGGCGATCATCGCCGCGTTGTCGGTGCAGTATTTCAGCGGCGGGGCGTGGAAGGAAAAGCCGTGGGCCGCGCAGGCCCGCTCCAGCCGGGCCCGCACCGCGCGATTGGCGGCCACCCCGCCGGCGACGACGAAGCGCAGGTCGAGGCCCGCGTGGGCGCGGGCGTAGGCGACCATCGCCTGCTCGGTCCGCTCGGTCAGCTGGCGCGCGATGGCGAATTGCGCCGAGGCGGCCAGGTCGCGCCGGTCGGCCTCGGTCTCCAGGCCGGCGGCGGCGCGGGCGGCGGCGGTCTTCAGGCCCGAGAAGGAGAAGTCGAAATCCCTGCGGCCCAGCAGGGCGCGGGGCAGGGGGAAGCGCTCCGGATCGCCGCCTTCGGCCAGCCGCTCGAGCGCCGGCCCGCCGGGATAGGGCAGGCCCATGGTCTTGGCGATCTTGTCGAAGGCCTCGCCGGCCGCATCGTCGATGGTCGATCCCAGCCGACGACACGCCCCCGCGCCGACGACCTCGAGCAGCTGGCAATGCCCGCCGCTGACCAGCAGCAACAGGAAGGGATAGGGAATGTCGGCGGTCAGGCGGGCCGACAGGGCGTGGCCCTCCAGGTGATTCACCGCGACCAGCGGCAGGTTCCGCGCCAGGGCGACCGCCTTGCCGAACGAGAGGCCGACCATCACGCCGCCGACAAGGCCCGGGCCCGCCGTGGCGGCGACGCCGGTCAGATCGGCCCAGCCGGCTCCCGCCTCGGCCATGGCCCTGCCGACGATGCCGTCGATCGATTCCACGTGCGCCCTGGCCGCGATCTCGGGCACGACGCCGCCATAGGGGGCGTGTTCGGCGATCTGGCTGGCGACGACGCTCGAGAGCACCGTGACCCGGCCGGCCCCGTCGCGCCGGACCACGGCGGCGGCGGTCTCGTCGCAGCTGGTCTCGATGCCCAGAACGAGTTGTGGGACAGTGTGACTGGTCATCTGCGCCCCCCTCCTATAGCAGCACCGGCAGATTTCATACCGAGGCGCCCCGTGTCTTCGCTCATCCGAATCGGAACCCGCGGCTCCAGGCTGGCCCTCGCCCAGAGCGGCATGATGCAGGCGCGGATCGCCGCCGCCCTGGGCGCGCCCGACCGCGCCGCCGAGGTCGCGCCGCTGGTGGTCATCACCACCACCGGCGATCGCATCCAGGACCGCCGCCTGCTGGAGGTCGGCGGCAAGGCGCTGTTCACCAAGGAGATCGAGGAGGCCCTGCTCGACGGCCGCATCGACGCGGCGGTGCACTCCATGAAGGACGTGCCGGCCGAGATGCCGGAGGGGCTGGCGATCGCCGCCATTCCCGAGCGCGAGGACCCCCGCGACGCCTTCGTCTCGCTCGAACACGCGTCCCTGGCCGCGATGCCGCCCGGCGCACGGCTGGGAACGGCGTCCCTGCGCCGCCAGGCCCAGACCCTGCACCTGCGGCCGGACCTGGAGATGGTTCTGCTGCGCGGCAACGTCGACACCCGCCTGCGCAAGCTCGAGGCCGGCGAGGCCGACGCCATCCTGCTGGCCGCCGCGGGTCTCAACCGCATGGGCCTGGCGCGGGTCGCCCGGGGCTTTCTCGACCCCGTCGATTTCCCGCCCGCGCCGGGGCAGGGGGCGCTGGCCATCCAGACCCGGGCGGAGGACGCCGACGCGCCCTGGGCCGTCGCCCTGCGCTGCCTGCCGACGACCATCGCCGTCGCCGCCGAGCGGGGCGCCCTGGCGGCGCTGGAGGGTTCCTGCCGCACCCCCGTCGGGGCGCATGCCCGGTTCGCGGCCGGCCGCCTGAGCCTGGTCGTCGAGGCCCTCAGCCCGGACGGCCGCCTGCGCTTCCGGCGCGAGGCCCTCGCCGATCTCGAGGTCCCCTCCGAAGGCCAGGCCGCCGACCTGGGTCGCCGCCTCGGAGAGGCGGTCGCGGCCGAGGGCGGCGCGGCGATCGTCCTGAAGGATTGATCGCCGCGGGGGCCTCTTGCAGGGTGGCGGCCATGGCGCCGCGTCCGCTCACCGTCTGGATCACCCGCGCCGAGCCGGGGGCGTCGGCCACCTCCGGGCGGGTCGCCGCGCTGGGCCACAGGCCGCTGGTCGCGCCGCTGCTGCGGATCGAGCCGGTCGCCGACGCCGTGGCGGACCTCGACGGCGTCGCCGCCCTGGCTTTCACCAGCGCCAACGGCGTGCGGGCTTTCGCCGAGCGCAGCGGCCGCCGCGATCTGAAGGTGTTCGCCGTCGGCGGGGGCACGGCCGAGGCGGCCAAGGCGGCGGGCTTCCGCTCGGTGCTGTCGGCGGACGGCGACGTGGCCGCCCTGGCGGCGCGCATCGCCGCCCGCGCCGGCGAACTGAAGGGGACGGTGCTGCATCCGGGCGCGGTCGAACCGGCCGGCGACCTGGCGGGCGCCCTCGCCGCGGTCGGCGTGCCGGCCCGGAGCCTGGCGCTCTATGATTCGGCGCCCGCGGCCCCGCCGGCGGATCTGCTCGAGGACCTGGCGCGGGTGGATGTCGTCCTGGTCCATTCGCCACGGGCCGCCCGGGCCCTGGCGGCGGTCCTGCGCCGGCGCGACGCGGCCCATCTGCGCCTGCTCTGCCTGTCGGCGGCCGTGGCCAGGCCGCTCGCCCGCGCGAAAGTGAGAGAAGTTGCCCGCGCCCCGTTTCCGATCGAGGCGGCGCTGCTTAATCTGATAGGAAGAGGCGAGGCGCCCGCCCCGCCGCCCGCCGCGTCCAAACGCCGGAAGAGCCGATGACCGTCGCGTCCGACCCCGCCGAGATCTCGCCGCCGACCGACCCGGCTGCCTACGCCCGGCCGCGCGGCCGCGGCTATGTCGCCTGGGCCGTGGGCGTGGTGCTGATCCTGGGCCTGGTCGGCGGCTTCGCCCTGGCGCGGTTCGTTCCCGGCCTGCTGGCCAAGCCGCCGGCGCCCGCCGCCGCCGACATCGGCCCGGCCGAGGCCGATGCGCCGGTGACCCGCCTACCGTCCGGGCCGGCCGCCGTGACGCCGCTCGAGCCGCCCGCGCCCGCCGCCGCCGCCGAGTTCGCCGCCCTGCAGCAACGCGTGGCCGCGCTCGAGAGCGGCCAGACCCGCGCCATCAACGCCGCCGCCGCGGCCCTGGCCGCCGCCTCCCTGGCCGAGGCCACCCAGGGGTCCGGCCCGTTCGAGGCCGAACTCGCCGCCCTGGAGCGGCTGCTGCCGCTGTCCAGCGAGGTGCGCAATCTGCGGCCCTACGCCGAGACGGGGGTTCCCAGCCGGGCCGCCCTGGCGGCCGAGTTCGACGCCGCCGCCGCCCGCGCCGCCGTGGCCGCCCGCGATCCCGGCGAGCGCGCGGGAGTCCTGGCCCGGGTCCTCCACGCCCTGTCCTCGATCGTCACCATCCGGCGCGTCGACCCGGCCGGCGAGGGGGCCGACGCCGTCCTCGCCCGGGCCGGCCAGAACATCGCGGCGGGCGACGTGGAGGGCGCGCTCGGCGCCCTGCGATCCCTGCCGCCGGGCGCCGTCAAGGCCATGGCCGGCTGGCGGGCCCGGGCCAGCCAGCGCGCCGCCGTCGACCGCCAGGTCGCCGAGATCCGCGCCCAGGCCCTCTCCGAACTGATGGCCGTTTCGCGGGAGCGGCCATGATCCGGGTCGCCATCGTCCTCTTCCTGGTGGCCGCGCTGGCCGTGGCGGCCATGGCGCTCGGCGGCGACGCCGGGGCCGCCAACCTGGTCTGGCGGGGCTGGCGGGTCGACATGACGGCGGCCGCCGCGGCCCTGCTGGTGCTGTTCGCCTCGCTGCTGGCGACCATCTTCTGGAGCGCCCTGAAGTGGATCCTCGAGGCGCCCCAGCGCGCCGCCCGGGCCCGCGCCGAGGCGCGCCGCAAGCAGGGACAGGAGGCGCTGGCCCGCGGCTTCCTCGCCGCCGCCGCCGGCGACGGGTCGGAGGCCCGCCGCCTGGCCCAGAAGGCGGCCGACCTCGCCGAGGACGCCCCGGCGCTGGTCCGCGTCCTGGCCGCCCAGGCCGCCGAGGCCGCCGCCGACCTGCCCGCCGCCAAGGCCGCCTACTCGGCCATGCTCGGCTTTCCCGACATGCGCCTGGCCGGCCTCAAGGGCCTGATGCAGACCGCCCTGGCCGAGGGCGACCGCGGCGCGGCCCTGCGCCACGCCCAGAGCGCCTACGGCCTGGCCAAGACCGCCCGCTGGGCCTGGCGGGCGCTGCTGGAGTCGCGGCTCGAGGCCGGCGACTGGGCGGCGGCGCTCGACCTGGTGCAGGGGGCGCAGGAGCGCCGCATCGTCTCGCCCCTGGTCGCCGACCGCACGCGCGCCGCCCTGCTCGCCGCCTCGGCCTTCGCCTACGAGGGCCACCCGGACGAGCGGATGCGGGACCAGGCGCTGGACTACGCCCTGCAGTCGGCGAAGCTCGCGCCCGACTTCGCCCCCGGCGTCGTCATGGCCGCCCGGCTGCTGGCCGCCGACGGCAAGGCCAACCGCGCCGCCGGACTGATCGAGACGGCCTGGAAGAGCCGGCCGCATCCGGCCCTGTGGCTGGCCTATCGCGACCTGCGCACCGACGAGACCCCGCGCGAGCGGGCCCGGCGGCTGGCCGCCCTGGCCGCCCTCAACCCCGAGGCCCGCGAGAGCCGCATCCTCGAGGTCGAGCAGGCCCTGATCGGCGGCGAGATCGGCGCCGCCCGCGCCGCCGCCAGGACGCTGGAGGCCGAGCCGCTGACCCAGCGGCTGGCCGGCCTCATGGCCCGCGCCGCCAACGCCGCCGGCGCCGTCGACGAGGCCCGCGCCTGGGTGGCCCGCGGGACCGCCGCGCCGCAGGAGCCGGACTGGTCCGACCTCGACCCGGAGGGCCGCGCTTTCGCCTATCGCGCCGAGGACTGGACCCGCCTGGCCGCCGTCTATGGCGAGACCGGCGACCTGGCGCATCCGCGGCTCGAGCGGCACGAGCGGACGATGAGCGACCTGCCCCAGCTGCCGGCGGCCTATGTCGAGTCGACGCCGTTCGTGGCGGCGGCCGAGGCGGGGCTGGCGGCGATGCCGATCCCCGACGACCCCGGCGTTCCCGACGGCGCCGGTCCGGGCGACGCGCCACCGCCGCCCGCCCCGCGCCGCCGCCGCTTGGCAAGCGCCGGCCGCCCCGCTAAATAGGCGCTCCCTCCGGGGACGGGATCCCAGACGGGCCGCCTTAGCTCAGCCGGTAGAGCGGCGCATTCGTAATGCGTAGGTCGCGTGTTCGAGTCACGCAGGCGGCACCATTTTCCGGAGTTCGGCCCGGCCGGCGGCCGGGAGTCCTCAGTTGGTCCCCGCCAGCACCACGCCCACCATCACGGCCGCGTACTGGGTCGCGGCGGCGGCGACGACGTGGCCGTGCCAGATGGCGCGGCGAAAGCGCAGGCGCTTCATCAGGTAGAAGATCACGCCGGTGGAGTAGAGCAGGCCGCCGATGCCCAGCAGCAGCAGGGCCACCCACGACAGGCCGTCGATCATCGGCCGCAGGGCGACCAGCACCGCCCAGCCGAGGGCGAGGTAGAGCGCCACCCAGAAGCCCCGGCCAAGGCCCGGCAGGAACAGCTTTCCGGCCACCCCCAACAGGGCCAGCGTCCAGACGCCGAGCGTCATCCACAGCGCCCAGCCGCCGGTCAGGCTCTGGGTGGTGAAGGGGGTGTAGCTGGCGGCGATCATCAGGAAGATGCCGGCGTGGTCGAACCGGCGCAGCAGCGGCCGCCAGGGGGCCTTGCCGAAGTTGTAGGCCAGCGAGCAGCCGAGCATCAGGGCCATGCCCACCGCGTAGACCGCCACCGAGGCGATGCGGCCGCCGCCGCCCGCGCCGACGCTGAGGCCCAGCAGGGTCCCGCCGCCGAACAGGGCGAAGGCCAGGCCGACGATGTGCACCACCAGGTCGGCGCACTTGGCGCCGGCGGTCGGGTAGTGGGTCGGGGCGGCGGTCTCGCTCATGGCCGCGACCCTAGCCGAGCCGCGCGACAGGCGTAAGACGCGCGGCGAACACAGTCGGCGACCGTTCGTTACAGCCGGTGCGCGGCCAGCCGCTCGTAGTGGGGGCGAGCGGCGTCGGCGATGCGCCGCAGGTCGTCGGTGAGCGCCGGCGGCGCGGTCTCGTCCGGCGGCGGGCCGAAGCCGGTGGATTTCTCCACCGCGTCATACCAGGCCGGGGCCCAGACGCCGTCGCTGGCCCGGCGGCCGGCCGGCCAGGCCAGCATCGCCTCGTCGAAACGAACGCCCAGCGCCGCGCACAGCCGGCCGAGCGTCCCGCGCGGATCAGCCAGCACGTCGCGACCCTCGACCACCGGCGGCGCCCTGCCCAAGCGGTCGGCCTCGCGGTCGAAGAGCTCGCTCTGCCGCTCGACGCCGATGTCGGCCAGCGAGACCTCGCCGCGCTTCACGACATAGGACGCCAGCACCCGCTCCGGATCGCGGATCAGGAAGGCGCTGCGGCAGGCCTGGATCCACGAGAGGTCGAACCCCTCCAGCATGTGGTGGGTCATGTGCTTCTGGTACCAGACGGCCCGGCCGCCCGGCGCCTCGCCGGCCATGGCGGCCGCCACCCGCGCCGCGTCGGTGGGCTGGCTGGCCAGCACGGCCTCCCGCATGGGGTGGTCGAGTCCGGTCCGGGCCAGGTAGGCGGCGTAGAAGGGCTCGTCGCTGACGGCGGCGTCGGGGCGGTTCTCGAAGGCCCGCATCATCGCCGTGGAGATGTTGCGCGGGCCCGACCACATGGCGATGCGGATGGTCATTTCGCCGCCTCCGCGTCCTTCAGGGCTTCGTAGAGACCCCGCAGGCGCCGGGTCACGGGTCCGGGCAGGGCCAGCGGCAGCGCGCGGCCGTCGATCTCGCGCACCGGCGTCAGCCCGCCGAAGGTGCCGGTGACGAAGGCCTCGTCCGCCCCTCGCGCGTCCTCCACCGGGAAGTCGCCCGCAACGACGGGGATGGCGTTGTCGCGGCACAGGCGGATGACGTTGGCCCGGGTGACGCCGTTGAAGCAGTACTCGCCGGTCGAGGTGCGCACCTCGCCGTCCTTCACCCAGAAGAAGTTCGTGGCGTTGCAGCTGGAGACGAAGCCGTTCGGATCCAGCATCAGGGCCTCGTCCGCCCCCGCCGCGATCGCCTCGTTGAGGGCCAGGATCAGGTTCAGCCGGCTGTGCGAGTTCAGCCGCATGTCGAACATGCGGCTGGGCGTGCAGAGGATGGTCGCGGTGTGCAGCGCCAGCCCGCGGGTGACGATCGCCGGACTGGGGACCTTCCATTCCGCCAGGATGCAGATCGTTGGACGGCCCAGCGCGTTGCGCGGGTCCTGGTTGGCGCCGGTCTTCTCGCCCCGGGTCACCATCAGCCGCAGGTGGACCCCGTCCTCCATGCCGTTGGCGGTCAGCAGTGCGTCGAGGGCGTCGATCACCCCCTGGCGCGTCAGGCCGATGTCGAGGTTGATGGCCGCCGCCCCCGCGAACAGCCGGTCGAGGTGGGCGTCCAGGAACATCAGCCGCCCCCTGTGCAGGCGCAGCCCCTCCCACACCCCGTCGCCGACCACGAAGCCGGCGTCGAACACCGAGACCCTGGCGTTCTCGCGGGTGACCAGTTCGCCGTTCAGCCAGATGCGGGCGCCGGCGTTGCGCGGATCGGCGGCGAAGTCCTGGCTTCCGGCCATGCGTCAGGCTCCCGGGGGCGAATTGGGCGGCGGGCCGAAGGCGGCGGCGACGTCGGCGGCGTCGATCCCCTCGATCTCGACCGATTTCAGCCGGCCGCCCTGGCCGGCGGCGATGCGCACGGACGACTTCGGCGCGCCCAGCGCCCGGGCCAGCAGGGCGGTCAGGGCGGCGTTGGCCTCGCCCTCCACCGGCGGGGCGGCGACGCGGGCCTTCAGATAGGGGCGGCCGTCCGGCCCGCTGGCCCAGCCCTCGACCGCGTCGCGGCCGCCGCGCGGGGTCAGGCGAACGGCCAGCCGCACGGCCTAGCCCAGGCTCGCCAGGGCGTTGAACAGGGGCGCGACGAGGAACATGCGCGCGCCCTGCACGATCAGGAACAGCACGAGGAAGGAAAGGTCGACGCCGCCCAGCGGCGGCACGAAGCGGCGGATGGGGCGCAGCATCGGCTCGATGAAGCCCTGCAGGCCGTAGTAGATCCGGCGCATGGTCGGGTTGCGCAGGTTGACCACGTCGAACGCCACCAGCCACGACAGCACCGCCGTGGCGATCAGCACGATGATCAGCAGGCCCAGCAGGCCGTCGACGATGTAGTGGAGGAAGCCGGCGATGGGGGCCATGGTCTGGGTCCGGTGAGCTGAGACCCGCTTCTATCGCGCGCCGCCCGCGAGCGGCAAGGCGCGGCGGGACGCGGGTTCCGTCCGGCCCGGACCTGGCCGGGTGGATGACCGGGGCGTCGCTGCGGCCCGGAGTCCGTCCCGACCGCCCGCGCCCCGGCTCGCGCCGCCGCTTGACAGCCGCCGACCCCGAGCCCTATTTGCCGCGCTTCCCTCGTCCTGGGAGGGGGCCGTAGCTCAGTTGGTAGAGCGCCTCGTTCGCAATGAGGAGGTCAGGGGTTCGACTCCCCTCGGCTCCACCAGTCCCTTACTGGACAAGGGATTGATGGCTTCCAGGACGAAATCTGCTGCACACGGGTGGTTCACACACCGTCCCCCGGAGGGTCACCAAACCCTTCTGGCGCAACGGTTTCCGACCAATCGTCCTGCTGCACCGATCTGGTTCACACTCGACAAACGCCCACGAAGGTCAGCAGACGGGCTGGGTCCTCGGGTTTGTTCCGCCGAGGCCCCTGGTTCTACGTCCGGGTAAGGGTGCCGAAGACCCTGGTCGCCACGATCGGCACCACCCACATCTGGCGATCATTGAAGACGGCAAGTCGGCCAGAGGCCGTTCGGCGGAGTCGTCTTGTGCTCGGAGAGATCGAGCGATCCTTCGAGCGGGTGACGATCCCGAATCTCGGACTACCGCATGGGACGATGACCGCAAGAGCGGACCTGACGCTCAAAGAAGCGTTTGATCGGTTCCTGGCAGACCCCGCGCGAAGCCGCGCGGTGAAGACCGCTGCCCACTACGTCAACTTGCGCTGGATCACCTCGGGCCTTTGGGGGCCGGGCAAGGCGTTGGCGGCGATCGGGCGAGAGGACTGCCGTCGCCTGTTGGACACGCTCAGGGTGCTGCCGTCGAACACCGCCAAACGGTATCGAACGCCTCCACCCCAAGCTGATCGACGGCGAAACGGAAAGTGGCGTGGGTGCAGACCAGCACCCTGTCGTCGCTGGCGAGGAACTGGGCGACCGCCTTCACCTTCGACGCATCGACCCGCTCCTCGTCCGGCCCAGGCGCGTTGCACAGGTTCCACTGCGGCTTGACCGTCCAGTCCGCTTCAAACCCGAACTTCGACAGCGGCTCGTCGGCGAAGCTGCCGCCGATCGACTTTTCGGGGACGACGATGATCGCCTGCTTGAGACCCTGATGCAGAAGCTTGTCGATCGCGATGAACATCAGGGCGCGCGACTTCCCGGACGCGGGCGGCGACTTGATGAGAAGGTATTGCTCGCCGCACTTAGCGTAGGCGCGCTCCTGCATCGGGCGCATGCCCATCTCGTTCGCCTTGGCGGACGCGCCTGTGCGTGCCGTCGTGAAGCTGACAGCGGGGATAGGTTTGGCCGTGGTCATTCGTCCGCATATCCATAGTGCTTGAAGTCCGCCAACACAGCACCAACGGCTTCAAACTCAGGCTGGAATTTCTTGAGCAGCTTGCGAATCGTCTCCGCGACTTCCTCGGCATCCTGCACGTCTTCGATCTTCATGACGTTCTCTTTCAGGAACCGTGAGAAGCGTTTGCCTTCCTCCGATGCCGCCTTTGAAAAGCGGATACGGCTTTTGGGGTCCTGTTTGCCCGCGTCTCTGATTGCAGCAATGAGATCGCGCCGGAACTCGTATTCTGTGAGCGGTCCAACCTCGGCGTAGAGGCCCAGGTTTCCGGTTTTCCCGTCCGCGTTGGCCCACAACTGGCACCAGACGACGACGGGATACCCGGCCCACCAGTTCTCGCAGCCTTTCCAGTAATACTCGTCCTCTCCGAGCGCGAGATACCAAGACTCAGGGAGCAGGCTGATGAACTGGCCCGAACTGCGGTTGAAGCGATACATCTGGCCGTCCACCTCGACCTTGCTTAGATAGTCGAGGTCCGATCCGAAGAGATTCTCGACGGCAACCGAAAGGACTGACGCAGAGCCGTGCTCGATGATGAAGGCCAGGACCTTCCGGTGCTCGCGATAGAGTTGCTTGGCCAGCTTCTCCATCTTTTCCCGCTCGGCGCTCATGCCGACCTCCTCCTCCAGTATCTCGATATAGTGCAGCAAGAACGTCCGCACTTCCGAGGTGAGCAAATGGGATTCCTGACGGACGAAGCGCGGCAAAAACTGGCAGATCGTTTGGTAGTTGATGGGCACATATCGACTGTCATCAGGCTCCTCATTGTGGAGCGTGAGGAATATTCCCCGAACGAGGAGCCCCTCGACCTGAGCCCCCAATCCGACGCGGATTCGCTCCAGGTATTTTGAAAGTTGCTCCTCGTGCTGGGTGCTGTCGTATTTGTTCTCGACGACAAAGCCCCAGCCATTGCGGGCGCTGTGAATGAAGATGTCGATGTTCTGCCACTCGCGGCGAACGATCGTGTCCCTAAGATCGGCTCTCGCGATATCGAGCGCCGTCGGCTCGCCGAGGTGACTTTGCCCTCTGAGCGCCTCCCCAAGAAAAGCCTTGAGGAACTTGTCATCGAGGCCGTGGCTCTCAGATGGGTCAAGCAGCCACGCCAGGATAGCCGAGTGCCGGATTTCCATCCGCTCCATCCGCATCACCCGGATGGGATTGAACCGGCTAAGGTGACCCTCAATCTGCATCAATTGCTGATTGTTGACGAAGAGCGCCTCGAACTCCTCGGCGCTCGGCAAGCTATCCGACCCATCTGTCACCGTCAGGCAGCCTTCTTCCCGGTCAGCCGCGCCATGAAATGATTCATGTCGTGCTGGCGGTCAGCCTTGGCCCACTCTGTGTTCTCCTTGAGAAGTTGGACATAGAGCCGGTTCAGGCGGCCCGTCGCCTTCACATCGAAAGAGCTTTCGCGAATTTCGCGAACGGTCGTGATCCCGGCCAGGGGCAGGAAGAAGCCGAAGTGGTCCGGGAACTCGGCGTAGCTGCATGCGACCGTGCCGCCGCCGTTCAGGTCCTCAGCCTGAAATGCCTCCCCGTCCGTCGCCAGGATGAACTTCGCCTTGGCCGAGGTGGTTTTGGGGCTCTCGCGCAGGGCTTTCAGCGTCACGTCCACCTCGCCCAGCGTGCAAGTCGCGATGTGGATGTTGTTTCGCTGGAGCACGCCGCCGGGGATGTCGGACTGGTTCGTCGAGCCCGACCACAGACGTTTGATCGTGGTTTCGGGGTTATCGAAGGCCCGGAGGAACTGAAACGGGAACTCGGCCCGATCGAAGGGCGCAAGTGCAAGGTTCGAAACGGCTTCTTCGATCTCGACGGGATTCATGCGGCCAGCTTAAGGGGAGCCGGTCCGGTCGCCAACGGCGAGGATGCACGCTACCAGTGTTCTCCATGTTGAGCTTCAAGCCATTGATGGAGTCCGCCGGGTTCGATCCGAAGGAAGTGAACCTGCTACGCCATTGTCCAGGCGGGATCACGGACCCGTTCGGCGCGTGGTGCGCCAATCGCGCGGCGTTCGAAGCGTATCAATCCATGCAGACCCGTTGGGATCGCAGCTATTTCAGCCACCCATATTGGGCTGCATTCGCGCCCACGGCAGGGTCGAACGATCTTCCTGGGCATCTACGAGGCCCATCTCCTCGGCCCGGTTGTCGAGGGGGAGATCGACACGTTGACCGGCGAAGTGCTCCACGAAGAACGCGCCGACCGTTATGACTGCAAGCTCCGGCCTGAACTGGCGGAGTATTTCGGTCGCCTCGTCATAGACTGGGGCGCTGGCACCCGATCTTGGGGACAGAAGGAAACGACCGATAAGCCGATCATCGAACTCCTTCGGGGTGTCGAGGAGCCGCGCTTCCCCGGTTATCTCGAACTGATCGAGCTGTTGTCCGCCGTCCCGACCTTCCCCGAACGCTGGGTCGATTTCCTGCGCGAAGGGCGCGGCGTTTATCTGCTCACCTGCCCCCGAACCAGGGAGCAGTATGTCGGCAAGGCCGACGGTGCGGATGGCTTTTGGGGGCGTTGGATGGCCTACGCCACGACCGGCGACGGCGGTAACGTGCGCCTCCGCAGCCGAGAGCGCAGCGACTATCAGGTCTCGATCCTGGAGGTCGCGGGGTCCGCCGCCAGCCTGGATGACATCCTGCGCATGGAAATCCGCTGGAAGGCCAAGCTGCAAACGCGCGAGATGGGGCTGAACGGGAACTGACCGTGATTGGTCCCCTCGGCCGATCGCACGACCATGGTCGCCTCGGGCCAGTCTTGATCTTTTTCGAAATGACTAGTTATCTGACTAGTCAGGAGAGAGCATGATGAAGCACTGGCCCGTTCAGGACGCCAAGGCGCGGTTCAGCGAGCTGCTGCGCGCGAGCTTGGAGGAGGGCCCGCAGATGGTGACGCTTCGGGGGCGCGATGCCGCCGTGCTGGTGCCCGCCGACGAATGGCGGAAGCTGTCGACCGCCCGGCCCCGATCGCTGAAGGACGTCCTGCTGGCGTCCGAGCCACGCGGCGACATCGAGCTGCCCGATCGCCGCGGATACCGTCTGCGCGAGATCGGATTCGAGGACTGATCGCTGTTTCTGCTCGACACCAACGTCGTTTCGGAGACGCGCAAGCTCCGGCCGCATGGCGGCGTTATGGCCTGGCTCGCCGCGACTCCCGCCGGTCAGCTGCACCTGTCGTCGGCGACGCTTGGCGAACTCCAGCGCGGCATCGAACGAACTCGCCGCACCGACATCGCCAAGGCGGCGGCGCTTGAGCTGTGGGTCGATGACCTTGGCCTGTCGATGCAGGTGCTGACGGCGGACGGGGCCGTTTTCAGGGACTGGGCGCGGCTGATGGAGCGCAAGTCGGACCACCTGATCATGGACGCCCTGATCGCCGCCACGGCGCGGGTCCACGGCCTGACCGTCGCGACGCGGAACATGCGGGACTTCGAAAAGCTCGACGTGCCGCTGTTCGATCCATTCGCCTTTCGGGGTTAGATCGCCGCCTGCATCAGCTTCAGCATCAGCAGCGCCGCCAGGGTCGCGGCGGGCACGGCGCAGGTCCAGTAGAGGGTTTCCTTCACGTCAGGCCTCCGCCCAGTCCCGCGTTCGCAACGTTGGGCCGTTTCGGCGGTTCCGGTCGACGGGCGGATTGTCGCGGGACGCCGACCGGGGATTTGCCCTGAAGGATCCGCCTAGTGCGCCTCGTCCCAGTTGCTCGCCGCCCGTGCTTCCACGACCAGCGGCACGGACAGTTCGACCGCCGGCAGAGCGGCCTTCTCCATCACCGCCCTGGCCACGCGCATGGTCTCCTCGGCCTCCTCGATCGAGGCCTCGAAGACCAGTTCGTCGTGGACCTGGAGGAGCATGCGGGCCTTCAGGCCGGCGGACTCAAGGGCCGCGGGCATGCGGACCATGGCGCGGCGGATGATGTCCGCAGCGGCGCCTTGCAGCGGCGCGTTGATGGCCGCGCGCTCGGCGAACTGGCGCTGGCCCACGCTCTTGCCGTGGATGTCGGGGATGTTGATCCGGCGCCCGAACAGGGTGGAGACGCAGCCCTTCTCGCGCACCTCGGCGCGCATCCGGTCCATGTAGTCGCGGATGCCGGGGAAGCGCTCGAAGTAGGTCTTGATGTAGGCGCCCGCCTCGCCCTGCTCGATGCCCAGCTGGTTGGCGAGGCCGAAGGCGCTGATGCCGTAGACGATGCCGAAGTTGATCGCCTTGGCCCGCCGGCGGATCTCGGCGGGCATGCCCTCGACCGGAACGCCGAACATCTCCGAGGCGGTCATGGCGTGGATGTCCAGCCCCTCGCGGAAGGCCTGCTTCAGCTGCGGGATGTCCCCCACGTGGGCCAGCAGCCGCAGCTCGATCTGGCTGTAGTCGGCGCTGATCAGCAGATGGCCCGGCTCGGCGATGAAGGCCTTGCGGATCTTGCGGCCTTCCTCGGTGCGGATCGGGATGTTCTGCAGGTTGGGGTCGGTGGAGGCCAGGCGCCCGGTGTTGGCCGCCGCCAGCATGTAGGAGGTGTGCACCCGGCCCGTGCGGTCGCTGATCGCGGCGACCAGGTTGTCGGTGTAGGTCCCCTTCAGCTTCGACAGCTGGCGCCAGTCGATCAGGGTGCGGGGCAGGTCGTGGCCCTTGGCGGCCAGGCCCTCGAGCACGTCGCTGTCGGTGGCCCACTGGCCGGTGGCGGTCTTGCGGCCGCCGTCCAGGGCCATTTCGCCGAACAGGATGTCGCCGATCTGCTTGGGACTGCCCAGGTTGAACGGCCGGCCAGCCAGCTGGTGCGCCCTCGCCTCCAGGTCGGCCATGCGCAGCGAGAACTCGTGGCTCAGCCGGCGCAGCAGCCCGGGGTCGACCTTGACGCCGTGGTTCTCCATTCGGGCCAGCACCGCGGGCATGCCCCGCTCGGTGGTCTCGTAGACGGTCAGCAGCCCCTCGCGGGCGAGCCGCGGGCGAAGCACCTCCCACAGGCGCAGGGTGACGTCGGCGTCCTCGGCCGCGTAGCAGGTGGCCTGGTCGAGCGGCACGTGGCGGAAGCTGATTTCGCTCTTGCCGGACCCGGCGACCTGCTTGAAGGGGATCGGCCTATGGCCGAGCCACAGCTCGGAAAGCTCGTCCATGCCGTGGCCGTGCAGGCCCGCCTCGAGCACGTAGCTGATCAGCATGGTGTCGTCGATCGGGCCGACGTCGACGCCGTGGCGGGCGAGGACGGCGATGTCGTACTTGGCGTTCTGGGCCACCTTGAGGACCGCCGGGTCCTCGAGCAGCGGCTTCAGTTTCGCCGTCACCAGCCCGACCGGCAGCTGGGCGAAGTCGCCCTCGCCCTGGCCCAGCAGGTCGTCCTTGCCGCGATGGCCGACCGGGATGTAGCAGGCCTGGCCCGGGGCCACGGCCAGCGACACGCCGCACAGCGCGGCGGTGGCCGAGGACAGGGCGTCGGTCTCGGTGTCGAAGGCGACGACGCCGCGCTCGAAGCCCATCCGGATCCAGCGGTCCAGCTCGGCCTCGTCGCGCACGCAGACATAGCGGCTGACGTCGATCGGGCCCGCCGCCGCGGGGGCGGCCGCGGGCATCGCCGCCGGCCGCACGGGGGCCGGGGAGGGCGCGCGGCCGCCCTCGCCGCCGATGCGGCGGGCCAGGCCGCGGAACTCCATCCGCTCCAGAAAGGCGCCCAGGGTCTCCTTGTCCGGCTCGCGCACGGCCAGGTCCTCGACCGGCTCGGGCAGGGGCGTGTCGCAGTCCAGCTGCACCAGCCGGCGCGAGAGCCGGATCTGGTCGGCGAAGCCGATCAGCGTCTCGCGCCGCTTCTCCTGCTTGATCTCGCCGGCCCGGGCCAGAAGCGTGTCGAGATCGCCGTATTCGGCGATCAGGGCGCTGGCGGTCTTGATGCCGATGCCGGGGGCGCCGGGCACGTTGTCCACCGAATCGCCGGTCAGGGCCTGGACGTCGACCACCTTCTCGGGCGGCACGCCCCACTTCTCGACCACCTGGTCGGGGCCGATGAGGATGTTCTTCATGGTGTCGAGCATCGACACCCGTTCGCCGACCAGCTGCATCAGGTCCTTGTCGGAGGAGACGATGACCACCTCGCCGCCGGCGTCGCGCACCCGGCAGGCGTAGGCGGCGATGATGTCGTCCGCCTCGTAGCCGG
Organism: Pseudomonadota bacterium; assembly: GCA_049323695.1. Classification (GTDB taxonomy): domain Bacteria; phylum Pseudomonadota; class Alphaproteobacteria; order Caulobacterales; family Caulobacteraceae; genus Caulobacter. The sequence continues at coordinate 176,448 of JBMOOF010000009.1, forward strand.
GCTGCTCCAGGGCCGGCACGCCGAAGGCGCGCGTGGCGTCGCGCACCAGCGCGAACTGCGGGACCAGGTCCTCCGGCGGCGGCGGCCGGTGGGCCTTATAGCGGTCGTAGAGGGCGTTGCGGAACGTCTTCTCGGAGTGGTCGAAGACCACCGCCAGGTGGGTGGGCGCGTCCTCCTTCATGTCCCGCAGCAGCTTCAGCAGCATGTTGCAGAACCCCTGAACCGCCCCGACCGGCAGGCCGTCCGACTTGCGGGTCAGCGGCGGCAGGGCGTGGTAGGCGCGGAAGATGTAGCCCGAGCCGTCCACCAGATAGAGCCGGACGGGAGGCCCGTCCTGGGTCAGCGGGCGGCCATCGGGCGGGGTCGGCGCTTCATCGGTCATGCCCGGGAATGTAGAGGCGCGGACGGCGGCGGGCGAGTGGGCTTTGCACGACTGCTGACGCCTGCCACTATGAGTAGAGTTGCATTGGGGGTGGCCATGAGGGTCGTGTTGCTTGCCGAGAACCTGCGGATCCCGACCGCTGAAACGACCGCGCCGGAGGGCCGCTGAGATGGCGGGGCGGCGCCGGGGCTGGTGGCTCCTGCTGACCGCGGTCCTGGCGGGCGCCGCCGCTGCTCAGTCGTCGGCCCCCGACTGGCTGCGGAAGCCGTCCGGCGCCGAGCTGCGCGCGGCCTGGCCGGCCAAGGCCATGGCAGAAGGCGTCGAGGGCCAGGTCGTCCTCGGCTGCGTCGTCAACATTCGTGGCGGTCTCGAGCGATGCGCCGTGGTGTCGGAAAGCCCCGCCGGCGAGGGATTCGGAGCCGCGGCCCTGCTGCTGGTGCCCAGCTTCCAGTTGAAGCCGGAGGTGAAAGACGGCCAACCGGTCGCCTCCGAGGTCCAGATACCGATCGTCTTCAAGATGCCGGACGGCGGCTTCGTGCCCATGGGTGACACGTTCAAGATGATCCCGAATCCGGCATGGTCTCGGGCGCCGTCCTTCGCCGACGTGGCGGCGGTCTGGCCCAAGGACGCGCAAGACATCGAACAGGGCCACGTCTCCATGCGCTGCCGGTTCAGGAGCGATGGCACGCTCACGGCCTGCGACACCCTGACGGAATCCCCCAGGGGCAAGGGCTTCGCCGCCGCCGCCCGCAAGCTGGTTCCGCTGTTCGCCATCGAAGTCGATCAGGCCGACCCGAAGGCGCTGAAGGACACCTATGTCAATCTGCAGGTCCGACTGATCAATCCGACGGCGCCCCAGGCGATCCAACGCGTGCTGACCCAGCCGACCTGGGTGCGGATCCCTGATCCGAAGAAGGTGCAGGCGGTCTATCCGATCGGGGCCATCGACGCGGGCGTCACGACCGGCGTGGGCGTCGCCGTCTGCACGGTTGGCAAGGACGGCTCGCTGTTGGACTGCGCCGTCGCCAGCGAGGACCCGCCCGGCCTCGGCTTCGGCGCGGCCGCCTTGGCGGTGGCCGGCGTCATGCGCATGAGCCCCTGGACCCAGGACGGCGGCCCGGTCGACGGCTCGACGATCAGGCTGCCGGTCCGCTTCAACCAGGCTCCGGTGACGCCGGCGGCGGGCGGGGGAAACTAGGTCCAATCGACATTCAGCGCATCCAGAGCATGGAGGCGGCGATGTGGATGAAGGCGAGGTAGTGGCTGGCGAGCCGGTCGAAGCGGGTGGCGAAACGGCGGAAGTGCTTGAGCCTGTTGAA
>JBMOOF010000010.1:0-28190 GCA_049323695.1 Pseudomonadota bacterium
TCCGAACCCACTGCGCATCGCTCAGTTCGTAGCGCTTCACACCCATCACCGACCTCCGCCAAAGCGGAGACCTATGAATCACGCATCCCGCGAACCGTGAATCCCTGAATGTCGATTGGACCTAGAGCCTGATGGGTTCAGATCGAACCGATCTGAACCCTGAATCAGGCTCTACACTCTTGAAACTAAAGCACGATTCAACGGTCAGACAATTCCGTCTGACCGCATCGTGCTTTAGACCAGGCCTCGCCGCCGCCTGTCTGGCCGCGGACCTACTGAATCGGCCCGGCGCGGCGGATGGCGCGCTCGCTGGCGATGGCGACCAGCTTGTCCCAGCACACCAGCGACGTCAGGTGATTGTAGACCTTTTCCAGCGCGCCGTTGTCGCGAAGCTCGGCCAGCTTCTCGGGGCTCAGCGCCGCTAGCCTGGCCTCGGAGACGGCGAAGTACTCGGCCAGCTTCACGGGTTCGACCGTGCCGTCTTCCTTGGGCATCTGGAACACCGCTTCGCGCTGCTCGAACAGGTCGAGGTCGGTCAGCAGCTTGGTGAACGATTCCGTGCGGCGGCGTTCGCCCTCGAAGTCCTCGCAGAACTTGATGGCGTTCTGGGTGTATTCCGACGGCTCGCCGGCGTCGTCGAACAGCGGCAGGTCGGCCGAGCCCTTGTCCGAGAAGATCTCGGCGCTGCGCTCGATGCAGACCACCATGCGCTGCTGCGTCTCGTCGGAGGCCAACACGAAGGGATAGCGGCGGATGTAGGCCGGCACATAGGCGCCGACCGAGAACCCGCCGTCGTCCTGGATGAACAGGTTTTCGTTCTGGTTGATGCCCATCACGGCCAGCGGCAGGCGCTCGGCGCCGGCGAAGATGATCGGATAGCTGATCGCGGCGAACGGAAACTCGGCCACGGTCAGGGGCACGACATGGCCGACGGCGGCGAACTGGAACGGCTTTTCCATCCGGCGCACGCCAAGGCCGCTGTGGACGTCGCGGCTGAGAGGCTCGGGCGTCTTGTAGAAGAGCAGGTTGCCGGACACAGGGCCGATGGCCGCTTTGGTCTGTTCCATGGATGACTCTTTGATGCGGCCTGGCCGCCGTGAAGGTGGAGCCGGCGCTTCTAGCCGATCAGGCCGGGCCGGGCAATGCGACGACCCGTCTTGCGGTCCCTAAGGTCAACGCGCTTCAATCCTCGCAAGAAAAACGCCGGGAGCGCGCCATGGCCATCGCCTATCCAGAGATCCTGTCCATCACCAGCGAACCCCGGCCGTTCAGCTGGACCGACAAGGAGACCATGCTCTACGCGCTGGGCATCGGCATGGGCTCGGATCCCATGAACGAGAAGGAGCTGCCCTTCGTCTACGAGAGCGGCCTGAAGGCCGTGCCGACCATGGCCACGACGGTCGCCTGGGGCGCGGGCCCAAGCGTCGGCAAGATGGGCATCAACTACCTGCTGGTCGTCCACGGCGAGCAGAAGGTCGAGTTCCACAGGCCCTTCCCGAGCGAGGCCCAGATCACCGCCGAGGGCCGGGTGCTGGGCGCCTATGACAAGGGCGACAAGGGCGCGGTGATCTACGCCGAGACCACCCTGAAGGACGCGAAGACCGGCGAGACGATCGCCACCCTGGTCGGCTCGACCTTCGCCCGCGGCGACGGTCATTTCGGCGGGCCTTCGGAAGGCGCGCCCGAACCGCACGAGGTCCCGACCCGGACGCCCGACCTGTCGCTCGACTTTCCCACCCGCCCCGATCAGGCGCTGATCTACCGCCTCAGCGGCGATCGCAATCCGCTGCACGCCGATCCAAAGATCGCGGCGGCGGCCGGCTTTCCCCGGCCCATCCTGCACGGCCTGTGCACCTACGGGATCACCTGCCGGGCGGTGCTGCAGGCCTGGTGCGACTTCGACCCGGCGCGGATACGGAGCCACCAGGTGCGCTTCTCCAGCCCGGTGTTCCCGGGCGAGACCATCACCGTCGACATGTGGAAGGACGGCGACGTCGTCTCCTTCGAGGCCCGGGTGAAGGACCGCGGCGTCACCGTGGTGAAGAACGGCAAGACGGTGCTGGGGTGATGTCTCCCGTCAGAACCGCCAGCTGACCCCCGCCCGGAAGCCGCGGCCGGGCTGCGGGGCGATGTCCTTGAGGAACGAGGCGTGCTCGCGGGCCTCGGCGTCGGTCAGGTTGCGGCCCTCCAGGAAGACCGTCAGGTCCCGGTCCGCGAACGGCCGGTGGCCGACCTGGGCGTTGACCAGGGTGTAACCGTCGGTGGGCAGCTCGAAGGCGGCGACGCGGTCCTGGTCGCCGACCTGGCGAAGCTCCAGCTTGCCGTCGGTGCGTTCGCCCTTCCACACCAGGCGGGCGGACGCCGACCAGGAGGGGATCCGCGCGGGGGCGCCGGCGTCGGTCTTGCCGCGCACATAGTCGTAGGCTGCCTCGAAGCCCAGCGAGCGAGCCCCGTCGCGCCACAGGTCGTGGGCGAACTCGACCTCTAGCCCGGTGAAGGCGGCGTCCATCTGGCCGTAGAGGAACACCGGCAGCTCGCCGGCGGGATCGAGCGTTCCGTCGTCCTCGGCGAGGTCTCCGGTCGGCAGCTCCTGGATGAAGCCGTCGTAGCGGGCCGTGTACAGGTGCAGCTCCGCCCGCCCGGAGCCGGTCCAGCGCAGCGTCGCCTCGTAGGAGGTCACCCGTTCGGACTCCAGCGTCGGGTCGCCGATCTCGTAGGAGCCCGTGCCGGCGTGGGGGCCGTCGGCGAACAGTTCGGACTCGGTCGGGGCCCGGCCGTTGCGTGACACGCCCAACCCCAGGAACCAGTCCTGCGCCGGGCGCCAGAACGCGGCCAGCGATCCGGAGACATTGTCGAAGGTCCGGCCGCCGCGCGTGGTCGCCCAGTTCAGGCCGTAGGCGGCCCCCGCGCCGCTGGTCGGGCGGCCGGCCAGGTCGGCGTCGAGGTCGCGCCGGTCGAGGCGCAGGCCGCCCTCGATCCCCCAGCGCTCGCGTTCAAGCCGCTGGAGCACGAAGACCCCGATCTCGTTGATGTCCACGGGCGGGATGAAGGCTTCGTCGCCGACGGCTTCGAAACTGCGGGTCAGGCCCTGGACGCCGACGGCGCCCTGCCAGTCGCCGCGCGCGGCCTGGACCAGCTCGAGACGGCCCTCGGTCCCCTGGGACAGGAACCGGGTGCCGACATCGCCGGTGGCGACCTCGATCTCGGCGTGCTCGTAGTCGGCGTAGCCCAGCGAGAAGCGGGCGATCTCGAACGGTCCGAAGTCGACCCGCGCCTGGCCGCGAACGTCGAGACGAGTCTGCTCCAGGTCGATGGCCACCGGCCCCTCGGCCGGCGGGACGGCCAGGACCACCTGGGGGAAGGGAACCCCGTAGGTCGTTTCGGTGCGCTTCAGCGAGGCGCCGAGATAGCCGCCGTCGGCGACGTAGGAGACGCCGGCCCCGAACGCCTTCAGGGTCACGTCGGCGTTGCGGACGGTGCGACCCGCCTGGGGCGTCAGGCCCTGGGCGGCGGCGAGTCGATCCGACACGGGCGCGACGGGAACCTCGTAGTCGCCGCTCTCGCGGCTGACGGCGTCCAGCGCCACCACCCAGGGGCCCTCGCCCATCCGGATCTCGCCGGCGACCGCGTAGCTGTCGTCGACCGAGCCGGCCGAGGCGGTCAGCCCGCCTTCCAGTCCGCCCTCGGCGCCCCGGGTCGGCACGCGGTCATCGAGGATGTTGACCACCCCGCCGATCGCCGATCCGCCGTAGGCCAGGGTCGAGGGACCGCGCAGCACCTCGATCCTGGAGGCCTCGCCCGGCTCGGACGCCACGGCGTGGTCGGGCGACAAGGCGCTGGCGTCGACCAGGCCGACGCCGTTCTGCAGGATCAGCACGCGCGGCCCGGACAGGCCGCGGATGACCGGCCGGCTGGCCCCGGGCCCGTAGAAGGTCGAGCGCAGGCCCGGCAGGCCGTTCAGGACGTCGCCGAGGCCGGCGGGCGGCGCCCGGTCGAGGTCCTCGCCGGTGACAATGTTGACGCTGGTCGTCACCGAGTCGAGCGAGACCGGATAGGGCGAAGCGGTGACGACGACCTCGGCGACCGTGTCGTCCTGGGCGGCGGCGGCGCCGGCGGCGAACAAGGCCCAACCGCCGGCGGCGGCGAACAGCAGGCGACGGCGGGCGGAAACTTGGCGAAGCGTGGGCATGGGAGAAGTGTTATGAAATAACATATCAGGTCGTCAACCCCGACGTCGGGATTCCGGCTTGACGCCCACCCGCTCTTGGCCGACTCCGATCGGGTGACGCGGGCCGGGGAGGCGGGGATGCGGGGAGTTCGGACAATGGCGGCGGGCTTGACGCTGGCGCTGGCGCTGGGCGCCGGCGTCCTGGCCCAGGGCGAACGGCCGTCGGGCTACCTGGCGACGGCCGATCTGCCCGACAGCCTGACGATCATCGGCGGGCCGCCGGACCCCCGGTCGGTGGAGGCGGCCGCCGAGCGCGCCAATTTCCTGGCCACCCGCGGCCTCGCCGGAACCCCGCGCTGGACCCAGGCCACCGCCGACAACGAGCTGTTCGGCGACAAGGCGCATCTGGCCCTCTCCTGCGCCGCCGGCGTGACCATCAGCCAGGCGGCGACGCCGACCCTTTCGCGCCTGCTCGACCGGGTCGTCATCGACGCCGGCACGAGCGTGCGGGCGGCCAAGGACCGGTTCATGCGCGACCGGCCGCTGATCGGCTACGACGACGCCCCGATCTGCATCCCGCGCGAGAACTGGATGAAGACCAACGGCTCCTACCCCTCCGGCCACGCCGCCGCGGGCTGGGCCTGGTCTCTGGTGGTGGCCGAACTGGTTCCCGCCCGGGCGACGCCGATCCTTCAGCGCGGCCGCGACTTCGGCGACAGCAGGGTGGTCTGCGGCCTGCACTATCCGAGCGACGTGGCCGCCGGCCGGACCATGGGCGCGGCGACGGTCGCCCGGCTGCACGCCGATCCGGCGTTCCAGAAGGACCTGAAGACGGCCCGCGCCGAACTGGCCAAGGCGCCGCCGCCCGCGCACTGCCCCGCGGGCTGAGGGGTCCCGGCTACGCCGGCCGGGGCCCGGTCAGGGCGCCGTAGAGGTCGGGGCGGCGGTCGCGGAAGAAGCCCCAGGCGGCGCGGTGCGTCGCCAGGAAGTCGAGGTCGAAGCTCGCCTGCACCAGGCCCTCGTCGTCGCGGCCGAGCTGGGAAACCAGGTCGCCGCGGTGGTCGGCCACGAAGGAGCTGCCATAGAACCGCTGGCCGCCGCCGGGATAGCCGTCCCAGGGCTCGAAGCCGATGCGGTTGGCCCCGACCACCGGGATGACGTTGCTGACGGCGTGGCCCTGCATCGCCCGCCGCCAGGGCAGGGCGGTGTCGAGCGTCGGATCGTGCGGCTCGCTGCCGATGGCGGTGGGATAGAGCAGCGCCTCGGCGCCCATCAGGGCCATGGCGCGGGCGGCTTCGGGGTACCACTGGTCCCAGCAGACGCCGACGCCGATGCGGCCGAAACGCGTGTCCCAGACCCGGAAGCCCGTATCGCCGGGGCGGAAATAGTACTTCTCCTGATAGCCCGGCCCGTCGGGGATGTGGCTCTTGCGGTAGACGCCCAGCAGGGCGCCGTCGGCGTCGGCCATCACCAGGCTGTTGAAGTAGTGCGGCCCCTCCTTCTCGAAGATCGAGATCGGGATCACCACGCCCAGTTCGCCGGCCAGCGGGGCCAGGGCCTTGACGCAGGGGTGCTCGCGCCAGGGGTGGGCGTGGGCGAACCAGCGCTCCTCCTGCGCCACGCAGAAATAGGGACCCTGGAACAGTTCGGGGGGCAGGATCACCTGGGCGCCGCCGGCGGCGGCCTGGCGGATGAAGCCCTCGGTCTTCCTGATGTTGGCCGCCAGGTCCATGCCGTAGTCGGTCTGGATGGCGGCGAGGGTCAGGGTCCTGGCCATCAGGCGGGCTCCTGCTGGGTGATGCAGTGGAACGAGCCCCCGCCCGTGAGGATCGCCGAGGAGGGCAGGCCGATGGCCTTGCGCTCGGGGAACAGGCTCTGCACGGCGTCGACCGCGAAGGCGCCGGCCCGTTCATTTTCATAGAGCGGCACGATCACGGCGCGGTTGGCGATGATGAAATTCATGTGGCTGGCGGGCGCGGGGCCGCCGTCGCCGTCGATCCAGCCCGGCGAGGGGATGCGCATGACCGTCAGCCGGCTTCCCCGGGCGTCGGTCATCCCGGCCAGCGCCCGGGCGGTCTCGTCGTAGAGCGGGGCGTTCGGATCGGCGCGGCCCCAGGCGATCGGGCAGGCGACGACGCCCGGCGCGACGAACCGGGCGAGATTGTCGACATGGCCGTCGGTGTGGTCGTTGCGCAGGCCGTCGCCCAGCCAGAGAATGCGGCGCGCGCCGAGAGCGTCCGCCAGGGCGGCTTCCGCCTCCGCCTCGGTCCAGCCGGGATTGCGGTTCCGGTTGAGCAGGCACTGGCGGGTGGTGAGGACGGTTCCGAAGCCGTCGTGGTCGATCGCCCCGCCCTCGAGGACGAAGTCGTGCGCGGCCAGCGGCGCGCCGGACGCCGCCGCGATCTGGCCGGCGACCTCCTCGTCGCCCTCCAGGTCGTACTTGCCGCCCCAGCCGTTGAAGCGGAACGCCGCCGCCCGTCCGTCGGAGCGGAAGATCGGTCCGGTGTCGCGCAGCCAGATGTCGCCGAACTCGCCGCGGATGATCTCGACGCCGGCGGCGCCGTCCAGCCGGGCCCGGGCCTCGGCCTCGGCGGCGTCGCCGCGGACCATCAGGCGCACGCGTTCCTCGCCCGGACCGGCCAGCGCGCGCGCCAGGGCCGCTACCTCGTCCTGGGCGGGCGCGAGGTCGGCCCGCCAGAGGTCCTCATGGCTGGGAAAGCCCAGCCACATGGCGCGGTGCGGAGACCATTCGGCGGGAACGAGAGGCAGGGTCATGGGGCGGGGGAAGTGGCCCCGGCGCGGGGCGGCGTCAAGTGCGGCGCAAAGAAGAAGGGCGGCCCGATCGCTCAGGCCGCCCCTCCGCCTTTCAACTGGCCCGGCGCGCTAGAAGTTGGCGCGGAGCGTCACCTGCACCGTGCGCGGGGCGCCGACCGAATAGGTCGGGGCCGAGCCGGCGCGGTTGCTGATGCCCGAGCCGAGGTCCACGTCCGTGGTCTTGGCGTTGTTCCGCGAGCTGATGTTGCCGAGGTATTCCTCGTCGAACAGGTTGATCACGTTCAGCTGCAGATACGACCCGTTCTCGCCGAGGAACGGCAGGTCGTACCGAACGTCGAGGTTGAACAGGTTGTAGGCGGGCGTCGATTCGTCGTTCACGTCGGTCGAGAAGCGGTCGCCCACGTGCTTGCCCTGCAGGCCGACCGACAGGTTGTCGGTCACGTCCCAGCCGACCCGGAAGCCGGATTGCCATTCGGGCGTCTCGACCAGCCGCTTGCCCTGGGTGGGCAGGAACAGGCCGGTGCAGGGCAGCGTGCAGGAGCCCACCGCGATGTTATCCTGCAGCTCGCTGTTCGTGTACGAGACGAAGCCGTACAGGGTCCAGTTGTCCGCGGGCTGGAAGGCGCCCTGGAAGTCGACGCCCCACAGGTCGATCGAGCCGACGTTGCGGTCGATGAAGATGCCCAGGGAGTCGTCGAACGAGGAGACGATGTAGTTGTCGAACTTCGTCTTCCAGATCGCCGCCTGCACGATCGCGGCGCCCGACTGGTAGCGGTAGCCCAGGTCGTAGGTCTTGGTCGTTTCCGGCTGGGCGTCCGGCAGCAGGATCTTGCCGGTCGTCGTCGCCAGCGACGCGGTCGTGGTCTCGGCCGCCGGCGTGTAGAGGTTGTCCGTCCGCGGCGCGGACAGGCCCTCGGCGTAGCTGGCGTAGATGTACTGGTCTTCCGCGAAGTTCCAGCTGACGCCCACGTTCGGCAGGACGTCGTCGTACTTCTTGTCGATGCCGTACGGCCGCAGATAGGCCGTGCCGGTGCCGGCGGCGCTGAGGCTCCACAGCATGCCGGCCGCGTCGGCCTGGACGCCCGCCGTTCCCGAGTCGGTGTCGTACGGGTAGATCGGCTGCGTCGTGCACAGCACGCTCGACGACTTGTTCTGCGACAGGCAGTACTGGTTCAGCTCGCGCTTGAAGAACGGCGCGCGGACGCCGATCGACAGCAGCACGGTGTCATCCAGGAACTGGCCGCGGTACTCGACCGCCACCTGGTTCAGGATGGCCAGCGAGAAGCGGTCGCGGCCGCGCATGCCGGCGCCGTCCACCGCGAGGACGCGGCGGCCGTAGCCGTCCTTGCCGCCGAACACGTCCTGCGGCGTGCCGTTGGGCGAGATGAAGCCGTAGTCGCCGGTCTGGCGGTGACGGCCGTAGTCGTAGGTGTAGGCGACGCGGACGCGGTTGTTGTCGTCGACGTTCCAGATCAGCGAGGTGGTGACCCCGTAGCGGCGGGTGTTCGTCGTGTTCGGCGTGTAGAGCGCGACGCGGTCGGCGGTGTCGCCGTCGCCGTTCAGGTCGACGCCCACGGCGCCGCCCAGATCGAGGCGGTCGTCGGTTTCGAAGAAGGTGCCGAAGCCGCCGCCGTTGGCCAGGACGTACTGGAACGACGGGTCGACGGTCAGCGTCAGGGTGTCGGTCAGCGTGAACCGCGACTGGCCGCGGATGTTGCCCGTGTTCGACGGGTTGTTCCGCAGTTCGAAGAAGTTCGTGCAGCTGGTGTTGTTGATGGTCACCCCGTTGTAGGTGATCACCGTCGCCATGTCCGCGTCATCCTGGTGCCCGGCGCCGGGCGTCGGACGGATGCACTGGCGATCGTTCTCGAGCTCGGGCGTGGCCTGCCACTGGGCGAGCGTGATGTTGCGATAGAAGTTGTTGCGGTTCTCGTTGTAGTGGAACGCCAGCGAGATGAAGTCGCCGTTGTCGCCCAGCGGCTGGTAGATCCGGGCGTTGTACTGCGTCTTGGTCAGGTCGCCGGGACCTTTCCACTTGTCATAGTCCTGGTAGGAGGCGGCGAAGAAGGCCGTGGTGCCCCAGGAGCCGATCTCGCCCGTGTCGACGAGGCCGAACACGCGCTTGTAGTTGAACGAGCCCAGCGAGCCGGTGAAGATGCCGCCGACATCGTTGCCGGGCTTGCGGGTGATGTAGTTGATCGTGCCGCCGGTGGCCGAGGCGGTGGGGCTGTCGACGTCGGTCGTGCCCATGTTCACCGAGGCGCGGCTGATCAGTTCGCCGTCCAGCTGCTGGTTGGTGTAGATGGCGTAGTTGCCGGTGTCGTTCAGCGGAACGCCGTCGAACGTCAGCGACACGCGGGCGCCGTCGAAGGCGCGCAGGCGCAGGTTGCCGCCCGACGAGCCGTACGGGTCGTTGTTGGTGAAGTTCAGGCCCGGCGTCAGGTTCAGCGTCTCGATGATCGTCTGGCCCGTGGCCTGCTGGGCGATGAATTCCTGATCGACCGACGACTTGGACTTCGGCGCGGTTTCCGCGGTGATCACACCCTGGATCGTCGGCGTGCCGACCGCGGTGACGACGACTTCTTCGACCTCGGTGGTGCCGGTGGACTGCGCGGACGCGCCAGAGGCGAACAGCAGTCCGGTCGCGAGCGCGGTCGTCGCCACGAAGGCGAGCTTCATTTTGGTCATAACTGGAGAATCCCCTCTCATCCCGACGTCGGCAGAAATTTCAAAAGAGACCCGACCGGGCATCGCCGGAAGCCTTAGCGCCTCAGTGCAAAGCTTCAATGACGACAGCCGGGAGAGTCCTGAACGCCTGGTTCGACAGTCTAGGGCGCGCCGGCCGCGACGCAAGACGACGTTAACGGACAAGGCTCTTTTGGGGCGGTTTGTCGCAAGATTGCGACACTTGCTGGAAAGGTTCGCCTTTACAGCGGCCCGGGCGCGGGTCAGCGTCCCGCCCGCCGATGACCGCTTCGCCGCCGCCCCCCGCCACCGCCGCCGCCGCCCGCCGCCCCGAACGGCTGGCGTTCGCGCTGATCCTCGTGCTGACGGTCCTGCGCGTGATCGCCCAGTTCTCGAGCCCGTTCGAGCTCTATCCGGACGAAGCGCAGTACTGGCTGTGGTCGCGGACGCTGGACTTCGGCTACTTCTCCAAGCCGCCGATGGTCGCCTGGGCGATCTGGGCCACGACCCATCTGGGCGGCGGCGACGCCGAGGGCTGGGTCAGGCTGTCGGCGCCGATCTTCCACGGCGTGGCGGCGGCGGCGCTGTTCGCGGTCGGCCGCCGGCTCTACGGGGGCTGGACCGGCCTGGCGGCGGCGGCGGTCTATGCGCTGATGCCGGGGGTCCAGCAGTCGTCCTTCATCATATCCACCGACGCGCCGCTGCTCTGCTTCCTGTCGCTGGCCCTGCTGGCCTACGTCTCGGCGGCCGACCGCGCGGCGCGGTGGGCGCCGGCCGGACTGGGCGCGGCGCTCGGGCTGGCCATGCTGTCCAAGTACGCCGCGGTCTTCGCCGTGGCCGGTATCGGCCTGCACCTGCTGGCCTCGCCGGAGGCGCGCGCGGCCTGGGACGGCCGGCGCGCCCTGGCGGCCTCCGCCGCCTTCGCCCTGGCGCTGGCCCCCAACCTGGTCTGGAACGCCACCCACGGCTTCGCCACGGTGGGCCACACCGCCGCCAACGCCAATCTCGGCGGCAGCCTGGTCCACCCGGGCGAGATGCTGGGCTTCCTTGTCGAGCAGTTCGGCGTGTTCGGGCCGATTCCGTTCGGCGTGCTCGCCGGCGTCGGCCTGATCCTGGCGATCCGCCGGCGACTGACCGGTCCGGACCTGCTGCTGGCCTGCTGGACGGCGCCGCCCCTGGCCGCGGTGCTGGTCCAGGCCTTCCTCTCGCGCGCCAACGCCAACTGGGCGGCCAGCGCCTATGTCGCCGGCTCCGTGCTGGCGGCGGCCTGGCTGACGCGCGACTGGCCCGGCCGCGGGCGGACGGCGGCCCGGGTCGGGCTGGTCGCCACCGTGGTCCTGCAGGGCGCGCTCGCGGCCTTCTTCATCGCCGCGATGATCCAGCCCCGGCTGGTCGACGGCATCGGCCAGTCCAACAGCATCAAGCGCCTGCGCGGCTGGGAGGACGCCTCCCGGGCCGTGATCGAGCGGGCGCGGCTGGAGGCGCTGAACGGCGGCGTCAGCGCCATCGCCGTCGACGACCGCTTCCTGTTCAACAGCCTGGCCTACTACGGCCGCGACTATTTCGCCGTACCGGACGCCCCGCCGCTGAAGGTCTGGGTGCGCGGCCGCGCCGGCAACCAGGCCGAGGTCCAGGCGCCCCTGACGCCCGACCTCGGCAACCGGGTGGTGCTGGCCATTCTCGACGACGTGAAGGATCGTCGCCTGGCGCTGGCCGGCCGGGATTTCGCGCGGACCGCGGGCGTCAGCCGCTATCGCGACTTCACCACCCTGCCCTGCCCGCCCAGGGCCGGGGAAAGCGAAGAACGCTACAACCGCCGCTGCCTGCGCCGGGTGACCCTGCTGGTGGCGGAAGGCTACCGCCCGGCCGCCGAATAGGCCGCAGGAATGGAGGGACAGCTTACTCAAATCCCCGGCCCCGGGGCCGCGTCACGGGCGGAATTGAGTAAGCTGTCCCTCCATTCCGCTCAGACCGCGGTTTCGAACGCCGCCTCGGTCCGGGCCCTGACCTCCTCGACGGCGACGCCGGGGGCCAGTTCGATCAGCCGCACGGGCGTGCGGCCCCGGTTGATCTCGAAGACGCCGAGCTCGGTGATCAGCAGGTCGACCACGCCCGCCCCGGTCAGCGGCAGGGTGCAGCGCGTCAGCAGCTTGGGCGCGCCGGACTTCTCGCAGTGGTCCATGACCACCACCACCCGCTTGACCCCGGCGACGAGGTCCATGGCCCCGCCCATGCCCTTGACCATCTTGCCGGGCACCATCCAGTTGGCGAGGTCGCCGTTGCCGGCCACCTGCATGCCGCCCAGGATCGACAGGGCGATATGGCCGCCGCGGATCATCGCGAAGCTGTCGGCGCTGGAGAAATAGCTGCTCGAATCGAGTTCGGTGATGGTCTGCTTGCCGGCGTTGATCAGGTCGGCGTCCTCTTCGCCCTCGTAGGGGAAGGGACCCATGCCGAGCATGCCGTTCTCGCTCTGCAGCGTCACATGCATCCCCTCGGGGATGTAGTTGGCCACCAGGGTCGGAATGCCGATGCCGAGGTTGACGTAATAGCCGTCGCGCAGTTCGGCCGCGGCGCGGGCCGCCATCTCGTCGCGGGTCCAGGCCATCAGACGGTCTCCCCAGTCGTTTCCCTGGCGCGGGTGGTGACGCGCTCGATGCGCTTTTCGAACACGGCGCCCTCGAAGATGCGGTCGACGTAGATGCCGGGCGTGTGGATGTTGTCCTTGTCGAGGGCGCCGATCTCGACGAGGCGCTCCACCTCGACCACCGTGGCGCGGCCGGCGGCGGCCATCATCGGGTTGAAGTTCCGCGCGGTCTTGCGGAAGACGAGGTTGCCCTCGGCGTCGCCGGTCCAGGCCTTGACGATGGCGAGGTCGGCGGTCAGGCCCCGCTCCATCACGTAGAGCTCGCCGTCGAACTCGCGCACTTCCTTGCCCTCCGCCACCAGGGTGCCGACGCCGGTCTTGGTGAAGAAGGCCGGAATGCCCGCGCCGCCGGCCCGGATGCGCTCGGCCAGGGTGCCCTGCGGATTGAACTCCAGCTCCAGCTCGCCGGAGAGGTAGAGCTGTTCGAACAGCTTGTTCTCGCCCACGTAGGAGCTGACCATTTTCCGGATCTGGCGGTTCTCCAGCAGGATGCCCAGGCCGAAGCCGTCGACGCCGCAGTTGTTGGAGATGACCGTGAGGTCCTTCACCCCGTGCTCGCGGATGGCCGCGATCAGGTTTTCGGGAATGCCGCACAGGCCGAAGCCCCCGGCCATGATGGTCATGCCGTCGAAGAGGAGCCCGTCCAGGGCCTCCGCGGCGTTTCCGCGAACCTTGTCCGCCATGATCGCTCCGCTCGAAAGGGTCGGCTCGTCTCGCCCAGTCCGGCGAGAAATTCAACCCTTGATGAATAAATTTCCGGGATGCGGGCGAGGCTATCACGCCGGCGAAGGGCGGCGAAACCTCGGAGCGGGCGGCCGACCGCGAAGACCTCGCCTGATCCGCGTCGTCAGCCGGCCCCGGGCGGTGTAAACGACCCTCCCCATCACCAGCGGAGATCGTCCGTGCCCCAATCCGCCATCGAACCCGTCTCGTTCAAGGGCTACGCCGCCGACTTCGAGGGCTTCTCGAAGGCGCTGGGCGACAGCTTCCGGCGCTACGGCTTCGCCGTCATTTCGGACTACGACCTCGAACAGGGCCGGATCGACGCGGCCATCGACGCGGCCAAGCGCTTCTTCGCCCTGCCCGAGGCCGTGAAGAGGCAGTACGTCACCGGCGTCGGCGGCCAGCGGGGCTACATCCCCTTCGGCATCGAGACCGCAAAGGGCGCCGACCACTACGACCTCAAGGAATTCTGGCACATGGGCCGCGACCTGCCGCCCGGCCATCCCTACCGGGCGCAGATGCCCGACAACGTCTGGCCGGCCGAGACGCCGGACTTCCACGAGAAGGTCGCCTGGCTCTACGGCGCGCTCGACGGCATGGGCAAGAAGGTGCTGCAGGCCATCGCCCACAATCTGGGCCTGCCGCGCCATCAGTTCGACGAGGCCGTGCGCGAGGGCAACAGCGTCCTGCGCCTGCTGCACTATCCGCCGATCCCGCGGGACGCGACCGGCGTGCGCGCGGGGGCGCACGGCGACATCAACGCGATAACCCTGCTGCTCGGCGCCGAGGAGGGCGGGCTGGAGGTGCTCGACCGCGACGGCCGCTGGCTGCCGATCAATCCGCCCCCGGGCTGCCTGGTGATCAACATCGGCGACATGCTGGAGCGGGCGACCAACAACGTCATGCCCTCGACCGTTCACCGGGTGGTCAATCCGCCGCCGGAGCGCCGCGGCGTGCCGCGCTATTCGACGCCCTTCTTCCTGCACTTCGCCCCGGACTATGTGATCCGGACCCTGCCCGGCTGCGCGACCGCCGAGAACCCCGACCGCTATCCGGACCCTCTGACGGCGGATGAATTCCTCCACCAGCGCCTGCGCGAGATCAAACTGCTCTGACCGGTCACAACTGGTTAACCTGATCGGATCACGGTGTTCGCCGATTCAGGATCGGGGGACCCTATGGCGGCGACTGCGCCGGGCAATGCCGCGCGTATCGCGGAGCTTCGCTCGCTCGATCTGGCCGCGCTGCGGCCGGTGATCGACCGGACTACCCGCCTGGCCAGGCGAGCGGCAGGGGCCCGACACGCCTATGTCGTCCTGGTCGACGAAGATCACGTCTGGATGTCGGGCTTCGAGGGCATGCCCGAGACCCTCGATCCGCCGACGATCTCGACCACGGCGCGCACCCTCGGCGAGGGGCCGGTCTGGCGGGAGGACATGGCGGTCTCCTGGCCCGAACATCCCTGGGTGACCGGCGGTCCGCGGGGCCGCGGCTACGCCAACGCCCCCATCGTGCTGGCCAACGGCGTGCCGCTCGGCGCGCTCTGCGTGCTGTGGGACGAGCCCCGCGCCCGCGACGCCGCCATCACCGCCAGTCTCGTCGACCTGGCCGACATGCTGGCCGAGTCGATCGAGCGGCTGCGCGCCCAGCGACGGGCGGAGGCGACCGAGCGCGACTCGCGCGTCGCCACCACCATCAAGCAGGCGATCCTGCGCTCGGCGCCCATGACCCTGTCGATGACCGACCGGGACCTGCGCTTCATCTACGTCAACGACAGCTGGACGAACGACACCGGCATCCCCGCCAGCCAGGCCATCGGGCGCACGGTGCCGGAGCTGTTCCCGGGCTGGCTCGAACGCTACGGAGAGACCTACCGCAAGGCCCTGGCCGGCGAATTCATCCGCACCGACCGGCTGAGAGTCGAGCCTCCGCACAAGGACCCGATCTGGCTGAACGCCCAGGTCGGCCCCTGGCGGACGGAAAAGGGCGAGGTGGGCGGCCTCGTCTTCATGAGCACCGAGATCACCGCCCTGATCGAATCCCTTCAGCGGGCGGAACACTCCGAGCGCCGCCTCAAGCTGGCCCTCGATATCGCCGACGTGCTCGTCTACGAGGTCGACTACCGCACCCGGACGCTCAAGGTGGACGGGGCCGAGGACACCTTCTTCGGCGGCGCCCTGACCTATGACGACATCGCCCGCGACATCTGGGTCACTGTGCATCCCGACGACCGGGAAGCGGCCATTGCCCACTGGGAGCGCTGCCTGAGCGAAGGGCGCCCGTTCCGCACCGAATACCGGATGAACCCCCCCGACGGGCGCGAGATCTGGGCCTTTTCGGCGGCGGAGCTCATGCGGGACGGCGAGGGCCGGGTCACCGGCGTGCTCGGCGTGCTCAAGAACATCACCGATCGGCGCCGGACCGAAGCGGCCACGGCGCGGGCCCGCGATCTCGCCGAGGCGGCCAACCGCGCCAAGAGCGAATTCCTCGCCAACATGAGTCACGAGATCCGCACGCCGCTCAATGGCGTCATCGGCGTCGCGTCGGCCCTGTCGCGCACAGCGCTTTCGCCGGGCCAGTCGGACATGGTGCGGCTGATCGAGACCTCGGGCCAGACGCTGGAAGCCCTGCTGGCCGACGTGCTCGACCTGGCCCGGATCGAATCGGGGCGGCTCGAGCTGAAGCCCGAACCGTTCGACCTCGAGGACTGCCTGCGCTCGGCCGCGGCGCTGTTCCGACCCGGCGCCGAAGACAAGGGTCTGGCCTTCTACCTGTGCATCGATCCGGCCGCGTCGGGCGCCTTCGTCGGCGACGTCGTGCGCATTTGCCAGGTCGTGTGCAACCTGCTCTCCAACGCCATCAAGTTCACCAGCCGGGGCGAGGTCGGGCTGGCCGCCCACATCGACCCCGCCGGGCGGCTGTCGCTGACCGTCTCGGACACCGGCATCGGCTTCGATGACACGGTCAAGGCGCGCCTGTTCGAGCGGTTCGAACAGGCCGACGGCTCGATCACGCGCCGGTTCGGCGGCACCGGCCTTGGCCTCGCCATTTCCCGCGCCCTTGTCGAGGCGATGGGGGGAACCCTGACCGCGGACTCAAGCCCCGGAGCCGGCTCACGCTTCCAGCTGACCCTGACCCTGGCCCGCGCCGCCGCGCTGCGGCCGGCGAAGGCCCACCCGGCCGCGCCCGTCCTGCCCCAGGGCGAGCGGCTGCGCGTGCTGCTGGCCGAGGATCACGCCATCAACCGCAAGGTCGTCGAACTGCTGCTCGGCGGCCTCGAGGTCGACCTGACCTGCGTCGAAAACGGGGCCGATGCGGTGGCGGCCGCGGCGCGCGAACCGTTCGGCCTCATCCTGATGGACATGCAGATGCCGGTGATGGACGGCCTGACCGCCATCCGTAAAATCCGCGCGGCCGAGCGCGTCGGCGGCCGCGTCACGCCGATCTGGTGCCTGTCGGCCAACGCCCTGCCCGAGCATGTCGCCGCCTCTCTGGCCGCCGGCGCCGACGGCCACCTCAGCAAGCCCATCTCGGCCGAGGCCCTGTTCGGCGTCCTGGCCCTGGCCTGCAACGGCGAGCCGCGGGCCCTCAGCGCCTGATGCGGGGCTACTTCGAGAGCCGCAGGCTGAGGATGTCCTGACCGATGGCGGAGAAGGCGTCCTTCAGGGCCGCGCCGCTGGACGGCAGGTAAATGTGGTCGGAGTCGCTGGCGCAGCCCTTGATGAAGGTCTCGGCCGCCGATCCCGGAGAGACCTGGAAGCCGACCGTGTAGATCACGATGCCCTTGGCCTTCATCGCCGTGCAGATCGCCTGGGCCTGCGTGGTCGGGTTGCCGTTCGTGGCGTTGCAGTTGATCTGGTACCAGTTGGAGCCGTTGGAGTCGTTCGACAGCACGTCCTTGCAATAGGCGGTGTTGAAGTCGCCGTCGGTCATGAACACCATCACCTTCAGCAGGTCGGTCTTGGCGTAGGAGCCGGGCTGGCTGACGCTGGGCCAGAGGTAGGCGAAGTTCGGCGACAGCAGGTACCAGCCCCAGGCGGCGCCGATCTGGCCGGCGGTCGCCCCCGTGGCGGCGTAGCTGTCGATGTTGGCCTTCAGGACGGCCTTGTCCGTCGACAGAGGCACGATCGTGCTGCCCGGGCAGGACGAGGGACTTTCCAGGTAGACCCGTCCCACCAGGCTCGTGCTGGGCGCGGTGTCGGTGTAGGCGTCCGCGCCCGTACGCTCGGACACGCAGGTGCTGAGCTCGAACATATCTGCGTACCCGTCAGCCCGGGTGAAGGCGTAGTACTGGCAGCCCCGCTTGAGGCAGTAGACCTTGCCGCCGGAGGCGTAGGCCCCCGAGGTCGGACCGAAGACGCCCGAGAGGGCGAAGGTGTTGGTCGTGGGGCTGGCGACCGTGAAGGTGACGTCGTTGATCCCCGTCAGGCCGACCGTGCCGGTGATCAGGACCCCGTCGCCGGCGGCGAGGCCGTGACCGGCCGCGGTCACGACCAGTTCGCACGTCGGGGTCAGGCACTTCCTCACCGTGCCGCCGGACGTGTATTTGTTGTAGCTCAACCCGTTGACGCCGTTGAGCTTGAAGGTGTTCGCGGCCGCGCCGGTGACCTGGAAGATCTTGCCGTTGAGCTGCGTCATGCCGTTGACGCCGCTGATGTAGACATAGTCGCCGTCGGAGAATCCGTGCGCGTTCGAGGTGATCCGGACCGGATTGGTCTTGGTCGCGCCGGTGATCGACTTGGAGCTGGCGTACCAGGTCGCGGCGGTGATGTTCGGGTTGGCCGCCTGGGCGCCCCGGGCGCCGGCGGCGTAGGAGCCGAGATTGACGCCCAGCGAGAAGGGAACCAGCGCCGCCTTGGAGTAGTAGGGCGTCTGGCTGTCCTGGACGACCAGGTCGATGAGGTCCTTGGCCGCGGTCTTCAGGTCGGCGAGCTTGCTCCCCCACATCGAGCCGGTGATGTCGAGGACGAGCGTCATCTCCAGGTTCGTCGAGGCGCGAACCACCTCGGCCTTGGCCCCCACCATCATCTCGCCCTGGAGCCAGAGGTCGGCGATCACGGGATCGACGCTCGCCGTGGCCGAGCCGACCACTGTGCTGCCCGCCAGCTTGAAGCTGGAGCTGACCAGGGTGGCGTCGCTCATGCCGCTCAGCTGGGCGGCGAGGGCGGCTTCGCCGACGGCCTGGAGTTCCGCGTCGGTGTCGGCGGTCGAGCGGGCGGCGAGCAGCGTCGCCGCGTCGAGCGCATCCTGCAGGTGCCGCTTCTCGACGCCGGCGCGATTGACGTCGATGAGGCCGAACGACAGCACGGCCAGCGGCAGCGCCAGCACGGCGAACCAGATGGCGACCGCGCCGCTCTCGTTGCGAAAGCGGCGCAGGAGTCCGGCGGCGATGCCCGGCGGCTCCTTTCGGCGCCGATGTCTGGCCGGCTTCATGCGTCCCTTGCCCCCGATCGGACCGGCATCCTCTCGCGCGAGCGTAAGTATTCGGCGAACGGGTTTGGTGAATCGGCCGTTACCGCGACAGGCGGAGCCGCGAGATGTCCTGGCCGATGGCGTGGAACGCCGTCTTCAGGTCCGCGCCGCTCGAAGGCAGGAACACATGGGCGGCGTCGGTGGCGCAGGTCTGGACGATGTCCTGGGCGGCCTGATCGCCGGCGACGTCGAAGCCGACCGTGTAGACGATCACCCCCGCCGCCTTGATGCCGTCGCACAGGGCCCTGGCCTGGCTGAAGGCGGCGCCGTTCGTCGCGTTGCAGTTGATGTGGTCCGAGGCCGAGCCGCTGCCCGACCCGGAGTCGCGGGCGATGACTCCCTTGCAGTAGGCGGTGTTGAAGGCTCCGTCGGTCATCAGCACCACGACCTTCAGGAGCCGGTCGGACCCGTAGGCCGCCGGCCGGCTGTCGGCGGGCCACAGATAGCCGAAGTTCGGCGAGACCAGGTACCAGCCCCAGGCCAGGCCGATGTGACCGGCCGTCGAGCCGGCGGCGGCGAGGCCGTCGATCCGCGCCTTGAGCGCGGCCCGGTCGGTCGACAGCGGCATGATGGCGCTGCCCAGGCAGGGGTTGGACCCGCTGGCGTAGTTGCGGCCCAGGACGGCGGCGGCCGGGGCCGCGTCGGTGTAGGCCTCGGCGCCGCCGCGCTCGGTGACGCAACTGGTGATTCCGAAGGTCTTCGAGCCGCCCGAGGCGTTGGTGAACTTGAAACTGGCGCAGCCGGGCGAAGTGCAGGTTCCGGCCCCGTAGGTGCCCCGCACGCTGGCGGCGTAGCCGCCGACGTTGACCGCCGCCGAATAGGGGGCGAGCGCCATCTTGGTGTAGTAGGGCGTCTGCTGGTCCTGGACGACGAGGTCGACCAGTTCCTTGGCGGCGGCCTTCAGGTCGGCGATCTTCTGCCCGGACATCGAGCCCGTGACGTCCAGCGCCAGGGCGACCTCGACGTTGTTGGCGGCGCGCGTGACCTCGGTCTCGGCCCCCACGACCATGTCGCCGTTCAGCCAGAGCCCGGCGATGACCGGGGCGATGGTCGCCTCCGCGGTCGCGACGACCTTCGATCCGTCCAGCCGGAAGCTCGCGCTCCGGAGCGTCGCGTCGGTTCCGGCGAGGTCGGCGGCCAGCACCGTCTCGCCGACGGCCTGCGCGTCGGCGTCGGTGGCGGCGTTGGACCGGGCGGCGGCCAGGGCGGCGGCGTCGAGGGCGTCCTGCAGCCGCACCTTCTCGCTGGAGGCCCGGCTTACGTCCAGGGTCCCGAACACGGTCACCGCCAGAGGCACGGCGACGAGGGCGAACTGCAGCGCGGCCGCGCCGCGTTCGCCGCGTGCGAATGTCATCGCGAGCGTCCTCGCCGACGCGAGGACGGATCGTCGCCTGGTCATGGCGGGCCTCGACAGGAATGGCGTCCAACGTGCGAGACTGGCCCGGTCGCGGTAAACGCTTGGGCCAACAGGCAGAGTCAAAGTCCGCAAACCATGTCGGGGCCCGGCTCAGGCCCGGCGGCCGGCTACCAGCCGCACGCCTCGCCCTTGTTCTGCTTCGTCAGCCAGACGTTCAGCGGCTTGAAGTAGTCGGCCACCGCCGAGGCGTCGCCGCGGGTCTCGCCGGTGAAGGCGGCCATCGCCTCCGGCCAGGGCCGGGAGGCGCCCATCTCCATCATGGCGTTGAACTTCGCCCCGACCTGCCG
The DNA here is from genome assembly GCA_049323695.1 of Pseudomonadota bacterium. GTDB lineage: Bacteria > Pseudomonadota > Alphaproteobacteria > Caulobacterales > Caulobacteraceae > Caulobacter. Next base: position 20,175 of record JBMOOF010000010.1, read on the forward strand.
GTCGCCGTAGATCGAGCACCGGTGCAGCGGCCCCTTCCAGCCGGCCATCTTGCAGGCCGCCCGGTGGAACTGGAACTGGTAGATGTGGGCCAGGAAGTAACGGGTGTAGGGGACGTTGCCCGGCACATGGTACTTGGCTCCCGGGTCGAAGGCGTCGGCCGGACGCGGGCCCGGCGGCACGATGCCCTGGTATTTTGTCCGCAGCCGCCACCAGCCGTCGTTGTATTCCTCGGGCGTCAGCTCGCCGGAGAACACTTCCCACCGCCAGCGGTCGACCAGCAGGCCGAAGGGCATGAAGGCGATCTTGTCGAGCGCCATCTTGAGCAGGAAGGGGATGTCCTCCTGCTCGCCCGGCACGGTCTGCAGCAGGCCGATCTGCTGCAGGTAGGTCGGGGTCAGGGCCGACAGGCCGACGAAATCGCCGATGGCCTCGTGGAATCCGTCGTTGGCGCCGCCCTTGAAGATGTAGGGCTGATCCTTGTAGGCGCGCTGGTAGTAGTTGTGACCCAGCTCGTGGTGGATGGTGTAGAAGTCCTCGGCGTTGACCTTGGTGCACATCTTGATGCGGATGTCGTCGCGGTCGTCGAGGTCCCAGGCCGAGGCGTGGCAGACCACCTCGCGGTCACGCGGGCGCACGATCTGCGAGCGGGTCCAGAAGGTCTCGGGCAGGGGCGCCAGGCCCAGGGAGACGTAGAAGGCCTCGCCCGTCTTCACCATCCTGGTCGCGTCGTAGCCGGCGTTCACCAGCAGGTCGTCCAGCGAGTAGGAGCTGGCCACGTCCTTCGGAGCCACGATCGGATAGATGTTGCCCCACTGCTGGGCCCACATGTTGCCGAGCAGGTCGGCGCGGATCGGGCCCGTGCGCGGCTGGACGGCGTCGCCGTACTGGGCGTTCAGCTGCTTGCGCACATAGCAGTGCAGGTTGCGGTAGAAGGGCTCGATCTGCTTCCATAGACGGTCGGTCTCGGAGGCGAAGGCGTCGGCGTCCATGTCGTAGCCCGACCGCCAGAGCGCGCCCGTGTCCTTGTAGCCGAGAGCCAGCGAGCCCTCGTTCGACAGCGCCACCAGCCGGGCGTAGTCGGCCCGCATCACCGGCGAGATCGAGTGCCAGCCCTCCCAGACCGCCTTCAGCTCGGCCGGGTCGCGGCTGGCGGCGAGAACGTCCTCGGCGTCGTTCAGGGTCAGGGTCTTGCCGCCGTAGCTGAACTTGCCGGTGGAGTAGGTCGAATCCAGGCGCGAGGCGATGGTCGCCATCTCGTCGGCGGCGCCGGGCCGCTGCGGCGCCGGGGCGACCAGGGCGCGCTTGAGGATGTCCAGCTTGCGGCGGGTCGCCGCATCGACGGGCGTCGCGTCGAATCGGGCGGCCTCGATGGCCAGGCGGGTGCCCAGCTCGGTGATCTCCGCACCGGCCTTGGCCTCGAGCCACATGGTGTCTTCGGTGATGTAGGTCGCCCGCACCCAGGACGCCTTGGCGACATACTGGGAAAGGCTGGCGAGGTCGGCTTCGGCCTTGTCGATGAAGGCCTTGGCCTCGGCCGGCGTCGGGGCGGCGGGGGCCTGGGCGCGGGCCGGGGCGGCGAGGCCGCAGAAGCCGGCCGCGATCGCCAGGGCGGCGCCGGCGGCCAGGAGTTTCGTCTTCAGCATGGACGCATCCTCAAGAAGGGACTTTCTGGCGCGGCATTGAGAACCACGCGCCCGCCGCGTCAAGGCTGGCCGGCGGCGAGCCGAATCGCGAGGGTCCTTAGTCAGTGGTCGTGAATCCGGGCGCGGGTTCCGGCGGCGGGGCCGGGACGGGCGCTGGCTCGGCCGGGACCGGCTCCAGCGCCGGGGCCGCGGGCGGCAGGGGCTCGTCCCTGGTCTGCGGCGCCGGCTTGCGGGCCATGGGCCGCGGCTCCGCCGCCGGCGCGTCGCGCTCGCCCCGGCGCGGAGCCGCCAGCGGTCCGACGCAGGCCGCCAGGCCGTCGCTGCGCACCGTGCCCGCCGCCGCCCCGATCCGCCGCGAGCGCCGGGCGACATAGGGGCCGGACTTCACGGCCTTGTATTTCAGCGGGTTGGGCAGGATGGCCGCCAGCCGCGCCGCCTGGGCCCGCGTCAGCTGATCGGCGCCGACGCCGAAGTAGCGCCGCGCCGCCGCCTCGGCCCCATAGGTTCCCGCCCCCATCTCGGCGACGTTGAGGTAGACCTCCATGATCCGCCGCTTGCCCCACAGGGTTTCGATGAGGACCGTGTAGTAGGCCTCCAGCCCCTTGCGCAGCCACGACCGCTGCGGCCAGAGGAAGACGTTCTTGGCGGTCTGCTGGCTGATCGTCGAGCCGCCGCGGATGCGGTTCGGGCGGCGCTTGTTGGCCGCCATGGCCTTCTCGATGGCCTCGAAGTCGAAGCCGCGGTGCTCGCAGAAGCGGGCGTCCTCGGCGGCGACGGCCGCCTGCACCAGCGCCGGCGACATGCGCTCGATCGGCCGCCAGCGGTAGTCCAGGCCCTTCCCCTCGAACAGCCGCTGCACCATCAGGATGGTCACCGGCGGCGGCGCGAAGCGGTAGAACAGGGTCAAGCCGACCGGCGCCGCCACGACCAGCACGAACCCCCAGATCGCCGCGGCGCGGACCAGGCCGGCGACGCCGGACGGCCGGCCCGGCCGCAGCTCCGGCTCCGCGGGCGAGTCGGCCGAGGCCGCCTCGCGGTCGGACTCCGGCGGCTCCGGCGCGATCTCCACTTCCCCCGGTTCGTCCGGTCCTTCCGGCGGCTCCGCGCTCAAGCGCCCCTCCCCTTGCCTTGACGCTGCGACGGGATGCTAGTCGTTGCGATCCGATCTGTCGCCGCCCGGAAAGCCGCACCATGACCGTCACCGAGGCCGTCGCCCGCCGAATCTCCGTCCGGGCCTTCACCGACCGGCCGGTCGCCGGCGCGCTGGTGCGTGAAATCCTGGACGCGGCGAGCCGCGCGCCGTCCGGCGGCAACCTGCAGCCCTGGCGGGTGCACGCGGTCGCCGGCGCCCCGCTGCGGGATCTCAAGGCCCGCGTGGCCGCCAACCTCGCCGGCGAAGAGCCGGAATACGACGTCTATCCGCCCAACCTCTGGGAGCCGTTCCGCACCCGCCGGTTCGAATGCGGAGAGGACCTCTACGCCACCCTCGGCATCCCGCGCGAGGACAAGCCCGCCCGCCTGCGCCAGCTGCTCCGCAACGCCGAGTTCTTCGGGGCGCCCGTCGGCCTGTTCTTCAGCCTCGACCGCGGGGTCGGCCCGCCGCAGTGGGCGGACGTGGGCATGTTCATGCAGACGGTGATGCTGCTGGCGGTCGAGAGGGGCCTGGCCACCTGCGCCCAGGAGTTCTGGGCCCGCTACCCGAAGACGGTGGGGGCCTTCCTCGGCCTGCCGGACGATCACATGCTGTTTTCCGGCATGGCCCTGGGCTGGGCCGACGAGACCGCCCCAATCAACACCCTGCGCACCCGCCGCGACCCGTTCGACGTCTGGGGCGAGATGCGGGGGTTCGATTCCTGATTCCGACCATCCCGGCGAACGCCGGGATGTCGGATTATGAGGTGAGGCCCGTCTGGAGCAGGCCCGCGCCGCCGTCTTCATCGCCCCAGGCGACCGCGGCTCCGTCCGCGGTGACGGCGATGGCGCTGATCGGGGCGCCCTTCCCGGCCCTGAGGTGTTCGATGCGGCCGCTCTTGAGGTCGGCCGCCCAGACGCGGCCGTCGTCGAGGCCGGCGGCGACGATCGAGCCCCGGGGCGTGGCGGCCACGCGGGCGACCGTGGCGGCCTGGTCGAAGCCGATCTCGGCCGCCTCCTTCCCCATCGGGCCGTTGGCGCCGGCGAAGGGCCACACCACGACGCCGCCCGCCCCCGAAGTCGCCATCATCAGCCCGTCGGTGAGGAAGGCTAGGCTCTTCACCTTCGCGGGATAGCCGCCCATGCGCAGGTCCTTGCCGTCGGAGAGCCGCCAGCCGTGCAGCTGGTTCTCCTGCATGGCGCTGATCAGGAAGCGGCCGTCGGGGCTCCAGGCCGCCAGGACATGGCTGCCGGCCCATTTCAGCAGCTGGGGCTTCTGGCTCTCGATGCGGGCGTACCAGAGGGCGGCGCCGTTGTAGGTGGCGACGGCGATGCGCCGGCCCTTGGGGTCGAAGGCGACGTCGGCGACCGATTTCTCGTGCGTGAAGGTGCGGGAAAAGGCCGGATCGGCGGCGTCGCGGACGTGCAGGTCGCGGCCGGCGGCGAAGGCGATGAGGCCGCTCTCGCGGCTGGCCGCGACCGCGTCGATCCAGCGCCCCTTCACCTCCGCCACGGGCGAGGCGGCGATGGTCCCGTCCAGGAGGCGCGTCCAGACGACGCGGCCGTCGTCCCCGCCGGTGAGAATTCCGGCGCCCGAGGGGTGGACGCAGGCCGAGAGCGCGGCGCCCTGGTGGGCGTCGGCGGCGAGCGCCTCGGTCCCGGCCAGGATCCGCACCGTGCCGTCGCCGAGGGCGAACATCGGTCGTCCGGAATCGTCGAAAACGGCGGCGGTCACATAGGCGTCGAAGTCCAGGGTCATGGTTGCCGCGTTTATCCCGGAGACCGGCGATTGCCCAGCGCGAGCGGTTTTCGCCTGCGGCGCGAGACGGGCTTTACAAGCGGCGCCATCCGCGCAATGGGTGGCCTCGAATGACAGCGGGCCGCCTGTGACGGCCCGCATAAAGGAGTGTACGAATGGGTGCGAAGCTCGGTGGAGGCGGCGGCGGCTCCAAGTACGATCTGGGTCAGAACAGCGACATCAACGTCACGCCGTTCGTCGACGTCATGCTCGTGCTCCTGATCATCTTCATGGTGGCCGCGCCGCTCGCGACGGTGTCGATCGCCCTCGACCTGCCGCCGGCCGTGCCGCCGAACCCCAACGATCCCAAGCCCAAGAAGCCGACCTTCATCTCGGTCCAGAAGACCGGCTCCATCTTCGTGGGCGACGTTCAGTCGAGCCTGGACAATATCCCCGTCGACGTCGTCGAGTCGATGAAGAAGGAAGGCGTCACCGGCAATTTCACCGAAGAGCGCGTGTTCGTGCGCGCCGACGCCGACGTCATGTACGAGCAGTTCATGGCCGTGCTGAACGTCCTGCAGTTCAACGGCTTCTACAAGATCGGCCTGATCAACGAAGACATCGAGTAGGTCGGCCTGACAGCCAGACATGCGAAGGGCCGGCGGAAACGCCGGCCTTTTTCGTTTCGACTTGATCCTCCCCCGGCTTCGCCGGGGAGTACCTTCAGGGTGTCAGGCCATGCACGCCTCGAAACCCGCCCGCAGCGCGGCTTCGTCCAGGTCCCGCCCGATGAAGACCATGCGGCTGAAGCGGCGCTCGCCCGCCTTCCAGTCGCGCTGATAGTCGCCTTCCAGGATCATGTGCACCGCCTGGAAGACCAGGCGGCGGTTCTCGCCCCGGATGTCGAGGATGCCCTTGGCCCGCAGGATGTCGGGGCCCTTGTCGGCGAGCAGCTGGTTCAGCCAGTTGGTGACCTTGATCCCGTCGAGCGGCGTCTCCGACGTCAGCGACACGCCGCGGATTCCCGCCTCAGCCACGTGGTCGTGGGCGTGGTGATGATGATCGTGGTGGTCATGGTCGCAGTGTTCATCGTGGACATGGCCGGGCTCGCCATGGGCGGGATTGAGGAACTCCGGCTCCAGTTCGACGATGCGGTCCAGGTCGAATCCGCCGCGGCCGAGGATGGCGTCCAGCGGTACGGCCGCGCGCTCGGTCCTGTGGATCGGGGCCAGCGGATTGATGCGGCGGATCCGGGCCTCGACGTCCGCCAGCTCCTCGGCCGAGACCAGATCGGTCTTGTTGAGCAGGATCTGGTCGGCGAAGGCGATCTGCTCGACCGCTTCCCTGGAATCCGCGAGGCGGAGGGGCAGGTGGCGGGCGTCGACCACGGTCGTGACCGAATCCAGCCGGGTCCTGGCCCGCACGTCGTCGTCGACGAAGAAGGTCTGGGCCACCGGACCGGGGTCGGCCAGGCCCGTGGTCTCGACCACGATGGCGTCGAAACCGCCCTTCCGCTTCATCAGGCCCGAGACCACGCGGATCAGGTCGCCGCGCACGGTGCAGCAGACGCAGCCGTTGTTCATCTCGAACACCTCCTCGTCGGCGCCGACGACGAGGTCGTTGTCGATGCCCACCTCGCCGAACTCGTTGACGATCACGGCGTAGCGCTTGCCATGGTCCTCGGTGAGGATGCGATTGAGCAGGGTCGTCTTGCCGGCCCCGAGATAACCGGTGAGGACGGTGACGGGGGTGCGGACGGACTGGGCGGCTTCGGTCATGGGCCGCTAGATAGGGGCCTCAGCCGCGGAAGACCATAACCGCTGCGGCGAGGATCAGCAGGGCGGTTCCCAGCACGGCCGATTCGTTGCGCTCCAGTCGCTCCAGGTGGAACCGGGCCAGCCCCGCCCAGGTCAGGCTGATGAACAGGGCCATGCCGGCCGCCGTGCCGGCCAGGAACACCAGGGCGAGGAAGGCGAAGCGCGCGGGATCCGGCGGTCCGGCGATGAAGAACGACAGCAGCACCTCGCCCGGCGAAAGCGCCAGGGCTCCGACCAGGCCCAGGAAGGCCGCGCGGTCGCCGGTGGCGGCGACGGCGGCGCGCGTCTCCCCCGACAGGCCGGCGAAGACGGCCCGCCGCTGGAACGCCCGCGCCAGGTAGAAGACGCCGAAGGCCAGCAGCAGCCCGGCGGCGGCGTAGTGCAGCGCGCCCTGGATCCAGCGCTCGACATAGCGACCGACCGCCAGGATCAGGCCGGCGACGGCGGTGGTCGCCAGGATATGCCCGACCGCCGCAACGCCGGCCGCCGTCAACACCCGGCCCAGCCGCCAGCCCTGCCCGCGCCCGACCAGGACGAACGGCAGCCAGTGGGTCGGCAGGGCCGTGTGCAGCAGGGCCACGGCGAAGCCGCCGAGGGCCATCGGAAGGAACAGGGGCGCGCTCACTCCCCGGCTATAGCCTGTTACAAAGTAACATTCCAGCGTGGCGTGGTGACGGCGCGCCGATCGCGGGGTTAGGCTGGCGGCCATGCTCTACCTGCTCGCCAAGGCGGCCCTCTCTGGCGTGATCGTCGCCCTCGTCGCCGAGGTCTCCAAGCGCTATCCCGGCGTGGGCGGCCTGATCGCCTCGCTGCCGCTGGTCTCGGTGCTGGGCATGCTGTGGCTGTGGCGCGACACGCGCGACGCGGGGCGCCTGGCCGCGCACGCCGAGGCGACCTTCTGGTTCGTGCTGCCGTCGTTGCCGATGTTCCTGGCGATCCCGGCGATGCTGCGCCGGGGCGTCGGCTTCCCTCCCGCCCTGGCGATCGGCTGCCTGCTCACCGTCGTGCTCTACGCGGCCATGGTCTGGGCGGCGCCGAGGATCGGACTGAGGCTCTGAATCGCGGGGATCGGCGAGGGGCGAAGCGGCGTTGACTCACAAGCGCCCGGCTGTATAAGTCCGCGCCTCTCGCCCGCGGGCCATCTCGCGGGCGCGACCATTTTTGCGAACACTCGAATTTCAAGGCGCGAACGATGTACGCGGTGATCAAGACCGGCGGCAAGCAGTACCGGGTCAAGGCGGGCGACCTGCTCGTCGTTGAAAAGCTGGCCGGAGAGCCGGGCGCGGACGTCGCCTTCGGCGAGGTGCTCATGATCGGCGAGGGCGATGCCGTCACCGTCGGCGCGCCGACCGTGGCCGGCGCCTCGGTCACCGGCACCCTGATCGAGACCCGCAAGGGCGACAAGATCAAGGTCTTCAAGAAGATCCGCCGCCAGGGCTACCGTCGCACCCGCGGCCACCGCCAGCTGGAGAGCGTCGTGCGCGTCACCGCCGTGGCCGGCGCCGGCAAGACCGACAAGTGGGACGGCAAGGTCGATCTGACCACCAAGGCCGAACTGAACGCCCGCTCGCGCAACCTGACGCTGGCCGCCCCGGCCGCCGTCGAGGCCAAGCCCGCCAAGGCCGCTCCGGCCCCGAAGAAGGCCGCCGCCCCGAAGGCCGAGCCCGCGCCGGAAGCCGCGACCGA
>JBMOOF010000011.1:0-2992 GCA_049323695.1 Pseudomonadota bacterium
GGCGCCCGCCAGCCAGGCCGCCGTCCCGCCGCGCGCCAGCAGGGTCGGAACCAGCACGAGCAGCCCGGCGCCGAGCGCCGCCAGGGTCGTCTCCCACAGGCCCCACTGGGCCAGGAGGGCGCGCTGCTCCATGTAGCCGAATCCGACGCCGGTCAGCTTGCGCGCCGTGGCCAGCAGCAGGGCGCCCGCCAGCAGCAGGAACAGGGCCGCGCCCACGCCCCGCCCGATGTCCGGCCAGGACAGGGCCTGGGCCCGCCGCGCCCGGACCGCGGCCGCCGCCAGCAGGGCGAGGACGAGGGCCAGCACGATCCAGCCGCCCCAGGCCGGATAGGCCAGCACGTGATCGCCGAAGGTCTGGCTGTAGACCGCGTCCGGCGCCCTCCCGGGCAGGGTCTCGGCGAAGGCGAAGGCCGCCGCCGCGGCCAGGGCCTGTTCGCCCAGGTGCCGCACGGAGCCCCGGTCCAGGGCTTCCGGCGTCGAGCTGGCCGCGTGGTAGTCGAACTGGCGGCCGATGAAGGCGAAGTTCAGCCCGCGAACGCCGGCCTCGTTCGACACGGTGAAATCGGTGTCGTTGGGCATGGACTCGTAGAGGAAGACCGCCAGCGAATTGCTCACCGGGCTGACCGCCGAGCCCGCGAAGGCCCGGATCAGGGCGCCGTTGTTCGGGCCGGTCTGGAACATGTTGGCCCGGCCGCCGCCGCCGCGGGCTTCGAGGTTGATGATCAGGCCGATGCGGTCGCGCAGCGGATCCTGGGTGAAGAAGGCGCGGGCGCCGAGCAGGCCCGACTCCTCGCCGTCGGTGAACAGCACGATGACGTCCCGCGCGGGCGTCCCGCGCGCCTTGATCGCCCGCACGACCTCCAGCGCCGCCGCCACGCCCGCGGCGTCGTCCGCGGCGCCCGGCGAAGCCGGCACGCTGTCGTAGTGGGCCATCAGGGCGAGGGCCGGCCGGGTGCGGTCCCGTCCCGGCAGCACGCCGACGATGTTGTCCATCCGGCCGCCCAGCACCCAGGCCTCGCCCTCGTGAACGCGGGCCTGCAGACCCATCCCCGTGCGGACCTGCGGCGATAGGCCCAGCTGGCCCATCCGCGCCACAAGGTAGTCCCGGACCCAGGCGTTGGCGGCCGAGCCGGTCGGATGCGGCGCCTTGGCGATCCGCCGGATGTCGACCATGGCCCGGGCGGTCGAAAAGGCCTCGGGGGCGCTGGAGCCGCCGTCGGGATCGGGGGTCTTGGTTCCCAGCCAGCCGACCAGCAGCGCGCCCGCCAGCGCCATGACCAATGCGATCGTGCGCAGCATCTGGAACCCTCCCCGAAGCGAGGGCTCAGGGAGGCACGGGGCGGGCGTCGGCGCAATCTCGAAGAGCGCCGGTCTTTTTCCCGCCGCCAAGGGGGTGCTAGCGTCGGCCGGTCCCGAAGGCCGGGTGCAGGAGACCTCGATGAAGACCCTTACCGTGATCGCGCTGGGCGCCGCGGCGGCGCTGACGACGGTCGCCGCGGGCGCCTGGAGCCAGACCCCGCTGCAGCTGCCCGCCGGCAGCTACCGCACGAGCTGCTACCAGGCCCACGCCTATGGCGGCCAGGGCGGGGTGAAGACGCTCACCGCCCGGTGCCGCACGGCCAGCGGCGAGACGCGACAGTCCTCCCTGCGCTACGACGACTGCCGCGGCGACATCGCCAACGTCGGCGGCCGGTTGACCTGCAAGGGGTCGCCCGCGCCGGGAGCGGCCGCGCCGTCGGGCAGCTACCAGCGCAGCTGCTGGAACGTGAGCCGGCTGGGGCCGACCCTCTACGCGACCTGCCGCGACGGCCAGGGCCGGCCGGTGCAGAGCTCGATCACCATCGCCAGCTGCGGCGCGCGCGACATCGCCAACATCGGCGGGCGGCTGGCCTGCGCCGGTCCGGCCGGCCCCGGCCCGACCCCGCCGCCGGCGGCGGTCCTCTACGGCCAGCCCGGCTATCGCGGCGCCAGCGTCCAGCTGCGGGGCGCCACGCCGACGCTGGCGCCCTGGTCGTTCGGCGACAAGGCCAAGTCGGTGCAGATCCGCGGCCGCGGCCGGTGGGAGTTCTGCACCGAGAAGAACTACGGCGGCCGCTGCGTGGTCCTGGGCGACAGCGTCTATGACCTGGGCAGCCTGCGGATGAGCAACCAGATCTCCTCGGCCCGGCCGGTGCGCTGAGCGGGGCCGAACGAACCGCGCCCGCCGGAGGACCGGCGGGCGCGAGGGGGTACGCTACGCTACTGAACGGATCAGGCGGCGCTGGACGCGGCCCCTTCCTGCGGGTCGCGCAGCACATAGCCGCGGCCCCAGACGGTCTCGATGTAGTGCTGGCCGCCGCTGGCGGTGGCGAGCTTCTTGCGCAGCTTGCAGATGAAGACGTCGATGATCTTCAGCTCGGGCTCGTCCATGCCGCCGTAGAGGTGGTTGAGGAACATCTCCTTGGTGAGCGTCGTGCCCTTGCGCAGGGAGAGCAGCTCCAGCATCTGGTATTCCTTGCCGGTCAGGTGGACGCGCATGCCGTTCACCTCCACGGTCTTGGCGTCCAGGTTCACGGCGATCTCGCCGGTCTGGATGACCGCCTGGGCGTGGCCCTTGGAGCGGCGGACCACGGCGTGGATTCGGGCGACCATCTCGTCCTTGTGGAACGGCTTGGTCATGTAGTCGTCGGCGCCGCCGCCCAGGGTCTTCACCTTGGTGTCGATCTCGGCCGTGCCCGACAGGATCATGATCGGGGTGTTGATCTTGCCGTTGCGCAGGGTGCGCAGGACGTCCATGCCGCTCATGTCGGGCAGGTTCAGGTCCAGCAGGATCAGGTCGTAGTCGTAGATCTTGCCCAGATCGACGCCTTCCTCGCCCAGGTCCGTGGTGTAGACGTTGAACCCTTCGGACTTCAGCATCAGCTCGATGGTCTGCGCCGTCGCGCTGTCATCCTCGATCAACAGTACGCGCATCGATCCCCTCCCCGCGGCCTTCCGCGGCAACGATTCGGCA
>JBMOOF010000012.1:0-25150 GCA_049323695.1 Pseudomonadota bacterium
CGGCGCCGGGCGCGGCGGCGGGGGCGCCGCCCGGGGCGTCGCTCGAGGGCGGCGCCGCGGGCTCGGGCTCGGTCGGCGCGACCGGCGGGGCCGAGGCCGGCTCGCGCGGGGCGCCGGGCACCGGCGGCTGCTTGCCGAGCAGGATCTGCACCCGCGCGCCGCCCCGCAGGGTCTCCAGCAGGTCGCGGACCTGGTCGTAGGTCAGGAAGCGGACGATCTGCGGGCGGGCGGCCTCGAAGGTGATCGGCGCCTCCTGGCGGCGCTCCTCGACCTTGACCAGGGCCCAGCCGCCGTCGACGGCGAACGGTCCGACCAGGGTCCCAGGCTGGGCCTCCTTGAGGGCCGCGACATAGGGCTCGGGCATGACGTCGAGGGTGAAGTAGCCGCCGATGTCGCCGCCGCTGAACCGCGTGGCGCTGTCGGTGGAGCGCTCCATGGCCAGGGCCTCGAACGAGGCGCCGGCGCCAAGGAGCTTGCGGATCTGGTCGGCTTCGCCCTGGGTGGCGACGACGATCTGCCGGGCCTTGAGCTCGACGCTCTCCTTCGAGAGCTTGAGCTGCTCCTGGTAGAGGCCGCGGATGGCGTTGGGCGTCACCGCCTTCTCGACCACGCTTTCCACCAGCATGTCGCCCAGGATGCGCTCGCGGGCGGCGGCGAGGCGGCGCTGGGCGACCGGATCGCGATCGAGGTTCCGCTTCAGGGCCTCGGCGGCGAGCAGCTTCTGGTCGACGACCTCGTCGAGGACCCGGCGGAAGAGGTCGGACGACATGTCCAGCGGCTCGCCCTCGCCGATCAGGCCCTGGGCCACCGCCTCACGCTTGACGTCGGAGGCCCAGACCGTCTTGCCGTCGACCTTGGCCACGGCGGCGTCGCCCGGCTGGGGCGGCTTTTCGCTGCCTTCCGGACGCCCGCAGGCGGCCAGGGCGAGGACCACGGCCAGGGCGGCGACGACGCCCCAGGCGTTCCGTGATGCGAACTTCATGCGGCTGGTTCTCCACGCGAGCCTGCCAGCGGCTCTAGCGCCAATCGCACCGCAACGAAAGCAGGGGCCCCGGCAAATGGAGGGACAGCTTACTCATTTCCGTCAGCGGGCGAGCACGGTCGCGTCGGGAAATGAGTAAGCTGTCCCTCCATTTGCGAACGCGGTTTCCGGCCCGGCCGATCCGGGGAAAGCCGACGGCCCAGGTGGTCCTCAAGGCTCGCCACAAACGCCTCGGAGCCAAGAGGCCGTCCCGTGGTTTCCCTCGACCGCAGCGCCAGGAACTCGGCTCGGTCGGTTCCGTTTCCAGGGACTCATCGAAACGGTCGAACCTGGAGAGCAGGGGTTCGACGCGAACCAGGCCGTCGTCACGACCGGCCAGATGCGCCCGCACGCTCGACCAGGGCCAGTCCTGGGCCCGGGGCGCCAGTCCCGCGCGCACCGGGTTGAGCGCAACATAGCGGAAGGCCGTGAGCAGGTGGGCCTCATCCATGACAACGGAGGCGAAGCGCCCCTGGAACAGAAGACCCGTCCATCCGTACCGTTCGTTGATATGCGTGGTGTAGCGGCGGTGAGCCTCGCCGAGCGCCTTGGCCATGCCGGTCGCGTCCGACGGGGTGAGGATCAGATGCACATGGTTGGGCATCAGGCAGTAGGCCCAGGCCTCGATCCGCCGGCGCCGAAGCTGGGCGGCGAGAACGCGCTTGTAGATGTCCTGGTCGCCGGGCGCGAAGAAGATCGGCACGCGTCGATTGCCGCGCTGGGTCACATGATGCGGAAGGCCCGGGACGACCACGCGCGCGAGTCTGACCATATAACACGCGTAGCGAGCATTTCCCGATAACGCAAGCCCCGCTCGCATCGCGCCCCGGGGAGCGGGCGGAAATGGAGGGACAGCTTACTCATTTCGGGTCGACGCCCGGCGCGGCGAAATGAGTAAGCTGTCCCTCCATTTCTCCTCCATTTCTCCGTCCCTCCATTTCCCCGCCAGGTCCGGGGCGGGGCTCGCGGGGCCGGCGGGTCGGGGTCGTCGCGACGGCTGTTGCGCCAGGGACCGCACGGGTCGCCTGCGACGGGGGCTCGCGTTGACACTGGGAGACCCGCTGCTTAAGTCTCCGGCGCGCTCGAACGGGCGGATTTTCGAGCGGGCGGAAGGCCTTGCGCGAATCCCGGGCCGCCGCCGCGCCAGAACGTTTCACCGGATTTCCCAGCCCATGCTCGGCCTCGCCAAAACCCTCTTCGGCTCCTCCAACGACCGCAAGGTCAAGCAGCTCATGGGGCGGGTCGCGAAGATCAACGCCCTGGAGCCCGAGATCGCCGCCCTGAGCGACGAGGCCCTGCGCGGCAAGACCGACGAGTTCAGGGCCCGCCTGGCGGCCGGCGCCACCCTGGACGACCTGCTGGTCGAGGCCTTCGCCGTGGTCCGCGAGGCGTCCAAGCGCACGCTCGGCCAGCGCCACTACGACGTGCAGATGGTCGGCGGCATGGTGCTGCACAGGGGCGGCATCGCCGAGATGCGGACGGGCGAGGGCAAGACCCTGGTCGCCACCCTGCCGACCTATCTGAACGCCCTGGAGGGCAAGGGCGTCCACGTCATCACCGTCAACGACTACCTGGCCCGGCGCGACGCCGAGTGGATGGGGCAGATCTACCGGTTCCTGGGCCTCAGCGTCGGCGTCATCGTCCACGGGCTGAGCCAGGGCCAGCGCCAGGCGTCCTACAACAGCGACATCACCTACGGCACCAACAACGAGTTCGGCTTCGACTACCTGCGCGACAACCTGGTCTACGACGTCAGCGAGATGGTCCAGCGGGGCCACAACTTCGTCATTGTCGACGAGGTCGACTCGATCCTGATCGACGAGGCGCGCACGCCGCTGATCATCTCGGGCCCGACCGAGGACCGCTCCGAGTTCTATCGGACCATCGACGGCGTGATCAAGGAGCTGATCAAGGAAGAGGGCGTCTACGAGCACGACGAGAAGCAGCGCCAGGCGCTGCTGACCGAGGCCGGCTCCGAGCGGGTCGAGGAGATCCTGCTGGCGGCCGGGCACCTGGCCGAGGACTCGGCCGGCCTCTACGACCCGGCCAACATCAGCGTCGTGCACCACGTCAACCAGGCCCTGCGGGCGAACGTGCTGTACACGCGGGACAAGGACTACATCGTCAAGGCCGGCGAGGTGATCCTGATCGATGAGTTCACCGGCCGGATGATGCACGGCCGGCGCCTGTCGGAGGGGCTCCACCAGGCCATCGAGGCCAAGGAAGGCGCCGACATCCAGCCCGAGAACCAGACCCTGGCCTCGGTGACCATCCAGAACTACTTCCGCCTCTACAAGAAGCTGTCGGGCATGACCGGCACGGCGGCGACCGAGGCCCAGGAGTTCGCCGACATCTACAAGATGGACGTCACCGAGATCCCCACCAACCGCCCGGTGGCGCGGATCGACGAGGACGACGAGGTCTACCGGACCGCCGCCGAGAAGAACAAGGCGATCCTGGCGCAGATCGAGGACTGCTACCGGCGCGGCCAGCCGATCCTGGTGGGCACCGTCTCGATCGAGAAGTCGGAGGTGCTCGCCGACCTGCTCTCGCAGCACGAGTTCGAGCTGGGCGGCAAGCGCCAGAAGGGCATCCCGCACAATGTGCTGAACGCCCGCTACCACGAACAGGAAGCCTATATCGTCGCCGACGCCGGCGTGCCCGGCGCGGTGACCATCGCCACCAACATGGCCGGCCGCGGCACCGACATCCAGCTGGGCGGCAACGTCGAGATGCACGTCGCCAAGTGGCGCCAGGACCAGCAGGGGCTGGGCATCGAGGTGACGCCCGAGGCCGAGCGGGCGGAAAAGGCCCGCTTCGAGGCCGAGATCGCCGACCTCAAGAAGCAGGCGCTCGACGCCGGCGGCCTGTACGTGCTCGGCACCGAGCGGCACGAGAGCCGGCGCATCGACAACCAGCTGCGCGGCCGCACCGGCCGGCAGGGCGATCCGGGCAAGTCGAAGTTCTTCCTCTGCTGCGAGGATGACCTCCTTCGCATCTTCGCCGGCGAGCGGCTGGACGCGATCATGCGGTCGTTCGGCGTCCAGGAAGGCGAGGCCATCACCCACAAGTGGCTGAACAAGGCCATCGCCACCGCCCAGAAGCGCGTCGAACAGCGCAACTACGAAATCCGCAAGAACCTGCTGAAGTACGACGACGTCGTGAACGACCAGCGCAAGGCCGTGTTCGAGCAGCGCCAGGAGTTCATGGAGGCGGCCGACCTCTCGCAGATCGTCGCCGAGATGCGCCAGGACGTCATCGACGACATGGTCGAGCGCCACCTGCCGCCCAAGGCCTACGCCGAACAATGGGACGTCGAGGGGCTGGACGAGAAGGTCCGCTCGGTTCTCGGCCTGGAGCTGCCGCTGAAGGCCTGGGCGGCCGAGGACGGCATCGCCAACGAGGAGATCCGCGATCGTATCGACGCGGCCGCCAACGCCCGCGCCGTCGAGCGCGAGCAGATCATCACCGCCGACCAGACGCGGGCGCTCGAGAAAAACTTCCTGCTTCAGATGGTCGACATGCAGTGGCGCGAGCACCTCGTGCACCTGGATCACCTGCGCAACGTCATCGGCCTGCGCGGCTATGGCCAGCGCGACCCGCTGAACGAATACAAGACCGAGGCCTTCTCCCTGTTCGAGAAGCTGCTGGTCGACCTGCGCACCAACGTCACCCGCTGGCTGATGACGGTGGAGTTCCAGTTCGCCGAGCCGGAGCCCGAGCCCGACGCCCTGCGGTTCCAGGAAGTCCACATGGACCCGATGACCGGCGAGAACGAGCGGGCCCTGGCCTTCGCCGGGCCCGGCGCCGACCTCAACGGGGAGCAACGCGCCGCCCTGCCGGTCTCGGCCCTGCCCTCCGGCTGGGAGCGCACCAGCCGCAACGCCGACTGCCCCTGCGGCTCCGGCCGCAAATTCAAGCACTGCCACGGCCGGCTGATCTAGCGGACTGAAATCCTTCTCCCGCAGGGGGAGACGAGTCTTCCTACGCCCCCACCCAGTTGCCGTGGAAGCCGAAGGGCACACGGCGCGGGGTCTTCGCCCGGCCGATGGGTCCGGCGGCCAGGTTCTGGGCGTCCAGGACAATGAAGTCGCTGCGGCCCTCGCTGGCCAGGTACTGCACCGCCGTTATCCAGCCGTCGCCCTCGGGCGCGTCGGGCGAGCGGGGGACGAACACCGGCTCGGAGACCGCGTCGCCGGCGCCGGTGATCCAGTCGGTGCGCTTGCCCGTCTTCAGGTCGATGTGGCTGAGGCCGTTGGTCCGCACGTCGCCGGGGTTGCCCGTCTGGCAGGCGAACCAGCCGTGGCGGTTGGCCCTGAAACCGTAGCGCTCGTCGAAACGGGGAAATTCGCCTGGCAGGTCGTCCAGCGCCTCTTCCTTGATGGCGTCGCTGTCGCCGGCCAGGTCGAAGGTCCAGCGCACAAGGAAGGCCCCGGCCTGGGTCCCGCGCGAGCCGTCGGCCAGGGGGAACAGCGGGGCGACGTCGTACTTCATGACGTCGGCGACGATCTTCCCGTCCTCGTCCCAGGCGTTCATCACGTGGAAGACGTAGCAGGCGCCGGTGTTGAACCAGCGGATCGTCTCGACCGAGGCGTCGCGGCGCATGACGCCGACCAGGGCGGGCTTGTCGGGCTCCCAGGCGAAGGCCGGCTTGCCGCCCATGGCCCGCTCCAGGCTGCCGGTCAGGGGCAGGACCGGGAAGAGCGCATGCGTCTTCGTGACCATGAAGTCGTGGATCATCGAGCAGTAGGGCGCTTCGAACGTATCGCGGCGCTTCAGGACTCCATCCGCGCCCATGACGCCGTAGCTGACGTTCGGCGAGAAGGGCGTCGGGGCGTCGGCGTAGCCGAAGAAGCAGAGGTCGCCCGTCTCGGGGTCTTCCTTCGGGTGGGCGGTGACCTTGCCGCCGAAATCCTGGTAGCCGACCGGATCGAGCGTGTCGGGGTCGAGCGCGAAGGGCGCGTGCGCCTCCTCCAGCGCCAGCAGCCTGCCGCCGCTCCAGATGACGTTGGTGTTGGCGACGCCGGAGTCGACCTTGCCGAACACCTCGGGATCGGAGGTCATCGGGTTGCCGAAGCTGCCGAACAGCGACCTGCCGGCCGCGTGCTCGACTAACCAGCGCGGCGTGCGGACCCAGCGGTTGCGGTAGCGCACCTTGCCGCCGTCGACCCAGAAGCCGTGGATCATGCCGTCGCCCGAGAACCAGTGATGGTTCGGGTCGCGGGGGTCGAACTGCGGGTTGGGGCCGTTGCGGTAGAGGGCGCCGCGCAGGCCGTCCGGAATTTCACCGACGACCTCCAGCTCGAAGTCGCTCTCCTCGCGGACCGGGGCGAAGTTGCCGGCGAGGTAGGGATTGATGCGTACGTCGCGGTCCATGAGGCGGCCTGCCGTCGTTCTTGAGTTTACGACGTAAATTATTGTCGACGTCCGCCGGGTTTGGCAAGCCCTCCCTTCGACGACAATCCGCAAGCGGGGAGCAGGCCGCCGGATGGCTCCAGAACTCGGCATCATCGAGGGCTACTACGGAACGCCCTGGACCTGGGCGGAGCGGGCCGATCAGGTCAGCTTCCTGGCCCCCCACGGCTATCGCTTCTTCATGTACGCGCCCAAGGCCGACGCCTTCCTGCGCAAGCGGTGGCGGGAGCAGTCGCCGGCGGAGACGACGCAGGCCCTGACCGACCTCGCGGCCCATTGCCGGGCCGAGGGCGTGCGCTTCGGGGTGGGGCTGAGCCCCTACGAGATCTGGGTCGACTTCGGCGAGGAGACGAAGGCGGCGCTGAAGCGGAAGCTGGCCTGGCTGGACGCTATCGGCGTCGAGGAGCTGGGCGTCCTGTTCGACGACATGCGCGGCGACGTCGACGGGCTGGCCGCGACCCAGGCGGACATCCTGCACTGGATCGCCGACCACTCGAAGGCCGGCCGGATCGTCGCCTGCCCGACCTACTATTCCGACGACCCGGTGCTCGATCGCGTCTTCGGCCGGCGGCCGGCGGACTATCTGGAGACCCTCGGCAAGGCCCTTGACCCGTCCATCGGCGTCTTCTGGACCGGCGAGGAGGTCTGCTCGGTCGAAATCGGCCCCGCCCATCTGGCGCGGGTGGCGGACCAGCTGCGGCGCAGGCCCGTGCTGTGGGACAACTACCCGGTCAACGACGGCCCCCGGATGAGCAACTACCTGCACATCCGCGCCTTCACCGGCCGGCCGGCGTCGATCGGACCGCACCTGGCGGGCCACGCGGTGAATCCGGCCCTGCAGCCGACCCTCAGCCGCATTCCCTGCCTGTCGCTGGCGGCCAGCTACGCCCGCGGCGACGCCTATCAGTACGGCGCGGCCTTCCTGGAAGCGGCGGAGGCGGTGCTGGGCCGGACCTTCGCCGAGACGCTGCAGCGGAACATCCTGGTGCTGCAGCTGACCGGCCTCGACCGCATCGAGCCGGACACGCTGAAGGTCCTGCACGACCGCTATTCGGCCTTCGGCCACCCGGCCGGCCGGGAGATCGTCGCCTTCCTCGAGGGCAGGTACCGCATCACCCGCGAAATGATGGCCGACGAGGGCACGGGCTAGCGACGGTCCGGCGCCCGTTCGTTTCAGGGCCTGACAATCAGACCCTCGGAAGAGGAGATGTCGCCGTCCAGCACCCTCAGGAAGCCCGCCTTCAGTCCCTCGGCGCCGTCGGCGTGGGTGAGCGTCAGCCAGCGCGGCGTGTCGGCGACGAAGCCGGCCCATGCCTCGCCGTAGCGCGCCTCGAGGCCGCCGGGGCCCCAGTCCTGGCGGCGCTTCACCACCCGGTCCGGAGCGAAGAAGAAGACCGGCGCCGGACCCGGCAGCTGGGCCGGACCTCCCCGGGGTTCGTCCCAGTGGGTGATGCCGACGAGGCAGCTGTAGGCGAGGGCGTCGGCGAGCCTGTTGTGGACGGCGGCTCTCACCGTCGCGTCGCCCGCGAAGTCGATCAGCACGGCCGGCGCCTCGATCGCGGCGGACGCGACGTCATCATAGAGGCGCACCTGGTCGTAGAAGCCCAGGCTCTCGGCGAAGGCCTTGTTGCGGGGCGAGGTGAGGCCGACGACATCTGCCTTGCCGCCCTTCTTCAGCAGCCAGGCGAGGCCGATGGCGGTCCGGCTGGACGCGCTGGCGAGGATCACCGACTTCGCGCCGAACAGGTCGTTGTCGGCCAGCAGGTCGTCGATCAGGAAGCTGGTCATGAACAGCGGGTTGAGCAGCGACCGCTCGTCCTGGCGCGGGGCGTCGGCGGGGGCCGCCACATACTGGTTGTAGGTCGGCGGCAGGTCGGCGCGGCAGGCCGCCTCGTCGACGAAGCCGGCGTTGGTGCGCCGCGGCCGGGCGACCAGATGGCTGGCCATGGGCCAGTAGCCGTAGAAGCGCTCGCCGGCGGCGAAGTCGGGGTGCGCCGACTGTTCGACCACGCCGTAGCCCCAGGCCGGGATGCAGCCCCAGCCGTCGGGCTTGGGGAAGAACCGCCAGTAGCCGATCTGGTCGCCGGCCACGGCGTAGGTGATGTTGTTGGCGGTCAGGGAGAACGACTCGACGCGGAACAGCACCTCGCCGTCGGCGGGCGTCTCGTGCGTGACGGGCGCGATCCGCGTCTCGTGCAGGTCGGCGCGACGCACCAGAAAGTCCCATCCCCGCGCCGCCATGTCCCGTCTCCCTTGCCGAACGATGCGCGTACACTGTAAATCTAGCTCAGGTTCCGAGTCCAATCTTCATGCCTCGCCTGTTGTCAGAGTCCGACGTCGCCGACTTCCGCGAACGCCTGATCGCCGCGGCCGAGCGGCTGTTCGCCGAGCACGGGCCGGACGGGGTGACCATGCGCCAGCTGGCGGCGGCGCTGGGGGTCAGCCCGATGACCCCCTACCGCTATTTCAAGGACAAGGACGCCATCCTGGCCGCCGTGCGGGCCAGCGGCTTCGCCCGCTTCGCCACCGCGATGGAGGAGGCGACCCGGGTCAGCGCCGACGGCGTCGACCGGTCGGAGGCCACGGGGCGGGCCTATGTGCGCTTCGCCCTCGGCCATCCTGACGCCTACCGCCTGATGTTCGACTTTTCCCAGCCGAACGAGGCCGACTACCCCGACCTGGTCGAGGCGACCGGGCGGGCCCGGGCGATGCTGATCCGCCACGCCGAGGGTCTGGTGGCGGCGGGCGAGGCCCAGGGCGACCCGGTGATGATCGCCCACATCCTGTGGGCCTCGCTGCACGGCGGGCTGGTGCTGCAGATGGCCGGCAAGCTCTCGCCCGACGTCGATCCCTCGGCCCTGCGCCGGGAATCCTTCGCCACCCTGCTGCGGGGCCTCAAGGCCGGCGCTTGACGGTCGTCGGGTAAGCGGTGCGTCCTTCGACGCGCCCCGGACCAGGTCCGGGGCTGCTCAGGATGACGTTTTCAGCAACGTCATGGTGAGCAGGCCCGAAGGGCCGTATCGAACCACGCTAAGCGAAGGCCGCGCTCATGACCGCCCCAACCCCCTTCATCGTCGACTGGGCCGAGAGCGACGTACACCACGTGCTGGAGCAGGTGCGGCGCTATCCTTGGCCGCCGGCGCCGGCGGTCGACAACGGCTGGCTCTACGGGTGCGACGCGAACTTCCTTGAGGAGATGTGTGCGTACTGGGCCGACAGGTACGACTGGAAGGCCGCCGTGGCCGACCTGAACCGTTGGCCGCAGTTCACGGCGCGGGTCGAGGATTTCGACATCCACTTCGTCCATGTGGTCGGCGAGGCGAAAGGCAGGCGGCCGCTGATCCTGACCCACGGCTGGCCGGGCAGCCACTTCGAATTCTGGGCCTCGATCGAGAAGCTGGCCTTCCCCGGCAGGCATGGCGGCCAGGCCGAGGACGCCTTCGACCTGGTGATCCCGAGCCTGCCGGGGTTCGGCTTCTCGTCGAAGCCGGCCAGGCCCGTTGGCCAGCGGGCGACGGCGCGGCTGTTCAACACCCTGATGACGCAGGCGCTGGGCTATCCGACCTACCTCGCCCAGGGCGGCGACTGGGGCGGGCTGGTGACCAGCTGGCTGGGCTTCGACCATGGCGCCCATGCCAGGGCGATCCACCTCAACATGATCGGCTTCCGGCCGCGGGGCGGGCCGCAGAATGAGGCCGAGACCGCCTGGCTCACGCGGCAGCAGGCGATGATGCAGATGCTGGGCGCCTATTTCGGACTGCAGGCCTCCAAGCCCCAGTCGCTGGCCTGGCTGGGCGCCGGAAATCCGGTCGGCCAGGCGGCCTGGATCCTCGAGCGCTTCCACGACTGGTCGGACCTGCGCGAGAAGCCGCTGATCGGCGCCTATACGAGGGACCAGCTGCTGACCAACGTGATGATCTACGTGATGACCGGCAGCTTCACGACCGGCGCCTGGTACTACCGCGGCCTGATCGAGGAGGGCGGCGTCGCGGCCATGGAAGGCCAGCGCTGCGAGACGCCGACGGCCTTCGCCAACTTCCCGGGCGAACCCCTCTACACCGCGCCGCCGCGCAGCTGGGCGGAGCGGGCCTACAACATCACCCGCTGGACCGAGATGCCCCGCGGCGGCCACTTCGCGGCGATGGAGGAGCCGGACCTGTATGTGGAGGATCTGCGGAAGTGGGCGCGGGGGATCTGAAATGGAGGGACAGCTTACTCATTTCCTCGTCGCCCCGAGCCAGCGCAGCGGAAATGAGTAAGCTGTCCCTCCATTTCCCTCCATTTCTAGGCCCTCAGCTTCAGCGCCTGCAGCGCCACCAGGCTCAGCCCCGCCGCCCCGGCCATGTAGAGGCCGACATTCGTCAGGCCGCCGCCCCTTTCGGCCAGGTCCTGGGCGATCAGGGGCGTCAGGCCGCCGCCGATGACGCCGCCGATGTTGAAGGCGATGCTGGCGCCCGTGTAGCGCACCCGCGCCGGGAACAGGCCTGGCAGCCAGGCGCCGAGCGGCCCATAGACGAAGCCCATGACCAGCAGGGCGAGGCTGAGGAACACGCCGATCAGCAGCAGCGATCCCGCGCCCATCAGCGGCGCCAGGACCAGCCCCATCAGCACGCCCATGACGCAGCCGGCCGTCAGGACGCGGCGGGGGCTGGAGGCGTCGGCCCAGTAACCCGCCCAGACGATACCGCCGGCCATGAACAGGATGGCGACCAGCTGCACGCCGAGGAACGCCTCGCGGCTGTAGCCCAGGGTCTTGACCCCGTAGCCCAGCGCGAAGGCGGTGGAGATGTAGTAGATGGCGAAGCAGGCGACGACGCCGAAGACGCCGCCCAGCACCTCGCGCCAGTGGGTCCGCAGCACTTCGCCCAGCGGCACGGTCGGGGGCGGCGCCTCCTCCAGCGCGGCCTTGAAGGCGGGGGTCTCGGTAAGCTTCAGCCGCACCCACAGGCCGATGCCGACCAGCAGGGCGCTGGCCAGGAACGGGATGCGCCAGCCCCAGTCGTGGAACTGTTCCTCGCTCAGCCCCAGGCCCAGCAGCAGGAAGAAGCCGTTGGCGGCGACGAAGCCCACCGGCGCGCCGAGCTGGGGGAACATGCCGTAGCGGGCCCGGTGGCTGGCGGGCGCGTTCTCCACCGCCAGCAGGGCGGCGCCGCCCCATTCGCCGCCGAGACCGAAGCCCTGGCCGAAGCGCAGCACGCAGAGCAGCAACGGCGCGACCCAGCCGACCATGGCGTAGGTCGGCAGGAAGGCGATGGCCATGGTCGAGCCGCCCATCAGCATCAGGGATGCCACCAGGGTCGACTTTCGGCCGATGCGGTCGCCGAAGTGGCCGAAGAACACCGCGCCCACGGGCCTGGCGATGAAGGCCAGGGCGAAGGTGGCGTAGCTCTGCATCAGCTGGGCGGACTCGGAGGACTTCGGGAAGAACAGCGTCCCGAACACCAGCGAGGCGGCCGTGGCGTAGATGTAGAAGTCGTAGAACTCCACCGCCGTGCCCGCCAGGCTGGCGGCCAGCACCCGGCGCGTCTGCGCCCTGTCGGTCGCGGCGTCGGTCATCGCGTTCCCCCTTGCGTCCCTTGATAGGGCCGGTAAGCCGGTTGCGGAACCCACGGACCGAGCTGATGGCGCGCTACGACTTCGCTTCCGACAACGTCGCCGGCGCCATGCCCGAGGTCATCGAGGCGCTGACCGCGGCGAACGCGGGGGCGGCCTCGGGCTACGGGACCGACCACGTCAGCGCCCGGGCGGCGGACCTGATCCGGGCAGCGCTCGACGCCGACGCCGAGGTGCGGTTCACGGCCTCGGGCACGGCGGCCAACGCCCTGTCCCTGGCCGTGCTGGCCCAGCCGCACGAGGCGGTGCTGGCGCACGAGCACGCCCACGTCTGCACCGACGAGACCGGCGCGCCGGGGTTCTTCGGACATGGGGTCGGGCTGATCGGCCTGCCCGGGGCCAGCGGCCGGATCGAACAGGCGGCCCTGATCGAGGCGCTGGCCCAGCCCGACGTCTCCTACCGGCAGCCGGCCGCGGCCCTGTCGCTGACCAACGCCACGGAGTACGGCACGGTCTGCACGGTCGAGGCTTTCCGGGCGCTGGTCGAACCGGTGAAGGCCCGGGGCTACGGCGTCCACCTGGACGGCGCCCGGCTGGCCAACGCGGTGGCGGCGGGGTTCGACCTGAAGGCCATCCCCAAGCTCGGCGTCGACATCCTGGTCATGGGCGGGACCAAGGCCGGCTCGACCCCGACCGAGGCGCTGGTGCTGCTGAACAAGGGACTGGCCAGGCGGTTCGACGCCCGGCTGAAGCACGCCGGCCAGCTGGTCTCCAAGGGCCGCTTCCTGTCCGCCCCCTGGATCGGCATGCTCGAGACCGGCGCCTGGCGGGCGCGGGCGGCGCACGCCAACGCCATGGCCGCGAAGCTGGCCGCCCTGATGCCGTTCCCGACCGTCCACCCGGTCGAGGCCAACGGCGTCTTCGTCGACATGGACGAGCCCGCGCTGGAGCGGCTGCGGGACAGGGGCTGGTTCGTCTACCGGTTCCTCGACGGCACGGTGCGCTTCATGTGCAGCTGGGCGACCACCCCGGAGATGGTCGAGGAACTGGGCGCGGCCCTGCGGGAGATCGCGTGAGCGCAAATGGAGGGACAGCTTACTCATTTCATCCCCTGCCGCCGTCCGGCGATCCGGAAATGAGTAAGCTGTCCCTCCATTTCGCGGCGCTTGCCTCACCCTGCGTCCGCCCGATAGTGCGCCCCACATGAGCGAGACCTCCCATCCCGAGATCCGCGAGGCGGTGCGCAGGCTCTGCGCCGGTTTTCCGGGCGAGTACTGGCGCGAGAAGGACCGCGAGCGGGCCTATCCGACCGAGTTCGTGCGGGCGCTGACCGAGTCGGGTTTCCTGTCGGTGCTCATCCCGGAGGAGTACGGCGGTTCGGGCCTGGGCCTGTCGGCGGCGACGGCGGTGCTGGAGGAGATTCACCGGTCGGGCTGCAACGGCGGCGCCTGTCACGCCCAGATGTACACCATGGGCACGGTGCTCAAGCACGGCAGCGCGGCGCAGAAGGACCGCTACCTGCCCGGCATCGCCAGCGGCGAAATCCGGCTGCAGGCCTTCGGCGTCACCGAACCCGGGGCCGGCACCGACACCACCCGCATCGCCACCTTCGCTCGGCGCGAGGGCGACCGGTACGTGGTCAACGGCCAGAAGATCTGGATCAGCCGGGCCGAGCACAGCGACCTGATGGTGCTGCTGTGCCGCACCACGCCGCGCGAGGACGCCGCCCGTCCGGCCGACGGCATGAGCGTGCTGCTGGTCGACCTGCGCGAGGCGGTGGGGCGGGGTCTGACCATCCGGCCGATCCGCACCATGCTCAACCACGCCACCACAGAGCTGTTCTTCGACGACCTCGAGGTGCCGGCCGAGAACCTGGTCGGCGAGGAAGGCAAGGGCTTCCGCTACATCCTCGACGGCATGAACGCCGAGCGCATCCTGATCGCCAGCGAATGCATCGGCGACGGCCGCTTCTTCGTCGACCGGGCCTCGGCCTACGCCAGGGACCGCCAGGTGTTCGGCCGCGCCATCGGCGAGAACCAGGGCGTGCAGTTCCCGATCGCCCGCCATCATGTCCAGCTGTCGGCGGCCGCCCTGATGGTCGACCACGCCGCGTCCCTGTTCGACGCCGGAAAGCCCTGCGGCACGGAGGCCAACATGGCCAAGATGCTGGCCAGCGAGGCCAGCTGGGCGGCGGCCGACACCTGCGTCCAGACCCACGGCGGCTTCGGCTTCGCCGAGGAATACGACATCGAGCGCAAATTCCGCGAAACGCGGCTCTATCAGGTGGCACCGATCAGCACGAACCTGATCCTCAGCCACGTCGCCACCCACGTGCTGGGCATGCCCAAGTCGTTCTGAAGGTTCGACTGGAGACGAGCAGGTCACGGCGGTATCGCTTCGCAGTGCCGACATTCATTCCCATAGACGACCCCGCCGACCCGCGGCTCGAACCCTATCGCGACATCCGCGAGCGGGACCTGGTCGGCCGCCGGGGGCTGTTCGTCGCCGAGGGCGAGACGGTGTTGCGCGTGCTGGCCGGCCAGCGCCGCCACCGGCCGCTGTCGGTGCTGATCGCCGAGAAGCGGCGGGACAAGCTCGCGCCCGTCCTGGACGCGCTGCCGGCGGAGACGCCGGTCTACCTGGTCGGCCAGGCGGCGCTCGACCAGGTGGCGGGTTTTCCCATGCACCGGGGCGTCCTGGCCCTGGCCGGGCGGGCGCCCGCGGCGGACGCCGACGCGCTGCTGACGGGGCTTTCGGACGGCGCGCTGGTGATGGCCCTGGTCGGCATCGCCAATCACGACAACATGGGCGGGCTGTTCCGCAACGCCGCGGCGTTCGGGGTCGACGCCGTGCTGCTCGACCCCACCTGCTGCGATCCGCTCTACCGCAAGGCCGTCCGCGTGTCGGTGGGCGGCGTCCTGCGGGTTCCCTTCGCAACGGTCGAGGGCGACCTGGTCGGCCTGCTGGAGCGCCGGGGCTTCACGCCGATCGCGCTCAGCCCGGCGGGCGGGACGACGCTGGCCGCGCTGGAGCCGGTCGCGCGGCCGGCCCTGCTGCTGGGCGCGGAGGGGCCGGGCCTGCCCGACGCGATCCTGGCCCGCTGCCGCACGGTCTCGATCCCGATGGCGGCCGGCTTCGACTCGTTGAACGTCGCCGTCGCCGCCGGCATCGGGCTTCACGCCCTGAGGGTCAGTTCGCCCACATGACGTATTCGGCGTCCCTGGGCGCAGGCCGGCCGTCGGTGGGCCGGTCGATCCAGATCGGACCCTCGATCAGGGCCGGCCAGATCGGTCTGGCCGCCTGCGCGTCCTGGGCGTCGAGCATCCGGGTCAGCGCGGCGACCAGGGCGGGATGGGCCGCCGCGACGTTGTCGCGTTCCTGCGGGTCGCGGGCCAGGTTGAACAGCCAGGCCTTCTTCGGCCGCTCGGAGAGCTGCAGTTTCCAGTCCTTCCAGATCACCACCCGGTAGTGGCCCGAGCGGAAGAACAGCGGCCGGTCGGGGACCTCTCCCTTCGACAGGGCGACCAGGTCGACGCCGTCCAGCACGCGCGCGGCCGGCGCCGGCGCGCCCGAGGCGCGGGCGGCGGTGGCGAAGACGTCGAAGTGCATCGCCCTCGCCCGGGCCGTGGTCCCCGGCTGGATCGTTCCGGGCCAGCGCACGAAGTAGGGCACCCGCACGCCGCCTTCGAAGAAGGTCGCCTTGAAGCCGCGGTAGGGCTTGTTGATGTCGGGCAGGCCGATGTAGTTCGCCCCGCCGTTGTCGCTGGTGAAGATGACGATGGTGTCGCCCTCGAGGCCGAGGTCCTTCACCGCCGCCAGCACCTTGCCGACGTTGCGGTCGAGCGAGCGGACCATGGCGCCGTAGACGCGAAGGCGGTGGTCCTTGATCTGGGGCAGGGCGTCATAGTCGGCCCGGGCGGCCTGCAGCGGCGTGTGCGGCGCGTTGAAGGCCAGGTACAGGAAGAAGGGCCGGTCCTTGTTGGCCCTGATCGCCTTGACCGCCTCGTCGCCGAAGTAGTCGGTCAGGTATCCTTTGGCCTCGAATGGCCGGGAGCTGTTGAAGCGCACGGAGTAGGGCAGGTTGGCCCACAGAAAGCGGTCGATCGGATCCCATTCCTGCCGGGAATTGACCACGTCCGGGCTGTTCGGCGGCAGGAACATCCCGGCGCCGGCGTAGAAGCCCAGGCTCTCGTCGAAGCCCTGGTCGTCGGGGCGCATGCCCTTCGCCTCGCCCAGGTGCCACTTGCCGATATGCAGGGTGCGGTAGCCGGCCGTCCGAAGGAGTTCGGCGATGGTCTGTTCGCTGGCCGGCACGCCCATATCGGCGACATCGGGCATGTCCCGGACCCGGTCCTCGTAGAAGATCGGCCGGATGTCGTTTCCGCCATGGCCGCCGGTCCGGGCGATGTTGCGGGCGAAGGCGGTGGGCACGGCCGTGAATTCGAAGCCGAACCGGGTCGGGTAGCGGCCGGTCATCATCGCCGCGCGCGAGGGCGAGCAGGTCGCGTTGCCGGCGTAGCCGTTGACGAAGCTGACGCCGTCGCGGGCGATGGAGTCGATGGCCGGCGTGGCCACCGCGCCGCCGACGCCGGTCCCGGTCGAGGTCAGGTCGTTGATGCCCAGGTCGTCGGCGACGATCAGGATGATGTTGGGCGGTCGCTTGCCGGCCCCGGCCGAGGCCGGCGGCGGCCCTCCGGCCCAGACCACCTCCTGGTTCGGCTGGATGGGATCCTTCAGCCTCCCGATGATGCCCGGCAGGTAGATCCAGAACTTCTGGTAGGCGAACACGGCGCCGACCAGCAGGACGGCGACGATTCCGAGGGTCCAGACGAGACCGCGCTTCATGGCGAGTTTCCCTAGCGGAGCAGAGATGTTCGGGTGACGGCCTCGCCGCCGGCGGGGAGCGAGACCAGGTCGCCGTCGCGGGCGATCCACAGCGGTCCGCGGAAGATCTTCGGCGCCTCGCCCAGGAACGGCCCGGCCAGGGGCCGCATGGGGATCGGCGGGACGATGTGGGTCAGCAGGACCGCGCGCACGCCCTTCCGGGCGGCGACGTCGGCCACCTGCGCGGGACTGGCGTGGTAGCCGGGAATGTCGGCGAAGATCCTGGCCCGGTTCGGCTGGCCGGCGGCCAGGGCGGCCTCGCGCATGATGGCGACCAGGTTCGGGGCCAGGGCGTCGTGAACCAGAAGATCGACGCCGGCCGCTTCCCGCGCCAGCACGGCCGAAGCGGCGGTGTCGCCGCTGATCACCACGCTGCGGCCCGCGTAGTCGAAGCGATAGCCGACGGCGGGGTCGACTGGGCCGTGGTCGACCTTGAACGCCGTGATCTTCAGCCCGTCCTCGTCGAGGATCACCAACCGGTCGCCGCCCTCCGGAAAGGCGAAAGGGCGGGCCGCCAGTCCCGCGCCCGACGGCGGGACCACGGCCTCGCCATGGTGGGCGACGCGATAGCCGACATCCTGGGCGTAGGCCTCGTTGAAGCCGGCGGCGATCCGCTCGACGCCCGGCGGGCCGTACAGCGGCAGCGGGGTCGCCGCGCTCTGTCCCGCCCAGCGCTGCAGGGCGAGGGCGCCCAGGCCGTCGATGTGGTCGGAGTGGAAGTGGGTCAGCAGCACGGCCGTCCGCGGCGCGGCGATCCCCATGCGGCCGAGCGTGCGGGCGGCGCCCTCGCCGGCGTCGACGATGAACAGCCGCCGCCCGGCGATCACCGCCGTGCAGGGGCCGCCGCGATCCCCGTCGGGCAACGGGCCGCCGGCGCCGCAGACGGCGACATGCAGGCCGTCGGGCAGGCCGCCGACGACGTCCGCGGTCATGGCCCTGGCCACGCCGCGCTGGAACAGGTCGAGGGCCAGGCGGTCGCGGACGAACCAGGCCGCGGCCAGGGCGACGGCCGCCAGCACCCCAAGGCCCACAAGGATTCGCCGCATGCCCCCTCCTCAATTCCGCTTGAACGGCGAAATATATTGGCATAAATAATGCCATTAGTTTCCCCCGGGGTCAATGAGGAGCGATCGTCTTGAAGGTTCTGCGCACGCCGGACGAGCGGTTCACCGGCCTTCCCGGCTATTCCTATGCGCCGCACTATCTGACGGTGCGCGACGCCGCCTCGGGCGCGGACCTGCGTATCGCCTGTGTCGACGAGGGGCCGCGGGACGCCGCGCCGGTGCTGCTGATGCATGGCGAGCCCTCTTGGTCCTATCTCTACCGCGGGATCATCGAGCCGCTGCGGGCCCGCCATCGCGTGGTCGCGCCGGACCTGGTCGGCTTTGGCCGGTCCGACAAGCCGGCCGACGCGGCAGACTACAGCTTCGAGCGCCATGTCGCCTGGATGAGCGCGTGGCTGCGGGCGATGGACCTGAAGGACATCACCCTGTTCTGCCAGGACTGGGGCGGCCTGATCGGGCTGCGCCTGGTCGCCGCCTTTCCGGACCGCTTCGCGCGGGTGATCGTCGCCAACACCGGCCTGCCGGAGGGCGAGGGCATGACCGAGGGCTTCCAGGCCTGGCTGGACATGAGCCAGTCGCTGCCGGTCTTTCCGGCCGGCATGATCGTCAACATGGGGACGCTGCGCGAGCTGTCGCCCGAGGAGGTCGCCGCCTACGACGCGCCCTATCCCGACGAGACCTACAAGGCCGGGGCGCGCATCTTTCCGACCTTCGTGCCGGTGACGCCGCAACACCCGTCCGTGACCGAGAACAAGGCCGCCTGGCAGGTGCTGGAGGCGTTCGACAAACCCTTCCTGACCGCTTTCAGCGACGGCGACCCGATCACCCGCGGCGGCGAACGGGTCTTCCAGGCGCGAGTGCCCGGCGCCCGCGGCCGCGCGCACGTCACCCTGTCCGGCGGCGGCCACTTCCTGCAGGAGGACAGGCCCGCCGAGATCGCCGCCCTGATAGAGGCCTTCATCGAGGAGACGCGCTGATGAACGTCGAGAACGCCGTCCTTCCCACCGGCGCGCAGTTGCAGAGCCTGCTTGCGATGGGCGGCGACCAGCCGATCGCCATGGTCAACCTGCTGAAATTCCGGGACAGGGCCGAGTATGACGAGCCGGGCGAGCCGGAGATGACCGGGCGCCAGGCCTATGACCGGTACGCCGAGGCGATGGTCCCGTTCGTCGAGAAGCACGGCGGCCGCATCCGCTTCACCGGGCGGGCCGACGCCCTGGTGATCGGCGAGGTCGGCGACCTGTGGGACGCCGTGGCGATCATGGAATATCCCAGCCGCGCCGCCTTCGTGGCCATCGCCACCTCGCCGGAGGTGCAGGCGATCGGGCGCCACCGCAAGGCGGGCCTGGCCGGCCAGCTGCTGATCCAGTGCACCGACTCGCCGGGGTCGTTGCGGTGAAGACGCCGGCGCAGATCAGCCTGACGGCCCTGGTCCTGCTGGGGGCGATCAACCTCGTCCGCGGCGGCGTCCACGTCTTCCTGCCCGACAGCGGGGCCGGGACGATCGCGGGGTTCGACCTCGAGAACGGCGGGCGCGGAACCATCGTCCTCATGCTGGCCTTCATCGGCGCGGGCCAGCTGGGCCAGGGCCTGGCCGACCTGCTGGCCGCCTGGCGCTACCGCGACTTCGTCGTTCCCCTGCTCGTGGTGGAGTTCGCGCGCAATCTGCTCGGGATGTGGATCGCCCTCATCTACAAGCCCGTCCCGACCGACTACCCGGGCGAGCCCGGCCTCGTGGCGGCGACCGGAGCGACCGCCCTGGTGCTGGCCTGGGAGTTCGGGCGCCGGCTGCGGCGGGCCGACTGAGCTTGCGCGGACCGTCCCGGGTGATAGGCCATGACCATGCCCGATGACGCCCAGCTGATCGACGGCCGCCGGTTGCGTTCGGAGGCGAGCCGCCTCCGGATCGTCGAGGCCGTGATCGCCCTGGTCCGCGAGGGCGAGGTGCTGCCGTCGGCGGAAATGGTCGCCGACCGGGCCAGCGTCGGCCTGCGCACGGTCTTCCGCCTGTTCGAGGACATGGACGGCGTCTATCGCGGCATGCAGGAGGTGATCGGCGCCGAGGTCCGCCCGCTGCTCGAGGAACCGATCGTCGCCGACGACCGGGACACGGCGCTGGACATCCTGATCGACCGCCGGGCGCTGGCCTTCGAGATCATGCTGCCGCTGCAGATCGCCGCGGACGCCCAGCGCCACCGCTCGCAGGCCCTGCAGGAAGGGCGCGCCCGCCTGGTCGATTCCCAGCGCGAGCGCCTGCAGCCCGTCGTGCCGCCCGAGGCCTGGCGCGATCCCGTGACGCGCGACGCCCTCGACCTCGCCCTCAGCTTCGAGGCCTGGCGCCGACTGCGAAAGGACCAGGGCGTGGACATCGACCGGGCGAAGGCGGTGATGCGCCACATGGCCCGGGTTCTGATCGGAGCGGCCGCGTGAGGCCCCCCCTCGTCCTGGCCGCGGTGCTGGCCCAGCTCGCCGCGGCCGGCTGCGAACGCCCGGGCCGCGCGGCCCGGCTGGCCGAACCGGCCCGCGCCTGCCCCGACCATCGCCCGGGCGGCGAGGTGGCGCTGAAGGGCGGGACCTTCCTGATGGGCGCCGACCCCGAACATTCCGACGAGGGGCCGCCGCGCCAGGTGACGGTCGGTCCCTTCTCGATCGACCGCACCGAGGTGACCAACGCCCAGTTCGCCGAATTCGTGAAGGCCACCGGCTACGTCACCCTGGCCGAGCGCGACCCCGACCCCCGGTACTATCCGCACGTCCCGCCGAGCCGGCTGCGGCCGTCCTCGCTGGTGTTCGTCGGGGCGGAGGGGCTGGGCGACGGCGATCCGGCGCTGTGGTGGCAGGTGACCGAGGGCGCCCAGTGGCGGCGCCCGGAGGGGCCGGGCAGCGATCTGAAGGGCCGCGAGCGCCATCCCG
This sequence comes from Pseudomonadota bacterium, assembly GCA_049323695.1. Classification (GTDB taxonomy): domain Bacteria; phylum Pseudomonadota; class Alphaproteobacteria; order Caulobacterales; family Caulobacteraceae; genus Caulobacter. The sequence continues at coordinate 20,851 of JBMOOF010000012.1, forward strand.
TCGTCCAGGTCGCCTACCAGGACGCGCTCGCCTACGCCCGCTGGAAGGGCCGCGACCTGCCGACCGAGGCCGAATGGGAGTTCGCCGCCCGCGCCGGCCTCGACGGCGCCCGCTATGAATGGGGCGACGGGAAGCCCGCCGCGGGCGCTTCGCCGCGGGCCAACACCTGGCAGGGCCTCTTCCCGGCCGTCGACACCGGCGACGACGGCTACAAGGCCCGCACGGCGCCGGTGGCCTGCTACGCGGCCAGCGCCTATGGCCTGTACGACATGACCGGCAACGTCTGGGAATGGACGAAGGACCTCTACGCCGGCTCGCCGGAGGGGGCGCACCTGGTCAAGGGCGGCTCGTTCCTCTGCGCCGACAACTTCTGCTACCGCTACCGCCCCTCCGCGCGGCAGCCCGGCCCGCCCGACACGGGCACGAGCCACGTGGGCTTCCGGACGGTGAAGCGCGGCTGAAATGGTGGAAATGAGGGGACAGCTTACTCATTTCCAGAGAAGTCGTCGCCGCACAGGAAATGAGTAAGCTGTCCCCTCATTTCCACCATTTCGGGAGGCTCCCATGAAGATCACGCGCGTCGCCGGGGCGCTGGGCGCCGAGATCGCCGACGTCGACCTGGCGGCGGACCTTTCGGACTCAGAGATCGGCGCGATCCGGGCCGCGCTCGTCGAACACCAGGTGATCTTCTTCCGGGGTCAGAGCCTCACCCCGGCCCGGCAGGTCGCCTTCGGCCGCCGGTTCGGACCGCTGAACATCCACCCCTACGTGAGCGGCATGGCCGGGCATCCCGAGGTGATGGAGATCGTCAAGGAGCCGGCGGACAGGCTGAACTTCGGCGGCGGCTGGCATTCGGACATGAGCTTCCTGGAGACGCCGGCGATCGGCTCGATCCTCTACGCCGTCGAGCTGCCGGCGTGGGGCGGCGACACCCTGTTCGCCAGCCAGGCCGCCGCCTTCGAGGCGCTGTCGCCGGGGATGCGCATGACCCTGGAGGGCCTGAACGCCATCCACTCGGCCGAGCGGGAATACGCCCCGACCGGACCCTCGGCGCAGAAGCGGGAGTCCATGCGGATCAGCGACGCCGAAGGGCTGGCGGGCCGTTACGTGCATCCCGTGGTCAAGGTCCACCCCGAGAGCGGCCGCAAGGCGCTGTACGTCAATCCGGCCTTCACGATGCAGTTCGAGGGCTGGACCCGGCGCGAGTCCCGGCCGCTGCTGCAGTACCTGTTCGACCACAGCCGGCAGGAGGCCTTCACCTGCCGCTTCCGCTGGGAGCCCGGTTCGGTCGCCTTCTGGGACAACCGCCAGGTCTGGCACTACGCCCTCAACGACTACCCCGGCCAGCGCCGCCACATGCGCCGGGTGACGGTGGATCCTGCCTCGGCCTAGACCGCCTGCGTCGCCGTACCCGCCACCACGTACCAGGTGACGAACAGGCCGTTGACCAGGGCGCCCGGGACGTGGCTGTTGGTGCGTCGCCAGCAGAAGGTGGAGATCGCCGCCACGATGCTCAGCAGCGGCAGGAACTGGATGGCGATCACCGTGCTCAGCGGGTCGAAGGCGGTCGGCAGCCGCCCGGTGACGAAGAACACGCCGTAGTCGAGCAGCAGGAAGGCCAGGAAGCCGCCGCTGAGGATCAGCTTGTTCGAGGCGTACTGCCTGAACCCGCCGTCGCCGGCCACCGACAGCCGGCCGTGCAGGGCGCGCAGGGCGACGAGGAAGAAGGCCGTGATCGGCAGGATGTAGATCAGGGCGATCTTCGCCTGGGCGGCGCTGAACAGCTTCAGCGCCACCACCCAGAAGCGGAAGTCGACCTTGAACAGGGCGTCGGCCACGACCAGCGCCAGGTAGCCCATGGCCACGCTGGCCAGCGCGATGCCGGCGGCGGGAAGCCACCGGGCGTCGGACGCGGCCATCGGGCGCCTGCGCTGGAACCAGCCGATCAGGAGCGTCAGCAGGGCCGTGGCCGCCATCCAGACCACGACCTGGGTGCTCACCGTCTGCGGCAGCAGGGGCGACGGCTTGACGCCGACGAACACCAGGATGAAGGCGGGGAAATAGAGCAGCACGGGCAGGACGGCCGTGGTCGTCGCCAGCCCCCACCAGCCGCGCGTGCGGACGCCGACGGCGTTCACCGGCTCGCCTCGGAGCGCCGAGAACCACGGGAGTCCAAGGAGCAGCTCGAATGTCCCGAGCAGCAGCACGACGAAGCCGACGAGGGTCACGCCGGTTCCCAGCTCCTTCCACATCCAGATCTGGTCGCGGGCGGGACGGGGCGTACCGCCCGCCAGGGTGCGGCCGAACCAGTCGACGGCGTCGCCGACGGCGCGGGTGGAGAGGTGGTCTCCCGGGTGGGTGACCGGCGGGGTGGTCAGGCGGCGGGCCGTCCCGGCGGGAATCGAACCGTATAGCCGCCCGACTTCGACGGGGTCCGAGGCGCCGAACAGGGCCCGCAGCCTGGGCGCCCCGCCGATGTCGCGCGCCCTGTCGACGCCCCACATCAGCTTCGAGAATTCATCGTACCGGCTGAACACCAGGGCCATGTTTCGCGGCCAGGCCGGCGTGCCCTCGGCCGCGAACGGCGCGCCGGTCGAGGAGCCCTCCAGCACGACCGCCTTGTAGGCGTCCGGCATGGCCGCGGCGGCGGCCAGCACCGTCCAGCCGCCCATGCTGTGGCCTTCCAGGCCGATGTCAGCCTTGTCGACCATCGGCAGGCCGCGCAGGTAGGCGAGGCCCGCCGGGCCGCCGAAGCCCTGCGAGAAGGCGGGACCGCCGCTGTAGCCGTGGCCGGTCTGGTCCATGGCCAGGATGACATAGCCGCGCCGGGCGAACTCGATGGCGAAGGCGCTCTGGGTCTCGCGGCTGTTGATGTAGCCGTGGACGGCGAGAACCCCGGGGGCCGGATGCTCCGGGGTGGCGGTCGGCGGCGTGTAGAGCAGACCGCTCAGCCTCACCCCGTCGGCGCCGGGAAACCGGACGTCCGTGATCTTGATCCCGCCCGCCGTCTGGATCGCGCCCGCCAGCCAGCTTCCCGCCAGCACCAGCGCCCAGCCCAGCAGGAACAGCCGCCACCGCTTCAGCATCCTCGCCTCCGCCCCAATTGAAGGGACAGCTTACTCATTTCCATGGCGATCACATCCGCGGGCGCGTTGAAATGAGTAAGCTGTCCCTTCAATAGGGATCCCATGATCACGCTCTGGCACTGCAACGACGCGCGGTCCTTCCGGGCCCTCTGGGCGCTGGAGGAGCTGGGGCTCGACTACCAGCTGAACATGCTGCCGTTCCCGCCCCGGGTCCTGGCGCGGGAGTATCTGCGGGAGAACCCGCTGGGCACCATCCCCCTGCTTGTCGACGGCGAGACGCGGATGACCGAGTCGGCGGCGATCGTCGAATACCTCGCGCGCCGCTACGGCCAGGGGAGCGGTCTGGCGGTCGAGCCGGACGAACCGGGGTTCGGCGCCTGGCTGAACGCCCTGCATTTCGGCGAGGCGACCCTGACCTTTCCCCAGACCCTGGTCCTGCGCTACCGCAGGCTGGAACCGCCGGAAAGACGCCTGCCCCAGGCGGCCGACGACTATGAGACATGGTTCCTGGCCCGGCTGCGGGGTCTCGACGCCATCGTCGCGCGGGAACCCTTCGTGGCCGCCGGCCGGTTCACGGGCGCCGACATCTCGGTGAGCTACGCCCTGCTGCTGGCGACCTCGCTGGGCTTGGCCGCCCGGTTCCCGCAGGCGGCGGCCGCCTACTGGGCGCGGATGCAGGCGCGGGAGGGGTTCCAACGAGCTAAGGCGGCGCAGGCGCGCGCCGCCTCCGGACAGGGCCTGACGCCTGTCCCGCTCGATCAGCTCTGATCCTCGCGCGAGATCTGGAAGAGCAGTTCGCCGTCGCGCATCACCCGGGCGGACAGCCGGTCCGGCTCGCGGTGCAGCTGGTCGCGCGCCAGCTCCCGGGCCCGGAGATCGCCGGCGACGGTGATGCAGAGCACCAGCGGCTCGTCGCCGCCGACGGCGTCGATGTGGATGACGTAGTGCTGCATGGTCGTGGGGCCCGGACGCGGCCGTCGGGGGGAGGAGGCCGCGCCCGGGCCGTCCCCTCAGCGACGGTCGTCGTCGTTGCGGGGGGGTCTCTTCGCCTCGGCCTCGCCGGACGCGGACGCCGAGCCGGAGGCCGACACGCTGGTCCCCGAGACGGTCTCGCCGGCCCGCCGCGCGGCGCCGGCCGCGGCCGCGCGGGCCCGGGCGGCGGCGTCACGGCCGGCGTCGACCGCCGAGCCCGCGTCCGCGTCGGCGGAGCCCGA
>JBMOOF010000013.1:0-155381 GCA_049323695.1 Pseudomonadota bacterium
GGCGCGCGGCGGGATCGCCGATCCCTGGTCCGCGCGCGTCGATTCAGGGGCCCGGAGCGGGTCAGAGCCGGCCGGCGAACTCCAGCGTCACCGGGCCGGTCATGATCACGTGGCCGTCGGCCTCGCGCCATTCGATCTGAAGTTCGCCGCCGTCCATCTCGACGGCGGCCCTGCGTCCGGCGAGGCCCCTGCGGCAGGCGGCGACCAGGGCCGCGCAGGCGCCGGTGCCGCAGGCACGGGTCATGCCGGCGCCGCGTTCCCAGACGCGCAGGCGGATGCGGTCGGGCGCCTTCACCCAGGCGAAGCCGACGTTGGCGCCTTCCGGCAGCAGGGGGTGATGCTCGATCAGGCTGCCCGCGCCCCTCACCAGGGCGTCGTCGGCCTCGCGGTCGAGGAAGAAGACCACGTGCGGGTTGCCCATGTTGACCGCCCCGGGGGTGTGCAGGACGGGGGCGTCGATGGGGCCGACCTGCAGCTCGACGCCGCGCGTGTCCATGTCCTCGGCCAGCGGGATCTGGTCCCAGCGCAGCTGGGGCGGGCCCATGTCGACCGAGACCCGGCGCTCGCCCGCCCGGGTCGCCGACAGCAGCCCGGCCTCGGTCTCGATCACCGCCTCGTCCCGACCCGAGGCCTCCATCAGCAGCCAGGCCACGCAGCGCGTGGCGTTGCCGCAGGCGTCCACCTCGCCGCCGTCGGCGTTCCAGATGCGCATGAAGGCGTCCGCGCGGCGCGTCGGCTCGATGGCGATCAGCTGGTCGCAGCCGACCCCGCCCTCGCGGTCGGCGATCGCCCGGGCTTCGTCCGGCGTGGGCCGGAAGGGCTCCTTGCGCGCCTCGACCACGACGAAGTCGTTGCCCAGGCCGTTCATCTTGAGAAACGGGCGGCTCATCGGCGGAAGATATAGGGGATGATCCCGCCGTTCGCACAGCCCTGGTTACAGACCTGTAATGTGACCCGGCGGGCGCCCTCCGCCTATGGTCGGCCCTCTTTTCGCACCGGGGGAGCACCCATGCGTATCGTCCTGGCCGCCGCGACGGCCCTGACCCTTGCGGCGACGGCGTCCGCGGCGGTCGAAACCCCGTTCGAGTGGCTCGAGCAGGTCGACGGCGAGCGGGCCATGGCCTGGGTCCGGTCCGAGAACGACAAGTCCCTGCCTGTGCTCACCGGGGACGCGCGCTACGCGCGGCTGCAGGCCGACGCCCTGGCCATCCTGTCGGCCAGCGACCGGATCGCCACGCCGGTGTTCGTGGGCGAGGCCGTGTTCAACTTCTGGCAGGACGCCGAACACGTGCGAGGCCTCTGGCGCCGGACCAGCCTGGAGAGCTACCGCTCCGGCAAGCCGCGATGGGAAACGGTCCTCGACCTCGACGCCCTGGCCGCCGCCGAGCACGCCAACTGGATCTGGAAGGGCGCCGACTGCCGGCCCGTGACCCACGACCGCTGCCTGGTCAGCCTGAGCAACGGGGGCAAGGACGCGGTGGAGATCCGCGAATTCGACCTGACGGCGAAGGCGTTCGTCGAGGGCGGGTTCCGCCTGCCGGAGGGCAAGCAGACGGTCGAGTGGCTGGACGGCGACACCCTGATCCTCACCCGCGACTGGGGCCCGGGCACGACCACCGAGTCCGGGTACGGCATGGTGGTGAAGACCCTCAGGCGCGGCCAGACGCTGGATCAGGCCGTCGAGGTGTTCCGCGGCGAGGCCAAGGACGTCAGCGCCAGCCCGCGCGTGCTGCGCGACGGCAAGGGCCGTGTCGTGGTCCTGATCGACCGCGCGACCGACTTCTTTCACTCGAAGATCAGCCTTCTCGACGCCGGCGGCGTGAAGCCGCTGGAGCTGCCCGAACGCGTGTCGATCTACGGGCTGCTCGACGGCATGCTCATCTACAAGACCGAGGAGGACTGGGACCGGCGCAAGGCCGGAACCCTGCTGGCCACCGACATCGACGAACTGGTTCCCGCCCCGCCCGGGACCCTGATCGTCTCCAACCAGGCGCGGGAGATCTTCGTCCCTGGTCCGCGCCAGTCCGTCGACGAGGTCGAGGTCACCGAGAACCGGGTGCTGGCTTCGATCTACGACAACGTCAGGGGCAAGGTCGTCGCCTTCACGAACCGGGGCGAATGGGGCTGGGCCCCGGTCGAACTGCCGGGCCTCGACAACGCCTCGGTCCACCTGGGCAGCGTAGCCGACGCCGGCGACCTGATCTTCTACTCGGTCGAAGGCTTCATCGCGCCGACCACCCTGAAACTGGCGGACGCGACGACCGGCAAGGCCGATACGGTCGCCGCCCTGCCCGCCCGCTTCGACGCCTCGACCCACAAGGTCGAACAGCACGAGGCGACGTCGAAGGACGGCGTGAAGGTCCCCTATTTCATCATCCATCCGAAGGGTCACAAGCATGACGGCCAGGACCCGACGCTGCTGCACGCCTACGGCGGCTTCCAGATTTCCAAGCTGCCGGTCTACGACCCGCTGGTCGGCAAGCTGTGGCTGGAGCGCGGCGGAACCTATGTGGTCGCCAACATCCGCGGCGGCGGCGAGTTCGGCCCCGCTTGGCATGAGGCGGCGCTGAAGGCCGACCGGCAGCGGGCCTACGACGACTTCTACGCCGTGGCCGAGGACCTGATCCGGCGGGGCGTCACCTCGCCCCGGCGCCTGGGCATCTACGGCCGCTCCAACGGCGGCCTGCTGATGGGCGTGGCCATGACCCAGCGGCCCGACCTGTGGAACGCGGTCGTTGTGGAAAGCCCCCTGCTGGACATGCTGCGCTACCACCGTCTGCCGGCCGGGGCCTCGTGGATCGGCGAGTACGGCGACCCGGAAAAGCCCGAGGACGCGGCCTGGATCGCGGCCTATTCGCCGTTCCAGAATGTCCGTCCGGGCGTGACGTATCCGTTGGCCTACATCACCACCTCGACCAAGGACGACCGGGTCCATCCCGGCCACGCCCGCAAGTTCGCCGCCCTGCTAGGCGGCTACGGCGACCCCTACCTCTATTTCGAGAACACCGACGGCGGCCACGCCAACGGCGCCGACCCGGCCTCCAACGCCCGCCGCTGGGGCATGCACTACACCTACCTCGCCCGACAGCTGATGGACTGACGATGCGCGCCCTGCTGATCGCCCTGACCATGACCGCCGCCGCCTTCACCGCCGCCGCCGCCGCGCCGGAGCCGACGCCCGAGGATCCCTTCACCTGGATGGAGGAGATCGAGGGCGAACGCGCCCTGGCCTGGGCCCGGGCCGAGAACGACCGCTCCCTGCCCGTGCTGAAGGGCGACCCGCGCTACGAGAGCCTGCTGGCCAGCGCGCTGGAGATCGTCCACGCCAGGGACCGCATCCCCGGCGTCGGCTGGAGCGGTGACGGGCGGCTGAGCAACTTCTGGCAGGACGCCGATCATGTGCGCGGCCTCTGGCGCAAGACGACGCTCGAGAGCTACCGCACGGCCGAGCCGGACTGGGAGACGGTCCTCGACTTCGACGCCCTGGCCAAGGCCGAGGGCAGGAACTGGGTCTACAAGGGGGCGTCCTGCCTGGAGCCGGACGACCGGCTGTGCCTGGTGCAGCTGAGCGACGGCGGCAAGGACGCCGTCACCGTGCGCGAGTTCGACACGGTCGCCAGGGCCTTCGTCGACGGCGGCTTCGTCTCGCCGGACGGCAAGCAGAATGTCGGCTGGCTGGACCAGGACACCCTGCTGATCGCCCGCGACTGGGGGCCGGGCACGATGACCAGGTCGGGCTATCCCTTCGTGCTCAAGCGCTGGAAGCGCGGGACGCCGCTGGCGGCCGCCGTCGTGGTGTTCCGCGGCGCGGCTGACGACGTCTCGGTCTCGCCCTTCGTGCTGCGCGACGCCGACGGCGTCGCCCGCGCGGTGATGGCGACACGCTCGCCCAGCTTCTTCGAGACCGAATACTACCTGATCGAGGGCGAGGCGCCGGTCCGGCTGCCCTTCCCGCTGAAGACCTCGCTGCAGGGCCTGGTCGCCGGCCGGCTGGTGTTCACCCTCGAGGAGGACTGGCCCGCGCAGGGCCTGAAACAGGGCGACCTCGCCGCCATCGACCTGGCGGCGCTGAAGGCCGATCCGGCGACCGCCCGGGCCGGCCTGATCCTGCGCCCGACCGCCAGCCAGTCGGTCGAGCAGATCAACATCACCCGCAACCGGTTGATCGTCGGGCTGATCGAGAACGTCACCGGCCAGGCCTGGGTCTACACGCCCGGCCCCGCGGGATCGGCGGACTGGACCGCCCGCAGGCTCGCGCTGCCGGCCAACGTCACCATCGGCGTCGGCTCGGCCTCCAGCAAGGACGACCGGGTGTTCCTGTCGGTCACCGGCTTCCTGACGCCCACCACCCTGTGGCTGGCCGACGCCGCCGACGGCGCGGTCGAAACGGTCAAGGCCCTGCCGGCCAAGTTCGACGCCACGGGTCTGACGGTCGACCAGCTGTGGGCGACCTCGAAGGACGGAACCCGGGTTCCCTATTTCGTCGTGCGGCCGAAGGGCCTCAAGTACGACGGCCAGGCGCCGACGCTGCTCTACGCCTACGGCGGCTTCCAGCAGTCGATGAAGCCGGGCTATTCGGCCACCGTCGGCAAGCTGTGGCTGGAGCGGGGCGGGGTCTATGTGATCGCCAACATCCGGGGCGGCGGCGAGTTCGGACCGGCCTGGCACCAGGCGGGGCTGAAGGCGAACCGCCAGAAGGTCTACGAAGACTTCTTCGCGGTGTCCGAGGACCTGATCGCCCGCGGGATCACCAGCCCCCGGCGGCTGGGCGTCATGGGCGGCAGCAACGGCGGCCTCCTCATGGGCGTGGCGCTGACCCAGCGGCCCGAGCTCTACAACGCCATCGTCATCCAGGTGCCGCTGTTCGACATGCTGAACTACACCCGCATCGGGGCCGGGGCCTCCTGGGTGGGCGAATACGGCGACCCGGCCGTGCCCGCCGAGCGGGCCTGGATCGCCGCCTATGATCCCTACAGCAACCTGCGCGGCGGCCGGGCCTACCCGGAGGTGTTCATCGTCACCTCGACCAAGGACGACCGCGTCCACCCCGCCCACGCCCGCAAGGCGGGCGCGCGGCTGGCGGCGCTGGGCTATCCTTTCCTCTATTACGAGAACATCGACGGCGGCCATTCGGCGGCGGCGAACCTCATTGAAACCGCCACCCGCCAGGCGCTCGAGTACGCCTATCTGACGCGCAAGCTGATGGACTGAGCCGGCGCCCTACGCCCGCTCCACCGCCGCGGCGGCGGCGTCGAGGGCGTCGCAGATGGCCTCGATCTGCTCGCGGCTGAGCGAGCCGGCGGTGGTCTTCAGCTTCAGGGCCGTGCGCAGGTTCTCGCGGGCGCGGAGAATCTGCGGCGAGAAGGCGGCGCTGGCGGCGGCGGCCTCGGCCATGCGCTGGAAGATGCCCGCCGTCTGGGGCTCGTTGGCGCGCAGGTGCGCCTCGCCCTCGGCGGTGACGGTGTAGAGCTTGCGGCCGCCGGCCGCGTCGGCCGCCGTCACGAAACCCATCTCCTCCAGCCAGGTCAGGGTCGGATAGACCACCCCCGGGCTGGGCGAATAGGCGCCGCCGGCCTGCTCCTCGACCTCCTTGATCAGCTCGTAGCCGTGGCGCGGCTTGTCGGCGATCAGCCGCAGGATGACCAGCTTCAGGTCGCCATGGTCGAAGAAGCGGCCGAACCGGCCGCCGCGTCCCATCCGGTGATGCCCGTGGCGCCCGCCCCAGCCGTGCCGGCCCCAGCGGTGATGGTCGTCATGATGAAATCCAAAATGCCGATGCATAAATCGATCCATTCGCGATATATCGGACTTCAAGATATATCGAAAATGGGCGGTGTCAATATCGATATATCACAACTAGATCGAAGGATCGCTTATGCGAGGATCTCGGGGATGCGGTTCCCATAGAACACGAATGGAACCTCACCACCAAAATGGCTGTGCTCAAGACGCCCAGCGTAGACCCCTACAAAGGAGGTCGTGACCACGGTCGTTGGCTGGATGATGATGCCCCCGTCAGGACCGTGCGTTGGGAGCGGCCCGATATGCCGCCGAAAAACCGGTCCCCCCGAGAAGCCAGGGCTGGTCGATGCATCCAGCAGGAACATGGGCTTACCATCGACGGGGAGAGCCGGCTCTGAAGCAATGGTCCCTCGCCGCCATATCGGGGTCATCAATCCACCGAAGTGCCTCGTGGGATACCCGACAACTACGCACTCGAAGCCAACATGGCTGAACATATCCGGGAAGGTGTTTGGGTTGTCGTTCAAGCAGACAAGACGCTCAGTCTCGCCAATGGGCAGCTCCAGAGCGGCGATGTCTGTCCGAAGCTCTTGAAACCGAGGGTCCTCCAACCACATCGGCCGGCCATCCTCACGAACATTGAGCTCGATCCCAACGAGGCGGGCGGTTGGTGCCGCTCCAACTTGTTGTTCGTATCGACTAGGAAAGATCCGGATACGTTCGGGTAGGTAGCCCATCTTCGAAACCAACGAGTCATCGAACGGATACAGTCCGCTCACGACGTGCCGCGCGGTGATCAGAAAGACCCGGCTGCCAGCTCGCCAAAAGAACCCCGTCCCATGGCTTATGGGTTCGACCGAACCGTCGTTGGGCAGCAATTCGATGGGTGTGACAGCCATCGAAGTTAGTTCCAGCTGGGCTGCGGGAAACTGAAGTGGAAAGTCGGCGGGTTTGCCGCCTCCAAGAAGTGGGCTGTACTTCACCGGCTCGCTTCTCCGCTGACGGGCCTGCAATTCATCACACGCCCCTGAGCGTCTCGGCCAGCAGGCGGCCTTCACTGGCCCGGCTCGAGCCGGCGCGCCAGGCGACGACGATCTCGCGGGTCGGGTGCTCGGCCTGGAGCGGGCGGACGGTGACCGGGACGTGCTCTGTGAGGCCCGCTTCCACCGCCATGGCCGGCAGGAAGCTGACGCCGAGGCCCGAGCCGACCATCTGCACCAGGGTGGGCAGGGACGTCGCCGCGAAGGTCTCCTCGTCCGTCGCCCGGGGCGGTTCGAGGCCGCAGGCGGCCAGGGCGTGGTCGCGCAGGCAGTGGCCGTCCTCCAGCAGGATCACGTCCCTGGGCGACAGCTCCTCGGGGTCGACCTTCCGGTTCCTGAGGATCGGGTGGCCGTTCGGCGCGGCGGCCAGCAGCTCGTCGTCGGCGACGTGGGCCCAGGCGAGACCCGTCATGTCGTAGGGCAGCGCGATCAGGGCGGCGTCCAGCGAGCCCGCCTTCAGCGAGGCGATCAGCCGGTGGGTCAGGTCCTCGCGCAGGAACAGCCGCAGCTTGGGGAACTTCGAGCGCAGGACCGGCAGGGCCCTGGGCAGCATGTAGGGCGCGACGGTCGGGATGACGCCGAGCCGGAAGCGGCCGCTGAGCGGCTGGCCGGCGCCCTGGGCGGCCTGCACCAGGTCCTCGGCCTGATCGAGGATCGCGCGGGCCCGGCGCACCGCCTCCTCGCCGGCGGCGGTGAGGATCACGCCGGAGCGGGCGCGATCGACCACCGGGGCGCCGAGGATCTTCTCCAGCTCGGCGATGCCGGCCGACAGGGTCGGCTGGGTGACGTGGGCCGCCTCCGCCGCCCGGCTGAACGAGCCGTGGTCGGAGAGCAGCTTCAGGTACTGCAGCTGGCGCAGGGTCGGGAGCATGGGCCCATAGATATCACCAATCGGATCGAGAAGAACTATCAATTGGAATTATGGGGGCCGCAGCTCTATGTCCTCCCTCACGGGCGACCGGCTCCGTTCCCCCCTCCCCCAAGGGGCCGGTCCGCCCAAGTCACTCGATCACAGAAGACAAAGGGTCTCACATGCTGGGCGTTGGACAGAAACTGCCGGAATTCAAGGTCGTCGGGGTGAAGCCCGGCTTCATGCGCCACGAGGAGAACGGCGAAAGCGCCTTCGAGACGGTCACGAACGAGTCGTTCCCGGGCCAGTGGAAGGTCATCTTCTTCTATCCGAAGGACTTCACCTTCGTCTGCCCGACCGAAATCGCCGAGTTCGCCCGCCTGAACCGCGAGTTCGCCGACCGCGACACCGTCGTTCTGGGCGGCTCGACCGACAACGAGCACAGCAAGCTCGGCTGGCGTCGTGAGCACCCGGACCTGCATCAGCTGCCGATCTGGAACTTCGCCGACAACGGCGGCGTCTTCGCCCGGGCGCTGGGCGTGCTCGACGAGAACGAGGGCGTCGCCCAGCGGGCCACCTTCGTGGTCGACCCGCACGGCGTGGTGCAGCACGTCTATGTCACCAACCTGAACGTCGGCCGGGCGCCGGCGGACACCCTGCGGGTGCTCGACGCCCTGCAGACCGACGAGCTCTGCCCCTGCAACCGCGCGGTGGGCGGCGACACCCTGAACCTGGCGGCCTAGTTCGGCCCGACGAAATCGCGGCGCCCGCCCCCCAGCGCCGCGACCCGGGAGCCCCGCTCGAGTTCTCAGTCCCTCCGGCTGACGGGGCTCCCGGACCCCCTTTCAAAGATGGAGACGACCATGTCCCTCGACGCCCTGCGCGAGGCGCTGCCCGCCTACGCCAAGGACCTGAGCCTCAACCTGTCGTCGCTGGCCGGCGAGACGCTGCTGAGCGACCAGCAGAAGTGGGGCGCGTTCGTCGCCTCCGCCCACGCCGTCGGCGTGCCGGCCGTCGTTTCGAACGTCGAGGCCGCAGCCCGCGCCGCGGGCCTGTCCGACGCGGCCTTCGACGCCGCCAGGGCCGCCGCGGCGATCATGGGCATGAACAACGTCTACTACCGGGCCCTGCACCTGATGCGGAACAAGGAATACGCCACCCTGCCCGCCCGCCTGCGCATGAACGTGCTGGCCAGCCCGGGCGTCGACAAGGTCGATTTCGAGCTTTGGTCGACGGCGGTCTCGGCGATCAACGGCTGCGGCATGTGCCTGGATTCGCACGAGGCCGAGCTGCGCAAGCATGGGGTCGCCGCCCCCCAGGTCCAGGCCGCTCTGCGCATCGCCGCCGTGGTCAACGCCGTGAGCCGGGTGATCGCCGGCGAGGCGGCGGCGGCGGCCTGAATGCGTCCTTCGCCACGCGCTCTTCGAGCGCTGCTCAGGATGACGTGTTCAGAAACGTCATGGTGAGCAGGCCCGCAGGGCCGTGTCGAACCACGCAGGCCCTACGACAGCTTTCCGGTCTCCACATAGCTCTTGAGGCGCTGCAGCTGGCCGCCGATGACGCTGTCGAACAGCAGGGCGGCGGCGACCATCTCGGGTCGCAGGCCGCCGGCGTTGTAGGTCTGGACCACCTCGGTTCCGCCCTCGACCGCCTTCAGCTGGAAGGTCAGGGTGCCGGCCGCGCCCTCGTCCTGCAGGGGACCGAAGGCCCCGTCGATCCGGAGGGTCCGGCCGGGCCAGGCCAGCACCACCTCGCCGTGCTTCACCCCGCCGCCCTTGGCGAATTTCTCACAGAAGCAGGCCCCCGGCTCGAGGGCGATGGACATGTTGGCGGCGTCGCCGGTGTAGGTGTGCTCGTCGTCCCACCATTTCCCGATCTGGCCGAGGGCGGCGTAGACGCGGTCGGGCGGCGCGGCGATGACGACGCGGTTCTCGACACGGATGCCGGCGGTCCAGGTCGCCTTGACCTCGGCGGCGGCCGGCGCGGCGGCGGCGAGCAGCAGCAGGCCGGCGGCGATCGGTGCGAATTTCATGACGGCGCTCCCCTGCGACCGCCGCAGCGAAGCACGGGTTGATTGACCATTCAAGGGGACTGGACTTGGTGTCCCTCGGGACACCATTTCCTGTCCCCGTGTGGGGAGCGAAGGGACAGCTAATCGTGTCCCGAGGGACACGAAAAGCTGTCCCTAGGCTTTCTCGAAACTCAGCGGCGCGCCCCAGAAGGCGGCGACGTGGTCGTTCCGCCGCCCGGGAACGCCGGTGGTGAGGAACCGGCGCAGGCCCGCGCCGCCGGCGACATATTCGGGATGCCGCTCGAGGTAGCGGCCGAGGGCCTCGGCGGCGGCGCCCGGCTGGTGGATCAACGGCGTCCCCGGCGGCAGCGCCTCGACGAACAGGTCGGCCACGATCTCGTAGTGGGTGCAGCCCAGGATGGCGCGGTCCGGATGGCGGCCGATCCGGCGGCGCAGGGCGTCGACGTGGCCGGCGATCTCGGTCCGCAGGACCTCGCGGCCGGCGCCCTCCTCGATCATCCGCGCCAGGTCCGGACAGGGCTCGGAGAACACCGCCAGGTCCTGCTTGCGCTTGTCGATCTCGATCTCGAAGACGCGGCTGCCGGCCGTGCCCGGCGTGGAGAAGACGCCCAGGACGTCGACCTTCTGCACCCGCTCGTCCCGGCGATCGGCCTCGTGTTCCCAGGGGAGGCCCGTCGCCGCCTCGATGGTCGGCACGATGATGCCGAGCACGTTGAGCGTCCGGCCGGTCTCGCGACGATAGCCCGGCAGCCAGGTCTGCTGCAGCCGCCGGAGCGCGATGGCCGAGGCGGTGTTGCAGGCCAGGACCACCAGGCTGGCGCCTTCGTCGAACAGGCGGATGCAGCCCGCCCGGGTCAGGTCGACGACCTCCTCGCCCGGGCGGCCGCCATAGGGGGCGTTGGCCTGGTCGGCCAGATAGACGAAGTCGGCCGCCGGGAACCGCTCGACGAGCGCGCGGTGGACGGTCAGGCCGCCCACGCCGGAATCGAAGACGCCAATGGACATGGTCCGGCCTTTAGCCTTCCGTCCGGCCAGCGTCCATGCGGGTCATTACAGGCCGTTCATGTGACGTCGGGGCCGCGCCCGGATAGGGTCGCCGGCGCCAACGGGACACTGGGGAGACCATCCGTGCATCGTCGTACATTCCTCGCCGCGAGCGCGGCCGCCGCCGCGACCGCGGGCTTCGCCGGCCGGGCGCTGGCCGCCGCCTCCGACAATCCGCTTCTGGCGCCCTGGACGGGCCCCTACGGCGGCGTGCCTGCCTTCGACAAGGTCCGGGTCGCCGACTTCAAGGCGGCGATCGAGACGGCCATGGCCGAGAACCTGGCCGAGATCGACGCCATCGCGAACAACCCGGCGGCGCCCAGCTTCGAGAACACCATCGCGGCGATGGAGGACACCGCCCGGCGGCTGAACGACGTCTCGACCTGTTACGGCATCTGGGGCTCGAACATGAGCACGGCCGAGTTCCAGAAGGTCGAGGAGGAGATGGATCCGAAGTACGCCCAGCTGGGCGACCGGATCAATCAGAACGAGAAGCTCTTCGCCCGGGTCGAGGCGGTCTACAACACGCGCGGCGCCGCGGGCCTGACCGACGAGCAGAAGCGGCTGACCTGGATCTACTACACGGGCTTCGTGCGGCAGGGCGCCAGGCTGCCGGCGGACCGCAAGGCCCGGGTGGCGGCGATCAACGAGGAGCTGGCCGGCCTCTACACCAAGTTCAGCCAGAACCTGCTGGCCGACGAGAACACCTTCATCGAACTGACCGCCGCCGACCTCGAGGGCCTGCCCGAGTGGCTGGTCAAGGCGACCGCCTCCAGCGCCAAGCAGCGGGGGATGGAGGGCAAGAACCTCATCGTCAACACCCGCTCTAGCGTCGATCCCTACCTGACCTACTCGCCGGCGCGGGCCACGCGCGAGAAGGTCTGGAAGGCCTTCGTCAACCGCGGCGACAACGGCGGCGCGACCGACAACAACGCCATCATCGCCAGGATCCTGAAACTGCGGGTCGAGCGGGCCAACCTGCTCGGCTACCGCACCCACGCCCACTGGCGGCTCGAGAACGCCATGGCCAAGACGCCCGAGCGGGCCATGGAGCTGATGGAGGCGGTCTGGACCCCCGCCGTCGCGGCGGTGAAGAACGACGTCGCCGAGATGCAGAAGATCATCGACGCGGAAGGCGGCGGCTTCACCCTGGCCCCCTGGGACTACCGCTACTACGCCGAGAAGGTGCGCAAGGCGAAGTACGACCTCGATCTCAACGAGGTGAAGCCCTACCTGCAGCTGGAGAAGCTGCGCGAGGGCATGTTCTACGCCGCCGGCCGCCTCTATGGCTTCCGGTTCAAGCAGGTGCACGGCCTGCCGGTGTTCCACCCGACCGTGCGGGTGTGGGAGGTGACCAAGGGCGGCAAACACGTCGGCCTCTGGTACTTCGACCCCTACGCCCGGCCGGGCAAGCGCTCCGGCGCCTGGATGAACGCCTACCGGACGCAGGAAAAGTTCCGGAAGACCGTCACCACCATCGTCAGCAACAACTCCAACTTCATCGAAGGGGCGCCGGGCGAGGCGGTGCTGATCAGCTGGGATGACGCCGAGACCATGTTCCACGAGTTCGGCCACGCCCTGCACGGCCTGAACTCCAACGTCACCTATCCGTCGGTGTCGGGGACAGCGGTCGCCCGCGACTATGTCGAGTTCCCCAGCCAGCTCAATGAACACTGGCTGACCACGCCCGAGGTCATGAAGACCTACGTCGTCCACCACCAGACCGGCGAGCCGATCCCGCAGGCGCTGGTGGACAAGATCGAGAGGGCCAAGACCTTCAACCAGGGCTTCGCCACCACCGAGTACCTGGCCAGCGCCCTGATCGACATGAAGCTGCACCTGGCCGGCGACGTCGACATCGACCCGGACGCCTTCGAGCGCGAGGAACTGGCCAGGCTGGGCATGCCGTCCGAAATCGTCATGCGTCACCGCACGCCCCAGTTCGGGCACGTCTTCTCGGGCGACGGCTACTCGGCCGGCTACTACAGCTACCTGTGGTCCGACACCCTGACCGCGGACGTCTGGGAAGCCTTCGTCGAGGCCGGCGGCGCCTACGACAGGGCGACCGCCGACCGGCTGTACAGGACCATCATGTCGCGCGGGAACAGCGTCGATCCGGCCCAGCAGTTCCGCGACTTCCGCGGCCGCGACCCGAAGATCGGCGCCCTCATGCGCGACCGCGGCTTCCCGGTCCCGGAAGGGGCGTTGGGAGGCGGCGTTCGACCCGCCCCCGGCGCGCGCGCAGGGGACGTGTCGGACGGGGTCAGGCCTCCGCCGTCCCGGCCTTCCAGCCCAGGATCAGGGCGGCGACCAGGCCGGCGAGCGCGTAGCCGACCACCTGCACGACGATCGCCGCCAGCGTGTAGTCGACGGGGAAGCCCCACCAGTTCCAGTAGGAGCCGTTGGTGCTGACGCCCACGGCGACGCCCACGGCGGTCCCGGCGAGGGTCCGGCCCGCGAGACCGGCCGGGAGCTTCGACAGCACCCAGGCCAGGATGATCGCCTGCGCGATTTCCAGCGCCAGCTCGATCCCCATCAGCGGCCCCATGTCGGGCGGGTCGCCCGGGCCGCGATAGACGATCAGGCCGGAGCCGCCGGTCTTCATCTTGGCTTCGAGCGCCGCGTAGGCGGCCTTGTCCTCGTGCGGGTTCCCGGCCACGCCGGGGAAGCTGTAGAGGCCGTCGCGCGCGCCCAGCTCCTGGAGCACGGCGGCGGGAACGGCGGAATCGGGGCCGACCTGCCGCAGACCGGTCTCGCCGAGCGGCAGGACGGTGTGGGCCAGGGCCGACCAGACAAACATGGCGACGCCGGCGACAAGGCCGGCCAGAAGAACTCTTCCCATAGCGTATTCCCCCAGATGGAAAGGCTGCGGCGAGGCTAGGCGCGTCCGGCCCGATCGTCGAGAGATCATCGGTACGCGAAAAGGCGGCCGGTTCGGCGAGCGGACGGCTGCGCGGCCGCCCGTCGTCGGCTACAGAGGCGGCATGATCGCGCCTGGACCGACCCTCGAAACCGAACGCCTCGTCCTTCGCCCCACGGCCCAGGAGGACCTCGACGGCTGGGCCGAGATGATGGCCGACGCCGAGGCGGCGCGGTACATCGGCGGCCAGATGGGTCGCGCGCAGAGCTGGCGCGGCCTGGCCAGCATGGCCGGATCGTGGGCGATCAAGGGCTTCGCGATGTTCTCGGTGATCGAGAAGGCCAGCGGCCTGTGGGTCGGCCGTATCGGTCCCTGGCAGCCGGAGGAGTGGCCCGGAACCGAGGTCGGCTGGGGCCTGCACCCCCGCGCCTGGGGCAAGGGCTACGCGGTCGAGGCGGCGAGCGCGGCCATCGACTGGGCCTTCGACCGCCTCGGCTGGACCGAGGTCATCCACTGCATCGATCCGGGCAACGTCAATTCCCAGAAGGTCGCCGCGCGGCTGGGCTCGACCAATCGCGGCGAAGGGCGCATGCCGCCGCCCTTCCACGAGCTGCCGATCGACATCTGGGGCCAGACCCGCGAGCAATGGCGCGCCCGCCGGCGGCCGGGGTGAACTTTCCGGCCGGTCGGGGCGGCGGCCTCTGCAAGATCGGCGCCGCTTAAGGGTCGCGTTAACCGTCGGCGGCGAAGCTGCCTCCACCAGGAACATCGGGGTGGAGACGGGCGTGGCGCTGGGACCGAGACTCGAGCTTCGGCAGGGCCAGAGCCTGGTCATCACGCCGCAGCTGCAGCAGGCGATCAAGCTGCTGCAGCTGACCAACCTCGAGCTCGAGGCCTATGTCGAGGCCGAGCTGGAGCGCAATCCCCTGCTTCAGCGCGACGACCGCGACAACGAGCCTGAGGCCGAACCGGTCAGGATCGAGAGCCAGGACTATTCCGTCGACCACGTGCCCGACGGCGCGGCCCAGGCCGACATGGACGCCGGGCCGCAGGACCTGTCTCCCGGCGAACGCGACGCCGGCGACGGCGACACCGGCGAGGGCGCCCACGCCGGCGGCCAGGTCGACTGGTCGCGCGCCTCGCGCGGCGGCGGCTTCGAAAGCGACGAAGGTCTGGAAAGCCGCCTGACCCACGACAAGACCCTGGGCGGCCACCTGCACGACCAGCTCGCCGTGGCGCGCCTGACCGACGCCGAGCGGGCGGTGGCCGGAGTGCTGATCGACGCCGTCGACGAGGGCGGCTATCTGCGCGCCGACCTCGAGGAGATGGCCGCGCGGCTGGGGTGCGGCCTGGACTTCATCGAGCGGGTGCTGGCCGTGCTGCAGGGCTTCGAGCCCACCGGCGTCATGGCCCGCGACGTGCGCGAATGCCTGACCCTCCAACTGCGCGAGCGGAACCGGTTCGACCCGGCCATGGCCGCCCTGCTCGACAATCTCGACCTGCTGGCGCGGCGGGACCTGGGCGCGCTGCGCAAGGCCTGCGGCGTCGACGACGAGGACCTACGCGAGATGATCGCCGAGCTGAAGGCCCTGACGCCCCGCCCGGGCGCGGCCTTCGGCGGCGAACCTTCGCAGCCGGTCACGCCCGACGTCTTCGTGCGCGAGGGCGCCGGCGGCCTCTGGCATGTGGAGCTGAACACCGACACCCTGCCCAAGGTGCTGGTCGACCGCCGCTACCACGCCCGCATCGCCGGCGGCGCGCGGACCGACCAGGAGAAGACCTTCGTCTCCGACTGCCTGGCCAGCGCCAACTGGCTGGTCAAGAGCCTCGACCAGCGGGCCCGCACCATCCTCAAGGTGGCGAGCGAGATCGTCCGTCAGCAGGACGGCTTCCTCGCCTTCGGGGTGGAGCACCTGCGGCCGCTGAACCTGAAGACCGTCGCCGACGCCATCGGCATGCACGAGAGCACGGTCAGCCGGGTGACCTCGAACAAGTACGTCGCCACCCCGCGCGGGGTGTTCGAGCTGAAGTTCTTCTTCACCTCGGCGATCGCCTCCTCGGCCGGGGGCGAGGCCCACTCGGCGGAGAGCGTGCGCCACCGTATCCGCCAGCTGATCGACGCCGAACACGCCGAGGCCGACGTGCACTCGGACGACGCCATCGTCGACATCCTCAAGGAGGCCGGCGTCGACATCGCCCGACGCACCGTGGCCAAGTACCGCGAGGCGATGCGCATCCCCTCCTCCGTCGAGCGGCGGCGAATGCTTCGCGCCGCGGTCTGAGTCTCCGCGCGCCATTCCCCTCGGCGCGCGTTAAGGGAAGTCATGGATCCCAGGGAACGCCGCAGGCCGCTGTCCGACCTTCTGCTCGAGATCGCCGACGATCCGGACCCGACCGTCACGATCGGCGAACTCGTCCACAGGCTCGGCCGTCGCTCGTTCGGGGCCCTGCTGTTCATCTTCTCCGCGCCCAACTGGCTGCCGCTGCCGCCGGGATCGTCGACCTTCCTGGCCGCGCCGCTGGTGCTGCTGACGCCCCAGATCGCCATCGGCGTGCGCGGGCCCTGGCTGCCGCGGTTCATCGACGAGCGGAAACTGCGGCGGCGGGACCTCGCCGCCGCGCTGCACCGGCTGATTCCGACGCTCCGCCGGATCGAGACGGTGTCGCGGCCGCGCATGGTGTTCCTCTACGGCCACCTCGGCGACCGGCTGATCGGGCTGACCTGCTTCCTGCTGTCGCTGGTGCTGCTGCTGCCGATCTTCCTGGGCAACATGGCGCCGGCCGCGGCCATCGCCGCCTTCGGACTGGGCCTGGTCCAGCGGGACGGCTGGCTGGCCCTGGCCGGCTACGCCATCGCGGGGGTCAGCGTCGGGTTGCTGGTGGTCGGGTGGCGGGTGGCCGTGGCGACGATCGAGGCCGGCCTGCGCCTGCTGGGGGCCGGATGAGCCGCGCCGCTCACATCCCTGGGAGCTCGGCCTTCGGCGGATTGACACCGCGCGGCGGCGGGCGCGTTCTATCGGGCATGCAAGTGCAAGTCTCCGGCAAGCACGTCGACGTCGGGGAGGCCCTGCGTGCGCGGGTCTCGAACGACCTCTCCTCCACCATCGGCAAGTACTTCGACCGCGGCGGCACCGCCGACGTCGTCGTCTCCAAGGAGGGCTACGCCTTCCGGGTCGACTGCACCGTACGCCTGGTCTCGGGCCAGGTGCTGGTCAGCCACGGCCTGGGCGGCGACGCCCACGCGGCCTTCGACGACGCCCTGGCCAAGATCGACACCCGCGTCCGGCGCTACAAGCGGCGCCTCAAGAGCTATTCGACCCAGGCCGGCGCCCGGCGCCAGGAAACGGCCCAGCTCTATGTCCTGCGGGCCCCGGAGGGCGAGACCGAGGCCTGGGACGAGGTCGACGGCCACGCCCCGCCGGCCGGCATGATCATCGCCGAGTCGGAAGAGACGCTGAAGACCATGACCGTTTCCATGGCTGTCATGGAACTGGACTTGACCGAATCCCGGACAATCGTGTTTAGGAACGCCGCCCACGGCGGACTGTCCGTGGTCTATCGTCGGCCGGACGGCAATATCGGCTGGATCGATCCGGAGCGGACCCAATCAAACGCCGGTGATGGAATGCGGGCCAGCGCCTGAACGGCGCGGCCGTCCCGTTCTCGCCCCGGCCAGCTTCTTGCGAGTCTCGAGCGTATGAACATCGGAGATCTGCTGGAGCCGCGCGCCATCGCGCCGCGCGCGGGGGGCGGCAGCAAGCGTCAGGTTCTGTCGGCGGTGGCCGACATCGCCGCCCGGACCCTGGGCGTGCCCGCGGAGACGGTGCTCGACGCCCTGCTGGAGCGCGAGGCCGCGGGGTCGACCGGCGTCGGTCACGGCGTGGCCGTGCCGCATGCGCGCCTGCCGGGCCTGGACCGGATGCGCGGGGTGTTCATGCGCCTGGAGCAGCCGGCCCCGTTCGAGGCCGTGGACGACCAGCCGGTCGATCTGGTCTTCGCCCTGTTCGCGCCGGCGGACGCCGACGGCGAGCATCTGCGGACGCTCGCCAGGGTGTCGCGGCTGCTGCGCAAGGGCGACGTCCGCCAGCAGCTGCGTCAGGCCCGCACGACCGAAGCCATCCTGGCCCTGCTCTCGCGCGACCAGCAATCCTCGGCCGCCTGACCGGCCTCCCGCTTCAGTGCACGGACACCGGCGCCAGCTCGTGCGCCAGGGCGGCGGCGACCGCCGAGTCGCGGTCGGTCATCACGGCCAGGCGCTCGCCGTCGGCGCGGTGCACGGCGTAGAGGATCTGGTCGGGGGTCAGGGGAAATCCCTGCAGCGCCGCGACGGGTGTGCTGGCGATGATCTCGGCGCCCTTGACGGGGCGCACATACACCAGGTCGGGCGCTCCCAGGGCGGCGAACGCTTCGTTGCTGAGTAGTTGGGGCGTCATCACGACCACCTCCTTCGAAAAGTGGAACGCAACTCACGACCGCCGGTTCAGCCGGCCGTTCGCGTTCCGGTTACAGACAGTCACTCCGCCGTGCGGATGGGAATCCGCCGGACCAGGCGCTCGGGCTCCGGCCGGTCCAGGTCCACGTGCAGCAGACCGTGCTCCAGCAGAGCGCCCGTCACCTCCATCCCGTCGGCCAGGACGAAGGTCCGCTGGAACCCGCGCGCGGCGATGCCGCGATGCAGATAGGCCCGCTCGGACCCCTCGCCCGGATCGCCGCGGCGGCCGGAGACGGTGAGCTGTTCGCCGTCGACCTGGATGTCGAGCTGATCCGGCGAGAAGCCGGCCACGGCCAGGGTGATGCGAACGCCGCCGCCCTCGCGGGCCTCGACGTTGTAGGGCGGGTAGCCCTCGGCGGCCGCCTTGGCGGCGCGCTCGATGAGTCCGCGCGTGTGTTCGAAGCCCAGCAGGAAGGGGCTGTCGAAGAGCAGGGGTCTGGTCGTCATCTCGTTGTCTCGAGTCCTTGGCGAAAGCGACTCCCGCCAGGGCCGGCCCGAATCGGCGCCGTCCCTGGCGGCTTTCCCGATGTGGCGATCGCGGTCCCGAACCGCAAGGCGTCGCCTTCCGGGGCGTCGCCTCGGGCGAGAGGCCCGCCCGTCCCTGGCGGCGGCCGCCGCGCGGGACGGCGCGGCGGGACAGGCTGCGGTCGGACGGCCCCCGTCCGCCGGCTGAACCCGGTTTCAGGTCGGTGCGATCATGGCCCATCAGGCTCTAGGCGCCGCGCGCAGAACCGGTCTAATTGCGCTCAAGTTGATTTGGGGTCGGGGATTTTCAATGAAGCGCTTTCTGGCGATGGCCGTCGCGTGCCTGGCCATGGCCGCCTGCACGACCACCAACGTCAAGTCGGCCACCGGGCTGCCCGAGGCGCCGCCCCAGAACGCCCGGGTGCTGGTCGCCCAGCCCGACATCGAGTTGAGTCTGCTGACCGCCTCGGGCCTGCTGGAGCCCCGCGCCGACTGGACCGCGTCGGCCAGGGCCAACATCCAGGGCGCCGTCGACGCCGCCCTGCAGGGCAAGTCGCACAAGCTCACCGTCCTGGATCCGGCGACGGAGATGGAGGGGCGCGAAGGCCAGGTGCTGCGGCTGAACGGCGCCGTCAGCTCGGCGATCTTCTCCTATGGCCTGTACGGCAAGGGCCTGCCGTCCAAGTCCGGCTTCGACTGGACGCTGGGCGAGGGCGCCCAGTTGCTGGCGGCGAAGTATGGCAGCGACTACGCCCTGTTCGTCTATGGCCGGGGCTCCTATTCGAGCGGGGGCCGGGTGGCGATGATGATCGGCGCCGCGGCCCTGGGCGTCAGCATCCCGATGGGCGGCCAGCAGATCTACGCCTCGCTCGTGGAGCTGAAGACCGGCAGGGTGATCTGGTTCAACTACGCGATCGCCGCGCCGAACGCGGACATGCGAACCCCCGAAGGCGCCCGGCTGCTCACCGAATCGCTGCTCAAGGGCCTGCCCCTTTGATGCGTCGGCCGATCCCGCGGGCGGCCGTCTCCTCTGTCCTGGCGGCCTGTCTGGCGACCACCTCGGTCACGCCCGCGCTGGCCCAGAGGGCCGCGGGGGGGCGGCCCGACATCGCGACCGTCGAAGGCGGCCTGTGGGCCCAGTCGGACAAGGCCGAGCTGGCGGCGAGGACCAACGCCGAGCTCAACCGAGACGCCGAACTGACCGCCTACGTGCGGGGCGTCGCCTGCAAGGTGGCCGCCGAGTACTGTTCGGACATCCGCGTCTATGTGATGGACCGGCCCTATTTCAACGCCTCCATGGCGCCCAACGGCTACATGGAGGTGTGGTCCGGTCTGCTGCTGCGGGCGCGCAGCGAATCGGAGCTGGCCTTCGTGCTGGGCCACGAAGTCGGCCATTTCGCGCACGGCCACGCCCTGGCGCAGTGGCGGACGATCAAGGACCGATCGAACCTGGGCATGGTGCTGATGCTGGCGACCGGCGGCGGCATCGTCGGAAGCCTGCTTTACCTGGGCGCGATCTCGACGGTCTTCGCCTTCTCCCGCGACCAGGAGATCGAGGCCGACCGCCTCGGTTTCGAGAGCGCGACGAAGGCCGGCTACGATCCGGCCGCCGCCGCGGCGATGTGGCGGACGCTCCGGTCGGAAACCGCCGCCTCGGACTTTCCGAAGACCCGCACCGAGGACACCCGGGCCAGCATCTTCAGGACGCATCCGGTCACCACCGACCGGATCGCCGCGCTCGACGCCCTGGCCGAAGGGCGGACCGCGCCGACGGAGAACGAGCGGGCGCTCTATCGCGCGAAGATCCGCAGGTTCCTGCCGGCCTGGCTGACCGACGACCTGCGCCGGCGCGACTACGGCCAGACCCTGTACCTGATCGACCGGCTGATGGCCGACGGCGAGGATCTGGGCCTGCTCGAGTTCTATCGGGGCGAGGCCTATCGGCGGCGGCGTCTGGACGGAGACCAGGAGAAGGCCGTCGCGGCCTATCTGTCGGCCTCCGGACGTCCCGACGCGCCGGTCGCGGTATGGCGCGAGCTGGGCGACATGCAGGTCAGGCTGGGAAAGGCCGCCGAAGCCCGGACCGCCTACGAAACCTATCTGGCCAGGGCGACGGGCGCGGACGACCGCTGGCTCGTCGAGGCCAGCCTCAAAAAGCTGAACGAAGGCTCCCCATCATGACCGCCCGCACCCCGCGCATCGTCGCTTCGTTCGCCATGCCGCTGCTTCTCGCCGCCTGCGCCGGGATCAAGGCGGTGCCGCCGGGACCCTATGCGTCGGGCGGCCACCAGATCACGGTGGGCCGCACCTGGACCGACCTGGGGCCCGTGATCGGATCGCCCAAGGCCGTGCGGATGTTGACCGTCGACGGCCCGATGCTGAACTCGCTGTTCGTCATCGACGGCCTGAAGCCCGGCGAGTCGGTCACCCGCAGCGTCAGCAAGGAAAAGCCGGCCCCGGCCTGGCGGGCCGGAATGACCCCGCTTGAGCAGGTCGAGTTCCTGGCGGACAGCCTCGTGAACATCGGCTTCCAGCGCGTGGAGACCGACAATCTTCGCCCGGTCAAGGTGGGCGAGCGGGACGCCCTGCGCCTCGACATCACCGCCAAGACGGCGGCGGGTCTCGACATCGCCGGCCTCGCGCAGCTCGCGGTGGTCAACGATCGCCTCTACATCATCCTCTACACCGCGCCCGCCGAACACTACTTCGCCGCCACGCGGGCCGAGGTGGAGGCGGTGATGAATTCCGCCCGGATCGCCGGCTGACGCCCTCCCCCGTCGGTTGAAGACGGGGCGAAAGGGGTTCACCCTGCGGGCGAGTTGTTCCCGAGCCGGCGCGCCAGACGCCGGCCGCGACTCGTCGGAAGGAAAGCGTCATGGCCCTGGCCCTCCAGCCCGTGCACGACACGGGCGTCCGCGAACGCCTCTCCCGCGCCGTCGGGGTGGCGAGCCTTCTCTTCCTGCTGCTGGCGCTGGCCGCCTTTGCCGTCGCCGTCGTCGGCCTGCTCGGGCTGTTCGGCGCGGCGGCCGACCCCGGCGCGGCCGACGCGGCCCGGGCGCTGGCCCTGCCCTGGAGCCTGGCGCTCCCGGCGGGCGATCCCGTCCAGACCCTGGCCGCGGTCGGCGGGGCGCTGACGCTGAACGCCGTCCTGCTGGCGCTCGCCGCCCGCCTGCTAGCCAGGGTGAAGGGCTAGAAAGGCGAAAGCCCGCCGGGGTCGCCGGCGGGCTTCCATGGTGGAGCTAAGCGGAGTCGAACCGCTGACCTCTTGAATGCCATTCAAGCGCTCTACCAGCTGAGCTATAGCCCCGAGGTCGGGTCCCGCGACCGGCGGGCCGGCGGCGAGGGCGCGACTACTATGCCGTCATCCCTCGCCGATCAAGGGGGCGGGAGCGGGAAAATTCGCCGCGCCCGCGCCCCGGACCGGATCAGTCCTCGTCGCCGCCCTCGCCGGGCAGGCCGTCGATTTCGTCGTCCGGGAAATCGTCCTCGTCCTCGTCCTCGAGGAAGGGCACGTCGTCGGCGTCCTCGGCGAGATCCTCGTCCTCGGCGAAGTCGACGCCCAGGTCCTCGCCGCCCGCCGGAGCGACGCCGGCCTCGTCGGCCTCCTCGTCGTCGGTCTCCAGCGGCTCGGCGGCGGCCTCGTCGTCGATCTCCGGCGTCTGGTCGGCCTCGTCCTCGAAGCCGTCGCCCTCGGTCTCGGCGACCTTGGGCTCCTTCTCGGCCTCGTCCTCGTAGTCCGGCGCCGCGGAGCGGGCGCGGACCCGGCGGTTGCGGACGGCCTCTTCAGGGTCGAAGCTCTCCCCGCACTTGGGGCAGACGGCCGGGCGCCGGCCGAGATCGTAGAACTTCGATTGGCAATTGGGGCAAATCTGTTTTGCGCCCAGTTCAGGGTTGGCCAAGGGGCGATCCTCTGAAGGTCTTGGAGCGGAAGCGGCGGCTCCCTTGCCACGGGGCGGGGGCGCTGTCAAAAGCAATCCCCGCCCTTCTCCCAGCCTCTTCAGGAGCTTGCGCCCGGCATGACCGCCGCCGTGCTTTCGGCCCGCCCCGGCGCCCCCCTCTCCGGCCGCGTCCGCGTGCCGGGCGACAAGTCGATTTCGCACCGGGCCCTGATCCTCGGCGCCCTGGCCAGGGGCCGCACGACGATCGCGGGCCTTCTCACCGGCGACGACGTCATGGCCACCGCCCGCGCCATGGCCGCCTTCGGCGCCAGGGTCTCGCCGCCGCCCAAGGGCGATCCGGACGGCGTGTGGACGGTCGAGGGCGAGGGCGGCTTCTCCGAGCCCGACGCGGTCATCGACTGCGGCAACGCCGGCACCGGCGTGCGGCTGATCATGGGAGCGGCGGCCGCCTTCGACATCGCCGCGACCTTCACCGGCGACGCCTCGCTGCGGCGGCGGCCGATGGCCCGGGTGCTCGAGCCGCTCGGCCGGATGGGGGCGAGCTGGATCGCCCGGCGGGGGACCCGCCTGCCGCTGACCCTGAAGGGCGGCGGCCTGCGCGGCCTGAACTACACCCTGCCGGTGGCCTCGGCGCAGGTGAAGTCCGCCGTGTTGCTGGCCGGGCTCGGCGCCGACGCCGACGTCGAGGTGACCGAGCCCGAGCCGACCCGCGACCACACCGAGCACATGCTGCGCGCCTTCGGGGCCGAGGTGATCGTCGCCGACCACAACGACCGCCGGGTGGTCATCCTGAAGAAGGGCGCGGCCCTGACCGGACGCCACGTCAGCGTGCCCGGCGATCCCTCGTCCGCCGCCTTCCCGATCGTGGCGGCGCTGATCACCCCGGGGTCGGCGGTGACGGTCGAGGGCGTGATGCTGAACCCCCTGCGCACGGGCCTGATCGACTGCCTGCGCGAGATGGGCGGGGACATCGCCGTGACCAACCGGCGCGAGAGCGGCGGCGAGGCGGTCGGCGACATCACCGCCCGGCATTCGGCCTTGCGGGGGATCGTCGTGCCGCCGGGCCGGGCGCCCAGCATGATCGACGAATATCCCGTCCTGGCCGTCGCCGCCGCCTTCGCCGAGGGTGAAACGGTGATGCGGGGGATCGGCGAGATGCGGGTCAAGGAAAGCGACCGCATCGCCCTGATGGCCGCCGGCCTCGAGGCCTGCGGCGTCGATGTCGAGGAGGAGCCGGAGGGCTTCATCGTCCGCGGCACGGGCCAGCCGCCGCGCGGCGGGGCGCTGGTCGAGACCGCCGGCGATCACCGCATCGCCATGAGCCATCTGGTGCTGGGCCTGGCGGCGATGGAGCCGGTCCGCGTCGACGAGCCCGGCATGATCGCCACCAGTTTCCCGGGGTTCGCCGCGTTGATGCGCGCGCTCGGCGCCCGGATCGAGGAGGCCTGAAGGCGTGGGCTTCGTCATCGCCGTCGACGGTCCGGCCGCCTCGGGCAAGGGCACCATCGCCGTCCGGCTGGGCGCCCTCTACGGCTATCCGGTGCTGGACAGCGGCCTGCTCTACCGCGCCGTCGGCGTGCGGGTGCTGGCCGAGGGCGGGGACCTCGGCGACGAGGCGGCGGCCACGGCCGCGGCCAGGACCCTCGACCCCGCCGAGCTGGAGCGGCCGCAGGTGCGCACCCGCGCCGCCGGCGAGGCGGCCAGCCGGGTCGCCGTCTACAGCCCCGTGCGCGACGTGCTGCGCGACTTCCAGCGCGCCTTCGCCGCCCGGGAGCCGGGGGCCGTGATCGACGGACGCGACATCGGCACCGTGATCGCCCCGCACGCCCCGGCCAAGCTCTTCGTCACCGCCACGCCGGAGGCGCGGGCCCTGCGCCGCTGGAAGCAGCTGACGGGCCAGGGCGAGACCGTGGCCTACGAGGAGGTGCTCGAGGACATCCGCACCCGGGACGCGCGCGACGCCGCCCGCAAGGACTCGCCCATGGTCATGGCCGAGGACGCGGTCTTGCTCGACACCACCGAAATGACTATAGACGCGGCCTTCGATGCGGCCCGCCGCATCGTCGAGACGGCGCGCAGCCGGTGGGAAACCGCCAGACGCTGAATCCAACGCGCCGGACCTCGGACGGCCGCGGGCGCTTGATCCCCGACAACCCTGGAACGCCCGGAATCCGCCGGCCGCGCGCCGACACGGACGTTCCGCAGACCAAGAGACGTTTCCGCATATGGCCGATGATCTCAGCCTGAACCCGAGCCGCGACGACTTCGCCGCCCTGCTCGACGCATCCATGGGCGGCGCCGGCGACTTCGCCGAAGGCACCGTCATCCACGGCAAGGTCGTGGGCATCGAGAAGGACTTCGCCATCGTCGACGTCGGCCTCAAGACCGAAGGCCGCATCCTGCTGAAGGAATTCGGCCTGGGCGAGGACGGCAAGCCCGTCATCAAGACCGGCGACACGGTCGAGGTGTTCCTTGAGCGCCTCGAGAACGCCCTGGGCGAGGCGGTCATCAGCCGCGAGAAGGCCAAGCGCGAGGAAGCCTGGACCCGCCTGGAAGGCGTGTTCGCCAAGGGCGAGCCGGTCATGGGCTCGATCGTCGGCCGCGTGAAGGGCGGCTTCACGGTCGACCTGGGCGGCGCCAGCGCCTTCCTCCCCGGCTCGCAGGTCGACATCCGCCCGGTGCGCGACGTCGGCCCGCTGATGGGCAAGGAGCAGCCGTTCGCCATCCTCAAGATGGACCGCCCGCGCGGCAACATCGTCGTCTCGCGCCGGGCCATCCTGGAAGAGGCCCGCGCCGAGCAGCGCACCGAGCTGGTCAGCCAGCTGCAGGAAGGCGAAGTCCGCGAAGGCGTGGTCAAGAACATCACCGACTACGGCGCCTTCGTCGACCTGGGCGGCATCGACGGCCTGCTGCACGTCACCGACATGAGCTGGAAGCGCGTGTCGCACCCCAGCCAGGTCCTGGCCGTGGGCGACACCGTCAAGGTGCAGATCATCAAGATCAACCCGGACACCCAGCGCATCAGCCTGGGCATGAAGCAGCTGCAGTCCGACCCGTGGGACGGCGTCGAGGCCAAGTACCCGGTCGGCGCCCGCTACACCGGCCGGATCACCAACATCACCGACTACGGCGCCTTCGTGGAGCTGGAGCCGGGGGTCGAGGGCCTGGTCCACGTCTCGGAGATGTCCTGGACCAAGAAGAACGTGCATCCGGGCAAGATCGTCTCCACCTCGCAGGAAGTGGACGTCATCGTGCTCGACGTCGACAGCTCCAAGCGGCGGGTGTCGCTGGGCCTCAAGCAGGCCATGGCCAATCCCTGGGAAGCCTTCCTGTCGGCCCATCCGATCGGCTCGACGGTCGAGGGCGAGGTCAAGAACGCCACCGAGTTCGGCCTGTTCGTTGGCCTGGACGGCGACATCGACGGCATGGTCCACCTGTCCGACCTGGACTGGAACGCCCCGGGCGAGGAGGCCATGGCGCGCTACAAGAAGGGCGACGCCATCAAGGCCAAGGTGCTCGACGTCGACGTCGAGAAGGAGCGCATCAGCCTGGGCGTCAAGCAGCTGGCCGGCGATCCGATGGCCGGCGACAGCTACCGCAAGGGCCAGACCGTCACCGTCACGGTGACCGAGGTCACGACCGGCGGCATCGAGGTCAAGTTCGGCGAGGACGACGCGCCGGTCACGGCCTTCATCCGCAAGTCCGACCTCTCGCGCGACCGCCAGGAGCAGCGCCCCGAGCGCTTCTCCGTGGGCGACCGCGTCGACGCCCAGGTGACCAACGTCGACAAGGCCGCGCGTCGCGTGTCGGTGTCGATCAAGGCCCTGGAGATGGCCGAGGAGAAGGAAGCCATCGAGCAGTACGGCTCGTCGGACTCCGGCGCCTCGCTCGGCGACATCCTGGGCGCGGCCCTGCGCGAGAAGGCGTCGAAGGACTAGACTTCGGCCGCGATCGCGGGCGATGCGGCGGCGGTCGGGGGCTCCCCGGCCGCCGCTTTCGCATGGGCGGCGAGGCCGGCGCCGTCGCGGGCGCCCGGAACGATGTCGAGGCTGGCCCAGCTGGCTCCGGCCGAGCGGGCCGCGGCGAGACCGGCCACCGACCGGACCGCATGGACCAGCACGCCGGGCCCGATCGCCTGCAGCGCCAGGACCCGACGCAGCACGTCCGGCCCGCCCCCGGCGCCGTCCAGATCGGCGGCCGCGATGGACACGCCGGTGAAGCCGCAGGACTGCAGCCCGGCCAGCGGACGGCGATCGAGGCCGGCGCGGACGAGGACGCCGCGGAAGATCGGCTGCAGCCGGCCGGTGGTCTCGCGCACCGCCGAGGGCGGAGCGCCGGGCTCGAGGCCGACGATCTCGCACAGGGCGATGACGCGGCGCGCGACCTGGCCGGCGGCGGCCAGCCTGAGCACGCGCCGGCGGGCCGCGGCGTTGCGGACCGTCGACCAGCTGAGCGGCAGGAACAGGATCGGCGGCCGCTGACCCGGCTCACCCGGCTCCATCGCCTCGAAGGCCTTCTCGACGACGGAAAGGTCGATGCGCTCCAGGTCGACGGGATTGAGGGCCTCGGGCGGGCGGACGACCGGGCGGCCGCCGGCCTGGGGTTCGCGGACCGTCGCCGCGACGGCCCGCCCGCGCGCGCCGCCCTCGCCCAGGGCGATGACCGGGCGCAGCACGCCCTCGACCTGGAGGGGACGGCCCGAGGCGCCGGAAAGCCGGGCGGCGAAGCGGGGTCCGGCGGCGCGTTCAGCCGCCGCCGGGCGGCCGGCGGCCGATTCGATGTCGCTGAGGTCCCTACGCACGCAGACCGGTCTCCGGGGTGACGTCCGCCCGATCGGGAGCCTCCCACGGCGGCCTTGCCCGCCCCTTAATGGCCGGCGCGTCCGACACCCCTTGAAGTCTCTGATCCGATTGGGCAAAGGTCGAGCCGCCGCCGACCGGGGGACGTCATGATCAAGTCCGAGCTGATCGCAAAGCTCGCCGCCGAGAATCCCCACCTGACGCAGCGCGACATCGAACGCGTCGTCGGGGTGATCCTGGAGCGGATGACGGTCGCGCTGGAAGACGGCGGGCGGGTCGAGCTGCGCGGCTTCGGCGCCTTTTCCGTCCGCTCCCGACCGGCCCGGGCCGGGCGCAATCCGCGCACCGGCGAGCCGGTGTCGGTGAAGGGCAAGCATGTGCCGTTCTTCAAGAGCGGCAAGGAGTTGCGGGAACGGCTCAACGCCGACTGACCCGCCTGACGTCGCCCGGCGGTCCCGCGGGAGCCCGCCCGGCCGGCGCCGAGAGGAGACCCGTCGTGAGCATCGCCAGGGAATTCCGCGAGTTCATCGCCCGCGGCAACGTCATCGACCTCGCCGTCGGCGTGGTGGTGGGCGGCGCGTTCGGGGCGATCGTCAAGAGTCTGGTCGACCAGGTGGTCATGCCGCCGATCGGGCTGATCACCGGCCGCGTCGATTTTTCGCGCCTGGAGTGGGTCCTCGTTCGCGAGAACCCGGCGACTCCGGCGATCGAGAAAGTGGCGATCGGCTACGGCGCCTTCGTCAACACCGTCATCCAGTTCCTGATCGTGGCGGCGGCGGTGTTCATGCTGGTCAAGGTGGTCAACGCCATCCGCCGGGACCAGGACGCCGCGCCCAAGGCCGAAGCCGACCCCGCGCCGACCCCGACCGAGACCCTGCTGACCGAGATTCGCGACCTGCTGAAGGCCCAGGCGGACGGCTCGCCGCCGCACGCGCCGGCGGCGCGGCGCACGAAGGCCTGATGGCCCGGGCCAAGATCTGCGGCCTGTCGACGCCCGAGACCCTGGCCGCGGCCCTGGACGGCGGGGCGGCGTTCGTCGGGTTCAACTTCTTCCCGGCCAGCCCGCGCTGCGTGACGCCGGAGGCGGCCGCCCGCCTGGCGCCGGCCGCGCGGGGACGGGCTGCGGTGGTGGCGGTGACCGTCGACCCCGACGACGCCCTGCTGGACCGGCTGACCGCGATCCTGCGGCCCGATTTCATCCAGCTGCACGGCAAGGAGACGCCGGCCCGGGCGCGCGAGGCGGCGGTCCGCACCGGGGCCGGGGTGATCAAGGCGCTGCCGGTGTCAGGAGCCGGCGATCTCGACGCGGCGCGGGCCTTCGAGCCGGTGGTCGACCATCTGATGTTCGACACCCGTCCGCCGCCCGACGCCGCCATGCCGGGCGGCCTGGGCCGGGCCTTCGACTGGACGCTGCTGGAAGGGCGCCGCTTCGCCAGGCCCTGGCTGCTGGCCGGCGGGCTCGATCCCTGGAACGTGGCCGAGGCCCTGCGGCTCACCGGCGCGCCCGTGGCGGACGTTTCCTCTGGCGTGGAGCGGGGGGCCGGGATAAAGGACCCCGGCCTGATTTCGGCCTTCCTGGAGGCGGTTCGCCGCGCCTGAGACCTGCGACGCCGTGAACGCTCCGCATAAGCCCAACGACTGGTCCGCCTTCCCGGACGCCCAGGGCCGCTTCGGCGACTACGGCGGACGGTTCGTGGCCGAGACCCTGATGCCGCTGGTGCTGGACCTGGAGACGGCCTACGCCGAGGCCAAGGCCGATCCGGCCTTCCAGGGCGAGCTGCAGGGGTTCCTGAAGCACTACGTCGGACGGCCGAGCCCGCTCTATTTCGCCGAGCGCCTGACCGCCCGCTACGGCGGAGCGAGGATCTACTTCAAGCGCGAGGAGCTCAACCACACCGGCGCCCACAAGATCAACAACTGCATGGGCCAGATCCTGCTGGCCATGCGGATGGGCAAGACGCGGATCATCGCCGAGACCGGCGCCGGCCAGCACGGCGTGGCCACGGCCACCGTCTGCGCCCGCTTCGGCCTGCCCTGCGTCGTCTACATGGGCGCGGTCGACGTCGAGCGGCAGAAGCCGAACGTCTTCCGCATGAACCTGCTGGGCGCCGAGGTGCGGCCGGTGACCAGCGGCGCGGCGACCCTCAAGGACGCCATGAACGAGGCCATGCGCGACTGGGTGACCAACGTCCACGACACCTACTACCTGATCGGCACGGCGGCAGGGCCGCACCCCTATCCGGCCATGGTCCGCGACTTCCAGTCGGTGATCGGCCAGGAGATCCGCGCGCAGGTCCTGGAGGCCGAGGGCCGGCTGCCGGACGCGGTCGTCGCCTGCGTCGGGGGCGGCAGCAACGCCATCGGGACCTTCCATCCGTTCCTGGCTGACGAGGGCGTGAAGCTCTTCGGGGTCGAGGCCTCGGGCCACGGGCTGGACACCGACAAGCACGCCGCCTCGCTGACCGGCGGGCGGCCCGGAGTCCTGCACGGCAACAAGACCTATCTGCTGCAGGACGACGACGGCCAGATCCTCGACGCCCACTCGATCAGCGCCGGCCTCGACTATCCGGGCATCGGCCCCGAGCACAGCTGGCTGCACGATGCCGGACGGGCGACCTACCTGACCTGCACCGATCAGGAAGCGCTCGACGCCTTCAGGCTGTGCGCCGAGCTGGAGGGGATCATTCCGGCCCTGGAAAGCAGCCACGCCATCGCCAGGCTGCCCGAGGTCTGCGCCGAGGTCGGCAAGGACGGGATCGTCGTCCTGACCCTGTCGGGCCGGGGCGACAAGGACATCTTCACGGTGGCCGAGGCCCTGGGGCGCAAGATTTGACCGCCAACCGCCTGAAGACCCGTTTCGCGGCCTGCGCCGCCGAGGGCCGCGCGGCCTTCGTGGCCTACATCATGGCCGGCGATCCGGACCTGGAGACCGCGTTCGAGGCGCTTCAGGAGCTGCCGGGCGCCGGAGCCGACGTGATCGAGCTGGGCATGCCCTTCTCCGACCCCATGGCCGAGGGTCCGACCATCCAGCGGGCCGCCCAGCGGTCGCTGGCGGCGAAGACCAGGATGGCCGACGTGCTGGCCATGGTCGGCCGGTTCCGCGTCCGGGACGGGGCCACCCCCATCGTGCTGATGGGCTATCTCAATCCGGTGCTCAGCCGCGGCTACGAGCGGTTCGCCCGGGAGGCCGCCGAGGCCGGCGTTGACGGCCTGATCATCGTCGACTGCCCGCCGGAAGAGGCCGATCCCCTGACCGACGCGCTGGAGGCGGCGGGCCTGTCGCTGGTGCGGCTGGCGACCCCGACGACCGACGAGAAGCGCCTGCCGGCCGTGGTCCGGCGGACGTCCGGATTCGTCTACTACGTCTCCGTGGCCGGGGTGACCGGGGTCAAGGAGGCGGACGCCGCCGCCGTGGCACGACCCGTGCAGAGGCTGAAGGACGCCTCCGGCCTGCCGGTGGCCGTGGGGTTCGGAATCCGCACGCCGGAGCGCGCCGCCGAGGTGGCGCGGATCGCCGACGGGGTGGTGGTCGGATCGGCCCTGGTCGATGAAATCGAAGGCGCCCTGGCGGCCGGAGCGAACGAAAACGTGACCGAAAGAGTTCTTTCCAAGGCCGCCCAGCTGGCTAAGGCTGTGAGATCGGCGCGAGTCAGGGACGCTTGAAGCGATGGCGATGGCTGACCCGAAGAACGAAAAGCCCGGCCGCGGCCCCGCCCGAGAGCGGCAGGGATGGCTGGCCCGCATCGCGCCGGGGGTGCGCGGCGCCTTCGTCAAGCGCGAGACGCCCGAAAACCTCTGGGTGAAGTGTCCCGACACCGGGGAGATGATCTATCGCCCCGACCTGGAGGCCGCCTGGTGGGTGACCCCGGCCGGCCGCCACATGCGCATCGGGCCCGAACTGCGCTTCAAATACACCTTCGACGACGGCGTCTTCGAGCCCATCGAGGCTCCGGCCGTGGTCGAGGACCCGCTGAAGTTCTTCGACGGCAAATCCTACAAGGATCGCCTGACCGCCGCCCGCAAGGCGACCGGCGAGAACGACGCGGTGGCCATCGGCGCCGGGACCATCGGCGGGACCGAGACCGTGGCCCTGGTTCAGGACTTCGCCTTCATGGGCGGCTCGCTGGGCATGGCCGCGGGCGAGGCCTTCATCGCCGCCGCCCGCGAGGCGATGCGACGCCAGGCGCCGCTGGTCGCCTTCACCGCCGCCGGAGGCGCGCGCATGCAGGAAGGCGCCCTGTCGCTGATGCAGATGCCGCGCACCACCCTGGCCGTGCAGGAAATGAAGGCCGCGCGGCTGCCCTATGTGGTGGTGCTGACCGACCCGACCACCGGCGGGGTGACCGCCAGCTACGCCATGCTGGGCGATATCCACCTGGCCGAGCCCGGGGCCCTGATCGGTTTCGCCGGCCCCCGGGTGATCGAGCAGACCATCCGCGAGACCCTGCCGCCGGGTTTCCAGCGCGCCGAATACCTGGTCGAGAAGGGCATGGTCGACCGCGTCGTCGCCCGCCACGAACTGCCGGCGGTGCTGGGCTCCATCCTCAAGACCCTGATGATGGGGCGCAGCCGCAAGGCCGCGTGAGCGCTCGTCTTCCGATCCTCCCGGCGAATGCCGGGACCCAGATCCAGCCTGAGCTTCCAGGATGCTGACCCAGGCCCGGCGCTCGCAACGGGGTCCCGGCATTCGCCGGGATAGGCGGAGGCGCCGGTCATGACCGACCACCTCCGCGCCCATGACGCCGCGCTGGAGCGGCTGCGGGCGCTGCATCCCCGGTCGATCGACCTTTCGCTGGGGCGCATGCGGCGGCTGTGCGCGGCGCTGGGCGATCCGCAGCGGCGGCTGCCGCCGGTGGCCCATGTGGCCGGCACCAACGGCAAGGGCTCGACCGTGGCCTTCCTGCGCGCCATCGGCGAGGCGGCGGACCTTCGGGTGCACGTCTTCACCTCGCCGCACCTGGTGCGGTTCGCCGAGCGCATCCGCCTGGCCGGAACCCTGATCGCCGACGACCACCTGGCCGCCGTGCTCGACCGGGTCGAGGCCGCCAACGCCGGCGAGCCCATAACCTTCTTCGAGATCACCACCGCCGCGGCCCTGCAGGCCTTCAGCGAGATCCCGGCCGACCTCTGCCTGCTCGAGGTCGGGCTGGGCGGCGTGCTGGACGCCACCAACGTCGTCGAGCGGCCGGCGGTCAGCGTCATCGCCCCCGTCGACATCGACCACCGCGAGTTCCTCGGCGACAGCCTGGCCGCCATCGCCGGGGAAAAGGCCGGGGTGATCAAGCGCGGCGCGCCGGTGGTGGTCGCCCGCCAGCCGGCGGAGGCCTTCGCCGTGATCGAGGCCCGGGCGCTGGCGCTGGGCGCGCCGCTGATCGCCATGGGCGTGGACTTCGACGCCTGGGAGGAGCGCGGCCGGCTGGTGGCGCAGACGCCCGAGCGGCTGCTGGACCTGCCCCTGCCCTCGCTGCCGGGCCGCCACCAGATCGCCAACGCCGGCCTGGCGGTCGCCGCCGCCCTGCAGCTGCGCGAGGCGCGGATCGACGAGGCGGCCATCGGCGCGGGAATC
This sequence comes from Pseudomonadota bacterium, assembly GCA_049323695.1. GTDB lineage: Bacteria > Pseudomonadota > Alphaproteobacteria > Caulobacterales > Caulobacteraceae > Caulobacter. The sequence continues at coordinate 32,790 of JBMOOF010000013.1, forward strand.
GCGGGCGCGGTCTGGCCGGCCCGGTTCCAGCGGTTGACCAGGGGACCGATGGCGGCGATCGCTCAGGCGGCGGGGGCCGACCTCTGGCTCGACGGCGGCCACAATCCGCACGCCGCCCGGGCGCTGGCGCAGGCCGCGGCCGACCTTTCGGCGCGCGACGGGCGGCCCGTGGCGCTGATCAGCGGCCTGCTGGCCAACAAGGACGCCGAGGGGTTCTTCGCCGCCTTCGCCGGGCTGCGGCCGCGGGTGGCGGCGGTCCCGTTCGAGGCCGCCGCGGCGAGCCCGCCCGGGCGGGTCGCCGCCGCCGCGCGGGCGGCGGGACTGGCGGCCGAGGCGTTCGCGGGCGTCGACGAGGCGCTCGGAGCCGTGCTGGCGGCGGACGGTCCGCCGCCGCACGTCATCATCTGCGGTTCGCTCTACCTGGCCGGCGAGGTGCTGGCGGCGTCGCCCGACACCTGGCCGACCTGAAGATCAGGCCGCGACGCCGGCCTCGTTGAGCCACTCGAGGATCTTCTGCTTGGGCATGGCGCCGACCTTCATCGAGGCCATCTGCCCGCCGCGGAACAGCATCATGGTCGGAATGCCGCGCACGCCGTAGCGCGAGGGCGTCGTCGGGCTCTCCTCGATGTTCACCTTGGCGATGGTGACGTGGTCGGCCAGCTCCTCGGCGATCTGGTCGAGGGCGGGGGCGATCTGCTTGCAGGGGCCGCACCATTCGGCCCAGAAGTCGACCAGAACCGGCTTGTCCGCCTGCAGGACGTCGCGTTCGAAGGTCTCGTCGGTCACCTTGACGGTGCTCATGGAAGTTCTCCGGTGCGCGGGCGGGCCCCCGCGGGTTGAGCCAACGATGTAGGCCTCGCCCCCTCTCCTATCAATGAGTCCGCCCCAGCCTGTCCAGCGTCCGGGCGATCATGATTTCTGGAACCGGCATCAGCCGCGGTCCGTCGGTCCAGACCAGGGCGGCCTCGACCCGGCTGCCGGGATAGATCTCGCCGAGAACGGCCGAATAGACCGCCATCTGGGCGAGGTAGGCGAAGTCAGCGTCCTCGATCCGGGACGGCGGCGGACGGTTGGTCTTGAAGTCGACGACCAGAACCCGCCCGGGCGCGACCAGCAGCCGGTCGACGCGGCCCGACACGGCCAGGCCCTCGGGCAGGCGCGGCGAGGAGCCGGCGATCGCGGCCTCGGCCCGGCTGCCGGGGCCGAACACCTCGGCGAAGGCCGGATCCTCCAGCACGCCGAAGGCGGCGGCGGCGATCTCGGCCCGCTGGGCCGGCGTCAGGTCCGGCTCGCGATCCAGCATCCGCGCGGCGGCGGCGCGGCGCTCGTCGGACGCGATATCGGGCAGCAGCTGCAGCAGGCGGTGGACGAGGTCCCCGCGACGGTACCGTCCCAGGCCGCCGACAAGGTCCAGGGGCGACAGCGCCGGGCCGCGTTCCCGCTCGGCGAGCTGGGAGGGCGAGGCGAAGCGCAGGCCGGGCGCCTCGGCCGGCGGCGGCCGCGACAGCCATCCGGGCGCCGCCGCGGGGGCCGGGGGCGGGGCCGCCTTGTCCGTGGCGCGGAGCGGGTCGGGGCCGTAGCGACGCGCCTGCAGGTCGCCGCAGGGAACCGTTCGGACCGCGCCGGCCAGCTCCGGGCGCTCGAGGGCGGCGCGCAGGGCGGCGTACCAGCCGCCCACCCTGTCGTCCGGCGTCCGGGCGTCGATCCGGCCGCAGAGGACCAGGCGGTCGCGGGCGCGGGTCAGGGCGACATAGAGCAGGCGCCAGGCCTCGTCCTCCTCGGCCTTCTTCCGGCGCGCGCGGGCGGCGGCGCTGGCCGCGCAGTCGTCCGCCGTGCGGGCGCACCACAGGAAGCCGCGCTCGCCCGTCTCCGGGTGCTCGGTCTCCAGCAGCGGCGAGCCGTGGCCCGTCCGGCCGACCGTCGTCTCGGGCACGAAGACGATGGGCGCCTCCAGGCCCTTGGCGCCGTGGGCGGTCATCACCCTGACCTCGTCGACCGCCGATTCCAGTTCGCGCTTCACCGTGACCTCAAGGCGGGCGAAGACGTGCGCAAGCTGCTCGAGGTCGGCGATCCCCCGCCTCTCGGCCTCGAGCGCCCGGGCGAGGAACTCGTCGACGACGTCGCCCGCCTCGGCGCCCAGGCGCGTCACCAGCCGGGCGCGCATCGACCGGCCCGCGGCGTCGCGCAGGCCGAGCGCGTCGCGATAGAAGTCGAAGGGCCGGCGATCGCGCGCCATGGAGCGGACGGTCTCGAGCCGGTCGACCGCCTCGCGCCAGGGCGGCCGCTCGTCGGCGCGGTCGCGCAGCACGCGCCACAGGCTGTCGCGGCGACCGTGGGCGAGGTCGAAGAGGTCGTCGTCGGAAAGACCGCAGAACGGGCTCTTGAGCAGGCCGGCGAGGGTCAGGTCGTCGGCCGGGAACAGGGCGAATCGCGCCAGCGCGACGAGATCGTCGAAGGCGATGTGGGCCGAAAGCGAGAGGCGGTCGGCGCCGGCGACCGGCACCCCCGCCAGCTTCAGCCGGCGGAGAATCTCCTCGAACAGCGCCTTGCGGCGGCGGACCAGGATCAGGATGTCGCCATACCGCGCCGGCCTGGGATCGCCGCTGTCCCTGTCGTGGACCGCATCACCGCGCGCCACGATCCCCTTGATTTCGGCGGCGATCCGGTCGGCCAGCCGCCGATTGGCGCTGGCCGCCGGGACCGCGTCGAGCGGATCGGCCCAGGCGTCGCGGGCCTCGCCCTTTTCCTCCCGTTCGAGGGGCCACAGGTCGACGCAGCCCTGGTGTCGCCGGAACGCCTCGTGGCGGACGACGTCCTGGTCCGCGGGAGGCGGCACGCCGCGCCGCGCGGCGGGGTCGACGAAGACGGCGTCGACAAAGGCCAGGACCTCGCGCGTCGAGCGGAAGGAGACGTCCAGCGTGGGACCCAGGAACGGCCGGCCGGCGCCCTCGGCCAACAGGGCGTATCGACGGGACTCGGCCAGCAGCCGGGCCGGCTCCGCGCCCTGGAAGGAGTAGATCGACTGCTTGACGTCGCCGACGACGAAGAGCGAACGGTCGACCGCGCCGGTGCGCGGGGCGTCGGCCCCGGTGAAGAACTCCCCGGCCAGGCTGTTGAGGATGTCCCACTGCTCGGGGGCCGTATCCTGGGCCTCGTCGACGAGGATGTGGTCGATGCCGCCGTCCAGCTTGTAGAGCACCCAGGCCGCGTCCGGGCGCGTGGCGACCAGCGCGTGCGCCCGGTCGACCAGGTCGCCGAAATCGAGCACCCGGCGGTCCCGCTTGGCCGCCTCGTACGCCCTGGCGTAGACGGCGGCGAGCGTCAGGACCATCACGGTGTCTTCCGCCACCCGGGCGGCGCGGGCGCGGGCGAGGGCGGCGCAGACCCGCGCCTGTTCCCTCGCCAGCCACTGCAGGATCGCGGGATCGACGGCCTTCGTGCCGAGCGTCTTGCGCGGCTCGCCGTCGTCGGTGAGGCAGAGCTTGCGCACGGCCTCGGGCCGGCTTTCGCCGGCCTGGGCGGCCTCGGCGACCGCGGCGGCGAGCCCGCCGTGCTTCCGGTCGGTGGCGGCGCCGCTCGCCAGCAGCGCCTCCGCCGCCCGCCGCCAGGCGCCGGCGTCGATGGCCGGCGGCGAGAAGGCCTCGGCCTCGATGACGCCGGGGTCCTCGAGCGCCTCCAGGCCGCAGGCGACAGCGACGGCGGAGGGCAGGGCCTCCAGACCGCCGCACCGCGCGACATAGTCGGCCAGGGCCGCCCGCCGATCCTCGAACACGCGGAACATGGCCTCGAAGCCGCCGATGTCGAGGGCGACGGCGAGGCGTGCGAAGGCGTCGCCGACCACGCCGCCCTCGTCGAGGGCCAGGGTCGCCAGTCGGTCCCGCGCCTCGCGGGCGACCAGCAGAGCCTCGGCGTCGTCCATGACCGTGAAACCCGGCGGCAGCTCGGCCTCGACCGGAAAGCGACGCAGCAGTTTCTCGCAGAAGGCGTGGATGGTCTGGATCCGCAGGCCGCCGGGCGTCTCCAGGGCCTTGGCGAACAGCTTGCGCGCCTCCGAGAGCGTGATGTCGTCGGGCGGCCGCGCGCCGCCGACGAGATCGGCCAGTTCGCCGGACAGCGCCTTGTCCTCCATCACCGACCAGGCGCCGAGGCGAGCGAACAGGCGATGCTGCATCTCGGCCGCGGCGGCGCGAGTGTAGGTGACGCAGAGGATGGCTTCGGGCTCGACCTTGCGCAGCAGCAGCCGGGCGACGCGGTCGATCAGGGTCTTGGTCTTGCCCGTCCCGGCGTTGGCGGTGACGAAGGCGTTGACGGCCGGATCGGCGGCCTGGGCCTGGGCGCCCTGGCTCATTCCTCGCCTCCTTCGCCGTCGCCCCCGGTCGACCATTCGAGGAGGCGGGCCAGATGGTCGTAGTCGCCGGGATATTCCCTGACCCACTGCGGCGCGACCTTCGAGGCGTAGCCGCGCGCCGGGTCGGCGTAGGCGGTCAGCAGGCGGACGACGCCGGCGAAGGCGGCCTCGGCGGCCTCCTCGCTGTCGGGACCGGCGGCCTTGCGGACATGGACCTCGCCCGGCGGGCGGCGGCCGCTGACTCGCAGATAGGTCAGGTCTCCGGGCTCCGCCCGCAGGCCGGGGAAGCCGCCGCGATGCAGGATGGCCGCGGTGAGGGTGAGCTGGGGCGAAAAGCCGGCGTCGATCTGCCGGGCGGAGGGCGGCAGGCCGGTCTTGATGTCCAGCACGTGGCCCCGCCCGTCCGGCGCGATCTCGATCCGGTCGGCCTTGGCGGTGATCGTGACCGTGCGGCCGGCGATGTCGAGCGGCCAGCCCCCCGCCACCTCGACATGGATCGACCGCCCGTCGGCGCGCCGATCGCGCTCGAGGCCGACGGCCCAGCGGGCGATTTCCGACGCGAGCGCCCGCTCCCTGGCGAGGGCGGGGCGGGGCAGGCCGGCGGCGAGCAGGGCGGTTTCGTAGAGCCGGCGGAACTCCCCCTCGGCGTCAGCGGGCTCGCCGGCCTCCCACAGCCGGGCGAAGTCCTCGAAGGCCTTGTGGATGGCGCTGCCGCGCTGCTTGACCTCCACCGGCTGGTCGGGCCGGTCCATGGGGTAGAGCCTGAGGATGTCCCGCGCCCAGACGGCGTAGGGATCGCGGGTCAGGGTCTCGATGCGGGTGACCGCCATCCGTCCGGGCCGGGCGGCGGCGGGCGGCGCCGGAGCGGGCCGCGGAACGGGATCGTAGGGCCCCGGCGCGTCGAGCGCGCGGGCCCAGTCCAGCACCTCCGGCCGGCCCGGAAGCGTCGCGAGGCCGGCCCCGAGGGCGAGGGTGCGCAGGCGCCAGAGCCAGCGCGATTCCACGGCCGGTGAACCGTTGCGGCGCAGACAATGGACCAGGGTGACGTCGGGGGCGCAGGCGGCCTGGGCGAAGTCGTGGGCGGTCAGGCCCAGCCGGCGCTCGGGCGACGGGATCCCCAGCTTCCGGCGCATGCCGCGGGACAGGAAGGGGTCGAGCGGCGCCGCCTGGGGCCAGACGCCGTCCTCGAGCCCGGCCAGCACCAGCCGGTCGGCGCGGATCAGGCGCGCTTCCAGGGCGCCCAGGATGCGGATGCGGGGGTGGCTGGCCCCCGCCGCGCGCACCGTCTCGCGGTCGAGCAGCCGCGCCAGCAGGTCGACGAACTGCCGCGGCGCGGCCTCCGGCAGGCCTTCGGCGTGGGTCAGCAGGCCCGAGACGAGCGCCGCGGCCGCCTCGCCGGCCGGTCCCGCCCAGACGGCCGCGCCGCCCAGGGCCTCGAGCGCCCTGGCGAGACCGCGAGCGGCGGCTTCGACCGCCGCGGCGCCGCCGGCGAAGGGCGCGGCCGCCGCATCCAGGGCCGTGAAGGCGGCGGTGACGACGGCCGCCGCCTCGGGAAGGTCGGCCAGCCGCGCGAGCAGGGCCTCGCGCCCGGCCGGCCTCGGCCCGCGAAGGCGCGGATTCTCCTGGCCGGAGGAGGTTTCCAGGGCCTCGACCAGCCGCTCCAGATCCGCCGGGTCGCGGCCCAGCCGGGTCAGGGGATGCTTGAGAACGGCCAGCAGCAGCACCGGCGAGAGCGGATCGACGACCCAGTCGGCGACCAACCGCGCCAGCACCCCGACCGGGAAACCGGCGAGGGGCTCGCCGGCCGAGGAATCCGCCTCGACGCCCAGCTGCGCCAGGCGACCGCTGACCCGCCGGGCGAGGGCGAGGTCGGGCGTGACCAGGGCGGCGGTGCGGCCGGGGACCTCCAGCGCCTCGCGCAGCAGCAGGGCGCAGACGTCGGCGGCCTCCACCTCATGGCGGGCGGCGATCACGCTCAGGCCGTCCAGCCCCGCGCGCACAGGATCGACCCCGTCGCGGGCACCTTCGTCGCGCAAGTGTCCGATGACGGACCGCCAGTCGGCGGTGGCCTCGGCCGGCCGCAGGGCCTCGTTGATCAGCCGGCGACGCCAGCGCCCGGCGCCGTCGGGCCGGGGCCGCCAGGGCTCGACCTGGTCCCGCCCGATCCCGGCCTGGGCGAGCAGCCGCTTCATCGCCCCCTGGGGATGCTGGTCGTCGACATCGGCCCAGGCCGCCTCGGCGAGGCCCTCGTCGAGGCCGGGCAGGATCACCGCCCCGCGCGGCGCGCCGGCGATGACGCCCAGCAGGTCGGCGGCGGCCTTCGCCGTGCCGGTGGAGCCGGCGGCGATCAGGGGCGTCGCCGGCGGGTGTCGCTCCCACTGCTCAGCGAGCGCCCGCAGCAGCCGCACGCGGCGGGCGGCGACATCGACGAGGCCCAGCTCGCGCAGGCGCCGGGGCCAGGCCTTGAGGGCGACGCCGAGCAGGTCCGCCGACCTCTGCCAGTGCAGGGCCATGTCGCCGTCGACCAGGCCCGCGAGCTTCGTCTCGGGGTCCTCGACCTCCTCGATCTGCAGGCTGTCGAGCAGGTCGGCGAGCCCGTCGGCCAGTTCCAGCGCCCCGGCGGCGTCCAGCGGCCGGCCGAGGACCGCGCTGTCGGCGATCAGCCTGGCCAGCTCGAAGCGGCGGCGGGCGGGGTCGACGGCCGGCGGCAGGTCGAGGGAGAGGTCGCCCGGCTCGAACGGCGGCTCGCCCTCGTCGAGGTCGCCCAGGGCGCGGATCTGGGGGAGCAGGGTCGCGCGCCCGGGTCCGACGGCGACGAAGCTCTCGGTCAGCGCCCGGGCGCCCCGGCGGGTCGGGGTGAAGACGACGGCGTCGGCGAGGGCCTCGCCGTCGGGCAGGGCCTCCAGCAGGCCGGCGGCGAGGTCGTCGAGGAAGGGCCGGTGGGCCGGGATCGAGAACCATCGCGGAGCCGGGCGCCGGAAGAGGTCCTTCATGTCGCCAGCCGGGCCTCGGCGGCGTCGCGGGCGGCGGGGTCGCCGACGTGCATCCACAGCCCCGGCGGGGCGAGCGCGTGGACGCGGCCCTCCGCCGCCAGCCGTTTCCAGATCGGCAGCAGGCCGAACGGGCCCTCGGGGCCGTCCGCCACGACCGACGGCTTGCAGATGTGGACGCCGACATAGACGAAGGGGCCGGTCTCGCCGCCGTCCTTGAACCGCACGCGCCCGTCCGCCCCGATGAAGAGGTCGCCGGTCGCATGGAAGCCCATGGAGCCGGCGGTGGGGGCGGCGAGCAGCAGGACGTCCATCCGCGCCGGGTCCCAGGCGGCGGCCAGCCGGGCCAGCGCCCGGCCCTCGTCTCCGGTCCACACCGAGTCGATGTTGGCCACCCAGAAGGCGTCGGCCGGCAGCAGCGGCAGGGCCTGCTTGACCCCGCCCCCGGTCTCAAGCGCCCGCGGCCGCTCGTCGGAGACGACGATGCGCGGCGCGGCCGTCCGCCGGGCCAGGTGCGCCTCCATCAGGTCGGCGAAGTAGTGGACGTTGACCACGGCGGTCTCGACGCCGGCGGCGGCCAGGCGATCGAGCATATGGTCCATGAGCGCCCGGCCGCCGACCTCGACCAGGGCCTTGGGCCGGTCGTCGGTCAGAGGCCGCATGCGGGTCCCGAGCCCGGCGGCCAGCACCATCGCCGTCTTCGGGGCGCTCATGCCCGCGCCTCCGCCGGAACATGGCGATCGAACCAGGCCTTCATCGCGGCCAGCTCCGGATCGGCCAGGCAGCTGTCGAGGTAGCGCCAGAGCCGCGGCAGGAAGGCCTCGTAGCGGGGCTTGCCGTCGCGCACGACCAGTCGGGCGAAGATGCCGATGATGCGCGCGACGTTGAGCAGCCCCAGCGCATGGTAGTCGGCCAGCAGGCGGTCGCGGTCGAGGTGCGGATGGGCGGCGAAGTAGCGGGCCAGCGCGGCCGCCTCCCGCTCGGGCGAGACGTCGCGCCGGGCGTCGTGCAGCAGCATCGACAGGTCCCACATGCGATTGGCGCGGACCGCGTCCTGGAAGTCGATCAGCCCGACGCGCGCCGGACCCGCCCGCCCGGGCAGCCAGATCAGGTTCTCGGCGTGATAGTCGCGGTGGCAGAAGACCTCGGCCGTCGCCTCGCCGCGGGCCCGGATCGGCGACCACAGGGCCTCCCACTCGGCCAGGACGGCCTCGCCCGGCGCGAAGGCGGGGCGCAGCCTGGGCAGCCATTCGGTGAACAGCTCCCCGGCCCAGGCCAGCGCCATGTCGTCGTAGGTCAGCAGCGGCCAGGCGGCGCCCTCGCTGGCCAGCACCGGGGGCGGCGGTTCGGCGTGCAGCACCGCCAGGGCGTCGACGGCCGCCTCATAGAGCGCCGCCTCGTCGCCGCCGGCGGCGATATGGCTGGCGAACAGGTCGTCGCCCAGGTCCTCGAGCACCGCCAGCCCCGCCGCGGCGTCGAAGGCCTCGACCTCCGGCGCCGACAGGCCGAGCGACTTCAGGTGGCGGGCGCAGGCGACAAAGGCGTCGACCCGGCCCGCGGCCAAGCGGTAGGCGGCGTTGAATCCGAGCGCCGCCCGCTCCTCGCGCGACGCCCCGGGCGGACAGGGCGCGGACTCGGCCCGGGGCGGCTGGTCCATGAAGATGCGGGTCGAGCCGTCCGGCAGGTGGAGCCTTTCGTAGACGCGGGTTGAGGCGTCGCCGCTCATCCGCGCGCGGCGGGCGGCGCCATAGCCTTCGGCCTCCAGGAATGCGGCCTTGGCGGCCTCCCGCTCGGAACTCAAGTCGTGCGTCCCTTCCATGCGCCGTGCGGGGTCAGCCGCGCGCGGCGGCCATCGCCCTCGAAGGCGATCTCTATATCGAGTCGGTCGTCCGGAAGACGCCCGCCGAGCCGCTCCGGCCATTCGATGACCGCCGCCCCGCCCTCCAGCGCCTCGTCGAGGCCGATCTCGTACGCCTCGCCGGCGGTTTCCAGCCGGTAGAGGTCGAAATGGGCCAGCGGGAAGGTGGGCGTCTCGTAGAACTGGACCAGGGTGAAGGTCGGGCTGGGCACGTCCTCGTCGGGCGTGGTCAGGGCCCGGACCAGGGCCCGCGCCAGGGTCGACTTGCCGGCCCCGAGCGGGCCGGACAGGCAGACCGCCTCGCCCGGCCGCAGGGCGGCGGCCACGTCTGCGCCCAGGCGCGCGGTGGCGGCCTCGTCCGGCAGGGCGGTCTTGGCGGGCAGGGTCATGCGAAGGGGCGGCGGGGCTCGATGGGCAGCACGCGCTCCACATAGGCCTTGATCGCCGCGCTGGCGACGGCGGCGTCGGGATCGAGACGATCGGACGCGATCGGGGGGCCGACCACGACGCGGAACCGGCGGCCCTTCTTGTTGAGCAGCTCGTGGAACAGCGTGATGTCGCGCAGCTCGCCCGAAAAGCGGTCGAAGAGGTGGAACAGGGTGGCCCAGGGCCCGGCGACATGGACCGGCACGACCGGCGCGCCGTACTTCGTCGCCACCGATATCGCCGTCGGCATCCAGGGCGGATCGGTGAGCGCCCCGTCCGCGCCGCGTCGGGCGAGACGGCCGGCGGGGAAGACCATCAGGGCGCGTTCGGCCTCCATCACCTCGCGGGTCATCGCCAGGGTCAGGCGGGTGCGTTCGCGGGTGCGCTTGGCGGGGACCCATTCCACCGGGATCAGGGTCTCGTCGAAGCGGCGGCAGACCCGGTGGGCGTCGGAGTTGGCGTAGAAGACGATGTCCGGCCGCGCCGCCTTCAGCGCATCGTAGACCGCCACCCCGTCGGCGATGCCGGTGGGATGGTTGGCGACGACGATCAGCCGCCCGTCGGCGGGCAGATTCTCCAGCCCCTCGACCGCCGTCTCCATGGCCAGCAGGTCCGAGACGAAGTCCAGGGCCGCCTGCCCGCCCATGGGGGCGATGGCGTCGGCCATGGCCCGGGCCTTGCGGTAGTCGAGCAGGGCGTAGAGCAGCGGCCGCACCCACGGCCAGGCCGGCGATCCGGACAGCCTGGGCGCCCGCTCCTCGATCAGGATGTCGACGATATGACGCGCCGCCGCGGGGGCGGTCTCGAGCGTGGCGGGGATCGCGGCGTCGGCCATGCGCCGGAGTCTATCGGCGCGCGGACGAAGCGCAAACCGGCCTAGCAAGCGGGGACGGGAGAGCATAAAACGCCCGCCTCACAGCGCGCCCGGGAGAGACCCATGCGGGAAATCCGCCATTTCGTGAACGGCTCGGCCTTCGACGGGGCCTCTCAGCGGCTCGGCGATGTCTACAATCCCAACACCGGCGAGGTGCAGGCGCGCGTGCGACTGGCGTCGGCCGACGATCTCGACGCGGCGGTCCAGGCCGCCGCCGCCGCCTTCCCGGCCTGGTCGCAGGTCAATCCCCAGCGCCGGGCGCGGGTGATGTTCGAGTTCAAGCGCCTGGTCGAGGCCAACATGCAGGAGCTGGCCGAACTGCTGTCGAGCGAGCACGGCAAGGTCATCGCCGACAGCAAGGGCGACATCCAGCGCGGCCTCGAGGTCATCGAGTTCGCCTGCGGCATCCCGCACGCGCTCAAGGGCGAGTACACCGAGGGCGCCGGCCCGGGCATCGACGTCTATTCCATGCGCCAGCCGCTGGGCGTGGCGGCCGGCATCACCCCGTTCAACTTCCCCGCCATGATCCCGATGTGGATGTTCGGGGTGGCCATCGCGGTCGGCAACACCTTCGTCCTCAAGCCCTCCGAGAAGGATCCCGGCGTCCCCGTGCGCCTCGCCGAGCTGATGATGGAGGCGGGCGCCCCGGCCGGGGTGCTGAACGTCGTCCATGGCGACAAGACCGCCGTCGACGCCATCCTGCAGCATCCGGAAATCCGGGCTGTCAGCTTCGTCGGCAGCAGCGACATCGCCCACTACGTCTATTCCCGGGGAACGGCGCACGGCAAACGGGTCCAGGCCATGGGCGGGGCCAAGAACCACGGCATCGTCCTGCCCGACGCCGACATGGACCAGGTGGTCAAGGACCTGTCGGGCGCGGCCTTCGGCTCGGCCGGCGAGCGCTGCATGGCCCTGCCGGTCACCGTGCCGGTCGGCAAGAAGACCGCCGATGAACTGCGCGAGCGGATGGTGGCCGAGATCGAGACCCTGAAGGTGGGGGTCAGCACCGATCCGGAAGCCCAGTACGGCCCGGTGGTCAGCGCCCAGCACCGGGCCAGGATCGCCGACTACATCCAGATCGGGAAGGACGAGGGCGCCGAGCTGGTGGTCGACGGCCGCGACTTCAGGCTGCAGGGCTACGAGAAGGGCTTCTTCATCGGCCCGACCCTGTTCGACCACGTCAAACCCGGCATGAAGACCTATCACGAGGAGATCTTCGGCCCGGTGCTGCAGATCGCCCGCGCCGATTCCTTCGAGGAGGCGCTCGCCATGCCCTCGACCCACCAGTACGGCAACGGCGTCGCCATCTTCACGCGCAACGGCCGCGCGGCCCGCGAATTCGCGGCCCGGGTCAATGTCGGCATGGTGGGGATCAACGTGCCGATCCCGGTGCCGGTGGCCTACCACACCTTCGGCGGCTGGAAGCGCAGCGCCTTCGGCGACACCAACCAGCACGGCATGGAAGGGGTGAAGTTCTGGACCAAGGTCAAGACCGTCACCGCCCGCTGGCCCGAGGGCGAGACCGGCGACAGCGCCTTCGTCATCCCGACGATGCGCTGAGCGGTCAGGGCGCGGTCTCGGCCGAGAACGCCGCCACGTCCTCGACCAGCGCCCGGACGGCCAGTTCGACCAGTTCGCCGCCCTTTTCGGGAGTCGCCAGGGCGGGGTCGGACCCCATGCGCCCGTCCGGAAAGCGGGCGCGGAAGTCCAGCGCTTCCCGGATCGGCCCCGTCGGAGCGATCTGGGGGGCGTAGGCCGCGGCCTTGATCGCGTCGGGCCAGGCCCACTGGGTCACGGCGATTTCGGACGGGGTCGCATGGCTGCCGTGGCCGATGGGAAACTGGCGGCTGGCCAGGGCGTTGACGCCGGGCAGGTCCCACCAGTTCTTCAGCCGGCAGGCGAAGCCGCGGGCGCGACCGGCGAAGCTGGCCTCGGCATAGAGTTCGCTGAAGGCCGCCTCAATGCTGTGCACGTTGCCGCCGTGGCCGTTCAGGAAGTAGATCCGCTCGAACCCGTGCGCGGCCAGCGAGCGGCACCAGTCGCCGATGGCGGCCATGAAGGTCGAGGGACGCAGGCTGATGGTCCCGGGAAAGCCCAGGTGATGCTGGGCCATGCCGATGTTGAAGGTCGGAGCGACCAGGAGGTCGTCGCGCCCCTTCTGGGCCTCGTGGGCGATGATTTCCGGGCACATCCAGTCGGTGCCGAGCAGGCCGGTCGGGCCGTGCTGCTCGTTGGAGCCGATCGGCACGACGACGGTCCTCGAGCCCTGCAGGAAGGCCGCGATCTCCGGCCAGGTGGATTTGGCGAGCAGCATGCGGGCAGGTCCTCGTGGCGGGGCGGCCCCGCCCAATACCGTCCCGCCGCGCCCGCCGCCAGATGAGGGGCATCGGGGCGCCGTCCGGGCCCGGCCTTCCGGGCCGGCCCGCTGGGCGGCGGCGAGGGACGCAGGACGCCTCAGCGCTCGCCGAGAAACCGCCGGTAGAGGGTGCTGCGGTGAACGCCGAGCTGCCGGGCGGCCTTGGAGACATTGCCGCCGGCGGCGGCGAGGGCGGCCCGAATCGCCTGGGTCTCGGCCTCCTCCAGGGTCGCCGCCGGGGCCGGGGACGCCGACGCCGGCTCGCCCGGCCGCTGGACCCGGGCCTGCAGCCGGGAGCCGTCATGGCCGACAATCTCGACGCGGTCGGGCAGACGGTCCAGCTCGGCGGCGAACAGGTCCTCGAAACGCACGGCGTCCAGGCTCTCCCAGCCCCGGCTGACGAGGGACAGGCCCCGACGGTTGGCGCCGACCAGCCGCTCGCCGTCGAACAGCAGGGCCCCGGCGCGTTCGCTGTCGAGCAGGGCCGGGTCGCTGTGCAGCCGCAACACCGTGAAGGCGCCGATCGAGTCCTCGAACAGCCGGCGCTCGATCTGTTCGGCCGCCAGCCGCACCAGGCCCAGCGCGTGCACCGGCCGCAGGCTGGCCGGGCAGGAGAGGTCCAGGGCCCCCACCGCCACCCCGCGCGGATCGAGGATCGGCGCGGTCGCGCAGCTCAGCCCCTGGTGCGCCTCGAAAAAGTGCTCGTCGCCGTGCACGCTGACCGCCCGGCGCTCGGCCAGGGCGGTGCCGATGGCGTTGGTGCCGGCGCTGGCCTCGCTCCAGGCGGCGCCGGGCTGCAGGGCGACCTCGGCGGCCCGGCCGGCGAAGCCCGCGTCGCCGACGGTGTCCAGCACCAGCCCCTCGGCCGTGGTCAGCAGCACGACCGCGCCCGTCTCGCGGGCTTCCTGGTTGAGCGCGTCGAGCTCCGGCCGGGCCAGCCGCCGCAGCCGGTCGTGGCGCGCCATGGCGTCCTTCAGCTCGCCGGAGGTCAACGGCTCGATGGTCGGCGCCGCGTGCGGGTCGAGACCGGTCTCGGCGCAGCGCATCCAGGAGCGCAGGATCGCGTGGTTGAGCTGGTCGGCGGGCAGCTGTCCGCGGTCGAAGAATCGGCGCCGGGCGTTGCGGATGCCCTCGGGGTCGTCGCCAGTCATGCCCGGACCCTCCCGTGTCGCAAATTGCGACAGTTGCACGCGGCCTGTCGCATTCTGCTTGATCCAGCGCAAATTGAGCGCCCGTTTCCGTGATTTTTACAAGTCCTGACTGCGGAAACCGGCCGCTGTTCATTGACGCATCCCTGAGCGAACTTCGCAATCGCTCCCATCAAGAAGGCGGCGGGCGGAACGGTCCGACCTGCCCGCCCAAGGGAGATCCAGGATGACCAAGCCATCGCTCAACATCACCCGGGCCACGCCGTTCAAGGCCCGGTACGGCAACTACATCGGCGGCGCGTGGGTCGAGCCGGCCTCCGGCCGCTACTTCGACAACACCTCGCCGGTGAACGGCGCCAAGCTGTGCGACATTCCCCGCTCGGACGCGGTCGACATCGAGCGCGCCCTCGACGCCGCCCACGCCGCCAAGGCGGCCTGGGGCCGGACCAGCCCCGCCGAACGGGCGGTCATCCTCAACGCCATCGCCGACCGCATGGAGGCCAACCTGGCCCTGCTGGCGGAGGCCGACACCTGGGACAACGGCAAGCCGATCCGCGAGACCACCGCCGCCGACATCCCGCTGGCGATCGACCACTTCCGCTACTTCGCCGGCTGCATCCGCGCCCAGGAGGGCTCGATCTCGGAGATCGACCACGACACCGTGGCCTACCACTACCATGAGCCGCTGGGCGTGGTCGGCCAGATCATCCCCTGGAACTTCCCCATCCTGATGGCGGCCTGGAAGCTGGCCCCGGCGCTGGCGGCCGGCAACTGCGTGGTGCTCAAGCCCGCCGAACAGACCCCGGCCAGCCTGCTGATCTGGGCCGAGCTGATCGGCGACCTCCTGCCGCCGGGCGTGCTCAACATCGTCAACGGCTTCGGCCTCGAGGCCGGCAAGCCGCTGGCCTCCAGCAAGCGCATCGCCAAGATCGCCTTCACCGGCGAGACCGGCACCGGCCGGCTGATCATGGAATACGCCGCCCAGAACCTGATCCCCGTGACCCTCGAACTGGGCGGCAAGTCGCCCAACATCTTCTTCGAGGACGTTATGGCGGCGGACGACGACTATCTCGACAAGGCCGTCGAGGGCTTCGTCATGTTCGCCCTCAACCAGGGCGAGGTCTGCACCTGCCCGAGCCGCGCCCTGATCCAGGAATCGATCTTCGAGCCGTTCATGGAGAAGGCGCTGGCCCGGGTGCGGGCGATCCGCCAGGGCGACCCGCTCGACCCCTCGACGATGATCGGCGCCCAGGCCTCCGAGGAGCAGCTGGAGAAGATCCTGCGCTACATCGAGATCGGCCGCTCGGAGGGCGCCGAGCTCCTGGCCGGCGGCGCCCGGCCCGTTCTGGAAGGCGACATCGCCGGCGGCTTCTACGTCGAGCCGACGGTGTTCAGGGGCCACAACCGCATGCGCATCTTCCAGGAGGAGATCTTCGGCCCGGTGCTGGCGGTCACGACCTTCAAGGACGAGGCCGAGGCCCTGGCGATCGCCAACGACACCAGCTACGGCCTCGGCGCCGGGGTGTGGAGCCGCGACGCCAACCGCTGCTACCGCTTCGGCCGCGCCATCGAGGCCGGGCGCGTGTGGACCAACTGCTACCACGCCTATCCGGCCCACGCGGCCTTCGGCGGCTACAAGCAGTCGGGGGTGGGTCGCGAGAACCACAAGATGATGCTCGACCACTACCAGCAGACCAAGAACATGCTGGTCAGCTACAGCCCGAAAGCCCTGGGCTTCTTCTGACCCGCCGGCGGCCGGGGCGCACCCCCGTCGCTCCGGCCGCCTCCCCTTTCAGTCCGCTTTCGCACGCGTGACCCGGCCGCCCGCAAGGGCGGACGGGAACGGACCGCGCCCGCGCGGCCGCAGATCAATCAGAAAAGAACAGGAGGTCTCCCATGAACCGCAGTCATCTCTTCGCTTCCGCGACCCTGGCCGTCGCCCTGGCGGCGGCCGGCGCGGCCGCCGCCGACGAGGCCAAGGTCTCGGTCACCCTCGGCGCCGCCACCGACTATGTCTTCCGGGGCGTCAGCCAGACCGACGAGGGACCGTTCGTCTTCGGCGTCATCGCCCTCTCCTCGGGCGACTTCTACGCCGGGGCCGGGGCCGAAACCGTCGACTTCGGCAACAGCATCGACGCCGAGTACGACCTGTGGGCCGGCTGGCGGCCCAAGGCCGGCGAGGTCCAGCTGGACTTCTCCCTGGTCCGCTACGGCTATGTGAACCAGCCGGCGGGCGTCGACATCGACACCGTCGAGCTGAAGGCCGCCGCCGGCCTGCCCGTGGGCGGCGGCCGGATCGGGGCGGGCGTCGCCTGGACCGACGACTATTTCGGCTCGGGCGACAGCGGGACCTGGTTCGAGCTGAACGGCGCCAGCGCCCCGCTTCACGGCTGGACGATCAGCGGCGCCCTCGGACGCCAGGACATCGCCGCCGGCGGCGACTACGCGAGCTGGAACCTCGGCGCCAGCCGCGCCTTCGGCAAGGTGACGCTCGACCTGCGCTACCACGACACCGACGTCCATGAACGCGGCGACCTGTTCGACGCCCGCGCCGTGGCCACCCTCAAGACCACGTTCTGACCGTCTTCCCCCGGACCAACTCCCCGGCGCGCTTCCGGCGCGCCGGGGCCTTTCGCCGTCCGGGCCGGCGGCCTACAGTTTGGGAAAAAGCGCCATGATCCTGGAGGAAACCGTCTTGAGCCACGACGGAGAGGTCTTCGCCGTTCCCGAGGCCTGGGCGAAGCGGGCCCATATGGACGCCGCCGCGTACGAGGCCGCCTGCGCGCGGGTCGAGGCCGACCCCGACGGCTTCTGGCGCGAGATCGCCGCCCGGCTCGACTGGGAAAGGGCGCCGACGAAGATCAAGGACGTCTCCTGGAACCGCGAGGACTTCCACATCCGCTGGTTCGAGGACGGCGTGCTCAACGTCTCGGTCAACTGCCTGGACCGCCATCTGCCGCACCGCGCCGACGAGGTCGCCTTCATCTGGGAGGGCGACGACCCGGCCGAGTCCCGCAGGATCACCTACCGCGAGGCGCACGAAGAGGTCTGCCGCATGGCGAACGTCTTCAAGGCCCACGGGGTGGCCAGGGGCGATCGGGTGACCATCTACCTGCCGATGATCCCCGAGGCCGCCTTCGCCATGCTGGCCTGCGCGCGGATCGGGGCGATCCACTCGGTGGTGTTCGGCGGCTTCTCGCCCGACAGCCTGGCCGGCCGCATCCTCGACTGCGACAGCAAGCTGGTGATCACCGCCGACGAAGGCGTGCGCGGCGGCCGCATCGTGCCGCTGAAGATGAACGTCGACCTGGCCCTGACCCAGTGCCCGAACGTCGAGCGGGTGCTGGTCGTCAGGCGCACCGGCGCCAAGTGGCTGACCCACAACGGTCGCGACGTCGCCTACGAGCCGGAGCGCGACAGGGTCTCGGCCGACTGCCCGCCCGAGCCGATGGGGGCGGAGGATCCGTTGTTCATCCTCTACACCTCCGGCTCGACCGGCAAGCCGAAGGGCGTGCTGCACACCACCGGCGGCTATCTCGCCTGGGCGTCCTGGACGCACGAGATCATCTTCGACTACCGGCCGGGCGAGATCTTCTGGTGCACGGCCGACGTCGGCTGGGTCACGGGCCACAGCTACATCGTCTACGGGCCCCTCGCGAACGGCGCGACCAGCCTGATCTTCGAGGGCGTGCCCAACTATCCGACCTCCAGCCGCTTCTGGGAGGTGGTCGACAAGCACCGGGTGGAGATCTTCTACACCGCCCCCACGGCGCTAAGGGCCCTGATGCGCGAGGGCGAGGCGCCGGTGACGCGGACCAGCCGCCGGTCGCTGCGCCTGCTCGGCACCGTCGGCGAGCCGATCAACCCGGAGGCCTGGCTCTGGTACCACCGGGTGGTGGGCGAGGGCCGCTGCCCGATCGTCGACACCTGGTGGCAGACCGAGACCGGCGCCTGCCTGATCAGCCCGCTGCCGGGCGCCACGGCGCTCAAGCCGGGCTCGGCCAGCAAGCCGCTGCCGGGGGTCAAGCTCCAGCTGGTCGACGCCGAAGGCGCCGTCCTGCACGGGGCGACCAGCGGCAACCTGTGCCTGACCGACAGCTGGCCCGGCCAGATGCGCACCGTCTATGGCGATCACCAGCGCTTCATCGAGACCTACTTCACCACCTATCCCGGCAAGTACTTCACCGGCGACGGCTGCCGGCGGGACGAGGACGGCTACTACTGGATCACCGGCCGGGTGGACGACGTCATCAACGTCTCCGGCCACCGCCTGGGCACGGCCGAGATCGAGAGCGCGCTGGTCGGTCACCACGACGTCGCCGAGGCGGCCGTGGTCGGCTTCCCGCATGACGTGAAGGGCCAGGGCATCTACGCCTACGTGACCCTCAAGGTCGGGGTCGAGGCCACCGACGCCCTGCGCAAGGCGCTGGTGCTGTGGGTGCGCCGCGAGATCGGGCCTTTCGCCGCGCCGGACGCCATCCAGTGGGCGCCGGGCCTGCCCAAGACCCGGTCGGGCAAGATCATGCGCCGCATCCTGCGCAAGGTGGCCGAGAACGACCTGTCCAACCTCGGCGACACCTCGACCCTGGCCGACCCGGCCGTGGTCGACGACCTGGTCAAGAACCGCGTCGCGGGCTGAAGGACGCGGCGACAGGCGCCGACGCGCATGCCCGGCCGCGCGGCCTACTTCGCAATGGTCTGCCGGTAGGGGATGTAGAGGGCCAGTTCGAGCGGACCGGACTGGTACCAGCTGACCGGCAGGGTCAGCCCGTCGATCGAGACGCTGTAGCCGGGCCCGAACGCCGCCGCCGTGCGGTTGGCGTCGGCCGCCACCAGGTCGATGATCGCCGACCGGTACTGGCCGGGCCCGACCAGCGTCAGATCCCAGTTGTCGCTCATCAGGATCTCGGTGCGGCCGCTCCTGGGCGTCTTCCTGACGAAGGCCTCGATCCGGCCGGTGACGGATTCGAAGCTGTCGGCGGCCAGCACCCGGGTCTTCAGGGTGAGGGTCGCCGTGCTGGTG
This sequence comes from Pseudomonadota bacterium, assembly GCA_049323695.1. Classification (GTDB taxonomy): domain Bacteria; phylum Pseudomonadota; class Alphaproteobacteria; order Caulobacterales; family Caulobacteraceae; genus Caulobacter. Next base: position 51,813 of record JBMOOF010000013.1, read on the forward strand.
TCGACCTTGGCCGCCTTGCGGATGATGGCGTCCAGGTCGTTCGGATCGAACCGCCGGACCACGTCGTCGTCGTTGACGGCCAGCTCGACGCCGGCGGCCGCCGCGCCCCTCACCAGCGCCTGCAGCGTCGCCTTCAGCTCCTGCAGCCGCTGGACGGGGTCGCGGGTGTCGCAGGTCACCTCGATCCTGGTCAGGATGTTGTCGGCCCGCTTCTTCAGCACGATCGCCGGAGTCTCGCCGGGCTCGTAGTCCATCAGCCGCGAGCCGGTGACGACGATTTCGGACACATCGGCGTCCTGGGCGAGCGCCGCGGGCCCGCCGGCCAGCAGGATGGCCATCGCCGCGGCCGCGAGAAGCCTGGTCTTCATGGGACCCTCCCCTGTTCTCCCCGAAACTTGACTCTCTCCGCGGCCGCTCGTCCAGCGCACATGACAGGTTCGTAAGGTTCCGCCCGCGACGGGCGGTGTTAGGGTCCCCGGCCCATTGCTTCCGGAGTTCCGCATGCACCGTCCGGCCAAGGCGCTTCTGGTCGCCCTCGCCCTCGCGACCACGGCGGTCGCGCCCGCCGCCTACGCCCGGAGCGACGCCCCGGCCGCCGCCCCGGCGGCGACCGCGGTCGAGGTTCCGCCAATCGGCTTCAGCAGCCGGGTCCTGGCCAACGGGATGAAGGTGTTCTGGTCGGTCGACCGCGCCACGCCCAACGTCACGGTCCAGGTCTGGTACGGGGTCGGCGCCAAGGACGATCCGGCGGGCCGCTCGGGCTTCGCCCATCTGTTCGAGCACATGATGTTCAAGGCGACCCGGGACCTGCCCGCCGAGTCCTTCGACCGCATGACCGAGGATGTGGGCGGCTTCAACAACGCCTCCACCTGGTCGGACTTCACCAACTACTACGAGGTCGTCCCCTCCAACCACCTCGAGCGCCTGCTGTGGGCGGAGGCCAGCCGCATGGGCTCGCTGGTCATCGACGAGGCCAGCTTCGAATCCGAGCGCGACGTGGTGAAGGAGGAACTGCGCCAGCGGGTGCTGAGCGACCCCTACGGCCGCTTCTTCCGGATCGAGATTCCCAAGGCCTCCTACCAGGTCCACCCCTACAAGCGCCCGGGCATCGGCTCGATCGAGGACCTGGACGCGGCCACCATCGACGATGTTCTGGCCTTCCACGCCACCTACTACCGGCCCGACAACGCCGCCCTGATCGTGGTCGGCAACTTCGACGAAGCCCGGCTGAACGCCTGGGTCGACCAGTACTTCGGCCCGCTCGCGACTCCGGCCGCCCCGCTGCCGCGGGTCACCGCCAGGGAGCCGGCGCGCAAGGCCGCCAGGACGGTCACCGCCTATGCGCCCAACGTGCCGCTGCCGGCCGTGGCGATCACCTGGCAGGGGCCGGCCGCGTCCGATCCGGACGCCGCGGCCCTGACCGTGCTCGACGCCATCCTGTCGGGCGGCAAGTCCTCGCGCCTGTACAACAGCCTGGTTTACGATCAGCAGGCGGCGCAGGCCGCCTTCTCCAGCGCCGACCTCAACGCCCAGCCCGGGCTGTTCTGGGTCGGGGCGATCATGGCCGGCGGCAAGACGGTGGACGAGGGCCAGGCCGCGCTGATGGCCGAGATCCGGCGCCTGCGCGACGCCCCGCCCACCGAGGCCGAGCTCGCCGAAGCCAAGACCGAGATGATCGCCGGCGCCGTTCGCCAGCGCGAGTCGATCGACGGCCGCGCCTTCGCCCTCGGTTACGCCCTGATCATGGAAGGCGACGCGGCCAAGGCCAACACCGGCATCGCCGAACTGCAGGCGGTCACCGCCGCCGACGTCCTGCGGGTGGCCCGGAAATACCTCGCCGACGACCGGCTGGTCGTGATCCGCTATCTCGACGAGAGCCTGCGCCCGGCGGGCGAGAAGCCGAAGGCCGAGCGGCCGTCCCGGCCCGTCAGGTCGGCCCGTTTCAAGGGTCAGGTCTGGAGCCTGTTGCCCGAGGACCGCCGGGCCAGTCCGCCGCCGCTGGGCGAACCGGTGGCGCCGGCCCTGCCGACCCCGTCCGAGACGGTTCTGGCCAACGGCCTGCGGGTGATCGTCGCCCGCAGCAGCGAGCTGCCGCTGGTCACCGTCGAGCTGTCGGTCAAGGCCGGCGCCGCCGTCGATCCGGCCGGCCGCGCCGGCGCCTCGGCGATGATGGCCGAGCTGCTGACCGAAGGCACGCGGACGCGAAGCAGCACCGAGATCGCCGCCCAGACCGAAGCCCTGGGCGCCGACCTCTCCGCCGGCTCCGGCTGGGAGGCCTCGTCGGTGACGCTCAACGTCATGCCCCAGAACCTGAAGCCGGCGATGGCCATCATGGCCGACGTGGCGCTCGAACCGGCCTTCGCCCAGGAAGAGCTGGATCGGGTCCGCGACCAGGCGCTGGACGGCTTCCAGGTCGCCATGAAGCGGCCGGGCACGGTGGCGGGCTACCTGACCTCGCCGATCATCTACGCGGGCAGCGCCTTCGGCCATGTCGCCGGGGGGACGCCCGCCTCCCTGCCGCGGCTGACTCGCGACGACCTGCTGGCCATCCACGCCGACTGGTGGCGGCCGGACAACGCCGTGCTGGTCATCGTCGGCAATCTGACGCCGGACGAGGGTTTCGCCCTCGCCGAGGCGGCCTTCGGCGCCTGGCGGGCGCCGGGGACGCCGCTGGCGGCCCTGCCCGGTGCGGACGCCATGGCGGCGCCGCGCAACGTCATCGTCGACATGCCGGGCGGCGGCCAGGCGGCGGTGATCGTGGCCCGCCGCGGCATCGCCCGCGGCGATCCGCGCTACTACGCCGGGGTCGTCGCCAACACCGTGCTCGGCGGCGGCTATTCGGCCCGGCTGAACCAGGAGATCCGCGTCAAGCGCGGCCTCGCCTACGGCGCCGGCTCCAGCCTGTCGGCGCGGCGGGTGATCGGCGGCTTCACCGCCTCGACCCAGACCAAGAACGAGTCGGCGGCCGAGGTGGTCGGGCTGATCCGCGGCGAGATGGCCCGCATGGCCACGGTCCCGGCGACGCCGGCCGAACTGGCGGCGCGCAAGTCCGTGCTGATCGGCGACTTCGGACGCGATCTCGGCGCCACCGACGGTCTGGCCGGCATTCTCGGCGGCCTGGCCGTCTACGACATCGACCTGGGCGAACTGAATGTCTTCACCGCCAAGGTGGAGGCCGTCACCGCCGAGGCGGTGCGGAGCTTCGCCGCCGACATCTTCGATCCGGCGAAGGCCAGCACCATCGTCGTCGGCGACGCCAGCCTGTTCGGCGAGGCCATCAAGACCGCGGTCCCGAACGCCACGGTCATCCCCCTGGACCAGCTCGACCTCGACAGTCCGACGCTGACGAAGCCGTAGCGACTCGACCCGTCATGGCCCGCCTTGAGCGGGCCGCCCATGCGCGGTGATTTCGAAGGGAGGGCCGTGACGCGCGGCCCTCCCTTCTTGCTCGGCTTCCCTGGGTGGCCCGCACGGGGCGGGCCATGACGGCGGCGGGTCTTGCGCCTCTCCGGATTTCACGCTCTGACGCCGACCATGACCGCCGCCATCGACCCTTTCCACGCCATCGCCATCAGCCGCCTGGCCCATCAGCTGAAGGGCGAGGGGCGGTCGATCATCCACATGGAGTTCGGCCAGCCGTCGACCGGCGCCCCTCAGGCGGCCATCGCGACGGCGCACCGCGTCCTCGACACCGACGGCATGGGCTACTGGGAAAGCCCGGCCCTGCGGGCGCGGATCGCGCGTCACTATCGGGACAGCTACGGCGTCGAGGTCGAGGAGAGCCGCATCGTGCTCACCTGCGGCGCCTCGCCGGCCCTGGTGCTGGCGCTGCTGTCGGCCTTTTCGCCGGGCGACAGGGTGGCGCTGGCCCGGCCCGGCTATGTCGCCTACCGCAACACCCTCAAGGCGCTGCGCATGGCGCCGGTGGAGATCGCCTGCGGACCGGAGAGCCGCTTCCAGCTCACCGCCGCCCACCTGGAGGCCCTCGATCCGCCGCCGAAGGGCGTGATCCTCGCCAGCCCGGCCAACCCCACCGGAACGATCATCGAGGCCGATGAGATGGCGGCCATCGCCCGGGTCTGCCGCGAGCGGGGCATCCGCATCGTCTCCGACGAGATCTACCACGGCCTCAGCTACGTCGGGCGCTGCCGCTCGATCCTGGAGTTCGAGCCCGGCGCGCTGGTGATCAACAGCTTCTCGAAATACTTCAGCATGGTCGCCTGGCGGCTGGGCTGGCTGCTGGCGCCGAAGGACCTGATCGCCAGCGCCCGCGCCTATGTCGGCAACCTGTTCCTGACCGCGCCGTCGCTGAGCCAGCATGCCGGCCTCGCCGCCATGGACGCCCGCGCGGAGCTGGACGGCCACGTCGAGACCTACCGCGCCAACCGCGCCCTGCTGCTGGACGCCCTGCCGGGCATGGGCCTGACCGACATCGCGCCGCCGGACGGGGCCTTCTACGTCTACGCCAGCGTGGCGCACCTGACCGACGACAGCCTGGCCTTCGCCATGGACCTGTTGCGCGACACCGGCGTGGCGGTGGCCAGCGGCGTCGACTTCGACCCCGTCGAGGGGCGAAAATTCATCCGCATCAGCTTCGCCGTCTCGACCCCCGAGGTCGAGGAAGCCCTCCGCCGCCTGGCCCCCTGGTTCGCGGCGCGCGGAAGTGAGGACACACGCTGATTTACGAGCAAATCAGTTTGTGTCCCCCGGTCTCGTCACATCTTCAGCTTCAGCTGGCCCATGAAGTCGCGCTTGCCCAGCGGCACGCCATTGGCCCGCAGGATGTCATAGGCGGTGGTGGCGTGGAAATAGAAGTTGGGCAGGGCGAAGGAGAGCAGGAAGCCTTCGCCGGTGAACGGCAGCTTGAGGCTGCCGACGCTGAAGACCACGTCGACGCCGGCCAGGGCGTCGACCTCGTCGGGGGTCAGGGCGCGCAGGCCCGCCGTCGCCTCGGCGATCAGCGCCTGACAGTCGGCGTAGGTGGCCGGCTGGGCGGTCGGCGGGCCGGCGGTTCCCGCCTTGGCCGCCCGGATCGCGCCCAGCGAATGATGCGCCACCGAGGCGCACTGGAAGGAGAGCGGCAGCATGTCGGGCGCCAGCCGCGCCCCGACCAGGCTTTCCGGATCGACGCCGTTGTCGCCGCAGTGCGCCAGCCCGCGGGCCAGGAACCCTTCCACCGCCCCCGCCGTCTGCAGGAACTGACCCACGGTGATGTCGTAGAGCGTAATGGCCATCGGCCCCTCCCAGCGCGTTCGTTGTTTTCAGCAACCTAAGGCGCCGCCCGCGACAGGCAATCCCTAACTCGCCCGCTCGCTCCAGGCGTCGAGGTCTTCCTCGGCGCCCATCAGGGCCAGGCCGGTGGCGATGGAGACCAGCTCCGCGCCGCTCTCCAGCTTGGCGGCTCCGAACCGGCGCTCGAAGATCGCCCGCACCGCCGGCACGAAGCTCGAGCCGCCGGTCAGGAACACCCGGTCGACGCCGGCCTCCGTCAAATTCGCGCGCTTCAGGGCCTCGTCGACCGCGCCCTCGATGGCCGCCAGCTCCGGCGCGATCCAGCGCTCGAAGGACTCCCGCTTCACCCGGCCCTCGATCTCGACGCTGCCGCCCTCGAAGCTGAACACCGCCTCCTCCGCCCCCGAAAGCGCCTCCTTCAGCCGCGAGACGGACTGGTAGAGACGATAGCCGTGGTTGTCGTCGAGCAGCTCGACCAGCCGGGCGATCTTCTCGGGCTCCACCGCCTCGCGGACCAGGCGGCGGATGTCGCGCATGTCGCGACTGGCGCGGAGCAGGGCCAGCTGCTCCCAGCGGGCGAAGGCGGTGTAGTAGCGGTTGGGGATCGGCAGGACATTGTCGAAGGCGCGGTAGAGGCTGCCCTTGCCGAGCTTCGGCGACACCAGGTGGTCGATGATGCGGTAGTCGAAGGCGTCCCCCGCCACGCCGACGCCGGCGTTGGCCAGGGCCCGCGAGCGCACGCGGCCGTCCCGCTGGGTGAACCGCACCAGCGAGAAGTCGCTCGTGCCGCCGCCGAAGTCGGCCACCAGCACCGTGGCGTCCCCCTCCAGCCGGCGGGCGAAGAAGAAGGCCGCCGCCACCGGCTCGTGGACGTAGCGGATGTCGGTGAAGCCCAGCCGCCCGAACGCCGCCTGGTAGCGGGTGAGGGCCAGGGCCGGGTCCGGGTTCAGCCCGGCGAAGGCCACCGGCCGGCCGACGATCGCCCGCCCCGGCAGGTCCGTCAGCCCGCCATGCTCGCGCACCTTCAGCAGGAAGGCGCTCAGCAGGTCCTCGAAGGTGAACCGCCGGCGCAGGATCTCGGTGTCGGTGAACAGGGGGCTCGCCGCATAGCTCTTGAACGACTGGATGAAGCGGGTCTCCAGAGGCTCCTCGACATAGGCGTCGATGGCCCAGGGCCCGGCCTCGACCACCCGGCCCTCCCCGCCGTCGGGCGGCGGGTGGAAGCTGAGGGCCGAGCGGAAGGCCGCGAGGTCGCGGTTGTCGTGCCGATAGTGGACGAGGTCGGCGCGGCCGCCTTCGCCGCCCCCATCGCCGCCAAGGGCGAGGACGGTGTTGGTCGTGCCGAAGTCGACGCCGATCGCGGCGCCGGACAGGCGAGTCATGGGAATTCCCCTGAACGGACGGAACTATGCGCCAGTCCCTCCCCCACGGGGGAGGTGTCGCGGCGAAGCCGTGACGGAGGGGGGCTGCGGCGGCGAACGCCCCCTCAGTCCTCCCCGGACCGGGTCCGGGTCGGACAGCTCCCCCTGGGGGGAGCGACTGGTGACGGAAGCCGGTCCGTCCTGAGGATCAGTCGCGGACCGGAAGCATCACTCTGCTGATCATGAAGCCATGGCCCTCACTCCGCGTCGGGCTCGAGCGGCTGCTCATAGGCCGCCATCATCGCCATGTTGAGGATCTTCGAGACGTTGGCCGACAGCGGGCAGATCTGCACCGACTTCGTCAGCCCCAGCAGGATCGGCCCGATCACCGTCGCCCCGCCCAGCGACTGCACCAGCTTGGTCGAGATCGAGGCCGAGTGGATCGCCGGCATGATCAGCACGTTGGCCGGGCCGGTCAGGCGCATGAAGGGGAAGTTGCCCCGACGCTCGGGCTCCAGCGCCAGCTCGGGCGGCATTTCGCCCTCGTACTCGAAGTCGACCTCCATCTGGTCGAGCATGGCCACCGCCTCGCGCACCTTCTCCGAGCGCAGGCCCATCGGATTGCCGAACGTCGAATAGCTCATGAACGCCAGGCGGGGCTTGAAGCCCAGCTGGCGCACGGCGCGGGCGGCCTCGCAGGCGATCTCGACCAGCTCCTCGGCCTCGGGCATCTCGGTGACGTTGGTGTCGGCGATGAACAGGGTGTGGCCCCGCGCCAGCACCACCGACATGCCGATCACCCGCCCGCCGGGGGCCGGATCGATGACATGCAGCACCTCCTCCAGCACCTGGTCGAAGCTGCGGGTGACGCCGGTGACCATGCCGTCGGCGTCGCCCAGCGCCACCATCGAGGCGGCGAAGCTGTTGCGGTCCTGGTTGATCAGCCGCTGCACGTCGCGCTTGAGGTAGCCCTCGCGCTGGAGCCGCTGGTAGAGGTGCTCGACATAGTCCGGATTGCGGTCGGACAGACGGGCGTTGATGATCTGCATCGGCACGTCGGCGGGATCGAGCCCGGCCAGCCGCATGTTTTCCTTCACCGTCTCCTCGCGGCCGACCAGGATGGCCTCGCCCAGGCCCTGGGTCTGGAAGGCGTAGGCGGCGCGGATGACGCTGGCCTCCTCGCCCTCGGCGAAGGCGATGCGCTTGCGCGGTCCCTTGAGCACCGCGCCGGAAATGCGCTGCAGGAAGGCGGCCGTCGGGTCCAGGCGCTGGGCCAGGGCCGCGCGATAGGCGTCCATGTCCTCGATCGGCCGGCGGGCGACGCCGCTGTCCATCGCCGCCTGGGCGACGAAGGGCGGGATGTACCAGATCAGCCGCGGATCGAAGGGGGTGGGGATGATGTATTCCGGGCCGAACTTGAGCTGCCGGCCGTGGTAGGCGGCGGCGACCTCGTCGGGCACGTCCTCGCGGGCCAGCTGGGCCAGGGCCCGGGCGCAGGCGATCTTCATCTCCATGTTGACCCGCCGGGCCCGCACGTCCAGCGCGCCGCGGAAGATGTAGGGGAAGCCCAGCACGTTGTTGACCTGGTTGGCGTAGTCCGACCGGCCGGTGCCGATGATGGCGTCGTCGCGCACCTCGGCGACCTCTTCGGGCGTGATCTCCGGATCGGGGTTGGCCATGGCGAAGATCAGCGGATTGGGCGCCATGGTGGCGACCATCTCCTTGGTCAGCGCCCCCTTGGCCGACAGGCCGATGAACACGTCGGCGCCCTTGATGGCCTCGGCCAGGGTGCGGTGGGGGGTGTCGACCGCGTGGGCCGACTTCCACTGGTTCATGTCCTCGGCGCGGCCCTGGTAGAGGACGCCCTTGCGGTCGACGGCGATGACGTTCTCGTGGCGCACGCCCATGGCCTTGATCAGCTCGAGCGTGGCGATACCGGCCGCGCCCGGCCCGTTCAGCACCACCTTGACCTCATCCAGCCTCCGCCCGGTGATCTCGCAGGCGTTGATCAGGCCGGCGGCCGAGATGATCGCCGTGCCGTGCTGGTCGTCGTGGAAGACGGGGATGTCGAGCAGCTCCTGGCAGCGCTGCTCGATGATGAAGCAGTCGGGACTCTTGATGTCCTCCAGGTTGATGCCGCCGAAGGTCACGCCGATGGTCTTGACCACCGTGATGATCTCCTCGGCGTCCTTGCTGCTGAGTTCGATGTCCATGGCGTCGACGTCGGCGAAGCGCTTGAACAGCACCGCCTTGCCTTCCATCACCGGCTTGGAGGCCAGCGCCCCCAGGTCGCCCAGCCCCAGGATCGCCGTGCCGTTGGAGATCACCCCGACCAGGTTGCCCTTGGAGGTGTAGTCGTAGGCGAGGTCCGGATCGTCGGCGATGGCCAGGACCGGCACGGCGACGCCCGGCGAATAGGCCAGGCTCAGGTCGCGCTGGGTCGCCATCGGCTTGGTCGCCGCCACGCCGATCTTCCCCGGCGTCGGAAACTGGTGGAAGGCCAGCGCCTCCTCGTCGGTGAAGGTCTTCTTCTCGGAATCGCTCATAGGGGCGCGGGCGTCCTCGGAACGCGGATCATGCGGGGCGCGACGCGCCTCAGGGGAGTGAGAGGCGCGCAACCTAACGACCCGAGGCAGCAGGGACAACCCGACGCGGCCAGTCGCTCCCCTTTGGGGGAGCTGTCGTCGCGAAGCGGCGACTGAGGGGGTCTGGCGACGTAGGCAGACCCCCTCCGTCTCGGCTGCGCCGAGACACCTCCCCCAGAGGGGAGGGACTTGGCGTTCCGGCGTCTGGACCTGTAGACCTTGCGACCATGGCCAGATCATCCGGAGCCCCCGTCCGCATCGCTATCGCCGGCGCGCACGGGCGCATGGGCCAGGCGATGGCGCGGCTGTGCGAGGGCCGCACGGACGTGACGGTCGCCGCCCGCTACAACCGCGTCGTGGTCGACGACCTGGCGACCATGGACCAGGCCCTGGCCGCCGCCGACGTGGTCGTGGACTTCACCGCCCCCGAGGCCTCCGTCGCCCTGGCCGAGACGGCCGCCGGCCGCGGCGGACCGGCGCTGGTGATCGGCTCCACCGGCCTGTCGACGGACCAGACCCGGCGCATCGACGAGGCGGCGAAACGCATCGCCATCGTCCGCTCGGGCAACTTCTCCCTCGGCGTCAACCTGCTGCTGGGCCTGGTGGAACAGGCGGCGCGGGCGCTGGACCCCGCCGATTTCGACATCGAGATCTTCGAGGCCCACCACAGGCGCAAGGTCGACGCGCCGAGCGGGACCGCGCTGATGCTGGGCGGCGCGGCGGCGAAGGGGCGGGGCGTTGCGCTCGCCGACGTCCAGCAACCCGCCCGCCACGGGATGACCGGCCCGCGCAAGACCGGCGACATCGGCTTCTCCGTCCTCCGCGCCGGCGACATCATCGGCGAACACAGCGTCACCCTGGCCAGCGAGGAAGAGATCCTGACCCTGAGCCACTCCGCGCGGGACCGGTCGCTGTTCGCCCGCGGGGCGCTAGTGGCGGCGAAGTGGGTCGCGGGAAGGCCGGCGGGGGCCTACGACATGCAGGACGTGCTGGGGATGCGCTGACTCCCTTCTCCCGGAGGGAGAAGGTGGCCTGCGAAAGCAGGTCGGATGAGGGCCACGCCCTCGCCGAACGCCCTCATCCGTCGGCGGCGACGACACCTTCTCCCTCCGGGAGAAGGAAGAGAGCCTACCCGCCCCGCGCCACGAACCACTCGTTGAGGAACCGCTTGTCGGCCTTGCCGTACTCGAACGGCGCCCCCTGGTAGCCGGTGACCGTGCCGCCGGCGGCCTCGAGCACGGCCTGGGCGGCGCAGATGTCCCATTCGCTGGTCGGGCCGTGGCGGGGGTAGATGTCGGCGGCGCCCTCGGCGATGCGGCAGAGTTTCACCGAGCTGTCCATCGGCTCGCGCAGGTCGAAGCCGTATTCGGCGGCGAGCCTGACGGCGGTCTCTTCCTTCATGGTGTGGCTGACGAGGGCGATGGCCGCCCCCCTGGGCCAGGGCCGCACCCGCACGGGCGTGGCGACGGCGCCGCCCATGGCCCGTTTCATCGCGCCCTGGCCGGTGGTGAACCAGGTCTCGCCGCTGCCCGGGGCGCAGACGGCGCCGGCGACCGGGCGGCGGTCCTGCACCAGGCCGATGTTGACCGTGAAAGCCGGATCGCCCCGGACGAAGGCCTTGGTGCCGTCCACCGGGTCGACCAGGAAGAAGCGCGGGCCGATGGCGTCGGGAGTTCCGAACTCGCTGGCGTGCTCCTCGGAGACCACGGGCGTTTCGGGGAAGCGTTCGCCCAGGCGCTGCAGGATCAGGCGCTCGCCGGCCCGGTCGGCCTCGGTGACCGGGCTGGAGTCGGCCTTCTGAACCACCTCCAGCTCGGCCTTCCAGAACGGCAGGATCAGACGGCCCGCCTCCTCGACGATGTCGGCCAGGATCGGGCCAAGGTCTGCGTCGTTCATCGGCGTCCTCCGGGGTCGTCGGCCACGAAGACCAGGCGCACGACCGACGCATCGATGGCCTGCTTGCCGGCGTTCTCAAAGTCAACGGTGACGCGCCGGCCGGCCACCGACTGCACCTGGCCCAGGCCCCAGTCGTCGCGATCCGGGTGTCGCACCAGCGCGCCGGGTTCGATGAACGGGTCCATTGAGGTGTCCGTAAGGGTCCGCTCGCCGTTTGCCAACGCCTCAAATCAGGGCAATTTCGATGGTCATGACCGAAGCCGCCGCTCTCCAGTTCGCCCAGCCCAGCCCGGCCGACAGCCTGCCGGACGCCGCCGAGCTGGCCGCCCAGATCGCCGCCCGCCTGTGTCACGACTTCATCAGCCCGGCCAGCGCCGTGGTCTCGGGCCTGGACCTGCTCGAAGACCCGACCGCCCAGGACATGCGCGAGGACGCCATGAACCTGATCGCCGGCAGCGCGCGGAAACTGGCCGACCTGCTGCAGTTCAGCCGGGTGGCCTTCGGCGCCTCGGCGGCGGCGGAGACCTTCGACGCCCGCGACCTGGAGGCCCTGGCCCGGGGAGTCTACGCCCACGTCCGGCCCGAGCTGGACTGGCAGGTCGAGCCGGCTTCGCTGAACAAGCCGGCGGCTCGCATCCTGATGAACCTCTGCCAGATCGGGGCCGGCGCCCTGCCCATGGGCGGAACGGCGGTGGTGCGCGCGGTGGAGTCGGCCGGCCGGCTGGCGATCTCGCTGGAGGCGACGGGGCCCCGCGCCCGGCTGAAGCCGGAAGTGCTGCGCGGCCTGCGCGGCGAGCCGCGCGGCGACGCGGTGGGCGGCGCCTGGGTGCAGGCCTACTACCTGCACCTGATCGCCCGGGGCTGCGGCGGCCAGCTGGCGGCCGAGGAGGGCGAGGAGCGCGTCACCCTGGCGGCCTGGTCGCCGCTGTAGGTCGCCCCCTCGGCCTTCCTGCCGGCGGGGAAGGGCTCTCACCACCCGTTAACCGGGTCGGTGGCAAACAGCAGGCAGGGAAGGAGCGCCCTCGCCTTGAAAACCTGCCTTCTGGTCGACGACAGCCGGGTGATCCGCAAGGTGGCCCGCCGCATTCTGGAGGATCTCGACTTCGAGGTCGCCGAGGCGTCCGACGGGCTGGAGGCGCTCGCCTGGTGCCGCGCGGCCATGCCCGACGCCATCCTGCTCGACTGGAACATGCCGGTGATGAACGGCATCGAGTTCCTGCGCCAACTGCGCGCCGAACCCGGCGGCAAGGATCCCCGGGTGGTGTTCTGCACGGTGGAGTCCGAGCCGGCCCGCATCCGCGAGGCCCTGTCCGCCGGGGCCTGCGAATACATCATGAAGCCGTTCGACGGCGACATCATCCAGGCCAAGTTCGCCGAGGCCGGCCTGCTCGAGGAGGCGGCGGCGTGAACCCCGACGACGTCCAGCTCATCGTCGCCCTGTGCCGCTCGCGGGCGGGACTGAAGATCGACCCGGCCAGGACCTATCTGATCGAGAGCCGGCTCGGTCCGCTGGCCCGGCGCGAGGGTTACGGCTCGGTGTCCGAGCTGATCGGCGGCCTGCGCGCGCGCCGCGAGGAGCCGCTGATCTGGGCCCTGGTCGAGGCCATGGCCCGGACCGAGACCTCGTTCTTCCGCGACCGCGTCCCGTTCAACCAGTTTCGCGACGAGATCCTGCCGACCCTCTCGCGCATGCGCGGGCCCGAGACGATCCGCGTCTGGAGCGCCGCCTGCTCGACGGGGCAGGAGGCCTACAGCCTGGCCATGATCGCCGAGTCGGCCCGGGGCGTGGAGCCCGGCGCCCGCATCGAGATCTACGGCTCGGACCTCTCGGAACGGGCGCTCGAAAAGGCCCAGAGCGGCCTCTACACCCAGTTCGAGGTCCAGCGCGGCCTGCCGATCCGCATGCTGGTCGACCACTTCGAGAAGGTCGACGACAACTGGCGGCTGTCGCCCCGCATTCGCCAGAGGGTGCGCTGGCGCAGGATCAACCTGGCCGGCGATCTGTCGGCGGTCGGCCGGTTCGACGTCATCTTCTGCCGCCACCTGTTGAACGACCTGGACGAGGCCGTGCGCCGGCGCGTGCTGGAGGGCCTCGCCGCCGCCCTGCCGGCGGACGGCTTCCTGGTGCTGGGACCCGACGAGACGCCCCTGGGCGTGACCGACGCCTTCCGCCCGATCACCGGCCGCGAGGGCCTGTTCGCCCGCAATCCCGCCTTCCGGGCCGCGGCGTGAGCGGGACGGAGGTCGGCGAGGCGCTGCTCGCCTGCATCCGGGTGCCCAAGAGCGGGTCCAAGAGCCTGGCCCGCATCGTCGCCGACGCCTTTCCCGCCGCGGCCCGGCTGTACCTGCCCGACACCCTGCGCCGCGAGGCGGCGATCAGCCGCTGGCAGGCGCTGCGCCTGCGCCGGTCGCAGGCCCAGAACCTGGCCCGGCGCTGGGGCGTGGTCCGCCTGGACGTCGCCTTCGCCCGGATCGAGGCGGCGGCGAAGGGCGGCGACGTGCTGATCGGCGGCCACTTCGACCTGCCCGCGGTGAAGGCCGGGCTCAGGCGGCCGGTGAAGGCCGTGGTCCTGCTGCGCGAGCCGGGCGAGCGGGCCCGCAGCGACTACAACTACGCCCGCCAGGGCTATCTGAAGAAGCGGCCCTGGCAGCGTTTCGACGCCCACCTGACGGCCCGGGCGGCGGCGCGCTACAGCTTCGAGGGCTTCCTCGACTACCAGCTGGAGCGGCCGGAGGTGTTCGGCGACCTGGCCTGCGCCTATCTCGGCTGGGACGCGGACACGCCGCTGGCGTCGGTGAAGGCCGACATCTGGTGCTGGGGCGCCCTGGAGCGGTCGGACGCCTTCGCAGCGCGGATGTCGGGCCTGGTCGGCCGCCCCCTGGCCTTCGGCCGCTCGAACGAGACCCGTCAGGTCGAGCAGCTCGACATTTCGGCCGAGGCGCGCGGCCGGATCGAGCGGCTCTACGCCCGCGACCTGGACCTCTACGCCGCCTGCCTCGCCGACTACAGCTGACGCATCCGCCGGGCGATTTCGCGCGAGCCTTCGTCCGGTCGCCGCTCCAGCTCGGCGGCGACGGCCGCGATGGCCCCGGGCGACTTGTTCTGGCCGAGCTTCCAGACGCCCTCGAACCGCTCCACGACGGCCTCGAAGGCCGCGACGCCGGCGAGCATGGCCTCGAACCGGCCAGGGCTCATCTTGCGGCGCGTCCACGGCGGCTTGGGCGCCAGGCGATCCTCGAAGCGGTCGGAGAGCGCGTCCAGAAGGCGCGCCGCGGCCCGCTCGTCCAGCCGCGCCGCCGGGCCCTCCATCTCGACCGACAGGTAGTTCCAGGTCGGGACCTGGTCGTCGACGCCGTACCAGTCGGGACTGACATAGGCGTCGGGCCCGGCCACCACGGCCAGCGCGCGGCCGCCGGCGGAGAAGGGCTCGACCAGGGCGTTGCCCCGCGACAGGTGGAAGCGCAGGCGGCGGCCGTCGAGCAGCACCGGCGCCTGGGCGGCGACCGGCCGGCCGTCGACGACGCCGACGATCAGCGCGAAGCCGCGCTCGGCGACCAGGGCGGCCAGGGCGGCCTCGTCGGTCTGGCTGAACAGGCGGGACGGATGCATGTCCCGCTCATAGCAAGTCCGCGGGCCCGGGCGAACCGCGGTCACCCTTTGCTTCCGCCGCGTCACGGCGGCATCCTCGCGGCCGGGTGGAGAAGACGGCCATGAGCGACGCGCGCATTCCCGACGAGATCGCCTTCCAGGCGGTCAATCCGGCCGCCTACGCCGACAACAGCGTCCATGACGCCTTCCGCTGGCTGCGCGCCAACAACCCGCTCGGCCGCGCCGAGCTGGAGGGGGTCTATCCCTTCTGGCTGGTGACCCGCCACGCCGACATCCTGGAGATCAGCCGCCAGAACGACCTCTTCCACTCCGGCGACATGCCCACGACCTTCACCACGGAAGAGGGCGACCAGCTGGTTCGCCGGATGACCGGCGGCAGCCCGCACCTGGTCCGCACCCTGGTGCAGATGGACGCCCCGGATCACCCGAAGTACCGACTGATGACCCAGGCCTGGTTCCTGCCGCAGAACATCCGCAGGCTGGAGGCGCGCATCCGCGAGATCGCCCGCCAGCACGTCGACCGCATGGCCGACCTCGGCGGGGAATGCGACTTCGTCAGCGCGGTGGCCCTCCATTACCCGCTGCGGGTGATCATGGAGATCCTGGGGGTGCCGCCCGAGGACGAGCCGCGCATGCTCAAGCTGACCCAGGAGCTTTTCGGGGCCCAGGATCCCGATCTCAACCGCAACCGCGCCCAGGCCATGGAGGGGCCGGAAGCCCTGGCCGCCATCCAGGGGGTGATCGCGGACTTCTTCATGTACTTCAAGGCCATCACCGACGACCGCAAGGCCTGCCCGCGCGAGGACGTGGCCAGCGTCATCGCCAACGGCCGGCTGGACGGCGAGCCGATCAACGACTTCGAGGCGATGAGCTACTACGTCATCGTCGCCACCGCCGGGCACGACACCACCTCGTCCTCGACCGCCGGCGCCGTCTGGGGCCTGTGCGAGAATCCCGGCGAACTGGCCAAGGTGAAGGCCGATCCCGCCCTGGTTCCGGGCCTGGTCGACGAAGCGATCCGCTGGATCACGCCGGTGAAGCACTTCATGCGGTCGGCCACCGCCGACGCCGAGGTCGGCGGCCGCAGGATCGCCAGGGGCGACTGGCTGTGGCTGGCCTATCCGTCGGGCAACCGCGACGAGGCCGTGTTCGAGGAGCCCGACGCCTTCCGCGTGGACCGCGCGCCGAACCGGCACCTGGCCTTCGGCTACGGCGCGCATCTGTGCCTGGGCCAGCACCTGGCCAGGATGGAGATGCGCATCCTGTTCGAGGAGATGCTGCCGCGCCTGCGGTCGCTGGAGTTCGCCGGCGAGCCCCGGCTCAGCGTCGCCAACTTCGTCGGCGGCCCCAAGGTGCTGCCGATCCGCTATCGCATGGACTGACGCGGAAACGGCCCCCGCGTCGCCGCGGGAGCCGCCGGGTCGGCGTCGCGGGACGGCCTACTGGACGTCCTGGGCGGTTTCCTCGACCGCCTGGCCGACGGCCTGGACGTCCTCGCCGACGCCTTCGATGGTGTTGCAGGCCGCGGCGAGCAGGCTGGCCGCGGCCGCCGCCAGGACAATGAGCTTACGCATCGGTCGATCTCCTCGGCCCCCGAGGGGCGTTTCGTGTCGCGCGCAAGATCAACGTCGCCCGGAGAGGGGCGGTTCCGGCGCCTCAGGGACGGGCGGAAGCGGTTTCGGGCATCGGGAACACCAGCCGCGCCGTCAGGCCGCCCTGGTCGTTGGGCTCCAGACTGGCGCGGCCGCGCAGCTGACGGGCGAAGGCGGTCATCAGGGTGCGCCCGACGCCGCCCGCGTTCGCCGCGTCGGCCGGGGTCGGCCGGCCGCCGCCGTCGTCCACGATCGACAGCTCCGCCTCGCCGGAGCGCAGCCGGAACTCGACCCACAGCCGGCCGCCCCGGGCGGCGAGCGCGTGCTTCTGGGCGTTGGTGACCGCCTCGACGGCGAACAGGGCCAGCGGGGCCAGCTTGTCCGGATCGATGGTCAGGCGGTCGGCGTGGACCTCGGCGCGGATATGGCCGCCGGCCTGCAGGTCCGAGGTCAGCAGCTGGCCGACCAGCTCCTCCAGGAAGGGCATGAGGTCGACGTGCTTGATGTCCGGCCCCTGGTAGAGGGCCCGGTAGATGAGGGCCAGGGCGGTGATCCGCTGGCGCGTGTCGCTCATCGCCAGCCGGGCCGAGGGATCGGCGAGCGCCCGCTCCTGCATGCTCAGCAGCGAGCTGATGACCTGCAGGTTGTTCTTCACCCGGTGATGGATCTCGCGCATCAGCGAGTCCTTCTGGTCGAGGTTCTCGTGCAGCAGGGCGTCGCGGGCGACGATCGTGGCCGCCATGTGGTCCAGGGTGCCGGCCAGCTCGCGGATCTCCGGCGGCGCGCGCTCGGCCTGCACGGGCCGCACCGTGAACCGGCCGCGGGCGTAGATGGCGGCGATGCGCTGCAGGTAGTTGATCCAGCGGATGATCCCCCGCTCGGCGGCGACGATGACGGCGACAAGGGCGACGATGAAGGCGATCAGCGGGAAGACGACGCCCGACAGCGGATCCAGCCAGGCGGCCGAGAACAGGCCCGCCGCCGGGGCCGAGAGGATCACGAACAGGTCGTCGCGCAGGGGCGCGGCCGAGTAGACCCGGCGAACGGCCCGGCGATCGAGGCCGTAGCCCAGGAAGGAGCCCCGCGCCGAGGCCCGCGCGACCCAGCCGCCGACCTGGCGCGGGAAGGCCAGGGCGTCGGTCGCCGACAGGAAGCGGCCGTGGCGGTCGACGATGGCCACCTGGGCGCCGGGGGGCAGCGAGCGGTCCTTGAGCTCGGGGCTGAGGCTGGACAACGGGATGACCGCGGCCAGCACCCCGAAGCCGGTCTGGTAGTCGAACGTCCGGGCCGCAGCGAACAGCGACGGCTCCCCGGAATAGGCGGCCCCCGGCGTGAGGGTGACGACCATGCGCTCGCCGGCCTTCAGCCGCACGAACCAGTCGCGATCGGCCCGTCGGGGGTCGGCGGGCGCCGGCCCGGCCGAGCAGGCCACCCGGCCGATGCGGTCGAAGCGGATGAGGTTGGCGTAGCCCGGGAGCCGCTGGCGGATGTCGACCAACCGCCGCGAGCAGTCCATGCCGACCGAGCCCGGGCCCAGGGTCTCCAGCAGGACGCCGGCGGCCTCCATCCGCGCCCGGGCCAGGGCCGCGCTGCGCTGGGCGGCCGATTGCAGCACCGCCTGGCGATCGGCGGCCTCGCGCTGGAGGGCGAGCAGCGACTGGCCGGCGCCGAGCAGGAGCACGGGCAGCAGGGCTGCGGCCATGGCGATGGCCAGCCTGACCCGGATCGTGGTTGCGGGCCCCCACCGCAACCGCTTCAGGAGGGTCACCGGACGGTGCTCAGCCTTTCGGCGTCGGCGATGATCGAGCGCATGGCGTCGCCCGCCTGCCGGCCGTCGCGGTCGTAGCCGCCGGCCTCGAGAATGCCCTGCAGGGCCTTGCGCGCCCGACTGACACGGCTCTTCACCGTGCCCACGGCGCAGCCGCAGATATCGGCGGCCTCCTCATAGGCGAAGCCGCCGGCCCCGACCAGGATGAGCGCCTCCCTCTGCTCGTCGGGCAGCATGCCCATCGCCTGACGCAGCTCGTCCAGGGCGACGGGGGCCTCTGGATCGTCGACCGCGACGAGCGTGCGCTCGGCGGCCTCCTGGTCGAGCTGGGTCTGGCGCCAGGACCGGCGCTTGTCCGAGTAGAACTGGTTGCGGAGGATCATGAAGGTCCAGGCCTTCATGTTGGTGCCCAGCTCGAAGCTGGCGCGGGCGCCCCAGGCCTTGATCATGGCGTCCTGCGCCAGGTCGTCGGCCGACGCCGCGTCGCCGGTCAGCGAGCGAGCGAAGGCGCGCAGGTGGGGGATCAACGCCACGAGTTCGCGCTGGAAGCTCTCGTCGCGCGCGCGGGCCTCCCGTCGATCGGCGGGGTCTTCCGGTGCGCGGCCCATCTAGCGCTCCTCGCCGGACTTGTCGGCCTTGCGCAGGATTTCGAGGAATTCGTCGGGAACGGGCTCGTTGACGACCTCGTCGAAGATCTGGCGCAGCTTCACCCCGATCGCCCGCTGGCGCAGGCGCGCCTCGTCGAGCGGCGCGGAACCCTTGCGTCGTTCATCCATGGGATTGTGATCGATCATGCCATCGGCGCGGCGCGGCGCCCGCCCCCTCTCGATACCAGGTCTTCGAGCCTTCAACGCCCTTCCTCGCGGCCGGTTCCCGCACTCGTGTCTTACCACGATGCCGCGGGCGGCGTATCCTTGGAACCTCGCCCGGCCTGACGCGTTGGCGCTGCGAGGCCCGTCCGTCATGGAAGTCGCCGCGACGACTCGCGCCTCGGGTTCGACCTGAAAAGGGGAGGGGTCATGAGTCTCCTTGTCCGCCTGGCGCCGCATCTGCCCTACATGCGCCGCTACGCCCGCGCCCTGACCGGCAGCCAGGAAACCGGCGACCAGTATGTGCGCGTCGCGCTGGAGGCCCTGGCGGCCGGCGAGAAGACGCTGGACAGCCGCCTGTCGCCGCGGGTGGCCCTCTACCATGTGTTCCACGCCATCTGGTGCAGTTCGGGCGCCCGGCTCGAAGAGCGCCACGCAGCGGATGACGGCGCCGCCCGCGACGCCAGCAACCGCCTGCTGCGCATCGCGCCGCGCTCGCGCCAGGCCTTTCTTCTGACCGCCCTCGAAGGCTTCACCCCGACCGAAACCGCGCAGATCCTCGACACCGACTTTCCCGAGGTGGAGCGCCTGATCGCCCAGGCGCAGCGAGAGATCGACGCCGAACTGGCCACCGACGTCCTGATCATCGAGGACGAACCGGTGATCGCCGCCGACATCGAGGCCCTGGTCCGCGAGTTGGGCCACGAGGTCACCGACATCGCCGCCACCCGCAGCGAGGCGGCCGCCGCGGTCGCCGCCAAGGCGCCGGGCCTGGTGCTGGCTGACATCCAGCTGGCCGACGGCTCGTCGGGCATCGACGCGGTGAAGGACATCCTCGGGCGCTACGACCTGCCGGTCATCTTCATCACCGCCTTCCCCGAGCGCCTGCTGACCGGCGAGCGGCCGGAGCCCACCTTCCTGATCACCAAGCCCTTCCAGCCGGAAACGGTGAAGGCGGCGATCGGCCAGGCGCTGTTCTTCCATCCCGGGCGCGCGCGCAAGGCGGCCTGATCCGGAAGCCGTCGGGCTTCAGCCGGCGCCCTGCCCGGCCGCCTCGGCCTCGGCGGGCGCCGGCGCGGGCCCAGGCGAGACGGCGGCCAGGTCCCCGGCCCGCCAGGCCCAGCTGCCGAACAGGGCCAGGACGGCGAGCAGGGTGGAGACCACCAGCACCCAGAACATGTGGCGGCCCCAGCGCCCCTGCCGGGCCTCGGTCGCTTCGAGGACATTGGCGGCGCGCGCGGGGCGAGGAAACCGACTGAAGAACACGGCCACTTCGACCTCCCGGAAGAAAACGGCGCCGAATCAACGTCTGCGGCGTCCCGCCCGTTCCGGGTTGACCTGGTGGCCCAAAATGAGGAAAAAAACTGGAGCCGGGACGGAACGCTTCCTGTGGAAGCGACGTTATTGGCTTGCGGAGGCGGCGACGCCCCCCCCGACTTGAGGCTGGCGAGAGCCAGCCAGCCGTCTCCGCACCCCTTTTCTCGATGATGCGAACTCAAGGGGCGGATCGGAAGATCCGCCCCGCTTTCGTATCCGGTCCGATGGCCCGGCCCCGCGCCTGGAGCGAGGAGCCTGATTCAGGGTCCAGATCGGTTCGAGACGAGCCCATCAGGCTCTAGTCCGGCCTCGCCAGGTGGAAGGTGACGTCGGCCCTGCGGCGCAGCGGCTCGGCGCCCTGGGGAGTCATCGCCCCGTCCTCGCCGACCGCGCCGACCCGGAAGTTCACCGTGGCGAAACCCATGCGCGTCACCGCCCCACGCACCGCTTCGGCGCGGCGCTCCGACAGCGCCATGTTGACGCCGGGGTCCCCGACGGCGTCCGCCAGGCCCAGGACGTCAACCTCGCCGAGGCGGCAGCCCCTGGCCCGGTCCCCGGCGCCGCGCAGCACGGCGCGGGCCTCCCGCGTCAGGGCGGCGGAATCGCGTTCGAAATAGATCGACACCGTCAGGTCGCGGCAGGGATTGGGCGTTCTGACCCGGCCCCGCCAGTCCGTGATCGTCGTGCAGCCGCCCAGCGCCAGCCCCACGGCGGCCAGCGCCGCCGCCCTCGACATTCCGCCCATCGCCCAACCCCTTCAAGTCCGGGAAAAGGGCGGCCGGCCGCGAGGCCGACCGCCCTCCGAAAACCCCTAACGGACCGGAAGCGCGTCAGTTCCGGGGCCGGCCGTCTTCCCAGTAGTAACGGCCCGTGGCCGGGTCGTAGTAGTAGTAGCGGCCGGCCGCCTCGTCATAGTACTGGCGCCGGGTCGGAGGGGCGGCGCCGCAGCCGCCGTCCTCGCGGCAGCCCTTGATGGCGCCAGCCGTGCCGCCGATCACCGCGCCGATGGCCGCGCCCGTGCCGGCGTCGCCCTTGCCCATGGTGTTGCCGATCACGGCGCCGGCGACGGCGCCCAGGGCGGCCCCGCCCGCGGCGTTGCGCTCGACGTTGCCGGTGGTGGTGCAGGCGCCCGCCAGCAGGCCGGCTCCCGCCAGGGCGATCCAGGTCTTGTACATCTCGTCACTCCGTGGTCCTGGTGAACCCCCATCCGCCTCGGGCAACGCCCCGCCGGAGGGCCGGTTCCTGAAAAGGAACGCCGCCGCGCCGGGGCTCGTTAGTCGGGCGCGGAGGGTTGCGGTGACGACACAGGCGACCATTCAGGGCGGGCGATCCGCCCTCCGGCGGGTGACCGTGGTGGTCAATCCGGCCGCCGGCGGCGTGGGGCCGGGGGCCGCCGCCGAGGCCGGGCGGATCGTCGCCGGGCGCGGCCTGCCGGTCGACGTGCGGGTTCCGGGCGAGGCCGGGATCGAAGCCTGCCTGCGCGCCGCCCTCGCTGACAAGCCGGACCTGCTGGCCCTGATCGCCGGCGACGGCACGGCGCGGACCGCCGCCCGGCTGGCCGGATCCGCCGGCGTGCCGCTGGCCCCCCTGCCCGGCGGAACGGTCAACCGCCTGCCCCGCGCCCTCTACGGCGACCGACCCTGGCGCGTCGCGCTGGAGGCGGTGCTGACGGAGGGGCGGGCGCGGCCGGTCTCCGGGGGCGAGATCGACGGCGAGGCCTTCTTCGTCGCCGCGGTGCTCGGCGCGCCCGCCCTGTGGGCCGAGGCGCGCGAGGCGGCGCGGGAGGGCGACGTCGCCGGCGTCCTGGCCCGCGGCCGCCGCGCCCTGCGGCGAGCGTTCGCCGGCCGGCTCCGGTTCTCGCTGGACGGCGGCCCGCGGATCAAGGCCGAGGCCCTGGCCCTCACCTGTCCGCTGGTCTCGTCCCGACTGGCCGCCGACGCCGACCGGCTCGAGGCCGCCGCCGTCGACCCGGCCGGCGCCCTGGCGGTGTTCCGCCTGGGGCTCAAGGTCGCGGCGGGCGACTGGCGCGCCGACCCGGCGGTGGCGGTGACGACGGTCCGGGGCGGCCGCGCCTGGGCCGCCGGACCCATTCCGGCGATCCTCGACGGAGAGCCCGCGCGGCTCGGCCCCGTGGTCGCCTTCCGGTTCCGGCCCGACGTGTTCGTCGCCCGGGTTCCTGCCGCCGACGGAGACGAGCCATGACCCTGCGTCTGGCCCACTTGTCGGATATCCACTTCGGCTGCGAGCACGTCCAGGCCCTGGCGGCCGCCCGCGACTGGATCGAGAACCGCCGCCCGGACCTGGCGGTGATCACCGGCGACCTCACCCGGGCCGGCGCGGCGACGGAGTTCGCCGCCGCCCGCGACTGGATCGCCGACCTGCCCGTCGACAGCCTGGTCGCGCCCGGCAACCATGACGTGCCCTACTACAGCCTGTTCTGGCGCCTCGCCGCGCCCTGGCGGCGCTGGCGACGCCATTTCCCCTGGTCGCCGCGCACGCCGGTGCGGCGGCCGGGCCTGGCCATCGCCCAGGTCAACACCGCGCGCGGCGCCCAGGCGCGGGCCAACTGGTCGAAGGGCGCGATCAGCCGCCGCCAGGTCGCCCGGGCGGTCGACGCGCTGGCCGCGGCCGAGCCCGGCGACCTGCGCATCGTCGCCTGTCATCACCCGCTGATCGAGATGGTCGGGGCGGCGGTCAGCGGCAGGGTGCATGGCGGTCGCCGGGCCGCGGCCGCCTTCACGGCGGCGCGGGTCGACCTGGTCATGACCGGCCATGTGCACGTGCCCTTCGCCCTGCCCTGGCCGGGCGGCGACGGGCGCACCTGGGCGGTGGGCGCCGGCACCCTGTCGGTGCGCGAGCGCGGCGCGCCGGCCGGGTTCAACTGCCTGGAGATCGAGCCGGACCGGGTCTGCGTCACGGCGCTGGGCTGGACCGGTTCTCGCCTGGAGCCCTGGCGCACCTGGGCGATCGACCGGCGGCCGGCCCCGTCATGACCGGCCGGCGGTCACGGGGCGCGACCCCGGACGATCTGCATCACCAGCGAGGCCACGAACAGCACCAGGAACAGGAAGAACAGGATCCTGGCGATGTCCATCGAGACGCCGGCCACGCCGAAGAACCCGAGGAAGCCGGCGACCAGCGCCACGATGAGGAAGATCAGCGCCCACCTGAGCATGTCGCACTCCCTGGACAGACCCCGGGAAGCTCAATGCGCGCGACGGCGGGCGGTTCCGGCCGTCCGCTCCGGCCGGGGATAGGTCCAGGCCGGCCCCCGCCCGCGGGCGGCGTCGAACTGCGCGGCGGCGAAATCCCAGTCGGCGAGGCGGTCGAACCAGCCCTCGAGGTACGCCTTCCGATCGTTCCGGTGGTCGAGGTAGTAGGCGTGCTCCCACAGATCGCAGACCAGCAGCGGCGTCAGCTCGCCCCGGGTCAGGCTGTCGTCGGCGTCATGGGTCGCGAGGGTCTTCAGCCGGTCGCCCTCGGCGACGAGCCACGCCCAGCCCGAGCCGAAATGCTCCACGCCGGCCTTGACGAAGGTCGCCCGCAGGGTGGCGAGGTCGCCGAAGGCCGCGGCGACGGCGTCGGCCAGCTCGCCCGTCGGCCCGCCGGGTTCGGGGCTCATGCAGGCCCAGAACAGGCCGTGGTTCCAGGCCTGGGCCGCGTTGTTGAACAGGGCGGGCGGGCTGTCGTCGACCGCCGCGCGGCGCACGACCGCCTCGAGGCTGTCGGGCGCCTCGCCGGCCTCGTCGAGCAGGCGGTTGGTCGCCTCGACATAGGCCCGGTGATGCTTGCCGTGGTGGAACTTCAGGGTTTCGGCCGAGATCACCGGAGCCAGGGCGTCGCGGCGGTAGGGCAGGTCGGGAAGGATGAACATGGCGCGCTCCACGGACTGCGGAGAAAGCGCGCGTCGCCGGCGGTCAGTTCCGGCCGTCCGGCCCGGGCCGGTCCATGAAGGCGCGGACGACGGCCGCCAGCAGCTGCGGATGCCGCAGGGCGTAGACGCCGGCGGCGACCGCCGCGGCGGCCGACAGCATCGGCCGGTCGCGGACCACCTTCAGCAGGATCTCGACCAGGGAGGCGTCGGGCTCGGCCTCGACCGCGCGGCGGCGGTCGCCCTCGGCCCGGGCCTTGGCCGCGAATCCGGCCAGGGCGACCACCAGGGCCGAGGCGGCGGCGATGATCGCCGCCGCCCAGGCCGTGCCGACCAGGGGCTCGATCGCCGCGAACACGGCGAAAAAAGCTGAAATGACGCCGACGGCCGCGGCGGCGGCGATCGCGGCGCCCGCCGCCAGCGCCATCAGCGTCCGTTCCATCATCAGCGGCGACCGCCGCGGCTGGCCAGCAGGAGACCGATCAGCACCCCGACGCCGACGCCGGCGAGGGTCGCCGTCACCGGCCGTTCCTTAACCCGCTCGACCACATAGCGCTGGGCGGTGTCGAGCTGCTGGCCGGCGGTGTCGGCGTAGGCGCGGGTCTGGGCCCGCAGGGTGTCGAGGCCGTCCCGCACGGCGGCCTGGGTGCGCTGGGCCGCGTCGGCCAGGCGCTCGCGGGTCTGTTCCGCGGCGTCGACGAAGCTGCGCTCGGCATGCTTGGCGGCGCTCTTCAGAGCGGACTTGGCCTGCTCGGTCTCGCCGAGACCGCCGGCCATCGGATCAGGCGTGGTGGCGTTGGTGGGCATGTCGGACTCCGGTTTCGCGGGCGCGCCCCATCGGCGGCCCTCCGCGGCGGGGGGCAGCCGGTCAACGCGGGCTCGCGAGCTCGGGTTCCACTATACTCCACGGGTTGTCGTGCGCCACGGATTCTCGCGTATCGCGCGGCGGTTCCACCCGGTATGGTGCGACCTTATGGACGGCGGATCGTCACGGGCCACCGACATCGTCGAAGCGGCGCGGCTGCGCGCGCTGCGCGGCCTGCACGCGCTCGACAGCGGCTCGGACAGCCGCTTCGACCGCATCGTCCGCACCGCCGCCCTGATCCTGCGCGCGCCGCGCGCCGCCATCGTGCTCGTCGACGAGGACCGGCTCTGGCACAAGGCCCGGGTCGGCATCCCCTCGGGCGAGTATCCCCGGGCCGGCACCTTCGCCGACTATGTCGTGCGCAATCCGCGGACGATCTTCACCGACGACATCACCACCGACCCCCGGTTCGAGGCGGTGCTTGGGACGATGCACCAGGTCGACGCCCGGTTCATCGCCAGCGCCCCGCTGATCGCCCCGGGCGGCGAGGCCATCGGCGCCCTGTCGGTGGGCGACGTCGAGGCCCACGCCGGCCACACCGAGGCCGAGCGCCTCGCGCTGGAGGACCTCGCGGCCCTGGCGGTGGAGATGCTGGTTCACGACAGCGAGACCCTCGCCGCGGAGCGCCGGGCGCGGATCGACCAGCAGCGTGTCGAGCTGGCGCTCGACGCGGCCGGCCTCGGCGAGTTCGAATGGGACATCGCCACCGACAAGGTCATCGTCAGCGACCGGATGAAGAACCTGATCGGGGTCACGGCCTCGACGGCGAGGGCCGAGGGCGGCGACATCTCGTTCCGCTTCGTGCACCCGGACGACGTCGCCCGCCTGCGCAAGGAGGTGGAAACCGGCCTGCGGACCGAGGGGCGCTATTCGGCCGAGTACCGGATGATCCGTCCCGACGACCGGCGCGAGCGATGGATGCACGGGGCCGGGATGCTGGTCACCGACAAGGCGGGCGCGCCGCAGCGGGTGATCGGCGTCGTTCGCGACATCACCGACCGCAAGATCGAGGACGAGCGGCGCGAGACCCTGCTCGCCGAGCTGGACCATCGCGTGAAGAACGTCCTGGCCGCCGTCCAGTCCCTGGCCGCGCAGTCGGCGCGCCGGACGGCGTCGGTGGAGGGATTCCTGGGCGCCTTCGCCGGACGGCTGAAGGCCATGGCCTCGGCGCACGAACTGCTCACCGCAACGCGCTGGCGGGGGGCCAGCCTGGCCCATATCGCCGCCGCCGAGCTGGGGGGCCTCGCCCCCGGCCAGGCGCGCTGGGAAGGCCCCGACCTGACCCTGACGCCGCGCGCGGCGAACGCCGTCTCCCTGGCCCTGCACGAACTGGCCACCAACGCCGTGAAGTACGGCGCCCTGTCGGTGGAGAGCGGCCGGGTCGAGGTCTCCTGGACGCTGCGGCCCGAGGGCGGCTTCCGGCTGCGCTGGGAGGAGATCGACGGTCCGGCCGTCTCGGCGCCGGGGCGACGGGGATTCGGCTCGACCCTGCTCGAGCGGGTCACCGGGCGCGAACTCGGCGGCGAGGTGCGGGTCGAATACCGGCCGGACGGGGTGCGGGCGACGCTTGAGGCCGACAGCCGGACCGTCGCCGAAACCGGCGCGGAGGCCGGCGGCGTGGCGACGCCAGCGCCGGCGGAGTCGGGCGCCTCGCAGGGCGCGCTGGCGCCGATCAAGGGCGGCGTCGAGGGCCTGCGCATCCTGATCGTCGAGGACGCGGTCCTGCTGGCCATGGAGCTGGAGGCTGGTCTCGTCGAGGCCGGCGCGACGATCGCGGGAAGCGCCGCCGAACTGGGCGAAGCCATGGACATGGTCGACAGGCCCATCGACGCCGCCGTGCTCGACGCCAACCTGAACGGCGAGTCCGTCACGCCGCTGGCCGAGACGCTGCGCGCGAAGGGCGTGCCGTTCGTGTTCGCCACCGGCTACGGCGAGCGCGGCGCGCCGGAGGGTTTCGACGCGCCGGTGGTCCGCAAGCCCTACAACATCAACCAGATCGTGCGGGCGCTGGTCGAGGCGGTGGAGATGCGTGTAACCTCGGGTTGATCGTCGGCTCCAGATTCGAATCGAGTGCGACATGCCGAGAAAAGGTCCGATCGCGCGGTGGGCCGAGAACGCGGCCGAAGCCAAACTCCGCCTCGAGGGCATCGTCGCCTCGGCGATGGACGCGATCATCGCCGTCGACGACAGCCAGCGCATCGTCCTGTTCAATCCGGCCGCCGAGCGGATGTTCGGCGTCGCCTCCGACCGGGCCCTGGGCGAGAACATCGCCCGCTTCATCCCCGAGCGGTACCGCGCCGTGCACGGGGACCATATCCGGCGCTTCGCCAACACGGGCGTGACCAGCCGCCAGATGGGCTCGCTGGGCGCCATCAGCGGCCTGCGCGACAACGGCGAGGAATTTCCGATCGAAGCCTCCATCTCGCAGGCCGAGGTCTCGGGCGAGCGGCTGTCGACGGTGATCCTGCGCGACATCACCGAGCGGCGGGCGAACGAGGAGGCCCGCCTGCTGCTCGCCCGCGAGGTCGACCATCGGGCCAAGAACGCCCTGGCCGTGGTCCAGGCGCTGGTGTCCCTCACCCGGGCGCCGACCAAGGAGGACTTCGTCATCGCCGTCCAGGGCCGGGTCGCGGCGCTGGCGCGGGCCCACTCCCTGCTCTCGCGCAACCGCTGGGAAGGCGCCGACCTGGCGCTGGTCATCAGCGACGAGGCCGACGCCTACCAGCGCCCCGGCCAGGTGCGGATCGAAGGCCCCGCCCTGCGCCTTGCGCCCGATGCGGTCCAGCCGGTCAGCCTGCTGATCCACGAACTGGCGACCAACGCGGTCAAGTACGGCGCCCTGTCGGTCGAGCACGGGCAGGTTCGGGTCGGCTGGCGGGTCACGCCAGAGGAGTCGCTCGAGCTTGCCTGGACGGAGACCGGCGGCCCCCCGGTGATCGAGCCGGCGGCCCGGGGCTTCGGCTCGACCCTGATCACCGAGGTCACCGGCCGCCAGCTGGGCGGGTCGCTGGCCATCGACTGGGCGCCCGGCGGGCTGAGCCTGGTCGCGACCCTGCCGCCGCGCAATTATCGCCTGGCCCGGTCCGCCGGCCGGCCCGGCTCGGACCCCCCGGACCCGGCGACGGCGGCCGACGCCGAACGAGCCAGCGGCCTGATCCTGGTCGTCGAGGACGAGGTGCTGGTGGCCATGGAGCTGCGCGACGGGCTGAACCGCGCCGGCTGGTCGGTCCTCGGTCCGGCCCCGACGACGGACGAGGCCCTGACGTTGCTGGCCGGCGATCGCCAGCCCGACGCCGCCATCCTCGACATCAACCTGGCCGGAAAGCTGGTCTTTCCGCTGGCCGAGCTGCTGCGGGCGCGCCACATCCCGTTCGTGTTCTGCACCGGCTACGAGGAGGTGGGCGGCGACGAGCGCTACCGGGATACGCCGATCGTGCGCAAGCCGGTCAACTTCGACCGGCTGGGCGCGGTGCTGCGCTCCGTCCTGGCCGAGGCGGCCTGATCCCGCCGCCGATCAGACGATCCCGCGGTCGCGGAGTTCGGCCAGCTGGCCGCCGGTCAGGCCCGCGCGGGCGGTCAGGACCGCCTCGGTATGCTCGCCCAGGCCGGGCCCCGGCCAGCGCACCCCGCCCGGCGAGGCCGACAGCCGGGGAAAGGCGTTCTGCATCCTGACGGTCCCGAACACCGGATGCGGCGTCTCGACGATGGCCTGGCGGGCGGCGAACTGCGGATCCTCCAGCATGTCCGGGGCCCGGTAGACGCGGCCGGCGGCGACGCCGTGGCGCTCCATCAGGTCGAGCAGCGGCGCGGCGTCCAGCGTGGCGGTCCAGGCCCCGATCAGGGCGTCGAGCGCCGCCTGGTTCTCGCCGCGCGCCGCGTGGCCGGCGTAGCGCGGATCGTCGGCCAGTTCCGGCCGTCCCATGGCCTGGCACAGGCGCCGGAACAGGGTGTCCTGGTTGGCCCCGATGACCACCAGCGCCCCGTCGCGGGTGGGATAGGCGTTGGAGGGCGCGATGCCCGGCAGCACCGACCCCGAGCGCTCGCGGACGTAGCCGGTGAGGGCGTATTCCGTGACCAGGTTCTCCATCACCGACAGCACGCTCTCGTAGATGGCGGCGTCGACCACCTGGCCGCGGCCGGTGCGCTGGCGGGCGTGCAGGGCCATCATCACCCCCAGCGCCGCGTGCAGCCCGGCCAGGCTGTCGCCGACCGAGATGCCGGCCCGGGCCGGGGCGCGGTCGGGTTCGCCGGTGATGTAGCGCAGTCCGCCCATGGCTTCGCCGATCAGGGCGTAGCCGGCGCGGCCGGCGTAGGGGCCCGTCTGGCCGAAGCCGGAGACGCGGGCCATGACCAGGCCGGGATTGTCGGCCGCCAGCGCCTCGTAGCCCAGGCCCCACTTCTCCAGCGCGCCCGGGCGGAAGTTCTCCACCAGCACGTCGGCGCCGGCGATCAGCCGGCGGGCGATGGCCTGGCCCTCGGGCTCGCGCAGATTCAGGGTGACGGACTTCTTGTTTCGGCCGATCACCGGCCACCAGGGCGAATGACCCTTGGGCAGCGAGCGGCCCCACTGGCGCATGGGATCGCCCTTGCCCGGATCCTCCAGCTTGATCACCTCGGCCCCGAAGTCGCCGAGGATCTGGCCGCAGAAGGGCCCGGCGATCAGGGTCCCCGTCTCGATCACGGTCAGGCCGGCGAGCGGACCGGATGGAATTGGCGCGGCTTCGGAACTCATCACGGCCCCGTGAGGTTATGTCGTCACCGGCCCGCTTGGGGGCGGCGGGCGCTGCTGTCAATCCAGTGGAGCCCCTCCGATGACCCGCACGATCCTCCTGGCCGGCGCCGCGGCGCTGGCGCTGACCCTCGGCGCCTGCAAGCGCACCTCGGACGAGGCGGCGATGGGCGCGCCCGACGCCAACCCCGAGGCCACCATCCCGACCGCAGCCAACGAGGCGGCGGCGCCCGACTTCGTCGCCAAGGCCGCCGAGGCCGACATGTTCACGGTCGAATCGAGCCGGGTCGCCCTGGAGCGGTCGCAGAACGCGGCGGTGAAGGAGTTCGCCCGGATGATGGTCGCCGGCCACACCCAGACGACCGCGGACCTGAAGGCGGCGGTGGCGGCCTCGGGCCTGTCGATCACGACGCCGGAGGCCCTGCCCGCCGACAAGCTGAGCGACATCGCCAGGCTGCGCGAGGCGAGCCCCGCCGACTTCGACCGCGCCTATATGGACGCCCAGGTCGCGGGCCATCAGGCGACGCTGGACCTGATGGCCCGCTACGCTCAGGACGGCGACAACGCCTCGCTGAAGGCGGTCGCCGCCGCCGCCGCCCCGGCCGTCCAGCAGCACCTGGACCGCGCCAAGGCGATCCGCGACGGCCTGGGCTGATCGCCCCGCCTCAGCCGGCCTTGACGAGGTTGTCGTCGGCGTTGCGGTCGATCAGGTAGTTGTAGGGATCGACCCCGCCGAAGCGCGGCGCCTTGTCGAGGACGAAGGTCAGGATCTGGACCCCGCTGCGGATCGGCCGCCTCTCGAAGGCGACGACATCCCCGCGGTCGAAGGCCTTGTCGCCCGGCATGGCGGTGAAGAAGCCCACGTCCAGCGTCTCGGCCAGGGGGGCGGCGGTCTCCCGCCCCTTGCCGTCCGCGTAGAGCTTGCGGGCGTCGACCGTCAGGGCGACGTCGAAACGGCCGTCGGGCCGCTTCTTCACGGTCAGGCCGGTCGCCTTGATGTCGTAGAGGGTGATCCTCTCGAACAGGTCGGTGATCAACTGCTGCCTGTCGGCCGGCGCCTCGGCCCGGAGGGCGGCGACCAGGTCGCGCGACGTCGGATAGGGCGCGCCCTTGAAGGCGAATTTGGCGAGCAGGGCCCGCAGCGCCGCGTTGACCCGGTCCTCGCCGATCTCGCGCTGCAACCGGTACATGACCAGCGAGCCCTTGCGGTAGTGGATGTAGTCCTGGTTCTCGTTCCTGAAGAGCGGAAGCTCCTCGACCACTTCGCCGCCCCGGGCCCGCAGATACTGGTCGAGCTCGAACTTGAGGAACTTGCGGATCTGGTCCTCGCCGTACATCCGCTTCATGACCATCAGGGCCGAGTACTGGGCGAGGGTCTCCGACAGCGCCGTCACGCCCTGCTGGTCGGCGCCGATGATCTGGTGCGCCCACCACTGATGGCCGATCTCATGGGCGCCGATGTAGGTGACCATGTCGATCTTCGAGGGGTCGCGGTAGTTGGCGATGAAGCCCAGGTTCTCCGACCAGGGCATGGTGTTGGCGAAGGCCTGGGCGAAGTTCGCGTAGGCCGGGAACTCCAGGAAGCGCAGCTGGCGGAACTGGTAGGGGCTGAAGTTGGCCTGGTAGTAGTCGAGCGAGGCCCGGCCGCTGGCCTTCATCCGCTCGACGTTCCAGGGGTGCTGCGGGTCGTGGAAGACCGCGATCTCGACGCCCTTGTAGGTCTCGCGCGACACGGCGTAGCGGGCCGACTGGATCGAGAAGAAGGGCAGCACCGGCGCCTCGGTGACGAAGCGGGCGATGCGCCGGCCGCCCCTCACCGTGTCGGAGACCTTGTAGCCGGGGGCGATCGGCGTCTGGTCGGCTTCGGTGCTGACGGTGATGTCGGCGGCGACGAAGTCGGCGTCGTGGCGCAGGTAATGGAACTGACGCGAGGCCCCGTCGCCCAGCGGCGGCATGCGCAGGTCGACGGGCACGAGGCCGTACTTGCGCCGCTTGGCGCGGTCGCGCAGCAGGCCCTGGCGCTCCATGCCCAGCGCCGGGGCGATCTCGGCGTTGTTCAGGAAGGTCCCGTTGTCGACGACGCGGGTCTCGTTGTCGCTGTTGCGGAAGCCCTTCTGCGAGCGCTCGGTGGTGAAGGTGATCGTCCGCCGCTCGCCCGGCAACATCGGGGTGTCGAGGGCGAAGATGCGGTAGTTGAAGCGGTCCCAGGTCTTCTTCGGCCGTCCGCCCTGGATCGACACCGCCTCGACCTTCAGGTCGCGGTCGAACAGCAGGTGGATCTCCTTCAGGGGCGCGGGGGTGCGGTTCTCGACCACATAGGAGCCGAGCGTCGTGACCCGCGGGGCGTGCGGCCGGATGTCGACCTCGAGCGTCATGGCGACGATCTTGGGCCGGGGCGTGTGCTCGTAGCGCAGCAGGGCCTTTTCGTAGTCGGCCTGCCAGCGCTCCTCGTCGAGGTCGTTGCGGTAGGCGTTCCAGATGTTGGTGTTCAGGAAGATGTACCCGCCCGAGGCGGCGAACACCGCCAGGGCCGCGGCGAAGGTCAGCCCCGCCTTGCCGGTCAGCCGGCGGGGAAGGCGCGCCACGCGCGGCCAGAGCCGGGTCTCGGTCCCCCGCCGCCACAGGGCGTAGCTGAGCACCAGCAGCAGGACCCCGAAGGCGCTCCAGTAGAGACGGAACCAGGTCGCGCCGATCCAGAACCGGCCCTGGCCGTTCATGTCGGACAGGGGGACCTGCGGCGCGCCGCCGTAGTTGTAGAGGTTGTGGTCGAAGCCCAGGTTCACGAAGGTGATGGTGGTGACCATGTAGATCACCATCAGACCCCAGCCGACGAACTTGTGGGGCGAGAGGGTCTGCAGGAAGACCGCCAGCACGGCCAGCAACACCCAGTCGACCGTCTGGGGCAGGACGTACCAGACCAGATAGCGGTCGAGCTGGAAGTCGAGGTAGCCCTTGGCCGCCTGGATGGCGACCGCCGCCAGCACGCTGACAAGCAGGGTCGAGATCAGCACCAGCGAGATCGCCAGGGTCTTGGGGGCCACGAACATCCAGTCGGGCACGGGCGTGGAATCGACGATCTCGTGCGTCTTCTTCTCGCGTTCCCGCCAGACCAGCTCGCCGGCGTAGTAGACCGCGATGATCATCGGGATGAGGCTGAAGGAGCCGATCAGCGGCGGGATCAGCGCCCGGGTGACAGGGAAAATCTCGCCGCCGTACAGGGTCTGCTCGGTCGCGAACCACAGGGCGCCGACCGAGTTGAACAGGCCCATGGCCAGCAGGACGAGGTAGGCCGGGCTGCCGAACACCTGGCCCAGGTCCAGGCGCGTCCGGGCGAGCAGCTGGGCCCAGGCTGCGGCGGCGTTGAAGGTGGGCCTGGGCAGGGGGGTCAGCGACGGCGGCGTCTCGTCCGGCGCGGCCGCGGCGGCCAGCCGCTGGCGCCGCGCGCGCTTGCCCGACAGGGCGGCGGACTGGAAGCGGAACAGGGGATAGGCGAGCGCCAGGGCGGCGGCGGAGACCGCCAGCGCCAGCAGGCGGTTGAAGAGCAGGGCGCCTTCCACGGGGGGGAGGAGGGTGTTTCGCTCGACCACCGTCCAGTACTTGGTCGCCAGGCCGAAGGCGCCGAAGCCGAACGGCTCCCACAGGGCGACGATCTTGTCGAACTCGGGCCGGCTCAGGGCGATGGTCGCGACCGTCCAGGCGATCAGCAACGCGATCACCCCGACATAGGTCCAGACCAGCGAGCGGGTGACCGTCGAGAGGGCGAAGAACAGCGCCGAGGTCAGCAGGAGCGAGGGCGCGGCCAAGACGAAATAGGCGTAGACGAACGCCTGCATGCTCAGGGGGCCGAGCTTCTCGGCGTCGACCCAGGGCATCAGCGAGCCGACCGCGATGGCGAAGGGCACGGCCAGGAACGACAGGCAGGCGGCGGCGAAGGCGCCCGCGAACCGGCCGTAGAGATAGGCGAACTTGCTGATCCGCGTGGACCGCAGGATCTGGCCGAAGCCGGTCTCGTCGTCGCGGACGATGACGTTGGCCACGAAGGCCGTCGTCACGAACATGTAGAACAGGGCGATGATCAGATGCACCTGGGCGACCACGAAGGGTCCGTTCTTGTGCACCCCGGGGCCGGCGCCCCCGATGGTCACCTGGTCGATCGTTGTGCCGGCGAACGTCAGCAGGAAGAAGACGCCCGACGCCACCCAGAAGACCGGGTTGCGCAGCTGGTAGCGGAATTCGAAGCCGGCGATCGTGCTGAACATCGCGGGGGCCCTCAGGCGGCCTTGCGGTGTTCGAACAGGGTGGAGAAGTAGACGTCCTCCAGGTCCCCGACGACCGGCTCGAACCCGTCGCCCGGCGGGGTGTCGGCGATGATGTGGATCACGGTGCGGCCGGCGAACAGCCGGGTGGAGATGACCCGGTAGCGGCGCTGGTGATCGGCGAGCTCGACCTTGTCGATGGTCTTCTTCCAGATCCGGCCCGACAGGCCGGAGACCAGGTCGGCGGGCGCCCCCTGGGCGATGATCTTGCCGTCGTTGATGATCGCCATCGCCGGGCAGAGGTCGGAGACGTCCTCGACGATATGGGTGGAGAGGATCACCACCACGGTCTCGCCGATCTCGGCCAGCAGGTTGAGGAAGCGGTTGCGCTCTTCGGGGTCGAGGCCGGCGGTGGGCTCGTCGACGATGATCAGCGAGGGATCGCCGATCAGGGCCTGGGCGATGCCGAAACGCTGGCGCATGCCGCCCGAGAAGCCGGCGATGGCCTTGTGGCGGACCTTCCAGAGGTTGGTCTGCTCGAGCAGGGTCTCGACCGTCTCCTTGCGTTCGCGTCGGCCCGAGACGCCCTTGAGCACGGCCATGTGGTCGAGCATGTCGTAGGCCGAGACCCGCGGGTAGACGCCGAAGTCCTGGGGCAGGTAGCCCAGCGTTCGCCGCAGCGCCTCGGGCTCCTTGAGCACGTCGATGCCGGCGAACCGGACATGCCCCGAGGTGGGCGCCTGCAACGTCGCCACCGTCCGCATCAGGGTCGACTTGCCGGCGCCGTTCGGGCCCAGCAGGCCGAACATGCCCTTCTCGACCGTCAGGTTGACGTCGTCGAGCGCGACCGTCCCGTTCGGATAGACGTGCGTCAGGTTCTCGATGATCAGCATGATGGGACCCGCCCCCCGGGTTGATACGCGACGCTTCAGCACTCCCCCGCGTTCACCTTTGGCCAGCGCGGCGCGGGCGGGCAAGTGAAAGAAGCGTAAGGCGGGCCGCTGTCTCGCCTTCGTTGCGTCGCTCGGCTAGGAAGCCCGGCATGACCCGCAGGATTCCCTTCGAAGGCATCGAGAACTTCCGCGACTTCGGCGACTACGCCGCCGGCGGCCGGAGATTGAAGAAGGGCCGGCTGTACCGCGCGGCGCACCAGGCCGAGGCCACCGACGCCGATCTCGAGGCGTTGCGCTCGCTCGGCCTGACCGTCATCGTCGACCTGCGCCGGCCCAACGAGCGCGAGCGCAGCCCCAGCCGGCGCTGGCGGGATTTCGCGGCCACGGTCATCGAGAACGACATCGGCCAGGCCGAAGCCGATTCCTGGGAGGTCTTCATCCGTGAGTCCGACCTCAGCCCGCGGGCCTTCACGGACTACATGGTCGGCTACTATCGCGACGCGCCGTTCGTCGACCGGCACATCGACCTCTACAGCCGCTACTTCGCCGCCCTGGCGGGAACCGACGGGCCGGTGCTGATCCACTGCGCCGCCGGCAAGGACCGCACCGGCATCCTGGCGGCGCTGACCCATCACCTGGCCGGGGTCTCGGAAGACGACATCCTCGCCGATTTCCTGCTGACCAACGACCCCGGCCGCTTCGCCCGGCGGGCGCCCATGCTGACCCGCAACATCGAGGAATTCACCGGCCGCACGCCGTCGGAAGAGGCGGTGATCACCGCCCTGGGCGTCGAGTCGCACTATCTGGAGACGGCCTTCGCCGCCATCCACGACCGCCACGGCTCGCTCGACGCCTATCTGCGCGACGTGCTCGGCGTCGACGAGGCCCGCCGCGAGGCCATCCACGCGCGGCTCCTGGACTGACGGGCCCGGCGGATCGAGAGGCGGCGCCGATTTGCGCGCGCGCCGTGACAAACGCGCGTTTGAAGTCCACCGTGGCGGCAGGGGCCGCGCGTGCATGACGGTCTGCTCGGGAGGACAAGCCGCATGACCACGCCCGCCTCAGCGGAAGACCTGGCGACTCTGGGGGACGTGCTTCCCGACGGCGTCGAACCGGCGGGCGGCGCGGCGAGCGCCCAGCCCGAGGCTCCCACCGGCCGGCTGCCCCTGGGCGGCTGGGCCTGGTCGATCTTCCAGGGCGGGCGCGATCCCTACGTGATCCTGATCACCATCTACATCTTCGCCCCCTACTTCACGACCGCGGTGGTCGGCGATCCGGTGAAGGGCCAGTCGGCGATCGCCACGGTCAGCACGCTCAACAGCCTGTTCATCGCCCTCACCGCCCCGATCCTGGGAGCCGCCATCGACCGCTACGGCGCGCGCAAGCCGCCGATGGCGATCGTCGTGGCGCTGATGACGCCGCTGATCTGGGCCCTGTGGTTCGCCAAGCCCGGGGGCCAGGGCCTGCCGGTGCTGGGCGGGCTGTGGCTGTTCGGGATCATCGGCGTGCTGTTCGCCTGGTGCGAGGTTCTCCACAACGCGATGCTGATCCGGGCGTCGGCCGGGCCGCGCCTTGCGCCCCAGGCGTCCGGACTGGCGCTGGCGGCGGGGAACTTCTTCTCGGTGCTGACCCTGACCTTCTGCCTGGTCGCCTTCGCCCTGCCGGGCAATCCGGCGGTGGCGGACTGGCCGCTGGTGCCGGACAGCCCGCTCTTCGGCCTCGATCCCGCCCAGGCCGAGCCCTCGCGGATCGTCGCGCCGATCGCGGCGGCCCTGCTGGCGGTGTTCTCGATTCCGCTGTTCCTGTTCACCCCGGACACGCCGAAGACGGGCGTGAGCTTCCTGGCCGCCCTGCGGCAGGCGAGCCTCGACATCGGGCGGGTCGTGGCCGCTCTCGCCGGGGCCCTGGTCCGGGGCCCCGCCGCCCTGCGCGAGACCCTCGGGGCGCTGCTCTCCGAGCGGGACGCGGTGATCTACCTGGGAGCCCGCATGCTGTTCAACGACGGCATGACCGCCCTGCTGATCTTCTCGGGCATCTACACCGCCGGGGTCATGCAGTGGGGAGTCCTGGAGCTCCTGGCCTACGGCATCCTGCTCAGCGTCTTCGCCGTCAGCGGCGGCCTCGCCGGCGCCTGGCTCGACACCCTGGTCGGGCCGCGCGACGCGGTGCGCATCGAGATCGCCGGCTCGCTCGTCTGCCTTGTCGCCTGGCTCGGCATGGCGCGCGACCGCATCCTGTTCTTCTGGCCCTACGACGCCTCGGCCCATCCGCCGCTGTGGGACGGGCCGATGTTCCGCACGCTGCCCGAGGTGCTCTACCTGGCCATCGGCTTCGGGGTGGCGATCTTCGTCACGGCGCACTACGCCTCCAGCCGCACCCTGCTGACCCGCCTGGCGCCGCCCGAGAAGCTGCCGTCCTTCTTCGGCCTCTACGCCCTGTCGGGAACCCTGACGGTCTGGATCGGCTCGATGCTGGTCGGGCTGTTCACCGCCCTCACCCACAGCCAGACGGGCGGCTTCATCCCGATCGCCGGGCTGCTGGCGCTGGGCCTTGCCGGGATGGCTTTCGTCAAGGGAGGCGGACGCCGGATCGACTGACCGCCTTGGACTGACGGCCGCGCGGCGCTATTGGGCGCCCATGCAAGCGGCGACCATCCTGGAGCGGCCCTGGCGGGCGCCCGAGGCGGTGCTGTCGGCCTTCGCCGACGAGCCGTGGAGCTGCGCCTTCCTGTCCGGCGGCGGCGGCGGTCGGGCCCGATGGTCCTATCTCCTGCGCCGGCCGGACGCGGCCCTCGTCCTGGCCGGAGACGATCCCCGCGAGCCGTTCGGGGCGCTGGGCGCCCTGCTCGGCCCGCCCGCGCCGACCCGGCCCGGGGGACCGCCGTTCCAGGGCGGCCTCGCGGGCCTCGCCGCCTACGAGCTGGGCGACCGGATCGAGCCGCTGGGCCTCGCCCGCCATCCCGACTGGCCGGACCTGGCCGTCGGCCGCTATCCCGCCCTGCTGGCCTTCGACCACGAGGCGCGGCGGGTGCTGGCGCTGGGCCGCACGCCCGCCCAGGCCGAAGCCGCCGCCGACTGGCTGAACGCCCCGGCGCGCCCGCCGCGGCCCGGCCGGCTGGCCGACCGCCTTGACCCGCCGACGCCGGCCGCGGCCTACGAGGCCGCCGTCGCCGAGGTGGTCGACCGCATCCACGCCGGCGAGTATTTCCAGGCCAACATCGCCCGAAGGTGGACCGGACGCCTGGCGTCCGGCGTCGACCCCTTCGACGTGCTGGCGCGGCTGGCGGGCGAGAGCGCGGCGCCCTTCGCCGCCTGGCTGCGCACGCCGGGCCGGGCGGTGGTGTCCAATTCGCCGGAGCGCTTCCTGGCCGTCGGCGCCAAGACCGTCGAGACCCGGCCGATCAAGGGCACGCGGCCGCGGGGACGGACGCCGGCCGAGGACGCCGGCCTCGCCGCCGAGCTTCTGGCCAGCGACAAGGACCGGGCCGAGAACCTGATGATCGTCGACCTGATGCGCAACGACCTCTCGCGGGTCTGCGCGCCCGGGGCGGTGACGACGCCGGAGCTGTTCGCGGTGGAGAGCTTCGCCAACGTCCACCACCTGGTCTCGACCGTGCGCGGGCGCCTGGCGCCGGGAAGGTCGGCGATCGACCTGCTCGAGGCGGCCTTTCCGCCGGGGTCGGTCACCGGCGCGCCGAAGATCCAGGCCATGACCTCGATCGCCCGGCTGGAGCCGCCGCGGGGGCCCTATTGCGGCAGCCTGTTCTGGGCAGGGTTCGACGGGTCGTTCGACTCCAGCGTGCTGATCCGCACCCTGGCCCTGGCCGAGGACGCCGACGGCTGGCGCTGGGAGGCGCGGGCGGGAGCCGGCATCGTCGCCGACAGCGAGCCCCTGGCCGAGCGCCTCGAAACCGAGGCCAAGATCTCCGCGCTGCTGCGCGCCCTGACGGAAGAGACCGCATGATTCCCCTCGACGACCGCGGCCTGCTGCTCGGCGACGGCCTGTTCGAGACCATCCTGGTCAAGGATGGCCGGCTGGTGCTGTTCGACGCCCATATCGCCCGCCTGCAGAGCGGGTGCGTCACGCTCGGCCTGCCGGCGCCGGACGCCGGGGACGCCCTGGCGCTGTGCAGCGATTTCATCGCCCAGTCCGGCTCGACGCGCGGCCGCCACGCGTTGCGGCTGACGCTGACCGCGGGCTCCGGCGGGCGGGGCCTGGAGCGGCCGGCGGCGCCGGAGCCGGTCCTGTTCGCCGCGGTGTCGCCGCACGTCAGGCCCGACGAGCCCGCGCACCTCGTCACCAGCGAAGTGAGGCGCAATCCGGCCGCGCCGTCGGGGCGGCTCAAGACCCTGTCCTACATCGACAACGTGTTCGCGCGTCGCGAGGCGGCGCCGGCCGAGGCGCTGATGCTGAACCTGGCCGAGGAGATCGCCTGTTGCGCGGCGGCCAACATCTTCTGGGTGCGATCGGGCCGGATCTTCACGCCCGGCCTCGACTGCGGGGCGCTGGACGGGATCATGCGCCGGCAGGTGATGGCGGCGGCGGCGGTCGAGGAAGTCCGCGCCCCGCGCGCCCTGCTCGAGACCGCGGACGCCATCTTCATCACCAGCAGCCTGATCGGCGTCAGGGCCGTCGCCAGCCTCGACGGCGTCCCGGTGAAACGCCATGCGGCGGTCGAGCGCCTGCGGCAGGCGCTGGAGGCGGTGAGCTGAGGGGCGGGTTTCCGTTCGTCGCCGCCTTCGGCGGGCTCAGGTCTTGGCGACCTTGTCCGTCTTGCGGGGCCGCAGATAGAACTTGCGGCTGAAGGTCACCGCCTCGGGCACCATGAAGTCCACGGGCGAGTCGTAACTGTAGCTCACCTCGGACATCACGACGCTCTCGCCGGCGCTCATCACGCCAGAGGGCACGCCGGAGACGGTGGCGCCGACCGTCAGCGCGGTCATGCCCGAGGCGCTGGACCAGTCGACCTTGGGGACCCCGCCGGCGTCGGCGGTGACGCTGCTGACCCGCATCTTCAGGGTGGTGGTCGGATAGGGGTCCATGATCGTTTCGGCGATGGCGAAGATGTCGGTCAGGTCGGCGCTGCTGACGCTGGACGACTGGGCCACCAGGTCCCCGACGGCCGAGGCGGCGTGGCCGGTCTTGCGCTCGGCCAGCAGCGCCTGGGTGATTTCGGCGAGCCCGAAGTAGAAGGCGATCATCACCGGCGCGATGAGGGCGAACTCGACGGCGGAGACGCCGCGCCGGTCGCGGCCGAATCGGCGGATCAGGCGCGTCATGAGGCGTAGGGCTCGTTGCGGAAGGTGGCGGTGGCGGCGATCAGGCGCTTGCCGTCGGCCAGGGATTCGAGGCCCTGGTTGAGCATCGGCGTGATCAGCGACCATTCGTAATAGACGCGCACCAGGACGATGTCCTCGGAACCGCCCGGCGTGAACTGGGTCTTGCCCGAGTCGAAGGCTCCGTTGGTGACCGGGTCGGTGATGGCCACGTCGGCGAACTTGGGGAAGGTGCGCACATCCACGTACAGGTTCGCCTCGCAGGTCGAACCCAGCCAGGCCATCTCGTCGCAGACGGCGGTCTTGAAGGTCGAGGCGCCGCCGCCGGCGGTCTGCAGCTCGCCGGTGCGGATCTTGCGCGCGGCGGTGTCGACGGCGTTGTCCAGGGTGGTGGACACCATGAACACCAGCCCCAGTTCGAGAACGCCGAACATCAGCGCCAGGAAGGGCGCGGCGATGAAGGCGAACTCGACCGCGGTGGCCCCGTGGCGCGAGACCGCGAAGCGCCTGGCGAACCGCCGGAATCGAAGGGCCGTCCAGGCCATGTCGTCGCCGCCTTCCCGTGGAACCGGGGGAGGATAGCGAAGCGTCCCTAACCGGCGGTTTATCGGGGCGCCGAACCGCCCGACGACGCGGCGGCGTCCTCGGATCGCTTGGGATAGTCGGTGTAGGGCGCCGACCACTGGCTGTAGACGCCCTGGCCGTTGTCGCGCTCGCCGGGCATCGGCGTGCGTTCGCAGCGGGGCGCGCAGGCGTAGTTGTAGACGTCCGGACCCCGGTAGAACGAAACCCGCCCCGCGTCGGAGGCCGAGACGACGATCTGCCGGTCGAGGATGGTCCGGCCGCCGGCGTCGAGCACGACCAGGTTGGTGACGCCGTAGCCGCGGCCCATGATCAGCAGGTTGCGGCCGTCGATGATGGTGACGTCCGCCACCGCCGGATTGCCGATGACGACGTCACGGGCGGGCGCCGGCAGGACCACGCGGGCCGCCTCGTCGATGCGCACCGGCAGGCTCTGGGCGTGGGCCGCGCCGGCGGCGACGAGGGCCAGGAGGGCGGCGATCGGTCCGGGAAGGCGACGCATGATTGGTTCCGGCATGGACGGGACGAGGTCGAAGACTCGGCCGGAATGGTCAACAAAGGCTGAAGCGGACCTCCGCGCGCGCCCGCGTGATTCATTCAGAGTCGCGGCAGGGTCCGCAGCGTCGTGGTTAAGCGATGGTAATAGTAAACTCAAGTAAACCATAGAAAAATATTCGACTGATCTCTGCTGTTTACTGGCTATTAAACGCACCCTGCGAGAGTGGCCTTGTTTTCGGGGGCGAGCAGGCCGTGGCGGCTTGATCCCGCAACCGCCATCTTGCTGATGAGGAGATCAAGCAATGACCAAGTTCATGACCCGCTTCGCCAAGGACGAATCCGGCGCCACCGCCATCGAATACGGCCTCATCGTGGCCCTGATCGCGGTGGTGATCATCACCGCCGTGACGACCCTCGGCACCAAGCTGAACAGCGCGTTCGGCTCCATCAACGACGGCCTCCCCGGCTAAGACGGGGCGACGCTCGGAAAACAGGGGGCCGCGGAGCAATCCGCGGCCCTTCTGCTTTTTCGGGGCCGCCGCTTCCGGGGCGCGTCAACCTTCGGTTCACCCCCGCGCGCGATGGTCGGTCCGATGCTTCCGTTCCTCCAGACCCTCGTCCTGCTCGCCTTTCCCGCCCTGGTCATCGTCGGGGCCATGCGCGATGCGACGAGCTTCACCATCCCCAACTGGATTTCGATCGCCCTGGCGGCCGCCTTCTTTCCCGCCGCGGCGCTGATGGGCGCCGGGGCCGGGCAGATCGGCCTCGCCTGCCTGGTCGGGTTCGGCGCGCTGGTCGCCGGCATGGGCATGTTCGCCGCCGGCTGGATCGGCGGCGGCGACGCCAAGCTGTTCGCGGCCGCCGGCCTGTGGATGGGCCTGAACGCCCTGTTTCCCTACCTGATGGTGACGGCCGTCGCCGGGGGCGGCCTGGCGGTGAGCCTGCTGGCCCTGCGCTCGACCTGGTTACGGCCGCTCGCCGCGCGCGGACCGGTGTGGATCAGCCGCCTGGCGACGCCCGGCGAGAACGTGCCCTACGGCGTCGCCATCGCCGCCGGCGCCCTGGCGGCCTTTCCGGAAAGCCTGCTGGCGAGGCTGCTGGCCGGCCTGGCCTGAGGCGTCGCTTAGGTCGGCGTTAACCATGCCGACGGAAAGGTATCCCGCCGCCAGAAGGGCCGGCGACGAATCGCCCACATGCCCGGGCCGCAACGGCCGGGCCTGAGTTTTCCCGCCCCTCCTGGGGGTCCAGCTCCGGTTTCATGAGCGCCGTCCGCCTTTTCATCCTGGTGATCGCCGCCATCGCCGCCATCGCCCTGGCGTTCGTGGTGCGCGGAGCCTTCGCGCCGAAGACGGCCGGTCCGTCGGCCGCCGCGGTCGCCGCGGCCGCCGCCGCGGCGGGTCCCTCGTCGCAACGCGTGACCAAGGTCCTGGTCGCCCGCCGCGACCTGCCGGTGGGCGCGCGCCTGTCGTCCGGCGACATGGGCTGGCAGGACTGGCCCGCCGAGAGCGTCAACAACGCCTACATCACCGACGGCGCCGGGCCGACGGTGCGGGAGCCCGGAGCGGCCGGCGCGGCGAGGAAGGCGGCCGAGGCCGCCGGCGACCTGTTCGGCGGAGCGGCGGTGCAGGCCCTGGTCGGCGCCGTGGTCCGCGAGCCCTTCCTGTCCGGAGAACCGATCGTCGCCCGCAAGATCGTCCGGGCCGGAGAGGGCAACTTCCTGTCGGTGGTGCTGACGCCGGGCATGCGGGCGGTGGCCCTGCAGGTCAGCAGCGATTCCGCCGCCGGCGGCTTCATCATGCCGGGCGACCGCGTCGACGTCCTGCTCAGCCAGGAACGGGACGCGACGAGCGGCCTGGTCACCCGGACGGTCCTGCGCAACGTCAAGGTCCTGGCCATCGACCAGGCCGCCGAGCCGGCGAAGGACGCCCGGACCATGGTCGGGACCGTGGCCACCGTCGAGGTCGCGGCCGCCGACCTCGAACTGGTGGCCGGCGCCCAGGCGGAGGCGAAAAAGGGCGCGACCCTGACGCTCGCCCTGCGCGCCTACAGCGACGCCGGCGCCGCGACCGGCCGCGGCGGCGAGAGCGCCGGACCGGGCCGCGTGGTCCGCGTGTTCCGGGCCGGACAGGCCAGCGAGGTGACGGTGTCCCGATGAAGCGATCCCGCCTGCTCAGATCGACCGCGCCCGCCGTCGCCGCCGCCGCCATCCTGCAGGCCGCGGCGCCGGTGGCTTCAGCCCAGGACTTCCCCGTGCAGGCCCAGGGCCTGGCCGGCGGCGCGCCGGCCGCCGGCTCGACCGTCCGCGTTGACCTGACCGCGGGCGGGGCCTCGCAGAACCTGTCGCTGCCGCGCGGCAAGTCGGCGGTCATCGAACTGCCGGTCGACGTCCGCGACATCCTGATCACCAATCCGGCCGTGGCCGACGCGGTGCTGCGCACGCCCCGCCGCATCTTCGTGCTGGGCATGGCCACCGGCCAGACCGACGCCATCCTGTTCGACGCGTCGGGCCGCCGCATCCTGTCGCTGAACATCCGGGTCGACGCCGACGCCGGGGCCCTGGCCGACACCATCAACCGGGTGCTGCCGGGCGCGCGGGTCGCGGTGGAGCCCATGGGCGACGCCGTCATCCTGACCGGCGTCGTGGCCAGCGCCGGCGACGCCGAGAAGGCCGGTCAGATCGCCCAGCGCTACGTCGCCCGCCCGGAGCAGGTGCTGAACATGGTGGCCGTCGCCGGCAAGGACCAGGTGATGCTGCGCGTGCGGGTGGTCGAGGTCCAGCGCAGCGTGATCAAGCAGCTGGGCGTCAACCTGAACGCCGTGATCCAGCAGGGCACCGGCCAGATCACCTTCGGCCAGACGGCCAATTTCAGCATCAACGGAACCATGCCGGGCGGGGTCAGCGCCGGGGGAACCTACAGCGGGCCGCAGGGCGACAGCATCACCGGCTCGATCCGCGCCTTCGAACGGGTCGGTCTGGTGCGCACCCTGGCCGAGCCGAACCTGACCGCCGTCAGCGGCGAGGCCGCGCGTTTCCTGGCCGGCGGCGAATACCCCGTGCCGGTCAACCAGGATTCCACCAACGGCTCGGTGACGGTCGAGTACAAGCCGTTCGGCGTCGGCCTGGCCTTCACGCCGGTGGTGTTGTCGGGCGGGCGGATCTCGCTGAAGATCTCCACCGAGATCAGCGAGCTGACCACCCAGGGCGCCTTCACCCTGGGCGGCGGCTCGAGCAACACCAGCCTGACCATCCCGGCCCTGACCGTGCGGCGGGCGGAGACCTCGATCGAACTGCCGTCGGGCGGGTCGATGATGATCGCCGGCCTGATCCAGCAGACGGAGCGCGAGAACTTCGACGCCCTGCCCGGCGTCGGGTCGGTGCCGGTCATCGGCTCGCTGTTCCGCTCGCGCGACTTCCTGCAGGGCGACACGGAAATGGTGGTCCTGGTCACCGCCTACATCGTCGACCCCAACAACCCGGGCGCCTTCCAGACGCCGGCC
This sequence comes from Pseudomonadota bacterium, assembly GCA_049323695.1. GTDB lineage: Bacteria > Pseudomonadota > Alphaproteobacteria > Caulobacterales > Caulobacteraceae > Caulobacter. The sequence goes on from JBMOOF010000013.1 coordinate 96,451, forward strand.
GACGGCCTGCAGTTCGCCAACGACGCCGACACCCTGCTGTTCGGCCGGCTGAACAGGAGCGTCGGCGCGCCGCCGGGCGCCACCGCCGGCCGGACCTACCAGGGCCCCGTCGGCTACGTGATCGAGTGACGCCATGCCCCATTATCCAGCCCGCCTCCTGGCCCTCGCCGCCCTCGGGACCCTGACCGCCTGCGCCGCCGGCCCCTCGCGCACGGCGGCGACGACCGCGCCGACGGCGCTGGACGTCTGGGCCGACCGCGTGCAGGTCTCCGCCGTCCCGGAGGAGATCCGCCTGGCGCCGCACGTCACCGGCCTGTCGGGCACGCAGGCCCGGGCCCTCGCCGAGTTCCAGGCCCGCTGGACGGCCGCCGAGGGCGGCCCGATCACCATCGCCGCCCCCACGACCGGCGACACGGCCGGGGGCTATCGCGTGGGCGCCGACGCCCGCGCCTATCTGATCGCCCAGGGCGCGCCCGCCGACCAGGTCCGCATGGTCGGCTACGATCCCCAGGGCGAGGCGGGGGCGCCGGTGGTCGTCGCCTTCCAGCGCTACGTGGTGGCGACGCCCGGCTGCGGCGGCTGGGAGAACCTCGCCCGCACCGCCGGCAACGGCTCCTATTCGAACCTCGGCTGCGCGGTCAGCGCCAACATCGCCGCCCAGGTGGCCAACCCCGCCGACCTGCAGGGCACCCGGCCGATGACGCCGGCCGACGCCGGCCGGCGCGCGACCGTCATCGGCAAGTGGCGCAACGGCGAGGTCACCTCCACGCCCAAGGACGACCAGGCCTCCGGGGCCGTTTCGACGGCGGTGCAGTGACCCGATGAGCCCACGTCCCGCAGATCACGATCCCTTCGATCTCGGCTTCGAGGCCGACGACGAGTTCGCCTCGGCGACCCCGGCCGACCCGTGGCGTGATCCGCCGCAGGCCGGCGGCGGCGCGCTGGATTCGTCCGATCCCTTCGCCGACTTCCCGCTGGCGCGGGGCGCCGACGACGACCATTTCGCCGAGCTCGGCGCGCCGGACGCGGCGCCGGAATCGCCCCGCCACGCGGCCTTCGACCACGGGGCCGGGGCCGAGGGCTCGAACGGCGACGCCTGCGTGCCGCGCATCGGCGTCCACATCTTCTGCGCCCGTCCCGACACGGCCGAGCTGATGGAGCAGGCCGCCGCCGACCGCCGGATGGCGCGGGCGGCCACGACCGTCATGCCCGGCGGCGTCCAGGCGGCGGTCGAGCACTATCAGAACCAGCCCACGCCCGCCCTGGTCATCGTCGAAAGCCTCGACCCGGCGCCGGAGCTGCTCGCCCAGCTCGACCGGCTGGCCGAGGTCTGCGACCCCGGGACCAAGGTCATCACCGTCGGGTCGACCAACGACATCGCCCTCTATCGCGAGCTGATGCGGCGGGGGGTCAGCGACTATCTGGTGCCGCCGCTGACGCCCCTGCAGGTGGTGCGGGCGATCACCGGGCTCTACGCCGATCCGGCCTCTCCCTTCGTCGGCCGCCAGATCGCGGTGGTCGGCGCCCGGGGCGGCGTCGGCGCCTCGACCATCGCCCACAATCTCGCCTGGGCGCTGGCGGAGCGGATGCAGGCCGGCACCGTGCTGGTCGATTTCGACCTGCCGTTCGGAACCGCGGGCCTCAACTTCAACCAGGATCCGCTGCAGGGCATCGCCGACGCCCTGGGCCAGCCCGACCGGCTCGATCCGGTGCTGATGGACCGGATGATGTCGCGGGTGACCGACCGGCTGTCGCTGTTCGCCGCCCCGGCCTCGCTGGACCAGGACCTCGAGATCAATCCCGAGGCCTACGAGGAGGTGGCCCAGAAGATCCGCGGCGCCGCCCCCATGGTCGTCCTCGACATGCCGCACGCCTGGAGCGCCTGGCAGCGCAAGATGCTGACCGGCTCCGACGATCTGGTGATCGTCGCGACGCCGGACCTGGCCTCGCTGCGCAACGCCAAGAACATGGTCGACCTGGTGCGGCAGGCCCGTCCGAACGACAGCCCGCCCCGCCTGGTCCTGAACCAGGTCGGCGTTCCCGGCCGGCCCGAGATTCCCGTGAAGGACTTCGGCGAGGCGCTGGGCCTGGCGCCCTCGCTGGTCCTGCCCTTCGAGCCCAAGGCCTTCGGCCAGGCGGCCAACAACGGCCAGATGCTCGCCGAGGTGGCTCCGAAGTCGAAGGCGGCGGAAGGCGTCGACCATCTCGCCCGGCTGGTGGCGCGCCGTGAGCCGCCGCCGCCCCAGAAATCCTCGCTCCTCGCGGGTCTGTTCAGAAAGAAGTAGGTCGCGGTGTTCGGCAAACGGTCCGATGGCGAAACGGCCCAGACGCGGAGAGCCCCTCCGCCGGCGCCGGCGGGCGCGCCGATCGCCACGCGGCCCCAACCGGCGGCCTCGCCGCCCCCGCCGCCGGCCGCCGGTCGTCCGCAGCCGGCCAGCGCCGCCGCGCCGGCCGCCGCCACGCGTCCGGCCTCCAGGACGCCCCAGGGCCTCGACCAGCTGAAGGCGGCGCAGAGCCCGACCGCCCAAATCGTCCGCGAGCAGAGCGACTACTACCACGCCACCAAGACGACGATCTTCAACGCCCTGCTCAACACCATCGACCTTTCCCAGCTGGCCCAGCTGGACCAGAAGGCGGCGGCCGAGGAGATCAAGGACATCGTCGCCGAGCTGGTGGCGATCAAGAACGTCCAGATGTCGGTCGCCGAGACCGAGCACCTGGTCCAGGACATCATCAACGACGTCCTCGGCTACGGCCCCCTGGAGCCGTTGCTGGCGCGGGACGACATCGCCGACGTCATGGTCAACGGCGCCAACCGGGTGTTCATCGAGGTCGGCGGCAAGGTCCAGCTGACCAACGTCCGGTTCCGCGACAACGCCCAGTTGATGAACATCTGCCAGCGGATCGTCAGCCAGGTCGGCCGCCGGGTCGACGAGTCGAGCCCGATCTGCGACGCTCGCCTGCCCGACGGCAGCCGCGTCAACGTCATCGCCCCGCCGCTGGCGCTGGACGGCCCGACCCTGACCATCCGCAAGTTCAAGAAGGACAAGCTGACCATGAAGGACCTGGTGGACTTCAGGTCCATCAGTCCGGAAGGGGCGCGGGTCCTGGGCGTCATCGGCGCCTGCCGCTGCAACGTCATCATTTCGGGCGGCACCGGCTCGGGCAAGACCACCCTGCTCAACACCATGACCGCCTTCATCGACCCCACCGAGCGGGTGATCACCTGCGAGGACGCGGCCGAACTGCAGCTCCAGCAACCCCACGTGGTCCGCCTCGAGACCCGGCCGCCCAACCTCGAGGGCCAGGGCCAGATCACCATGCGCGACCTGGTCAAGAACTGCCTGCGGATGCGCCCCGAACGGATCATCGTCGGCGAAGTGCGCGGGCCGGAGGCCTTCGACCTGCTGCAGGCGATGAACACCGGACACGACGGCTCGATGGGTACGCTGCACGCCAACAGCCCCCGCGAAGCCGTCAGCCGGATGGAGAGCATGATCACCATGGGCGGCTATGGCCTGCCCTCCAAGACCATCCGCGAGATGATCGTCGGCTCGGTGGACGTGATCATCCAGGCCGCCCGCCTGCGCGACGGCAGCCGGCGCATCACCCACGTCACCGAGGTGGTCGGCCTGGAGGGCGACGTGATCGTCACCCAGGACCTGTTCGTCTACGAGATGACCGGCGAGGACGAGCACGGCCGCGTCCAGGGCCGCTTCCGGTCGACAGGCATCGCCCGGCCCCGGTTCTGGGACCGCGCCCGCTACTACGGGCTGGAGCGGGAACTGGCCGAAGCCCTCGACGCGGCGGAATAGGTGATGGTCGCCGTCCTCGCCGCCGTCCTGGCCTTCGTCACCATCGCCGGCCTCGGCTTCGTCTTCGCCGGCGGCGACTCCGGCGGCGCCCGGGCCGCCAAGCGCGCCCAGGCCATCGTCAGCGGCGGGTCGAACGAAGGCCGCGCCCGCGCCGCCCGCGCCGCCGCCAACACCCCCGAGGCCCGGCGGCGGCAGATCCTCAAGACCCTGAAGGACCAGGACAGGCTTCAGCGGAAGGTCACCCTGTCGATCGCCGCCCGCCTGCAGCAGGCCGGGCTGAGCCTCACCGAACGGACCTTCTGGATCCTCAGCGCGACCCTGGGCCTGGTGATCGGCGCCTTGGCGCTGGTCGTGACGCAGAAACCGCTGATCGCCCTGGGAATCGCCTTCGCCGCCGGCTTCGGCCTGCCGCGGTGGGTGGTCGGCTTCCTGGCCCGGGGCCGGATCCGGAAATTCACCGAGGCCTTCTCGGACGCCATCGACATCATCGTGCGGGGCATCAAGTCGGGCCTGCCGGTGCACGACTGCCTGAAGATCATCGGCAAGGAGTGTCCGGAGCCGCTGGCCGGCGAGTTCCGGCGACTGGTCGAGAACGTCGGCATGGGCCTTGGCATGGATCAGGCCCTCGAGAAGATGTACGAGCGCATGCCCACGCCCGAGCTGCGCTTCTTCGCCATCGTCCTGGCCATCCAGCAAAAGGCCGGCGGCAACCTGGCCGAGGCGCTCAACAACCTCTCGGTCGTGCTTCGCGCCCGCAAGATGATGCGCGAGAAGATCAAGGCGCTGTCGTCGGAAGCGGTGGCCTCGTCCTTCATCATCGGCAGCCTGCCGCCGGGCGTGGTGGTTCTGATCACCGTCACCACGCCCAGCTACATGGCCCCGATGTTCACCGAGCCGCGCGGTCATCTCATGCTGATGGGGGCCGGCTTCTGGATGAGCCTGGGCATCTTCGTGATGCGCAAGATGATCAACTTCAAGTTCTGAGGGCGGCGGTGATCCTGGTCCAGACCCTCACCGACCCGGACAACCTGCTGACGGCCTTCGTCGCGGTGGTCGCCTTCGCGACCATCCTGACCCTCGCCCGCCCGATGCTGGTCCGCTCGAGCCTCGAAGGGCGGCTGAAGTCGGTGGCCAATCGCCGCGAAGAGCTGCGCCGCCGCTCGCGCGAGGAGATCGCCCGGCGCGTCTCGGGGACCGGCAGCCTTCGCCAGGTCGACGAGGGGCTCTACAAGAAGGTGGTCGAGCGGCTGCAGCTCTCCCGGCTGCTGGAGGACCCGAAGGTCGCCGAGAAGATGGCCCAGGCGGGCTTTCGCGGCCCGCGGCCGATCAGCGCCTTCTACTTCTTCCGTTTCCTGATGCCCTTCGTGTTCGGGGCGCTGACCGCCTTCTACCTGTTCGTGGTCAACGGCTTCGGCCTGCCGACCATGAGCCGGGTGACCTTCTGTTTCGCCGGCCTGCTGCTGGGCTACTACGCGCCCAACGTCTACATCGGAAACATCGCCGCCAAGCGTCGGGAATCCATCGTCGCCGCCTTCCCCGACGCCCTCGACCTGCTGCTGATCTGCGTGGAGAGCGGCATGTCGATCGAGGCGGCGATCCAGAAGGTCAGCGCCGAGATCGGCGGAACCTCGATCGAGCTGGCCGAGGAGCTGACCCTGCTGACCGCCGAGCTCAGCTATCTTCCCGATCGTCGCCTGGCCTACGAGGGGCTGGCCCGGCGAACCAACCATCCGGGAATCAAGGCCGTGTCGACGGCGATGATCCAGGCCGAGCGCTACGGCACGCCGCTCGGCGCCGCCCTGCGGGTGATGGCCAAGGAGAATCGCGAACTGCGCCTTGCCGCCGCCGAGAAGAAGGCGGCGGCCCTGCCGGCCAAGCTGACCGTGCCGATGATCCTGTTCTTCCTGCCCGTGCTGTTCGTGGTGATCCTGGGCCCCGCGATCATCAAGGTGCAGGACACCATGGCGAAGCAGTAGCGGGCCGCCCTTTCCCGCCGCATGGAAAGGCCTATTCGCCCAGCGCCCCCGCGAGCACTGCTTCGGCGTAGGCGCAGTGCATGGCGATGCCCCGGGCCATGACCTGTTCGTCGAGGGTCATGCGGTTGGAATGCAGGGCGCAGCAGGCGCGGTAGTCGCCGCCGGCGCCGACCGGGGCCGCCCCCAGGAAGGCCATCAGGCCCGGCGCCTTCTGAAGGACGTAGGAGAAGTCCTCGGCGCCCATCATCGGGTTCTTCATCGTCATCCAGGCGCCCTCGCCGTAGAGGTCGGTGGCCACCCGCTCGGCCAGCTCGACCTCGCGGCCGGTGCAGACGGTGACGGGGAAGCCCTCCTCGATGTCGACCTCGGCCCGGCAACCGTGGGCGGCGGCGATCCCCTCGGCCACCTGGCGCACGCCGGCCTGGGCGGCCCGGCGACTGTGCTCGGAGAGGGTGCGCAGGGTGCCGCGCATCGCGGCGAACTCGGGGATGATGTTGTAGGTGGTGCCGGCGTCGATGTGGGCGATGGTGATCACCGCCGGATCGAACACCGAGATCTGGCGGGTCACGAACGTCTGCAGGGCGGTGACGATTTCGCAGGCGACCGGGATCGGGTCGACGGCGTCGTGCGGCATCGAGGCGTGCCCCCCCGCCCCGACCACCCGGATGCGGATGGCGTCGGACGAGGCCAGCAGGGGCCCCGCGCGCCCGGCGAACACCCCGGTCGGCATGTTGGGCGAGATGTGCAGGGCGAAGGCGGCGTCGGGCAACGGATCGATCAGGCCGTCGTCGAGCATGAAACGGGCGCCGTGATGCCCCTCCTCGCCCGGCTGGAACATGAACATCACCGTGCCCGCCAGCCGGTCCCGCTTCGCGCACAGCGCCCTGGCCGCGCCGGCCAGCATGGCGACGTGGGTGTCGTGGCCGCAGGCGTGCATGGCGCCCGCCGTCCGGGAGGAGAACTCCAGCCCGGTGTCCTCGGTCAGCGGCAGGGCGTCCATGTCGCCGCGCAGCAGCACCGTACGGCCGTTGGCCGAACCGCGCAGGATGGCCAGCACGCCGGTCGTCGACGGCCCCTGGCGGATCTCGAGCGGCAGTCCCTCGAGCGCCTTCAGCACCTTCTCCGTCGTCCTCGGCAGATGGAGTCCGAGCTCCGGCTCCCTGTGGATCGCCCGTCGCAGTTCGATGGCGTCGTGCAGCAGGGCGTCGCCGGCGGCGGTCCAGCCGTCGCGGTCGATGGTCAGGGCGTTCATGAAGCGGCTCCGGAAGTGATCGCGCGCACCGTCGCGCTTTTCGCCGGGTCGGTCTAGGAGGGGACCATGAGCACAGTGACCTTCGCCGACGTCGAGGCCGCCGCCGGCCGCATCGCGGGCCAGGCCGTCCGCACGCCCCTGCTGGAGAGCCTGGCGCTGAACGAGCGGCTGGGCCGGCGGGTGCTGGTCAAGCCCGAAGTGCTGCAGCGGGTCGGGGCCTTCAAGTTCCGCGGCGCCTACAACCGTCTGGTCCAGCTGGACGCGGACGCGCGGGCGCGGGGCGTCGTCGCCTTCTCCTCGGGCAACCACGCCCAGGGCGTGGCCCTGGCGGCGAAGATGCTGGGCATCGCGGCGACCATCGTCATGCCCCACGACGCCCCAGCCAAGAAGGTCGAGGCGACGAAGGGGCTGGGCGCGACGGTGCGCATCTACGACCGCTACGCCGAGGACCGCGCCGCCATCGCCGCGGAGATCGCCGGCGGAACCGGCGCGACGATCGTCCCGCCCTACGATGATCCGCACATCGTCGCCGGCCAGGGGACGGTCGGGCTGGAGCTGATGGCCGACGCCGCCGCCCTGGGCGTGGACCTGCCCGCCGTGGTCTGCCCGCTGGGCGGCGGCGGCCTGCTGTCGGGCGTGGGCCTGGCCGTCAAGGCGCTGTCGCCGCGGACGGCGGTGATCGGGGCCGAGCCCGAGGGCTACGACGACGTGCGGCGCTCGCTGCTGAGCGGCGCCGTCGAGACCAACAGCCCGGACGCCCGCACGATCTGCGACGCCCTTCAGACGCCCTCGCCCGGCAGGATCACCTTCCCGATCCTGCAACGCGTCGTCGCCGATGTCGCCGTCATCACCGACGCCGAGGCGGCCGAGGCGGTGCGGGTCGCGGCCGGAACCCTGCAGCTGGTCGTAGAACCGGGCGGCGCGGCGGGGCTGGCGGCGCTGCTGGCCGGCAAGGTCGGCGCCGGGGGCGACGCCGTCGGCGTGGTCCTGTCGGGCGGCAACATCGATCCGGGCCTCTACGCCCGCATCCTGGCGCGGGAGCTCTGACCATGATCGACGGTTTCGTTCCGCCGCAGACGCCCCTGCTGGTGATCCGCCGCGCGGCGCTCGACCACAATCTGGCGACGATGCAGAGCCGCTGCGACGCCGCCGGCGTTCGGCTTCGGGCGCACGGCAAGACCCACAAATGCTCCATGCTGGGCCGGCTGCAGGTCGCGGGCGGCGCCGTCGGCCTCTGCGCCCAGACGGTGGGCGAGGCCGAGGCCTTCGTGAAGGGCGGCGTGCGCGACGTGCTGGTCACGGCCCCGCACGCGGCCTGGGGCGCGCCGCGGCTGGCAGCGGCGGCCCGGGGCGGGACGCGGGTCGGGGCGGTGGTCGACGACGCCGACCAGGTCGCCCGGCTGGGGGCGGCGGCGCGGGCGGCCGGCGTGGTGCTGGACTGCGTCGTGGACATCGATCCCGGCACCCACCGCACCGGCGTCCATCCATCGCGGGTCGTCGAGCTGGCGGCGCTGGCGGCGGCCACCGAAGGGCTGGCCTACGCCGGGGTCCAGGCCTACGCCGGCCATCTGCAGCACCTGGAGGTCGCGCCCCGACGGGCCGGGGACGAGGCGGTCACGGCGACCCTGGCGGGCGTCGTCGAGGCCCTGCGCCTGGCCAACCTCGCGCCCGGCGTCGTGACCGGCGGCGGCACCGGCACCCACGCCTGGGACCTGGTCTCGGGGGTCTTCACCGAGCTGCAGGCGGGGTCCTACGCGGTGATGGACGCCGAGTACGAGGCCTGCGGCGGACCGGAGGGCAACTGGCCGTTCGAACAGGCGCTGTTCGTGGTCGCCGGCGTCGTATCGGCCAACCACAAGAGCCACGTCACCGTCGACGCGGGCTTCAAGGCGCTCAGCGTCGACGGACCGCCGGCCAGGGTGGCGGCGGGGGCCGCGCCGGGGTCGCTGTGGCGGCCGATGGGCGACGAACACGGCATGATCCTCAATCCCTCGGCGATTCCGGGCCTGAAGGGCGGCGACTTCTCGGCGGCGGTCGACGCCCTGGACGCCGATCCGGCGGCCCCCTGGCCCGAGGACGCGCCGAAGGCGGGCGACCTGGTCTGGCTGCAGCCCGGCCACTGCGACCCGACCATCAACCTCTATGACGCCCTGCACGTGGTCAGCGAGGACGGCTCGGTCGAGCGCTGGGCCGTCGACGCGCGCCGGGTGAGCTGAGGCCCGATCCTCCTCCCCGCGAGGCGAGGCTTGCGCTTTCGTCGGGTCAGGGGCGCATCCTCACGCAAGGCAGCGGGAGGACGCCATGGCGGAACTGGACTTCACGGACAAGCGGGTGCTGGTCGTCGGCGGCTCGAGCGGCATCGGCAACGGGATCGCCCAAGCCTTCCGCGACCGCGGCGCGAGGGTCGCCGTCTGGGGCACGCGCGAGGCCGCCGACTACCGCGCCGAGGACGGCTCGGACCTGACAGGGCTCGCCTTCGCCCGGGTCGACGTCTCCGATCCCGCGGCGGTGGCCGGCGCGCCCTCTCCGTTCGACGGGCTGGACGTGCTGGTCCTGGCCCAGGGAACGGTGATCTACCGCAAGGGCGAGTTCGAGCCCGACGGCTTCCGCCGCGTGGTCGCCACCAACCTCGACAGCATGATGAGCTGCGCCATGCGGTTCCTGGGCGACCTGCGGGCCAGCGGCGGCGCCATCGTGACCGTCAGCTCGACCTCGGCCTTCCACGCCACCCGGGGGAACCCGGCCTACAACGCCTCCAAGGCCGGGGTCGTGGCCCTGACCCGCACGCTCGGCCAGGCCTGGGCGGCGGACGGGGTGCGGGTCAACGGCCTGGCCCCCGGCCTGGTCGACACCAAGCTGACCAAGGTCACCACGGAGCATCCGGACCGCCTCGCCGCCAGCCTGGCCCGCATTCCCATGCACCGGCTGGGCACCCCCCGCGACATGGCCGGGGCGGCGCTGTTCCTGGCTTCGCCCCTGGCCGCCTACATCACCGGCCAGACGATCGTCGTCGACGGCGGATTGACCCTCTGAAACTGGCCTTTGCGAACGGGCGTTCCGGACGATAGGGTCCGGCCCGCAATTTCCTCGCCTTCGAGAGCGTTGTTCCATGAAAAAGCTTCTGCTCGCCGCCCTGGCGGCGATCGCCGTTCCCGCCCTCGCCGGCGCGGCCCAGGGCCCCGTCGCCGAGCCCGCCCGCCTCGCCGCCGACATCAAGGCGCTGTCGTCGGACGCGTTCGAAGGCCGCGGCCCGGCCACCGCCGGGGAAGCGAAGACCGTCGACTATCTGGTCGCGCGGCTGAAGGCCATCGGCCTGGAGCCCGGCGGCGACCTCGGCGCGGACGGCAAACGGGCCTGGACCCAGGACGTGCCGCTCGCCCGCTTCGTCATCGACGGGACTCCGACGCTGACGGCCAACGTCGGCGGGACCGCCCGGCCGCTGCGCCAGGGCGAGGACATCGCCGTCCGCGCCTCGCTGACCAACGTCGACGCGATCCGGTTCGCCGGCGCGCCGATGGTCTTCGTCGGCTACGGCGTCAAGGCGCCGGAGCGGAACTGGGACGACTTCAAGGGCGTCGACCTGAAGGGCAAGATCGCCGTCGTCCTGATCAACGACCCCGATTTCGAAGGGGGCGAGGGCGACTTCGGCGGCAAGGCCATGACCTACTACGGCCGCTGGACCTACAAGTACGAGGAGGCCGCGCGCCAGGGCGCCCTGGGCCTGATCATCATCCACGAGACCGACGCCGCCTCCTACGGCTGGGCGACGGTGAAGAACTCGAACACCAACGAGATGTTCGACATCGTCCGCCAGACGCCGTCCGACGTTCACCCGCCGATGGAGGGCTGGATCCAGCGCGACGTGGCCGCCGAGCTGTTCCGCGCCGCCGGCCAGGACCTCGAGGCCCTGAAGGCGGCGGCGAAGACCCGGGCGTTCCGGCCCGTCGAACTGGCCGGCGTCACCTTCTCGGCCGACTATCGCGTCCGGCACGAGGTGATCATCAGCAAGAACGTCGTCGGACGCCTTCCCGGGACGAAGCGGCCGGACGAGACGGTGATCTACACCGCCCACTGGGACCACCTGGGCGTGGGCCTGCCCGACGCCGAGGGCGACCGCATCTACAACGGCGCCGTCGACAACGCGACCGGCTCGGCCGCGCTGCTGGAGATGGCGCGGCTCTACAAGGCCGCCGGCGCAGCGGAGCGATCGGTGGTGTTCCTGTGGGTGACGGCCGAGGAGAAGGGCCTGCTGGGCTCCGAGTACTACGCCGCCAACCCGCTCTATCCGCTGGCGACGACGGTCGGCGTGCTGAACTCCGACGGCCTCAAGCCGCTGGGCCCGACGAAGGACTTCACCATCTCGGGCACGACGCGGCTCGAGCTGCTGGACATGCTGACCGCGGAGGCGGCGAAGCGGGGCCGCGCCTACGTCCCCGATCCCAACACCTACGCGGGCTACTTCTTCCGCTCCGACCACTTCCCCTTCGCCAAGCGCGGGGTGCCGGCGATCTCGTTCGGCTCCGGCCGGGACATGGTCGATGGCGGGGTCGCCGCGGGCGAGGCCTTCGATGACCACTACCGGCGGGTGATGTACCACCAGCCGGCCGACGAATTCGATCCGGCCTGGCCGCTGACCGGCATGGCCGCCGACATCGGCCTGCTCTACGCGGTGGGCCGCGACCTCGCCATGTCGGACCGCTGGCCCGAGTGGGGCGACGGCGTCGAGTTCAAGGCCGCCCGCGACGCGACGAAGGCCCAGCGGAAGTAGGAGCCTCTTCCGGCGGCCCCGTCGATGGTCGGGCCCGGGCGGATGCCCGGCCCGGGTCCCGGCGTTCGTCCGGACGATCGGAGCATCGCATGACCGTCAGCGTCTTCGACCTGTTCAAGCCCGGCGTCGGCCCCTCCAGTTCGCACACCATGGGGCCGATGACCGCGGCGACGCGGTTCGTCGCCCTGTTGCGCGCCGGCGGGCTGCTGGGCCGGACCAGCCGGGTGGAGGTCAAGCTCTACGCCTCGCTCGCCCTGACCGGGAAGGGTCACGCCAGCGACCGGGCGGTGATGCTGGGGCTGATGGGCTTCGAGCCGGCGCGCCTCGACCCCGACGTCGGCGAGGCGGCCCTGGCCGACCTGCGCCAGACCGGCCGGATGACGCTTGGCGCCGACGGGCCCGGCATCGCCTTCGACGAGGCCCGCGACATCATCTGGGCCGGGCGGGAGCGGCTGCCCCAGCACCCCAACGCCCTGACCTTCACCGCCTTCGAGGGCGAGGCGGCGCTGGCCAGGCGGACCTGGTTCTCGATCGGCGGCGGCTTCGTGCGGGACGAGGACGAGATCTTGCGCAACAGCGCCGACGAGCCCGGGCCGGACGTGCCCTACCCCTTCGAGAACGCCGCCGGAATGCTGGCGATGTGCGCCGAGGCCGGACTGACCATCGCCCAGGCCAAGCTGGCCAACGAGGCGGCGCGCCGGCCGGAGGCCGAGGTGCTCGCCGGCCTCGACGACATCTTCGCGGCCATGGAGGCCTGTATCGACCGCGGCGTGCGCATGGAGGGCGTCCTGCCCGGCGGGCTGAAGGTCAAGCGGCGGGCCCGCCAGGTGCACCAGGCGATCATGTCCCGGGTCGAGAAGGCGATCAGCGATCCGCTGGCGGCGATGGACTTCGTCAACCTCTGGGCGCTGGCGGTCAACGAGGAGAACGCGGCCGGCGGCCGGGTGGTGACCGCGCCGACCAACGGGGCGGCGGGCCTGGTCCCCGCCGTGCTGCGCTTCTACCACCGCTTCCACAACGGCACGGCCGAGGGCGTGCGCACCTTCCTGCTGACGGCGGCCGCCATCGGCGCCCTCTACAAGAAGAACGCCTCGATCAGCGGAGCCGAGGTCGGTTGCCAGGGCGAGGTGGGCGTCGCCTGCTCGATGGCCGCCGCCGGCCTCGCCGCCGCGCTCGGCGGGACCAACGCTCAGATCGAGAACGCCGCCGAGATCGCCATGGAGCACAACCTGGGCCTCACCTGCGATCCCATCGGCGGCCTGGTCCAGATCCCCTGCATCGAGCGCAACGCCATGGGCGCCATCAAGGCCATCGACGCCGCCCGCCTGGCCCTGCTCGGCGACGGCCAGCACAGCGTCAGCCTCGACAAGGTCATCGCCACTATGAAGCGCACCGGCGAGGACATGAACGAGATCTACAAGGAGACCTCGCTCGGCGGCCTGGCGGTGAACATGGTGGAGTGCTGAAACGCCTTCCCGTCTCCCGCAAGGGGAGCAGGGTCCGATCAGCCGCCCCAGACCTGCTTGAGGATGCGGTCGCGGCCGCAGCCCGCCCGGTAGATGGCGTAGTGGGCGGGATTCCGCCGGGCGTAGTCGCGGTGATACGCCTCCGCTGGCCAGAAGGCGCCCAGGTCGAGGACCGGGGTGACCAACTTCCCCTGCTTCAGCTTGCCCGCCGCGAAGGTTCGGGAGGCCTCCGCCGCCGCCCGCTGCACCGGGCCGTCGACGAAGATCGCCGTGCGGTAGGACGGGCCGCGGTCGCAGAACTGGCCGCCGTCGTCGGTGGGGTCGACCAGCTTCCAGTAGCGCCACAGCAGGGCGCCGTAGGTGATCCGGCTGGCGTCGAACGTCACCCGGACGGCCTCGTAGTGGCCGGTGGTCTCGGTCAGCACGGCCTCGTAGCTGGGATTGGCCAGCTCCCCGCCGGTGTAGCCGCTCTCGACCTTCACCACGCCGGGGATGCCGGCCATGTCGTGCTCCATGCACCAGAAGCAGCCGCCGGCGAAGACGGCGGTCTGGAGGGTCTGCGGCTTAGCCAAAGCGAGCGTCGGAGTCAGCAGGACGGCGGCAATGACGAGCATCAGGCGATGGAGCATGGCGACCTCGCTGGTGATCATACGTAGGATGCCGGCGTCCGGTTCGCCGCAGGAGTCGAAATCATGTCCAGGTCGGGAGACATCCGCGTCGGCTGCGGAGGCTGGACATTCGAGCCCTGGCGCGGGGTGTTCTATCCGGACAGCGTCAAGCAGAAGGACGAGCTCGGCTACATGAGCCGGCGGCTGCGGACGATCGAGATCAACGGAACCTACTATTCCACCTTCAAGCCGGACAGCTGGAGGAAATGGCGGGACGAGACGCCGGACGGGTTCGTGTTCACGGTCAAGGGCAGCCGGTTCACGACCAACCGCAAGGTGCTGGCGAGCGCCGGCGAGAGCCTGGAGAAGTTCATGAACCAGGGCCTGACCGAACTGGGCGACAAGCTGGGGCCGGTCTTCTGGCAATTCGCCAACACGAAGGCCTTCGATCCGGAGGACTTCGAGCGCTTCCTGGCCCTGCTGCCGAAGTCGGTGGACGGGGTGAAGCTTCGCCATGCCGTGGAGGTGCGGCACGACAGCTTCTGCACGCCGGCGTTTCCGGCGTTGTTGCGCAGACACGGCGTCGCCTGCGTCTACGCCGACCACGCGACCTATCCGGAGATCGCCGACGTCACCGCCGACTTCGTCTACGCCCGGCTGCAGACAGGGTCGGACCGGCTGAAGACCGCCTACGGACCGAAAGACCTCGACCTCTGGGCCGGGAGACTGAAGACCTGGGCGGCGGGGGGCGAGGCCGAGGGCCTGCCGAAGGTCGATCCGGACCATGTGGCCGACCGGAAACCCCGCGACGTCTTCGCCTTCATTATCCACGAGGGCAAGGTCCGCGCGCCGCACGGGGCGGAGGCGCTGCAGAAGCGGGTCGGCTGACGGGGACCCGCGCCGCCGGGCGCGCATCCCCGGATGGTGATGTCCGAAAACCGCGAGACTCCCTCCCCGCCCGCGGCCATGATCGCGGCATGGATCTCTCCCCTGACGCCTGTTACCGCGCCATCGCGACGAGGGACGCCCGGTTCGACGGGCGGCTGTTCATCGGGGTGAAGACCACCGGCATCTACTGCCGGCCGGTCTGCCCGGCGCGGACGCCGAAGCGGGAGAACGTCACCTTCCATCCCACCGCGGCGGCGGCCGAGGAGGCCGGCTTCCGCGCCTGCCTGCGCTGCCGGCCGGAGACCTCGCCCGACATCGGCGCCTGGCTGGGCAGTTCGGCGACGGTGCGGCGGGCCCTGGCGCTGATCGAGGGCGGCGCCCTGGACGAGGGCGATGTCGAGGCCCTGGCTGGGCGGCTCGGCGTGGGCGAACGGCAGCTGCGGCGACTGTTCCGCGAGCACCTGGGCGCTTCGCCGGTGGGCGTCGCCCAGACCCGGCGGGTGCTGCTGGCCAAGCAGTTGATCCACGAGACCGACCTGCCGATGGCCGAGGTGGCGCTGGCCGCCGGCTTCGGCAGCGTGCGGCGGTTCAACGAGACCTTTCAGCGCCTCTACCGCCGCCCGCCCGGCGCCCTGCGCCGGCGAGGCCCGCGGCCGGGCGGCGGCGACGCGGTGCGGCTGCTGCTGCGCTACCGGCCGCCCTACGACTGGGACGGTCTGCTGGATTTCCTGCGCCTGCGGGCGATCCCCGGCGTCGAGAGCGTCGAAGACGGCGTCTATCGGCGGACGATCACGGTGGGGCCCGAGGCCGGGACGTTGGCGGTCTCGCCGGGGCCTGACGACCAGCTGGCCGTCGAGGTCCGGTTTCCGACCCTGACGGCGCTGCCCACGATCCTGGCGCGGGTCAGGCGGGTGTTCGACCTCGCCGCCGACCCGGTGCGGATCGGCGAGCAACTCGGCCGCGACCCGGCGCTGGCGGCGATGGTGGCGGCCCGGCCGGGCCTGCGCGTGCCGGGAGCCTGGGACGGCTTCGAACTGGCGGCCCGGGCGATCCTGGGCCAGCAGGTGACGGTCGGCGCGGCGGTGAACATGGCCGGGCGGCTGGCGGAGGCCTACGGCGATCCGTTGCCCGAGGCCTGGGCGCAGACGGGTCTGACGCGAATCTTCCCCCGCCCCGAGGCGATGGCCGGCCAGGACGTCGCGGCCATGGGCATGATGCCGGGCGCCCGGGCGCGGGCGTTGACCGCGGTGGCCGCCGCGGTCGTCGCCGATCCGGCCCTGTTCGGACCCCAGGCCAGCCTGGAGGCCGCGGTGGAGAAGCTGAAGGCCCTGCCCGGGATCGGCGAATGGACGGCCCAGTACATCGCCATGCGTCAGCTGCGCGAGCCGGACGCCTTTCCGGCGGCGGACATCGGGCTGATGCGGGCGCTGGAGACGGACGGCGGTCGTCCGAGCCCCGCCCAGCTGCTGGCCCGGGCCGAGGCCTGGCGCCCCTGGCGCGCCTACGCCGCCCTGCACCTGTGGGCCGCCGACGGCGCAGCGCAATCCGCGAGGAAGGCGGCCGGCGATGCGCGGCGCGCGGCCTGAGCGGCTGGTCCGCGGCCTGCTGCCGAGTCCGATCGGGACGCTGCAGCTGCTGTGCGACGAGGCCGGCGCGCTGCGCATTCTCGATTTCGACGAGGACAGCCCGCGCACCCGGCGGCTGGTGCGGGTCCGGTACGCCGGCGTCGCCGTGGCCGACGGCCCGCCGCCGCCAGGGATCGCCGACGCGCTGGCGCGATATTTCGCCGGCGAGCTGGGCGCCCTGGCGGAGATCCCCTACCGGCTGGCCGGAACCGATTTCCAGCGCGCCGTCTGGACGGCGCTGACGGCGATTCCGCCCGGCGAGACCCGCACCTACGCCGCCCTCGCCGCCGCCGTGGGCCGGCCGAGGGCGAGCCGGGCGGCGGGCCTGGCGAACGGCGCCAACCCCGTGGGACTGGTGGCGCCCTGCCACCGGGTGATCGGTTCAGACGGCGCCATGACCGGCTACGGCGGCGGCATCGCGCGCAAGCGGTGGCTGCTCGCCCACGAGGGCGCGGTCCTTTCCTGACGCCCGAGGTTCGCATGCCGCCGCCCTGCTGCCATCATGCTGTCAGCAGACGACTGCGAGGGTGGCCCGGTGAGACGCGCCGATCGACTGTTCCAGATCATCCAGATCCTCCGCCGCGGGCGCGGGCCGGTGACGGCCGAGGCCATCGCCGAGGAGCTGGAAACCTCGAAACGCACGGTCTATCGCGACATCGCCGACCTGATGGGCCAGCGGGTGCCGATCCGCGGCGAGGCCGGGGTCGGCTATGTGCTGGAGGGCGGCTACGACCTGCCGCCGCTGATGCTGACCGCCGACGAGGTCGAGGCGGCGGTGCTGGGGGCCCAGTGGGTGGCGAGCCGCACCGACCCGATCCTGGCCAAGGCGGCCCAGGACCTTGTGGCCAAGATCAGCGCCACGGTGCCCGAGCGGCTGCGGCCGCTGATCCTCGATCCGCTCAGCCGCTCGCAGCCCAGCTGGCGCAACGTCGCCGACGCCATCGACATGGTTCGGGTGCGGGCCTCGATCCACGCCGGCCTGAAGATCCATCTCGTCTACCGCGACGAACAGGAGCGCGAGACGCGGCGCACCATCTGGCCGATCGCCGTGGGCTACATGGACGCCGCCCGGCTGCTGGTCGCCTGGTGCGAACTGAGGAACGACTTCCGCAGCTTCCGCACCGACCGCGTGGCCGAGGCGCGCTTCCTCGACGAGCGCTATCCCGAGCGGCCCGGCGTCCTGCGGGCCCGGTGGCGCAAGACCCTGATTGAGAAATAGGGGGCCGATCCGCGGGCCCGCGCCTCAGCCGGCCGCCGCGACCGCCTCCATGCCCAGCATCGCGGCCTTGCGGGCGAGGCCCCAGTGGTAGCCGGTCAGCCGGCCGTCGCGGGCGATGACCCGGTGGCAGGGTATCAGCAGGCTGACCGGGTTGGCCCCGATCGCCGCCCCCGCGGCCCGGGCGGCGCCCGGCTTTCCGGCCCAGCGCGCCACCTCGGCGTAGGTCGCCGTGGCCCCGGCCGGAATGCGCAGCAGCGCCTTCCACACCTGGACGTGGAAGGGCGAGCCGATCAGCACCAGCGGCAGAGGGCCCGCGGCGGAAGAAAAGGCGCGGACCGCCATCTCGCGGGCGGCGGCGTCATCGCGAGTCCAGTCGGCGGCCGGGAACCGGGCGTGCAGGTCGGCGAAGGCGGCGTCCTCGCCCCCCGACTCAGCGAAGCCCAGGCCCGCCAAGCCGCGCGGCGCGATCACGAACAGGCCCGCGCCGAACGGGGTGGGGGCGAAACCCCAGCGCAGGGTCAGGCCCTCGCCCCGGCGGCGCGCCTCGCCGGGCGTCACCGACTCCTGGGCGATGAACAGGTCATGCAGGCGCGAGGGGCCGGACAGGCCGGCGTCGAGGGCGGCGTCGAGCACGCTGGCGCCCGCCTCCAGCATCGTCCGCGCCTCGGCGTGGGCGATCGAGGCGACGAAGGTCCTGGGGCTGACCCCCGCCCAGCGCGTGAAGACCCGCTGGAAGTGGAAGGGCGAGAGGCCGGCCGCGGCGGCCGCCTCCTCGAGCGGGGGATGCTCGCGCCAGTTCTCCGCCAGCCAGGCCAGGGCCCCGGCCATGCGGTCGTAATCGCGGGCGCGCTCCTCGAGCCGGACGATGACGGCGGACTGCGACGGAGCGGTGGGGGTCATGTCGTGCGCCATGCGCTCAATCTAGAAGCCCCGGAGGGGGAAATCCGCCCGGTTCTTGCGGTCATGTCGGATGGCGCTCCGCCCGGGCGGCGCGGATCGCCGCGCGCAGGGCCTCCGCGAAGCCCTCCCGCTCCTCGGGGCTGAGCGCCCGGCCGACGGTGCAGCGCCGGCCCGACAGGCGCAGCCGCACCCGCGCCTCGTGTTCGCCCGGCCGCTCGACGTCGACGGCGGTGAAGGCCGTGGGCGAGGTCCAGACCGTCCGCGCCTCGTCGTCGAACTCGTGGCTGACGGTGATCGTTTCGGCCGTGACCCGCACCCGCTCGCGGCGGCGCTGGGCCCGGAAGCTGGCCCGGAATGCCAGCCACAGGGCCAGCACGTCCAGACCCAGGAAGGCGGGGATGAACCAGCCGCCGACCACGAACAGGAACACCGAGACCAGCGCGCTGGCGGCGACCATCACCGCCATCAGCGCCTTCAGCCCCAGATCCGGCAGCGACCGGTTGGGCCGGATCACGGCGTCCATGTAGAGGGCGGCGGCCATGTCGCGACCATAACGCGCGAGGACGGCTTGGCGAACGGACCGACGCGTCCCATCCTCGCCGCCGATGCGCAAGCCCGCCGCCCGCAAACGCCTGTCGCCGAAGGAGACGGCCCGCGTCCAGGCGCTGTTCGACCGTTTCGCCGCCTACGCCGAGGCCCCGAAGACCGAGCTCAGGTTCCAGGACCCCTTCACCCTGGTGGTGGCGGTGGCCCTGTCGGCCCAGGCGACCGATGTCTCGGTCAACAAGGCGACCGCCCGGCTGTTCCCGGTCGCCCATTCGCCCGAGCAGATGCTGGCCCTCGGCGAGGAGGGGCTGATCCCGTTCATCAGCTCGATCGGCCTCTATCGGAACAAGGCGAAGAACGTCATCGCGCTGAGCCGCATCATCCTGGAGAAGCACGGCGGCCGGACGCCCCTGAACCGCGCCGACCTCGAGGCCCTGCCCGGAGTCGGGCGCAAGACCGCCAGCGTGGTGCTGAACGAGCTGGACATCGAGCCGGCGATCGCCGTGGACACGCATGTCTTCCGGGTCTCGCACCGGCTGAAGCTGTCGGCCGGCAAGAAGCCGGACAAGGTCGAGCAGGACCTGATGGCCATCGTGCCGGAGCCCTGCCTGACCCGCGCCCACCACTGGCTGATCCTGCACGGCCGCTATGTCTGCACGGCCCGCAAGCCCAGATGTGGCGAATGCCCGGTGGCCGACCTCTGCCCGTCGCGCGAGCTGTTCATCGGAGGGTAGGGCGCGGGTCCCCCTGCAGCGCCGCCTTCACCGCCGCCGCGAAGGCCGCGCCGGCGTCGGGGGCGTGTTCGAGAAACAGGTCGGGCTCGATGGCTTCCAGCTCCATGACCCGCAACGCGCCGTCGGGGTGGCGGATCAGGTCGACGCGGGCGTAGGTCGGCGCGCCCGGCGCCGCGGCCAGCGCCGCCCGGGCGACCTCGAGCGCCCCGGAGGGCGGCGCGATCGGGCCGATGGCCGCGCCGAACTGCGGCTGGACCCGGAAGTCCCCCGCCTTCGCCACCTTGCCGACGGCGTGGCTGAAGACACCGCCGAAGCAGACGAGGGAGATCTCGCCCTCGCCGGACACCGCCGGCAGGAAGGGCTGGATCATCGCCGGGCCGTCGGGACCGCCCTCGAGCGGATCGCCCGGGTCCAGCCTCAGCGTCGCGTGCGAGCCGGCCGAGACCTGCGGCTTGACCACCACGGTCTCGGCCCCCAGCCGCGCGCGGGCCTCGGCGACGACGGCCTCGTCGAGGCGGTCGGCGAAGACGGTCGGCACGACCGGGACGCCGGCGGCCCCAAGCTCGGCCAGATAGGCCTTGGTCGTGTTCCAGCGCAGCTGGCCGACGTCGTTCAGCACGCGCGCGCCCCGCGCCTGCAGGGCCTCCAGCATGGCCAGCCAGTCGGCGGCGTCCTGGTGATAGCCCCAGGCCAGCAGCGGCATGACCAGGTCCGCGTCGGCCTGCGGCGCCCGCGGCCATTCGATCGCCTGGACGTCCAGCCCGGCCCGGCCGAGGGCGGCGGCCAGGCGGTCGAAAGCGTCCCGCCAGGCGCGGACGTAGGGATTGTGGGCGGCGGGGGTCAGAAGGGCGATGCGGGCCATGGCGCGGCCCTACGCGAGGCCCCGGAGCCAGGCAAGCCGCGTTGCCCCCGCGCCGGCGGTCCTGTAACAGCGGCCGGTCCCTGGAACCGCGACAGGCTCTCCCGCCCATGCCCGAACTTTTCGACGTCGCCGCGATCGGCAACGCCATCGTCGACGTGATCGCCCCCTGCGACGACGCCTTCCTGGCCGCGGAGGGCCTGATGAAGAACTCCATGCAGCTGATCGACGAGGCGCGGGCGGAGACCCTCTACGGACGGATGGCGGCGGCGATCGAGACCTCGGGCGGCTCGGCGGGCAACACCGTGGCCGGCGTCGCCAGTTTCGGCGGCCGGGCGGCCTTCATCGGCAAGGTGGCCGACGACCAGCTGGGCGGCGTCTACGAGCACGACATGCACGCCATGGACGTCGCCTTCGACTCCCGGCCGCTGGTCGGCGGTCCGGCGACCGCGCGCAGCCTGATCAACGTCACGCCGGACGGGCACCGCACCATGTGCACCTTCCTGGGCGCCTCGACCGAACTGACCCCCGACGACGTCACCCAGGACTTCGTCGAGCGGTCGAAGATCATCTACATGGAAGGCTACCTGTTCGACCCGCCGGAGGCGCGGCGCGCCTTCGCCAAGGCCGCGGGTCTGGCCCGGGCGGCCGGGCGGCTGATCGCGGTGACCCTGTCGGACGCCTTCGTCGTCGAGCGCCACCGCGACGTGCTGCGGGCGTTCATCGAGGCCGAGTGCGACATCGTCCTGGCCAACGAGGCCGAGCTGAAGGCGATGTTCCAGACCGATGACTTCGACGTCGCCGCCGCCCAGCTGCGGTCGATGACCAGGATCAGCGCCATCACACGAAGCGAGCAGGGCTCGCTGGTGCTGTCGGGCCGGGACAGCCACGCCATCCCCGCCTACCCTGTGGAAAAAGTCGTGGACACGACCGGCGCCGGCGACCAATACGCGGCGGGCTTCCTGCTCGGCGTGGCCCGCGGGCGATCGCTGGACGTCTGCGGCCGGCTCGGAAGCCTGGCGGCGGCCGAGGTGATCGGCCACTACGGCCCGCGCCCCCAGGTTTCGCTGGAAGCGCTGGCGAAGGCGGAAGGACTGATGTGATGGCCCGCACGGCCGAAGTGGCGCGCGAGACGAAGGAGACGCGGATCCGCGTCCGCATCGATCTCGACGGGACCGGCGAGTCGACGATCTCGACGAGCGTCGGCTTCTTCGACCACATGCTGGACAGCTTCGCGCGCCACGGCGGCTTCGACCTGCAGGTGGAGACGCGGGGCGACCTGCACATCGACATGCACCACACCGTCGAGGACACCGGCATCGTGCTGGGCCAGGCGGTGAAGCAGGCCCTGGACGGCTTCCGGGGCGTGCGCCGCTTCGGCCACGCCTACATTCCGATGGACGAGACCCTGACCCGCTGCGCGCTCGACCTCTCCAACCGGCCCTATCTGGTCTGGAAGGTCGCCTTCTCCCGGCCCAAGGTCGGCGAGATGGACACCGAGCTGTTCAAGGAGTTCCACCACGCCTTCGCCATGAACGCCGGGGCCTGCGTGCATCTGGAGACCCTGTACGGGGACAACAGCCACCACATCGCCGAGAGCGGCTTCAAGGCCCTGGCCCGCGCCCTGCGGGCGGCCGTGGAGCCGGATCCCAAGGTCCACGGACGGGCGCCGTCCACCAAGGGCTCGCTCTAGGATCCTGTCCATGCAGAGCGTCGCCCTGATCGACTACGGGTCGGGCAACCTGCGCTCGGCCGAAAAGGCTCTCCGCAAGGCGGCGGAAGGGGTCGGCGGGCGCGACGTCGCGGTCACGGCCGATCCGGACGTCGTGGCGGGCGCCGACCGCATCGTGCTGCCTGGCGTCGGCGCCTTTGCCGCCTGCATGGCGGCCCTGTCGGCGCGGGCGGGGCTCATCGAGGCCATGACCGAGGCGGCCATCGGCCGCGGCGCGCCCTTCCTGGGCATCTGCGTGGGCATGCAGCTGCTGGCCGACCGCGGGCTGGAGTTCGGCGAGACGAAGGGTCTGGGCTGGATCGCCGGCGACGTGGCGCGGCTGGTCCCCGCCGACCCGGCCGCCAAGGTGCCGCACATGGGCTGGAATGTGCTGACCGACATGGCCGGCCATCCGCTGCTGGCCGGGCTGGGCGAGACGCCGGAGATGTATTTCACCCACAGCTTCGCCTTCGCCCCGGCCGACCCCGCCCACGTCGTCGCCCGGGTCGACCATGGCGGCGCCCTGACCGCGGCCGTGGCGCGGGGAAACCTGATGGGCGTGCAGTTCCACCCCGAGAAGTCGCAGGCGCTGGGCCTGAAACTGCTGGCGAACTTCCTGGAGGCCAGGCCGTGATCCTCTATCCCGCCATCGACCTGAAGGACGGCCGCTGCGTGCGGCTGCTGCACGGCGACATGGATCGCGAGACGGTGTTCAACACCTCTCCCGCCGACCAGGCCGCCCGCTTCCAGAAGCAGGGGTTCTCCTGGCTGCACGTGGTCGACCTGAACGGCGCGGTGCGCGGCGAGCCGGTCAACGCCGAGGCCGTCGGCGACATCCTGGGCGCCGTCTCCATCCCGGTGCAGCTGGGCGGCGGGGTGCGGACCATGGGCGCCGTCGAGACCTGGATCGAGGCCGGCGTCAGCCGGGTGATCCTGGGCACGGTGGCGGTCAAGGACCCGGCCCTGGTGAAGGCCGCGGCGCGGGCCTGGCCCGAGCAGATCGCCGTCGCCATCGACGCCCGCGACGGCAAGGTCGCCACCGAGGGGTGGGTCGACACGTCCGGGCTCGGCGTCGTCGAGCTCGCGAAACGCTTCGAGGACGCCGGGGTCGCCGCCCTGATCGTCACTGACATCGGCCGGGACGGGGCCATGACCGGGGTCAACGTCGCCCAGGTCGGCGAGGTCGTCGACGCCGTGGCCATTCCGGTGATCGCCAGCGGCGGCATCGCCTCGGTGCGGGATATCGAGCTGCTCAGGGCCCGGCCCGGCGCGCCCGTGGCCGGCGCGGTGCTCGGCCGCTCCCTCTATGAGGGCGCGGTCGATCCGGCCCAGGCCCTGAAGGCCGCCGGCTGATGCTGAGGGTCCGCGTCATTCCCTGCCTGGACGTCAAGGACGGACGCGTGGTGAAGGGCGTCAACTTCCTGGCCCTGCGCGACGCGGGCGACCCGGTGGAGCAGGCCGCGGCCTACGACGCCGCCGGGGCGGACGAGCTGATGTTCCTCGACATCACCGCCAGCCACGAGGGCCGGGGCGCGATCCTGGACGTGGTCGCCCGCACGGCGGACGTCTGCTTCATGCCGGTGTCGGTCGGCGGCGGCGTGCGCAGCGTCGAGGACGCGCGTAGGCTGCTTCGCGCCGGGGCCGACAAGGTCTCGGTCAACACGGCCGCCGTCGAGGATCCCGATCTGGTCGCCCGAATGGCCGACGCCTTCGGCAGCCAGTGCGTGGTGGTGGCGGTGGACGCCAAGACGCGGCCGGATGGCGGCTGGAACGTCTTCACCTACGGCGGCCGCCGTGACGCCGGCCTCGACGTGGCGGACTACGCCGCCCGGGCGGTGGAGCGGGGCGCGGGCGAGATCCTGCTGACCTCCATGGACCGCGACGGGGTCAAGGGCGGCTACGACGTCGCCCTGTTGCGGGCGGTCACCTCGGCGGTCGGCGTGCCGGTGATCGCCAGCGGCGGGGCGGGGACCGCGCGACACCTGGCCGAGGCGGTGACGCAGGGCGGCGCCGACGCGGTGCTGGCGGCCTCCATCTTCCACTTCGGCGAGGTCTCGATCGGCGAGGCCAAGCGCGTGATGGCCGAGGCCGGCATCGCCGTAAGGGGCGCCGCATGAGCCGCCTGTCGGAGGTCATCGCCCGGCTGGAAGCCGTCATCGGAAGCCGCAAGGGCGGCGACCCGGCCGTTTCCTGGACCGCCCGGCTGCTGGCCGACCCGGAACTCGCCGGCCGCAAGCTGATCGAGGAAGCCGCCGAGGCGGTCGAGGCGGCGGCCTCCGGCGACGGCGATCACCTGGCGGCCGAAGCCGCCGACGTCCTCTACCATTTGCTGGCGCTGCTGGCGGCGGCGGGGGTGTCGCCCGACGCCGTCGCGGCGAAGCTGGAGGCCCGGGAAGGCGCCTCCGGCATCGCCGAGAAGGCCGCCCGGTCAGGCCGGGACCAGCTCTAGCCGCGCCGCGTCGGCGCGGGGATCGAGACCCAGGGCCTCGAACAGCTCGCGCCGTTCCGGGCCCAGCCTGGGCGGGTAGTGCCGCGCCTTGAGCGGCCTGGGCGTCGCCCACATGGCCAGCAGTTTCAGGCGATTGGCGGGCCGCTTCAGCCAGACGTCGGCCAGCTCGAGCATGTGGAACCCGCGCATGAACTCGCGCAGAAGCGCCGGGTCGGCGCGCAGCGCCGGCGCCAGGCAGTCGCTGGCGAAGCTCTTCGCCAAGCGGGCCTTCAGTCCGGGGCGGTAGGCGCCGTCGAGGGTGTGGCGGGCGCGGCGGATGGCCTGCCGGTCCTGGCCGCGCATGAACAGGTAGAACGGCCGCAGCTCACGGTCGACCGCGGCCTGGTAGGCGAGGGCCCGCGCCGCCGGGTCCGGGGCCTTCAGGGCCTCGGCCAGCGCCTCGGCCTCGATGGCGGCGAAGGTGCAGCCCCGGCCATAGAGCGGGTTGGTGCGGATCAGGCCGTCGCCCAGGAAGAACAGGTTGAGCGCCTGCGGCCGTCCGTCCCGGACCGTCGAGCGCCAGCGGCTCTTCAGGTCGCCCATGCCATAGACCTTGCTGATCGGGGTCGCCCTGGCGGGATCGGTCCATCGCGAAAGACCCGGCAGCAGGGCGCAGATGCGGTCGAACACTTCCGGGCGCAGGACGGCCGCGCGCAGGGTCTCCTCGATCTCGGGAACCGACAGGGTCACCGAGAAACAGCCGTTGTCGCCCGGGAACACGCCGTACTTGATATAGCCCATGTCGCCCGCGCCGGGGACCTTTCCGCGCGGCGGCTCGGCCTGGCCCGGCAGCAGCCGCCAGTGGCGGGTGAAGTAGAGAATGCCGGCGTCCTCGGCCTCCTCGGGCGTCTCGACGCCCGCCTCGGCCAGCCAGTCGAAGCCCTGCGACAGGCGCCCGGCGCCGTCGACCACCACATCGGCCGTTTCGGCGCGCCGGCCCTCGGCGTCCTCGATCTGCAGGCCCGCGCAGACGTAGCGGCCCTGGTCGTCCTTCGCCCCGGTCAGCCCGACGACGTTGACGCCGGCGCGGATGCGCACGCCGGGCAGCCTCTCGACATATCGGCGCATGACCAGCTCCAGCGTCGTGCGCCGGCTGGTCAGGACCGTCAGCCCGTCGTCCTCCGGTTCGGGCCTGTAGCGGGCGCGGGCATGGGGGTTGAGGCCGTCGACGAAGTTCAGCTCCTGGATGCCGGCGGCCTTGAAGTCCTCGAGCAGCGCCGGATGCGTCCGGGCGATGACGGCCCGCAGCCGGGCCAGGAAGGCGTGGCTGTGGCGCAGGTGGCCGACGCCGCGGCGGTTCCAGTCGGCGAAGGCCTCGTCCGCGCCGCCGTCCGGCGCCGGGGGATCGCGCTCGAGCACCTCGATCCGACGGCCCGGCGCGGCCAGCGCCAGGGCCGCGAACAGGCCGGCCATTCCGGCGCCGATCACCAGCACCCGCTCCGACATGGTCCTCGCCCCGAAGTTTCGGCGCGACTATGCCGCCGGCGGTCTCTCCGGACCAGTATGACGCGAGGTCAGCCGGGCGTCTTGCGCCTGAGCGCGACGTAAAGGGCGCCCTGGCCCCCGTGGCGGCGGTGGGCTTCGGAGACGCCGGCGACGATGTCGCGCAGCGGCGGGGCGGCCAGCCAGTCCGGCGTGGCCCGGCGCAGGACGCCGTCGCCCCGGGTTCCCTTGCCGGTGATGACCAGAACCTCGCGCAGGCCCTCGTTCCAGGCCCGCAGCAGGAAGGCCTCCAGCGCCGCGCGGGCGCCGTCCCAGGTCATGCCGTGCAGGTCGATCCGGGCCCCCAGCGGCTGGCGGCCGCGCTCGATTCGCCGCTGACGGCCGGGCTCAAGGGTCTGTGGCGGCCCGGGCGGGCCCTTGCGGCCTGCCGAGACGGCCGCGGGCGGGCGGGGCGAGGGGGAGGGCGGCGGCGGGCCCGGCTCTGGCGCTGGCGCGGCCCGGCCGGGCAGCGGCCGCACCGTGGCGGCGACGTGGCCCCACAGGCGCAGCTCGTCGGCCCTGGGCTTGCGGGACATGGGCTCAGCCTCCGGGCGCGACCGGCACGAGGCGGTAGAGCCGCAGGGTGTGGCGCACCCGCCCGGCCTCGACCCCGGCGGCCTCGCCGCGTCCGGTGTAGAGGTCGGCGCGGACCTCGCCCTTGATCGCCCCGCCGGTGTCCAGAGCCACGGCCAGGCGGCGGTAGACCGGGAAGGCGCCGGTCAGCGCCGGGGCGCTGGCGTCGATCCAGAACAGCTCGCCCATGGCGTGGCGGCCGGGATCGACGGCGATCGCCCGGCCGGCCGGCAGGGAGACTCCGGCGGCGCCGGCCGGGTCGCGGCCGTCGTCGGGCTCCAGCCGGAAGAAGACATAGCGTGGGTTGAGGCGCATCACCGCCTCGGCTTCCGGTCCGCGATGGGCCGCCAGCCAGGCGCGGATGGCCTCGCCCGAAGTGTCGGCGTCCTTCAGCAGTCCCTGTTCGCGCATGGGCCTGGCGATGCCCGCGAACGGCCGGCTGTTGTGGGCCGCGAAGGCGGCGCGGCGGCGTGAGCCGTCGGGATAGACCAGCACGCCCGAGCCCTGGATCTGCAGGAAGAACAGCTCCTCGGGCCGCATCCAGGCGATGACGTCGCCAAGGCCCCGGGTCTCGATCTCGGTGCGGTCGGCGTAGGGGCCGGCGGCTGCGTCGAGGTCGGCCGGCCGGCTCCGGACGGGGGCGCTGAAGGTCGCGTCCTGCTCGGCCCGGGCTTCGTAAACCGGCGAGAAATAGGCCGTCAGCAGGCCCGCCTCGCCGAGGGGTTCGGGCCGGAAGCTGGCTTCGAGGAAGGCGCGGGCGGCGGCGGCGTCGAACGGCCCCAGCGCCCGGGCCCGACGGCAGACGGCGGCGACGGCGGCGTCCCGGGCGACGCCGCAGGTCGCCCTGAAGGCTTCGAGGGCGGCGCGATGGTCCTCCTCCTCCCAGCCGGGTAGCGCCGCGAAGGTCGCGGTCGAAGGCGCGGGGGTCGGCGCTGACGGCGGCGGCGGCGGCGGGACGATGGGCGGCGAGGCCGGCGGCGGCGGGGGAACCGTCGGTCCCGGGGACCGGGGAGTCGCACAGGCGGTGACGGCCAGGGCCGTCGCCACGCCCAGAACGGCAATTCGCATTACGCCTCCGCGGCGTCGACGTGAACCAGCGTCCAGTTGGGGTCGCGGCTGTTAAGATTGCGTTCGAACGTCCACAGCTCGGCGGTGCGGCGGTCGTCCACCGCCTCGCCCTCCGGGCCGCTGGAGCGCGCCCGGAACTCGGCCAGGAAACGCACCACCGCCCGGCCGATGTCGCGATCGACCTCGACGCGTTCGAGATCGGCGCGCGGCGGATGGAGGAACTCGACCTTTTCGGTGCGACCCTGCGCTTCACGCTCGGCGATGACGCTCTCGAAGCTGTCGCGGACGCCGGGGGCCAGCAGATTGCCCAGCGTCGCCCGGTCGCCCGCGGCGAAGGCGATGACGATCGTCTCGTAGGCCTGGCGGGCGCCCATCAGGAAGCGGCCGACATCGAAACCGGGATCGCGCTGGCGGATGGCGCCCAGGCCCGAAGCCTCGGCCGGCTCGCCGGTCTTGCCGTCGGCCGACTCGGCCCGCTCCTCCCCGGCCGGGGCGGCCGATGGCGTGACGTCTTCCGGCTGGCGGCCGATGCGGCGGCCGAGCACGGCGTAGAGCTGGTAGAGCACCACGGCGGCGAGGACGGCGAAGAGGGCGAGTTCCAAGAGTTTCACTGGTTGACCGGTCCGGAAGGGATCTGGGGGCAATATAGGCGAGCGCGGCGCCCGCGTAAGGGGCCCGGCGTTGCGCGCCCGGGGGCCGCGTGATAGCAGCGCGCCTTCATCCTGTCCCGCCCGACCGACGGGCGCCCGCTGCAGCGATCTCCAGGCCCTTCATGAGCGACACGTCCATCACCCCGCCCGCCGACGCCGGCGAGGCCCAGCCCGGCTTCCGCATTTTCGCGCAGTTCATCCGCGACCTCTCGTTCGAGAACCCCGCGGCGCCGGAATCGCTGCGCGCCGACGGCCAGAACCTGCAGCCGCAGACCAATCTGGGCGTCGAGATGAGCGCCCGGGCGCGGCCGGACGGGCTGTTCGAGGTGGACATCAAGCTGACCGCCCAGGCCCGGCGCGGCGAAGCCGTCGCCTTTCACGTCGAGCTGCTCTACGGCGGCCTGTTCGCCATCACCGGCGTTCCGGAAAGCGAGATCGAGCAGGTGCTGATGATCGAATGCCCGCGCTACCTGTTCCCGTTCGCGCGGCGGATCATCTCCGACGTCACCGGCGAGGGCGGCTTCCCGCCGTTCCAGCTCGATCCGATCGACTTCGCCGGCATCTACGCCGCCCGCAAGGCGCAGCCGGAAGGCGCCGCCTGAGGCGCGACTATCCGGCCGAGAACAGGGCGTGCCTGAGCCAGACGGCCTTGTCCTTCAGGGTTCCGCGCACGAAGGCTTCGTGGGCGGCGCGCTCGGCCTCGGAGACGCGTGACGGCAGCGGCCTGGGCCGGGGGCCGTAGGCGGCCGGCGCGCTCGCCGGACCGCTCGTCTGGATCGCCGACGCCACGGTCAGGTCAAGCGCCCGCTCCTTGCCGCCCTGTAGCTCCAGGTAGACCATCGCCAGCAGGCGGGCGTCGATGAGCGCCCCGTGCTTGTCGCGCTCGGCCAGCGAGATCTTCATCCGCTTACAGAGGGCGTCCAGGGAGTTGTACATCCCCGGGAACTTCTTCTTGGCCAGGGCCAGGGTGTCGATCCACTGGTGATCGGGCGTCGTCTCGCGGCCGCAGCGGGCGAGTTCGGCGTTGACGAAGCCGCGGTCGAAGGGGGCGTTGTGGGCGACGATCGGATCGCCGGCCACGAACACCAGGAAGTCCTCGACGATCTCGTGGAACCGCGGCTTGCCGGCCAGGGCGGCCAGGCTGATGCCATGTACGCGCTCGGCGTCCGGGTCGATGTCGCGGTCCGGGTGGACATAGCGGTGGAACGACCGACCGGTGGGCATGAAGTCCACCACCTCGACGCAGGCGATCTCGATCAGTCGGTGGCCGCTGCGGGGATCAAGACCCGTGGTCTCGGTGTCGAGGACGAGGTGGCGCGCCATGCCCTTTTCATTGCCCCGCTTCGACCGGAGCGTCCAGCGGCCCGGCGCGCAGTCGCGTCAGCACGTCGCGCACCTGGGCGCGGGCCTGGTCGAGACCCTGGCCGGTGTCGATGACGAAATGGGCGCGGGCGCGCTTTTCGACGTCGGCCATCTGCCGGGCGAGGATGGCGTCGAGCTTGGCCTCGTCCATGCCGGGGCGCGCCAGCACCCGCCGGCGCTGGATGTCCGGCGGGGCGGAGACGACGACCACCGCATCGACCCGCTTCTCGCCGCCGGTCTCGAACAGCAGGGGAATGTCGAGCACGACCACGTCGGCCCCCCGCGCCCGCGCCGCCTCGAAGAAGCCGGCGCGGCTCTCGGCGACCAGGGGATGGACGATGGCCTCCAGCCGCTTCAGCGCCTCGGGGCTTCCGATAACCCGCTGGCTCAGCCGCGTGCGGTCCACGGCGCCGTCGACGACCACCCCGGGAAAGGCCGCCTCGATCGGGGCCACGGCCGCGCCGCCCCTGGCGTAGAGGGCGTGCACCTCGGCGTCGGCGTCATAGACCGGCGTCCCCTCGGCGGCGAACATGGCGGCGGTGGTCGACTTGCCCATGCCGATGGAGCCGGTCAGCCCGACGACGATCATCCGCGTTCTCCCAGCAGTCGCAGCGCCAGGCCGCGAACGTCGACGTCCGGCGGCGGCGGAACGCCGAAGAAGGCCTCGAAGCTGGGCGCGGCCTGGCGGATCAGCATTTCCAGCCCGTCGACGGTGCGCAGCCCGAGCGTTTCGGCGCGCCGCAGGAATTGCGTGCGCAGCGGCTTGTAGACCATGTCCATGACCACCGCCGATTTCGGCGCGCCGGCGAGGTCGATGTCGGGGCCCGGCCCGCCGCCGAGGCCGAGCGACGTGGCGTTGATGAGGACGTTGGCGTCGGCCAGGCCGGGCTCGTCGACCGCGACGACGGGCGGGCCGATGTCGGCGGCGATCGCTTCCGCCCGCTCGCGGGTGCGGTTGTGGATGCGGATTTCGGGCGCGCCCGCCTGTTTCAGCGCCGCCGCCGCGCCACGGGCGGCGCCGCCGGCGCCGAGGATCACCGCCGGCCCGGCCGCCGGATCGAAGCCCGGCGCCTGGGCGGCCAGCGCCCCCAGCAGTCCGACGCCGTCGGTGTTGTCGGCGAAGACCGTCCCGTCGGCGCGGAACAGCAGCAGGTTGGCGGCGCCGGCGAGTCGGGCCGCCTCGCTCGCC
Organism: Pseudomonadota bacterium; assembly: GCA_049323695.1. Taxonomy (GTDB): domain Bacteria; phylum Pseudomonadota; class Alphaproteobacteria; order Caulobacterales; family Caulobacteraceae; genus Caulobacter. Next base: position 127,630 of record JBMOOF010000013.1, read on the forward strand.
TCGTCGGCCAACGCCAGGGCCTCCTCCTTGAAGGGGATGGTGACGTTGAACCCGGCGCGGCCCGCGGCCCGGCCGCCGGCGACCAGCGCGGCGAAACCCTCGGGCCCCGGGTCGATCCGGACATAGGCGGCGTCGATCCCCAGGGCCTCGATCCAGGCGCCGTGGATCGCCGGGCTGAGCGAATGGGCGACCGGATGGCCGACCACGGCCGCGGCGGCGGGCCCGGCGGTCATTCGGCCAGCTCCCCGTGTCGGCGCAGGAAGTCGAACAGGCCCATCAGCGGCAGGCCCAGGATGGTGAAATAGTCGCCCTGGATGCGGCTGAAGAACTGCACCCCGTCGTTCTCGAGCTGGTAGCAGCCGACGGAGCCGAGCAGCGCCTCGCCGTGGCGCTGGAGATAGGCCTCGATGAAGGCGTCGCTGACCGCGCGCATGGTGAGCGTCGCCGGCGGCGCCTCGCGCCAGACAGCCGCGCCGGCGCGGGCGACGACCACCGCCGAGTGCAGCCTGTGGGCCCTCCCGCGCAGCAGCGTCAGGCGCTCGCGCGCCTGGTCCAGGGTGTCGACCTTGTCGTAGAGGGCGCCGCCCAGATCGAGGGTCTGGTCCGCGCCGATGACGAAGGCCTCCGGCCGCGCGCGGGAGACCTTGACCGCCTTCAGCTCGGCGAGGGCGTCGGCCACTTCCCGGGGGCCGCAGCCCTCGGCGAGCAGGCCGGCCTTCACCGCCCCCTCGTCGACGCCGGGGGGCGCCGCCTCGAAGTCCACCCCGGCCGCCCGCAGGACCTCGGCCCGCGATCGGCTCCCGGACGCCAGCACGATCATCCCAGAACCTCCACCTGGCCGCGGCCGCCCGACAGGAGGTTGATGATCGCCGCGGCGGTTTCCTCCACCGACCGGCGGGTGACGTCGATCACCGGCCAGCCCATGCGCTCGAACAGCCGCCGGGCGGCGATGATCTCCTCGCGCACCGCGTCCTGGTCCACGTAGCTGCTTTCCCGCTGCTCGTTCAGCGACAGCAGGCGGTTGCGGCGGATCTGGATCAACCGGTCGGGCGAGGCGATCAGCCCGACGATGAGGGTCCGGGTCAGGCTGGTCAGGGCGGTCGGCAGGGGCGCGCCCGGCACCAGCGGCACATTGGCCGCCCTCACGCCGCGATGGGCGAGGTAGATGCAGGTCGGCGTCTTGGAAGTCCGCGACACCCCGACCAGGACGACGTCGGCCTGGTCGAGGTTCTGGCCGCCCTGGCCGTCGTCGTGGCCGATGGCGTAGTTCAGCGCCTCCATGCGGTTGAAGTAGTCGTTGTCGAGCACGTGCTGGGCCCCGACCCGGCTCGAGATCGGCGCCCCGAGGTAGCGCGACATGGCGACCATCACCGGATCGAGGGCGGCGATGCACGGGATCTCCGCCTGGCGGCAGCCGTCCTCGAGCGCGGCGCGCAGATCGGGGTTCATGATGGTGTGCAGGACGATGCCGGGCGCCCCGGCGATTTCCTCGAGCGCGCGCTCGAGCTGACGCTGGGAACGCACGAGGGCGTAGATGTGCTCGATCGGCAGGACATCGGCGAACTGGGTCACCACCGCCCGGGCCATGGCGTTGAGCGTCTCGCCCGTCGAGTCGGAGACGAGGTGGACGTGGAAATAGGTGGCCATGCGGGCGGTGGTCATCGATCCCATCCATAGAGCGCGTTCCGCCGCCGAGGGAACCGGGTCGTCGCGAATTCGCGCCCCGAAGGCGCTTTTCCGGGCCGATCCGGCCAATCTGGCGGGAACCCGGCCTGTGGATGGGTCGTTAACGAAGCCTTAACCCGGCGGGGCGCCGTTTGGGCGCCTGTCCACGCGCCTGGCCGCTTCGTCCGGCCGCCTGGGCGCCACAGCGGACGGCCGGGCCGGTTTCCAGCCCGCCTGTCCCCAGCCTGGTCGCGAGTCACAGGCGGGCGGCGCGGGTTGATCCAGCACCCTGGACGAGACGCCGACGCCGACCGATGTTCCCGCTTCCCGGCGTTTACCTTTCGTTAAGGAAATCCGCCGCCTGGCCAGGTCGTCCCCGCTGTCCACAGCGCCGGCCACGGCCTGTGGACACACGGTTCGCAACAGGTTCGCCAGGGCGGTATGCCCGGCGGGCGCGGGCCGTTGTCCAGCCGGCGCCCCCCTCCAACCACTTCCTCCTCATCCTTCTTAATCTTCTATTAAGGATTGAAAGGGAGCGGGGAGGCTTGCCCGGCGGCGCGTTCGGCCTATCAAGGCGGGCGATGACCGATCCCACCCTCCCCGCCCTTCTCCGCGTGCTCGACGGCGAGACGCTCGACCGGCCGCCCGTATGGTTCATGCGCCAGGCCGGGCGGTATCTGCCCGAGTATCGCGAGCTCCGCGCCCGGGCGCCTGACTTCATCAGCTTCTGCCTCGATCCGGACATGGCCGCCGAGGCGACGCTGCAGCCGATGCGGCGGTTTCCGTTCGACGCGGCCATCGTCTTCGCCGACATCCTGTTGATCCCGAGGGCGCTGGGCCAGGCGGTCTGGTTCGAGGCGGGCGAGGGTCCCCGGCTGGGCGAACTGCCGTCGCTGGGTGCGCTGGAGAGCCGGATCGAGGCCTCGACCTTCGAGCTGACGCCGGTGGGTGAAACCCTGGCGCGGGTGCGCGCGGCCCTTGAGCCGGAGCGGGCCCTGATCGGCTTCGCCGGCGCGCCCTGGACGGTGGCCACCTACATGATCGAGGGCGGTTCGTCGGATCGCAGCAAGGCCCGCGCCTTCGCCTATGAGCGGCCGGCGGAGATGGACCGTCTGCTGGACATCCTGGTGCGGGCCAGCGTCCGCTATCTGGCGATGCAGGCGGAGGCCGGCGCCCAGGTCCTGAAACTGTTCGAGAGCTGGGCGGAAGGGCTGCCGGAGGATCTCTTCGAGCGGCTCGTCTGCGCGCCGCACCGCCGGATCATCGCCGGTCTCGACGACCTGGGCGTCGCCGCGCCGGTGATCGGCTTTCCCCGCGGAGCCGGAGCGATGGCCGAGCACTACGCCGCGACCGTCGGCGTCGAGGCGGTGGCCCTGGACACCGCCTGCCCCGGCGAGCTCGGGCGGCGCATCCAGCAGAAGTGCGCCATCCAGGGCGCGCTGGACCCCATCCTGTTGCGCGCCGGCGGAGCGACCCTGGACCGGCGGGTCGAGGAGCTGCTCGAGCAGTGGGGCGGCGGGCCCTACGTCTTCAACCTCGGACACGGCATCCTGCCCGACACGCCCCCCGCCCACGTCGAACGGGTGCTCATGCGGGTGACCGCCGGATGAGCCGGCGGCGGGTCGCGGTGGTGCTGTTCAACCTCGGCGGGCCGGATGGCCCGGAGGCGGTGCGGCCCTTCCTGTTCAATCTGTTCGACGATCCGGCCATCATCCGCCTGCCCGGCCTGGTGCGCACGCCGCTGGCGGCGCTGATCTCCCGGCGCCGGGAAGCGGCGGCCCGGGCCAGCTACGACATCATGGGCGGCGCCTCGCCCCTGTTGCCCGAGACCGTGAAACAGGCACGGGCGCTGGAGGCGACGTTGGGCGTGCGCCTGGCGGAGGACGAGGTCCGCTGCTTCGTGGCCATGCGCTACTGGACGCCGCTGACCGGGGAGACAGCCGCCGAGGTGGCCGCCTTCGCGCCCGACGAGATCGTCCTGCTGCCGCTTTATCCGCAGTATTCGACGACGACCACGGCCTCGTCCCTGAAGGCCTGGCGCAAGGCCTATCGCGGCCCTGGGACGTCGCGGGCGGTGTGCTGCTACTTCGATGAACCGGGCCTGGTGGAGGCGCACGCCCGGGCGATCCGGCGGGCGCACGAGGCGGTCGGCGCGCCGACGCCCCTGCGGGTTCTGTTCTCCGCCCACGGCCTGCCGGAAAGCGTGGTGCGGGGCGGCGATCCCTACCAATGGCAGGTCGAGCGCACCTGCGAGGCGGTGGCGGCGCGGCTGGCGGCCGACTGGCCGGCGGGGTGGGACTGGCGGATCGCCTACCAGAGCCGGGTCGGGCCCCTGAAGTGGATCGGACCCTCGACCACCGAGGCGCTGGAGGCGGCGGCCCGGGACGGCCGCGGCGTGGTCGTGGCCCCGATCGCCTTCGTCTCCGAGCATGTCGAAACCCTGGTCGAGCTCGACCACGAATACGCCGAACTGGCGCGCGGGCTGGGACTGGCGTTCTACCTTCGCGCGCCGGCGATCGGGGCGGACCTGGCGTTCATCGAGGGACTCGCCGATGCGGCCGTCGACGCGCTCAACCGAACCGGGCTCGCGCCCGACTGCGAGGCCTGCCCGCCCGGGCTGCGCCAGTGCCCCTACCGGAGGGAGGCCGCATGACCGACTGGCTGGTCCAGAACTTCAACCTGATCCGCGGCCTGCACATCGTCTCGGTGATCGCCTGGATGGCCGGCATGCTCTATCTGCCCCGGCTCTACGTCTACCATGCCGGCGCAGCGCCCGGCGGGGAGCTCGACGAGACCCTCAAGGTGATGGAGCGCAAGCTGCTGCGCATCATCATCAATCCGGCGATGTTCGCGACCTTCGGCTTCGGGATCCTGCTGATCCTGGCCGACGGCCGGATCCGCGGCTGGGACTTCCTGCTGACGCCCTGGATGCTGACCAAGCTCGGCGGAATCCTGTTCCTGTCGGGCTGGCACGGCTTCCTCGCCGGCGCCCGCCGCAAGTTCGAGGCGGGAACCAACGGCCGCTCGGAGACCTTCTGGCGGCGGACCAACGAGCTGCCGTTCCTGGCGGCCATCGTCATCGTACTGTCGGTGACGACGAAGTTCCTCGACGGCTAGGCCCGTCGCCGACGGTTTCCGGGGCCCCTAGCGGGCCGGCGCGCGCATCCCCACCTTGACCCGAAGCGGGGCTTGTGGTTCCCCTGCCCGCGACGTCGGACGTCTGCCCGGCGTTCCCGCCTCTTCGCCGGATCGCGCCCGAAACCGGAGCGCCCCTGGTCCGGCTCCCCGAAAGACCCCCCGCGCCGTGAGGGCGCAAGTCCATCCGCCCGAGGCCCGATCCGGCCAGACGGCTTCAGAATCCCCGGAACCCCGGCGCCGCCCCGCGCCCGGAGTCCATCCCCAGAGTCCGACATGTCCGAAGACGCCATCGAAACCCCCCAGACCGAAACCGAAACCCGGCCCCAGGTCGTCGCGCCCGTCGTCGAGGCCGGCGAGAACGGCGCCGACGAGGCCAGCGAGATCGCCGCCGTGGTGGCCGCGCTCGGCCTCACCCGGATGTCCCTGCAGGAGCTGAAGGAAAAGTCGCCCGCCGACCTGCTCGCGCTCGCCGAGAAGCTCGAGATCGAGAACGCCAACTCGATGCGCAAGCAGGACATGATGTTCGCCATCCTCAAGACCGTCGCCGAGGAGGGCGTCGAGATCTCGGGATCCGGCACCATGGAGGTCCTGCAGGACGGCTTCGGCTTCCTGCGCAGTCCGGAAGCCAACTACCTGCCCGGGCCGGACGACATCTACGTCTCGCCCTCGCAGATCCGGAAGTTCGGGCTGCGCACCGGCGATTCCGTCGTCGGCGCCATCCGCGCCCCCCGCGAGGGCGAGCGCTACTTCGCCCTGGTCAGCGTCGAGCAGATCAACTTCGAGGCGCCCGAGAACGTCCGCCACAAGGTCCATTTCGACAACCTGACGCCGCTCTATCCCGAACAGCGCCTGACCATGGAGCTGCCCGATCCGACGGTGAAGGATCGCTCGGGCCGGGTCATCGACATCGTCGCCCCGCTCGGCAAGGGCCAGCGCTGCCTGATCGTCGCCCCGCCCCGGGTCGGCAAGACGGTGATGCTGCAGAACATCGCCAAGTCTATCGAGACCAACCACCCCGAGACCTACCTGATCGTGCTGCTCATCGACGAGCGGCCCGAGGAGGTCACCGACATGCAGCGCACGGTGAAGGGCGAGGTCATCTCCTCGACCTTCGACGAGCCGGCGACGCGGCACGTGCAGGTGGCCGAGATGGTCATCGAGAAGGCCAAGCGCCTGGTCGAGCACAAGCACGACGTGGTCATCCTGCTGGACTCGGTGACCCGCCTCGGCCGCGCCTACAACACCGTGGTCCCGTCCTCGGGCAAGGTTCTGACCGGCGGCGTCGACGCCAACGCCCTGCAGCGGCCCAAGCGCTTCTTCGGCGCGGCGCGGAACATCGAGGAGGGCGGCTCGCTCACCATCATCGCCACCGCCCTGATCGAGACCGGCTCGCGGATGGACGAGGTGATCTTCGAGGAGTTCAAGGGCACGGGCAATTCGGAGATCATCCTAGACCGCAAGGTGGCCGACAAGCGCATCTTCCCGGCCATCGACATCCTCAAGTCCGGCACGCGGAAGGAGGAGCTCATCACCCCGAGGGACCAGCTGCAGAAGACCTATGTCCTGCGCCGGATCCTCAACCCGATGGGCGCCCAGGACGCGATCGAGTTCCTGCTCGACAAGCTCCGCCAGTCGAAGAACAACGCCGACTTCTTCCAGTCGATGAACACCTGATCCGGAGCGCGGTCTCGGCGGCGAGAGCCTGATGGGCCCGGACCGAACGGATCTGGACCCCGGAGCAGGCACTACACATTTGAATCCAAAGCATGATTCAGCGGTCAGACGCTTCCGTCTGGCCGCATCGTGCTTTAGGCGATTTCGTCTGACCGCATCGTGCTCTAGCGTGGGTCCGCAAACAGGACCCACGGGAGATCGGCATGTTCAAGGTCTATTTCGCGCCCTTCGCGCGCTCGCTCCGCATCCTCTGGACGCTGGAGGAGCTGAACGCGCCCTATGAGCCCGTGCGGGTGCAGTTTCCGCCGCGCCTGGCCCAGCCGGACTATCTGTCGATCAACCCGCTGGGCCAGATCCCGACCCTGATCCACGGCGAGACGAAGATCTTCGAGTCCCTCGGCGCCTGCGAGTACATCAACGAGGTCTCCGGCGGCGATCTCGGGATCGGGGCCGGGCGTCCGGACCGGGCGAACTACCTGCAGTGGCTGTGGTTCGGCGAGGCGACGCTGATGCCGGCCCTGGCGAGCATGGTGCGCCACACCTTCGGTCCCGAGGACGGGCGCAGTCCGCAGGCGCTGGCCGAGGCGAAGGACCAGCTGCTCACCCGCCTGTCGGTGGTCGAGGCGAGGCTGTCGGGCCGGCAGTACCTGGCCGGCGAGCGATTCACCCTGGCCGACGTCTCGGTGGCCTACGCCCTTAACCTGGGCGGCCTGTTGCGGGTCGCGGGTGAGTATCCCGCCGAGGTGACGGAGTACTTCGAGCGAATGAAGGCCCGGCCGGCCTTCCAGGCCGCCGCCGCCCACGCGTAGGGCGGGCTGGGGGCGGGAACCGGCATTCCGCTCGCCGACGTCCTTGAACGGCGGGCGCGAGTCAGTGATCGGGCAAGTCCGCCAGATCTCTTCGCGCTCTGTGGCGTTCAGGGGATCAGCAGGGTCGAGCCGGTGGTTTCCCGCCCTTCGAGCGCCTCGTGCGCGCGGCGGGCCTCGGCCAGCGGGAAGGTCTGGCCGATGTCGATGTTCACGGCGCCCGAGGCGATCGCCTCGAACAAGGCGCCGGCGCTCTCGTCCAGCTCCTGGGTCGTGGCGACATAGTCGAACAGGGTCGGTCGGGTGAGGAACAGCGAGCCGCCGCGGGAAAGCCGCAGCGGTTCGACCGCCGGAACCGGCCCCGAGGCGTTGCCGTAGCTGACCAGCATGCCGCGCCGGCCAAGGCTGGCGAGGCTGGCCTCGAAGGTCGCCGCCCCGACGCCGTCGTAGACGACGCGCGCGCCGGCTCCGCCGGTCAGCGCCCTGACCCGGGCGGCGACGTCCTCGTCGCGATAGAGGATGGTCTCGTGGGCGCCGTGGGTCCTGGCCAGGGCCGCCTTGTCCGGCGAGCCGGCCGTGCCGATCACGAAGGCGCCCAGGGCCCGCGCCCACTGGGTGAGGATCGAGCCGACCCCGCCGGCGGCGGCGTGGATCAGCACCGCGTCGCCCGCCTTCACTGGATAGCATCGGCGCAGGAGGAACTCGGCGGTCATGCCCTTGAGCATGGCGGCGGCGGCCGTGCGGGAATCGACGCCCGCCGGCGGTCTGACCGCGCGATCGGCCGGTATGACATGGTAGTCCGCGTAGGCCCCGAGGGGGCCGTTGCCGTAGGCCGCGCGGTCGCCGACGGAAAATCGCGTCACTCCCTCGCCCACGGCCTCGACGACGCCGGCGCCCTCGAGGCCCAGGCCTGACGGCAGCCGAAGCGGATAGAGGCCGGTGCGATGGTAGGTGTCGATGTAGTTGAGGCCGATCGCCTCGTGGCGGACGAGAATCTCTCCGGGCCCCGGCGCGGGGACGGGAACCTCCGCCGATTCAAGGACTTCCGGGCCGCCGGTGCGTGAAATGCGGATCGCCAGCATGGTCGTCAGCCCAGGTGGGCCTTGAAGAAGGCGAGGGTCCGGGCGTTGGCCGCCGCGGCGTCGGAGGCGTTGTAGTGCTCCCCACCCGGCCGGGCGAAGGCGTGGTCGCGGCCGGGATAGTCGTGGATGCTGATCAGGGGGTGGTCGTCGAGCGCCGCGTGGATCGCGGCCTGGGCCTCCCTGGGCACGAAGCCGTCCTCGCCGGCGATGTGCAGCATCAGCGGCCGGCGGATCGTCGCCGCCTCGCCGAGCAGGGCGTCGAGACCCACGCCGTAGTAGGAGACCGAGGCGTCGACGTCGGTGCGGGCGGCGGTCAGGTAGGCCATCTTGCCGCCCAGGCAGTAGCCGACCGCGCCGACTCCGCCGTTGCAGCCGGCGTCGGCGCGAATGGCCTGGATCGTCGCCTGGATGTCGACGACGCCCTTGTCGGCGTCGAAGGCGTTGAACAGCTGGAAGGCCCGGTCCCACTCGGCCTGGGTCTTGTCGGTGATGTCGATGCCCGGCTCGATGCGCCAGAACAGGTCCGGGCAGATCGCCAGGTAGCCCTCGGCGGCGAGCCAGTCGCAGGTCTCGCGCATGACGGCGTTGACCCCGAAGATTTCCTGGATCACGACCACGGCGGGCGCCTTGGGCGCGGCGGGCCGGGCCAGGTAGGCGGCGAAGTCGCCGTCCGGCGTCTTGATGGTGAGGCGTTCTCCGCTCATCGTCGTCATCTCCCGTCCGTGCTGGCGCACTGGCTCTAGCGCGGGACGGCAACGCAAGGAAGGCCGATGAAGGTCACGATCGAGATCGACTGCGAGCCCGCGGAGGCGAGGGCCTTTCTGGGCCTGCCCGACGTAAGCGGTCTGAACGACCATCTCGTCGCCGAGATGAAGACGCGGATGGACGCCAACCTCGCCGCCCTCGCCCCCGAGGAGCTGATGAAGAGCTGGATGGCCATCGGCACGGGGGCGCAGGAGCAGTTCAGCCGGCTGATGACCGCGGTGACCTCGGGGACGGGTTTCAAGGCCGGCAGATGACCGACACCATCTTCGCCCTCGCGACGGCGCCCGGCCGGGCGGCGCTCGCGGTGGTCCGGGTGTCGGGGCCGGCCGCGGCCGCGGCCCTGCGTGCGCTCGCCGGCGGCCTGCCGGCGCCGCGCCGGGCCGCGCTCAGGCGGCTGGCCGATCCAGGCGGAGGCCTGATCGACGAGGGGCTCGTGCTCTGGTTCCCGGGGCCGGCCAGCTATACGGGCGAGGACTGCGCCGAGTTCCAGCTGCATGGCGGACTCGCGGTGGTCGACGCCCTGGTCGAGGCGCTGGCCGGGCTGGGCCTGCGGCTGGCGGCGCCCGGCGAGTTCACCCGGCGGGCGTTCGAGAACGGCCGGCTGGACCTGGCCCAGGCGGAGGCGGTGGCGGACCTGATCGACGCCGAGACGACCGCCCAGGCGCGCCAGGCGCTGGACCAGCTGGGCGGCGACCTGACCCGGCGCTACGAGGCCTGGCGGGGTCTGTTGATCGAGGCCCTGGCGGTGCTCGAGGCGGCGGTCGACTTTCCGGACGAGGATCTGCCCGAGGATGTCGCCGCCCGGGCGCGGCCGCCGCTGGACGACCTGCTGTCGGACCTGCGCGAGGCGCTGGCCGACGCCGATCGCGGCCGCCGGGTGCGGGAGGGTTTCCGCATAGCCCTGATCGGCGCGCCGAACGCCGGCAAGAGCAGCCTGCTCAACACGCTCGCCGGGCGCGAGGCGGCGATCGTCACCCCGACGCCGGGGACCACCCGCGACGTCATCGAGGTTCCCATGGTGCTGGCGGGCTACAGGGTCCTGCTGGCCGACACCGCCGGGATGCGGGAGACCGCCGAGGCGATCGAGGCCGAGGGCGTGCGCCGGGCGCGGGCGTGGGCGGAAGGCGCGGACCTGCGGCTCTGGGTCGTGGACGGCGCCGACAGCGCCGGGCGCTGGCGGGAGGCGACCGGGCTGGCGGGGCCCGGGGACCTGCTGGTGCTGACCAAGGCCGACCTGCCGGCCGGCGACGACGCCGTGGCCGCGGCCGCCGGGCGTCGCCCGCTGGCCGTATCGGTGAAGTCGGGCGCGGGGATGTCGGCGCTGCGGGAGGCGCTGGAAGGGCGGGTCGTGTCGGCCCTGTCCGGCGCGGCCTTCCCGGCGGCCACGCGCCTGCGCCACGCCGAGAGTCTGCGGGACGCCGCCGAGCGGCTGGCGCGGGCGCTCGCCCAGCCGGCGCCGGAACTGGCGGCGGAGGACGTTCGCCTCGCCGCCCGGGCGCTGGAGCGGGTTTCGGGCCGGGTAAATCCGGAAGCCGTGCTCGACCGGATCTTCGCCAGCTTCTGCATCGGCAAGTGATGTTTCACGTGAAACATGCCGGACGGCGCCCGGCGCGGCGGCGCGTCCGGTCTCCGGGACCGTCGAACAGCCGCGGGGACTCCCCGTTGCGCCGGCTTTCCCCTATATGAGGGCCCCCTCGCCCCGCCCGCCGGGGCGTTCCTGGCTGGACCCTGGAGTCATGACCCGCGCCTGGGATGTGATCGTGATCGGCGGCGGCCATGCCGGCTGCGAGGCCGCGGCCGCCGCGGCCCGCTTCGGCGCGCGCACCCTGCTGCTCACCCACAAGGTCGAGACGATCGGCGAAATGAGCTGCAACCCGGCGATCGGCGGCCTCGGCAAGGGCCATCTGGTGCGCGAGATCGACGCCCTCGACGGCCTCATGGGCCGGATGGCCGATCGCGCGGGCATCCAGTTCCGCATGCTCAACCGGTCCAAGGGCCCGGCGGTGCGCGGCCCGCGGGCCCAGATCGACCGTCGGCTCTATCGCCAGGCCATGCAGGCCGAGCTGGCGGCGACGCCCAACCTCGAGATCATCGCCGACGCCGTCGAGGACCTGACGATCGAGGCGGGGGTCCTGACCGGGGTGGTCGGCGCGTCCGGCGCGGCCTACGCCGCGGCGCGCGTGGTGCTGACCACGGGCACCTTCCTCAAGGGCGTCATCCACCTGGGCGAAAAGCGCATTCCCGCCGGCCGGGTGGGCGACGCGCCGGCTATCGGACTGGCGGACCGTCTCTACGCCCTGGGACTTTCCATGGGGCGGCTCAAGACGGGCACGCCGGCGCGGCTGGACGGGTCGACCATCGCGTGGGACAGGCTTGAGATGCAGGCGGCCGACGCCGAGCCGATCCCCTTCTCGTTCCTGACGGACGCCATCGCCGTGCCGCAGATCGCCTGCGGGGTCACCTGGACCAACGCCGAGACCCACAGGATCATCGCCGAACGGCTGACGGAGTCAGCGGTCTACGGCGGCCGGGTCAGCGGCCTGGGGCCCCGCTACTGTCCCTCGATCGAGGACAAGGTGGTCCGGTTCGCCGACAGGACGAGCCACCAGATCTTCCTCGAACCCGAAGGTCTGGACGACGACACCGTCTACCCGAACGGCGTATCGACGTCGGTGTCGGAGGAGACGCAGGCCTTGTTCCTGCGCACCATCGCCGGACTGGAAAACGTCGCCATCCGCCGGTTCGGCTACGCGATCGAGTACGACTATGTCGATCCGCGCGAGCTGTTCCCGACGCTGGAGGTCAAGCGGCTGCCCGGGCTCTACCTGGCGGGCCAGATCAATGGCACCACGGGCTACGAGGAAGCGGGCGCCCAGGGGCTGGCGGCCGGGCTCAACGCCGCGCGGGCGGCCTCGGGCGCGGATGCGGCGACCTTCGCCCGGGACGAAGGCTATATCGGCGTGCTGATCGACGACCTGGTGACCCGGGGAGTGACCGAGCCCTACCGGATGTTCACCAGCCGGGCCGAGTTCCGCCTGTCTCTGCGAGCCGACAATGCCGACCAGCGGCTTACCGGCCGGGGGATCGCCCTGGGCTGCGTCGGCTCCGGCCGGGCCGGGGTGTTTCACGTGAAACAAAAGTCGCTCGACGAGGCCCGAAGCCTCGCCCGGCGTCTCAGCCTGACCCCCGCCCAGGCGGCGAAGGCCGGCCTGCCGGTCAAGGCCGACGGCCAGCGCCGCGACGTGCTGCAGTTGATCGCCTATCCGGACATCGACCTGGACCGGCTGGCGGCGATCTGGCCGGAGCTTCACGCCTGGTCGCCGGAGGTCCGCGAGCAGATCGAGATCGACGCCGCCTACGCCGGCTATCTCGACCGCCAGCAGGCCGACGTCGAGGCCTTCCGCCGCGACGAGGCCCTGCGCCTGCCCGCCGATCTCGACTACGACGCCATCGGCGGACTCTCGAACGAGGTGCGCGGCAAGCTCGCGGCCGTCCGCCCCCTGACCCTCGGCCAGGCCGCCCGCATCGAGGGCGTGACCCCTGGCGCCCTCACCGCCCTGCTCGCCCATGTCCGCCGCCCCCGCGCCGCTTGAGGCGGCGACGCCGGCGGCCGACGCCGAGGCGTTCCGTCGCCTGACCGGCGCGACTGACGCCCGGGTCGCCGACCTGGAGCGGTTCCGCGTCTTGCTCGTCGAGGGCAACGCGGTGATGAACCTGGTCGGGCCGGCGACCTTGCCCGATTTCTGGAACCGCCACGCCTGGGACAGCGCCCAGCTGCTCGGGCTGGCGCCGGACGCCCGCGTCTGGGCCGACCTCGGCGCCGGCGCGGGATTTCCCGGCCTGGTGCTGGCGATCATGCTGAAGGACGTTCCGGGCGCGAGGGTTCATCTCGTCGAGAGCATGGCCAAGCGTTGCCGCTTCCTGGACCAGGTGGTGCAGACGCTCAGCCTGCCCGCCGAGATTCACAACGCCCGTGCGGAGGACACGCCGCTTTCTGTGGACATCGTCACCGCGCGGGCTTGCGCGCCGATGACGCGGCTGCTGGGGTTCGCCCGGCCTTGCCTGCGCGGAGGCGCGCGCGGATTGTTCCTCAAGGGGCAGGATGTGGTATCCGAACTCGAAGACGCCCGGCGGAGCTGGGCGTTCTCGAGCCGGCTGATTCCCAGCCGCAGCGACCCCCGGGGCCGGATCGTCGAACTGGAGAACCTGAAGCGTGTCTGACGCCCCGCAAGTCCGCCGTCCGATGCGCGTGCTGGCCGTCGCCAACCAGAAGGGCGGCGTCGGCAAGACCACGACGGCGATCAACCTTGGCACCGCCCTGGCGGCGGTGGGCGAGAGCGTGCTGCTGATCGACGCCGATCCCCAGGGCAACGCCTCCACCGGCCTCGGCGTGCCGCGGTCGCAGCGCCGGCTGACGCTCTACGATGTCCTGATGGGCGACACGCCGATCGCCGAGGCGGCCCTCGGCACGGTGCTGCCAGGCCTCGACCTGGTCGCCTCCGACGCCGACCTGTCGGGGGTCGAGCTCGAACTCGGCAATCAGCCGCGGCGGTCCTACCGCCTGCGTGACGCGCTCGAACCGCTCAGGGTCTCGGGCCGCTACAGCTATGTGCTGATCGACTGCCCGCCGTCCCTGAACCTGCTGACCGTCAACGCCATGACCGCCGCCGACGCGGTCTTCGTCCCGCTGCAGTGTGAGTTCTTCGCCCTCGAGGGTCTGACCCAACTGATGCGCACCGTCGAACTGGTGCGCGGCAGCCTCAACCCGGCCCTGGAGATCCAGGGCGTCGTCCTGACCATGTATGATCGCCGCAACAGCCTGTCCGAACAGGTCGCGCGCGACGTCCGGGCGCATTTCGGCGACAAGGTCTACGAGACGGTGATCCCCCGGAACGTCCGGGTTTCCGAGGCGCCGTCGTTCGGCAAGCCGGTGCTGATCTACGATCTCAAGTGCGCCGGCTCGCAGGCCTATCTCAAACTCGCCCGCGAGGTCGTCGGGCGCGAACGCCAGCGCCGCCTCGCCGCGGCCTGAAGGAGCGAAAGTGTCGATGGTTGAAGGTCGCAGGGGCCTGGGCCGGGGCCTGTCCGCTCTCCTGGGCGAGGCCGAGGCGGAAAACGCGTCCGCCCCGCCGGGCGAGGCCGCCGGCGCGCGCGAGGTTCCGATCGAGCTGATTCACCGCAACCCGGACCAGCCGCGCCGGCGGTTCGGCGAGGCCGAGATCGCCGAACTGGCCGATTCGATCCGCGAAAAGGGCGTGTTGCAGCCGGTGCTGGTGCGTCCCGCGCCCGGCTTGCCCGGGACCTATCAGCTGGTCGCCGGCGAACGGCGCTGGCGAGCGGCGCAGCAGGCCGGGCTGCGCGCCCTGCCCGCGCTGGTTCGCGATCTCGACGACCGCCAGGTGCTCGAGATCGCCATCGTCGAGAACGTCCAGCGCACCGATCTCGGGGCCATCGAGGAGGCGCTGAGCTACCGCGCCCTGATGGATCGTTTCGGCCGCACCCAGGAAGAGGTGGCCCAGGTGGTGGGCAAGAGCCGGCCGCATGTGGCCAACGCCCTGCGCCTGCTCAACCTGCCGGACGAGGTGCAGCAGCTGGTGGCCGATGGGCGGCTGACCGCCGGCCACGCCCGCGCCCTGGTCGGCCACGCCCTCGCCGCCGACCTGGCCCGCGAGATCGTCGACCGCGGCCTGAGCGTCCGCGAGGCGGAGGCGCTGACCCGTCGCGCCGCGCCGGACGCCCGCCCCGCCCGGCCGCCGGCGCCGCGCGCGCGCAAGGACACCGACACCGCCGCGCTCGAGGACGACCTGTCCGAAGTGCTCGGCCTGGCTGTCGAGATCCGCGACGCCGGCGGCCAGGGTGAGCTGCGCATCCGCTACCAGTCGCTCGAGCAGCTCGACGACCTCTGCCGGCGTCTGACCCGGGGCGTCTGAGGCGCTGGGAAGCGTACCGGTGCAGGCCGGACCCGGCTAATTTCGCCACAGAGCCGATTTTCCCGTCCGACTCCGCAACACATTGAAATTATTAAGCTAATTTCCGGCGATTTCGGACCGTCCAGACCCGCCGCCCGAGTCGCCCGGCGACGGAGCGCCGCCGGGCGAGGCCGTGAGTCTCGGCAGGCTCGCCCAGACCCGGCTGTCATGGGCCGGGACGATGATCAGATCCGGCATGGCGGTCCTGATCTGGTGCAGGCGCACCAGCATCGCCCGGGTCTCCGCGCGGTCGGTGTCGACCCGACGGACGATCCACGGCTTCTCGGCGGGCAGCTCGACGCCCTCCCGTTGCCAGGCCATGTCGCCGATCAGGGCGTAGCGCTTGCCGTCCGGGGTGGCGACGAAGGCGACGATCGAGCCGGGGGTGTGGCCGGGCGCCGGAACCAGAACGACACTGCCGTCGCCGAACAGATCCCGGCTGCGGGGGAAGCCCAGATAGGGACCGTCGGGGAAGTCGAAGGCGACATAGCGGCTGGTTCCCAGCCGCCGGGCGAGGGCGGTCGACGCGTCGCCGCCGCGGACGAAGGCGAGCTCATCCCCCGTGACCCAGACCGGCGTGCGGGGCAGGGTCTCCAGGCCGCTCACGTGGTCCCAGTGGGCATGGGTGAGGATCACCGCCGTCAGACTGGACGGGGCGATGCCGGCGGCCGTCAACTGGTCCGCGACGGAGGTCTGGCGATCATACCTCGTCGTCACGCGCAGCAGCCAGGGCGAGGTTTCGCGGTGGGCCGCGACTCCCGGGCCGAAGCCGGCGTCGAACAGCAGGATCCCCCGGGGGTGCTGGACCAGGATCCCGCCGGCCGTGAACACCCGCTCGTCGTCGAACCGCCCGCCCTTGAAGGCGAAAGCGGCGCGGGAATACATTCGGCCGGTCGACAGGGCGCTGAGGCGCATGCCGGCCGGAGGTCGGGCCGCCGGAACGGTCAGGGACTTGTCGGCGGGGGCCGTCAGCGGCGCCGAGGAACAGCCGGCCAACCCGATGACGGCCGTCAGGGCGAACGAAAGGAAGGCGGACCGCATGGTGAGCTCCGATAATGGCTTAGACTATACTGTCTACTCCATTATCAGCCGTCAACCCCGTCTCGCCGGCTGAACCGCGCCGTCGGCCGTAGCGGGCGAGAAAGGTCGCCACCGCCTCGGTGACGACGGTGTCGGGGTCCGGGCGCTCCGCGGGCGCCGTGTCCTCGGCCATCACGCCGGGCCACAGGCCGAACTCGTTGATCAGGGCCAGGAACTGCCGCGCCGCGATGGCGGGTTGCGGGCAATCGAGCACGCCCTGGGCATGCATGGCGCCGAGGATCCCGGCGAGGGTTTCGAGCGTCAGACCCTGGCCGAAGCGATGGAACTCCTCGCCGATCCAGGGCCGTGACCGCGATTCGGCGATGACCAGGCGGGTAAAGGCGATCTGGTCGGCGCTGTCGATGAACCGCAAGACGGCGCGGGCGATCCCGACGAGTTTGGCGGCCGGTTCCGGGAACCGGACCTCGCCGATGGTCGCCCTGACCTGATCGGACCAGGCCATGACTCCGGCCCAATGCCGGCGAACCATCGCCCGGAACAGGGCGTCCTTGCCGCCAAAGCGATTGTACACGGTCTGCCGCGACACGCCCGCGGCCTCGGCGATGCGGTCGAGGTTCACCCCATCGTACCCGGCCTCGAGGAACAGGGTGCGCGCGGCCGCGAGGATGGCGTCCTCGGACCGCCGGGCGTCCGCCCGGGCCCGGGCGGCGCGTCCACCGCCTGATCTGGATGGTCCAGCGGAGTTCATCAGTTGACTATATCGTAAAGCCAAGGGGACCGCAGCCCCTAGAGTCCCAGGCGCCGAGCGCGGCCGGCGATGGTCAGGGCGAGTCGCTCGGCCAGCAGCTGATCGGGGGCGCCGGCGGTCTTGCAAGCCAGGTCCGCGGCGAGCACCTCCGGGTGCAAGCCGAGCAGCTGCTCGAGCGACCAGGCGCGCGCCTGGCGCAGGAACTCCCGCTCGTTCTTCCAGAACACGCCGGAAGCCTTGGCCGCCTCCGGCAGGGAGGCCCCGCTCTGGGCCAGGGTCAGGGTGCGGCGGAGGCGAGCCAGATGCAGGCCCATGGCCCGCACGGCGGCCGGACCTCCCTCCCCTTCCGCCGCCGCGCGCCGGAGTCCCGCCTGGGCGGCGGCGAGCCGGCCGCCGAAGGCGTCCGAGGCGGCGTCGGCCAGTGAAGCCTCCGGCTCGACGCCGAGAAAATCGGCGAGATCCTCGGCGCTGGCGATCCGACCGCTGCCCGGTCCCAGCCACAGGGCCAGGCGCTCGATTTCCTGGCGGGCCACGCCCCGCTCGCGCGGCAGGCGGGAGACGAACAGCTCCAGGGCCCCGGCGTCGAGTCCGACCTTGTCGCCGGCCAGGGCCTCCCGCACCATCCGCGCCAGGTCGCCCGGCTCATCCTCGTAGCAGGGAATGGTGGCGCAGGCTCCGGCCTTCTCGCCGGCCTTGCGCAGGGCGGACGTACGGTCGAGCGAACCCGCCTCGATCAGGAAGAAGGCGTCCGGGTTGAACCGGCCCTCGCCATGGGCGGCGAGGGCCTCGGCGGCGATACGGTCGGGCCCGGCCTTGTCGGTGGTCAGCCTCAGCCGCACCAGCCGTCGCCCGCCCATCATCGAAATCGCCGACAACTCGTCGGCCAGCCGGCCCTCCCCGGCTTCATCCTCGGTGAGCAGGGCCGCGTCAAAGGGGTCGTCGGGATTGGCCGTCACCGCCCTGGCCAGGCGGTCGGCCCGCTCGCGCACCCCGCCGCGGTCCCGGCCGTAGAGGAGGGCGGCGCGGAACTGCACGTCCGGCGATTTCAGGAACCGCTCCACGTCGGGGCGTTTCGACAGGACCGTCAAGGGCTTAGCCGCCGTTCGAGCGAGCGATCCAGTCGGCCAGCTGCAGCTGGATCTTGCGCGCCAGTTCGCCCGCCGCCCGGCTCTGGGCGTCCTGGTTGGCGGCGATCCCGGCATAGGGCTGGTCGGCCCGGTCGAAGGTGACCTCGGTCTGGGTGGTCCCTTCCCGCACCACCTGGCCGGTGGCCGTGCTGATCAGCTTCCATCGGGCGGTGAGGACCAGTTCATAGCGGCTGGCGGCGGAATCGACGCGCCGGCCTCGCGGCGTGCGGGTCTCGCGCAGGTCGATGGTCAGCTTCCAGGTCGGCGGGACCGCCGGATTGCGGGCCAGGGCGTCGTCGAGCGCCTCGCGCAGCAGGTAGCCCGTGCGGCCTTCCGGGGCCACGGTCTCGATGCCGGCGAGCCCGGGCGTGACGCCCGGCTCGGCGTAGAGCGGCGTGAACCCGCAGCCCGCAAGAGCCGACGCGAGGGCGACAAGGCCGGCGAGGGCGACGAGGCGGGCCCGCACGGCTCAGCCCGCGACGATGTTGACGATACGGCCGGGCACCACGATCACCTTTCGCACGCTCACACCCGCAAGGTGGACCGAGACCGCCTCGTCCGCCAGAGCCTTCTCGCGGACCTCGGCCTCATCCGCGCCGGGCGCGACGCGAATCTCGCCGCGGCGCTTGCCGTTGACCTGCACCGGCAGGACGATCTCGTTGTCGGCCGCCAGCTCGGGATCGTGAGCCGGCCAGGGCGCGTCCACCACCATGCCCGCCTCGCCGAGCCGGGCCCAGCACTCCTCGGCCAGGTGGGGGGTGAAGGGGGCGATCAGCCGGGCGAACGCCGACAGGGCCTCGCGCCGGGCGGCGGCAACGCCCCTGTCGGCCGCCGGGAAAGCCTTGAGCGTATTGAGGAATTCATACAGCCGCGCGATCCCGCTGTTGAAGCGGAACTGCTCGATGGCCTCGGACACCGCCTTGATGGTCTTGTGCGTCGCCCGCCTCAGCGCCTCGGCGCGCGCGTCGTCGTCGCCGCCGGCCTCCGGCTCGGACTGGCTGTCGAACTCGGCCCACACGCGCTGAACGAATCGGCCGGCGCCCTCGACGCCGCCGGTGGTCCACTGGACGTCGCGCTCCGGCGGGCTGTCGGACATGACGAACAGCCGGGCGGCGTCGACGCCGTACTGTTCGAAGATGTCCTCGGGCGCCACGACGTTCTTCTTCGACTTCGACATCTTTTCGATGTCGCCGATGACCAGCGGCTCGTCGGTGTCCATCAACATGGCGCGCCGCTGGCCGCCGACGGTCTGGAAGGTCACCAGCCCCGGCTCGATCCACTCGCCGTTCTGGCGGCTGTAGGTCTCGTGCGTGACCATGCCCTGGGTGAACAGGCCGGCGAAGGGCTCGGCCACGTCCAGCATGCCCTCGTCGCGCAGGGCGCGGGTGATGAAGCGGGCGTAGAGCAGGTGCAGAACGGCATGCTCGACGCCGCCGATGTACTGGTCCACGGGCAGCCATTTGGCGGCGGCTGCCCGGTTCACCGGATCGGCCGCGTCCGGGTCGGCGAAGCGGGCGAAGTACCAGCTGGAGTCAACGAAGGTGTCGAGGGTGTCGGTCTCGCGTTCGGCCTCGCCGCCGCAGGTCGGACAGGCGGTGAACCGCCAGGTCGGGTGACGCAGCAACGGGTTGCCAGGCCGGTCGAACGTCACCTCGTCCGGCAGCTCAACGGGGAGGCTTCCCGAAGGGACGGGAACCACGCCGCACTTGCCGCAATGGACGATCGGGATCGGGCAACCCCAGTAGCGCTGCCGCGAGACGCCCCAGTCGCGCAGGCGATAGACGGTGGCGCCCTCGCCCTTGCCGGCGTCCTCGATGCGCTTGACGGCGGCCGACTTCGCCTGCTCGACCGTCATGCCGTCCATGAAGCCGGAATTGAAGATCTTCCCGGGCCCCGTGTAGGCGTCCGCGCCAATCATGAAGGTGGCGGGATGGGCGTCGGACGGCAGCACCACCGGCTTCACCGGCAGGCCGTACTTGCGGGCGAAATCGAGGTCGCGCTGGTCGTGGGCCGGACAGCCGAAGATGGCCCCCGTGCCGTAGTCCATCAGGATGAAATTGGCGATCCAGACCGGCAGGGTCTCGCCGTCGACGAAGGGGTGGCGCACGCGCAGACCGGTGTCGAGGCCGAGCTTCTCGGCGGCCTCGATCTCGGCCTCGGACGTGCCGCCCTTGCGGCATTCGGCGACGAAGGCCGCGACCGCGGGGTCGCCGCCGGCCAGCTGTTCGGCCAGCGGATGATCGGGCGCGATCCCGACGAAGGCCGCGCCGAACAGGGTGTCGGGCCGGGTGGTGTAGACCCCCAGCCCGTCCTCGAAGCCGGCCGGCGGGCGGCCTTCGAAGTCGAACGAGAACCGCAGGCCGGTCGAGCGGCCGATCCAGTTCTCCTGCATCAGCCGGACCTTGTCGGGCCAGCGGTCGAGCGTCTCCAGCCCATCGAGCAGCGCGTCGGCGTAGTCGGTGATCCGCAGGAACCACTGCGTCAGCTTCTTTTTCTCGACCACCGCCCCCGACCGCCAGCCGCGGCCGTCAATGACCTGCTCGTTGGCCAGCACGGTCATGTCGACCGGGTCCCAGTTGACCGTCGCCTCGCGTCGGTAGACCAGGCCCCTTTCGAGCAGCTTCAGGAACCATCGCTGCTGCTGGCCGTAGTAGGCCGGGTCGCAGGTGGCGAATTCGCGGCTCCAGTCGATGGAGAGGCCCAGCAGCTTCAGCTGCTCGCGCATCGCCGCGATGTTGTCGTAGGTCCAGCCCTTGGGATGGACGCCGCGCTCCATGGCGGCGTTCTCGGCGGGCATGCCGAAGGCGTCCCAGCCCATCGGATGCAGCACCGCGTATCCCCGGGCGCGGCGGTAGCGCGCCACGACGTCGCCCATGGCGTAGTTGCGAACATGGCCGACGTGGATGCGCCCCGATGGATAGGGGAACATCTCAAGCACGTAGTATTTCGGGCGCGGATCGTCGTTCTGGACGCGGAATACGTCCTCTCGCGCCCAGGCGGCGCGCCATTTGGGCTCGACGTGCTTCGGATTGTAGCGGGCCATGAAGCCTAGCTTGATAGGTCCGGATCAGCCGGAGATGTTGGCCAGGCGCAACTGGCGCGCCCGGGTCAGGATCGCGTTCTCGATATCCGTCTCCGTCTGCGAGGCGGTCGGCGCATCGGTCCAGCCCCCGGCGCCGTCGGATACCTGCTTGAAGACGGTGACGTTCAGGCCGTCAGCCCTAAGTCGGGTGTCGAGGATGTAGACGGTGACGCGAAAACGCTCATCGGGCTTTTCCGGGTTCACGTACCAGTCGGTGATGATGACGCCGCCGTAGGGGTCGGCCGAGGCGAGGGGCATGAACGACAGGGTGTCCAGCGTCGCGCGCCACAGGTAGCCGTTGACGCCCAACTGGGCCTGGCCGGCCTCGCTCTTCGGCGCCCGCCGGCCGAGACCGAAGGGACGCAGGCCGCCCTCGTCCGACTGGCTCTGGAAGGTCCGCGCGCCGCTGTTGCCGCCGCAGGCGCCGACGCCCACGAGGGCCAGGGCCAGCGCCCCGGCGGAGGCGATCCGCATCCAAGTCCCGCGCGCAAACGCCATGTCTTTCGCTCCACTCGTGTGTGGCCGGCGTCCTGCTCCTGAGACGCTGCGGCGATCACCCCCGATGCCCGGACAGCCCGTCTACAACAACGATTCGTCGCCGCCAAACAGGAATCGCGTGACCCTCGCGCCACAGGCGAGATGTGAATCGCCGGACTCCGGGGGCGACTCCTCCCCCGGCCTGTTGACCCGGGCGAATTCAGGCCTTTAATCGTGATCGAGGCTCTCCCACCTATGGTTGGCGGAGCAAAACGGCTGGGGGAGCCGGAACGGCGCAATGGCGAAGACGTGGAGCATCGTGGCGATCGCGACGCTGGCCCTGGCGGGCTCGGCGACGGCGGCGTTCGCCCAGAGCGCTCCGGCCAAGCCGAAGGCGCAGAGCGCGCCGGGCGCCTTTGTCGTCCGCGGCGATTTCAATCTGAAGGACGCCCAGTTCGGGCCGCAAAAGGACCGCCGCACGCTGGTGTGGGACGCCAGGAAAGGTCGCTGGGGCCTGACTCTCGACCTGTCGCGCCCGGACAGCGAGGCCGTCCGCGGCCGGGACGTCGAGGCGGGCGCCTTCTTCCGGGTGACGCCGCAGCTGCGTGTCGGCGGCGCCGTCGGCGTCGGCCCGGCCCAGACGCCGGTCCGCAAGCCCGACGACCGGAGCGAGGCCCCCCGGGTCCGGCTCGAGACCGCCTTCAAGTTCTGACCGGGGCTCAGGGCTCGGACCGGGGCGTCGCCAGGCGCGCCATTTCCTCGACCATCGCTAGACCGGCCGCGCCCGAATCCCGCAGTTCGCGCGCGGTGCGCAGGTTGACGCCGCCCAGGGCGTAGACGGGCAGCGGGGCGGCCGCGACGAGCCCTGCGAAGGCCGCCGCCCCCATCGGCGCGCCCGCGGACGGGCTGTTGCTGGCGAACACGGGTGAGACCAGCACCGCGTCGCAGCCGCAGGCCGCCGCCCGCTCCGCCGCTTCCAGGGAATGGGCGGCGGCCGTGATCAGCCAGTCGGGCCGCACGGAGCGCAATGCCGGGGCTTGGGCGATCCGCCGCTCGGGCAGGTGGGTCCCGTCGGCGCGGCAGGTCTGGGCCAGGCCGTTGTCGTCGCCCACCAGCAGAAGCATGCCCCGCTCGCCGGTGATCTCGCGCAGCCGCTCCGCCCGCGGGCCTGCGTCCGGGGCGCCGAACGAGCGGTAGATCACGCCGACGGCCGCCGGCAGGCGCCGGACGATCGCCTCGGGGTCGGGCGTGCGCTGCGGATCGGTGACGAACAGCAGCCGCGGCAGGGGCTTTGCGGCCGTGCGCCGGGGTCGTAAGGACGCGGCCAGTTCGATCAGCGCCTGGAGGTCGTCGGTTGTCGTCATCGGAGATCGTCGCCGCGCGCCTTTCCGTTCTGGACCGCATCGCCGCCGCGGCGCGCCGGGCCGGCCGCGAGCCCGCCGATGTGACGCTCGTCGCGGTCTCCAAGCAACAGCCGGAGGCGCGCATCGTTGCGATGCTGGACGCCGGACAGCGCGTATTCGGCGAGAACCGCGTCCAGGAGGCGCAGGCGCGCTGGGCGGACCGGCGAAGCGGCGTCGAACTGCGCCTGATCGGCCCCCTGCAACGGAACAAGGTCCGCGAGGCGGTCGCCCTTTTCGACGCCATCGAGACGCTGGACCGCGAAAGCCTGGCCCGGACCCTGGCGGACGAGATCCAGCGGGCCGGGCGCGCGCCCGGTCTCCTGGTCCAGGTCAACACCGGCGAGGAGCCGCAGAAGTCGGGGATCGCGCCGGCCGCGACCGACGGCTTCATCGCCGCCTGCCGGGCGATGGACCTGCCCGTCGCGGGCCTGATGTGCATTCCGCCCGAGGCGGAGCCGCCCGGTCCGCACTTCGCCCTGCTGGCCGGGATCGCGGCGCGGAACGGGCTGGCGACGCTGTCGATGGGAATGAGCGGCGACTTCGAGACCGCGATCCGGTTCGGGGCCACCCATGTGCGGGTCGGCTCGGCCCTGTTCGGCGCCCGTCCGGCGCCCCCGACCGGCCCCGCTGGGGGCGGCGACCCAATTTCGTCCTGACGGTCCGGCGACTGTTGGCCTCCGGGGCCGAACCGGTGCATGTTCGGAGGGTGATGGCGCAACGCAAGACCCTGCTGATCATCGACGACGACGACGACCTTCGCGGCGCGCTGGCCGAACAGCTTCAGCTCCACGAGGAATTCGCCGTCGTCCAGGCCGACACCGCCGGCGAAGGCGCCCGGCTCGGCAAGGAGGCGAGGCCGGACCTGATCCTGCTCGATGTCGACCTGCCCGACATGGACGGCCGCGAAGCCTGCCGCCTCATGCGCAAGGGCGGGGTGACCAGTCCGATCATCATGCTGACCGCGGCCGCCAGCGACGCCGACACCATCCTGGGCCTCGACTCGGGCGCCAACGGCTACATCACAAAGCCCTTCCGGTTCGGGGTGCTGCTGGCCCACATCCGCAGCCAGCTGCGCAGCCACGAGGCCAGCGAGGACGCGGTCTTCCGCATCGGCCCCTACGAGTTCCGTCCCGCCGCCAAGCTGCTGGTCGACGACAAGGGCCGCAAGATCCGGCTCACGGAGAAGGAAACCAATATCCTCAAGTACCTCTATCGCTCCGGCAGCAAGGCCGTGTCGCGCGAGGAGCTGCTGACCGAGGTCTGGGGCTACAACGCCGGGGTCACCACCCACACGCTGGAGACCCATGTCTATCGCCTGCGCCAGAAGATCGAGCCCGACCCGGCCAACGCCCGGCTGTTGCTGACGGAGGCCGGCGGGTACCGCCTGCAGCCCTAGACCATCAGATCGGCGGTGACGGGCGCGTGGTCGCTGGGCTTGTCCCAGCCGCGGACGTCGTCGTGGATGCGGCAGAGCGCCTTGCCGGTGTGGAACGCCGCCTGGCGAAGGCCCGGCGTCGCCAGGATATGGTCCAGCAGCAGGCCACGGTTCGAGGCCCGGAAGTCCTGGGCGCGGTAGCTCCACCAGCTGGCCAGCTTCTCCGGCTCGGGAACGGCCTCGCGGGCCAGGTTGAGGAAGCCCAGCGAGGCCTCCATGGCCCGGAAGGCCTCGATCTCCACCGGCGTGTGGCTGACGATCTTCGACATGTAGCGATGGTTCCAGACGTCGAACTCGCCGGGCGCGACATTGAGGTCGCCGGTGACGATCAGCGGGTCGCGCGGGTCGCGCCTCGCCAGTTCGCGGGTCAGGGCCTCGTAGAAATCCAGCTTGTGGTCGAACTTGGGGTTCAGGGCCCGGTCGGCCACATCGCCCCCGGCGGGGATGTAGAAGTTGTGGATCTCGACGCCGGCGACCTTCGCCCCCACGCAGCGGGCGTGACCCTCGCGGCAGACCTCGAGGGCGGGGGCGTCCTCGATCGGCAGGCGCGAGGCGATGGCGACGCCGTGCCAGCCCTTCTGGCCGGCGATGCGGAAATGCCTGTACCCGAGCGCCTCGAACATCTCCCGGGGAAACTCGGCCGTCTGGCACTTGATCTCCTGCAGGCACAGGACGTCAGGCGCGATCTCGTCGACCATCCGGCCGATGAGCTCGCCGCGCGGGCGGACGGAATTGATGTTCCAGGTGGCGAGTCGGAGACGCATCAGCCGTTGTTACGCTGTTTCGCGGGCGGCGAAACCGGCCTCCGCCCTCGCCCGCGGGGCCGTGAGAAAAACGCCCGGGCGCGGCCGGCGCCCGGGCGTGGAAAGGTGGTCTCTCATGCCGCCGCCGGGAGGGGATAGGTTCCGGCACGGTGCTCGCGGCTGCGCGAGGTCGGGCGCGCAATCGCCATGCGTGGCATTATCGCAACTGATGGGCGTAAACGTCAATTGCAAATCGCGTGCGAGGTTGCCTGTCGCCGATTTGTCACATCGCCCGGCGAGTCGCGGGCTGCGGGAAGGGCGCCCTGAACAGGGCGGGATCGAAGCCGGAGGCGCGCACGAGGCTGGTCAGGCGCACCTGGGTCACGGCCCCGCGCGCGTCGGTGATCCGCCAGCCGATCAGCCGCATCGGCGCGTCGCCGAAGGTCAGCGCCAGCCGCCCGCGGGTGCGGCCGGTGCGATCCTCGGCCAGGATCTCGAAGCCGTCGGCGAGCCGGGTCACGCGGGTGATCCGCACGCCGCGGTCGAAGCGGATCTCGTCGGCGAGGAACAGCTTCAGCGGCGTCTGGCTGAGGAAGTAGCGGTTGACCGTCTTGAGGCGCTTGTCGGCCACCGACACCACCCGGCCGTCTGAGACCACCAGCAGGCTGGAGGGCGCGTCGTATTCGAAGCGGGCGCGGCCCGGTCGCTGCAGGAACAGGGCGCCCTGGGTCTGGGAGCCGCGGGCGTCGGTCTGGACGAACCGGCCGCGGGCCGAGGTCAGGCCTTGGAGATAGTCGATGGCGCTGTCCACCAACGCCTGTTCGGCGGCAGTGAGCGCGTGAGCCGTCGCCGGCAGCAGCAGGGCGGGCGCGGCGGCGAACAGGGCGCGTCGGGTCGTGCTCATGGCGCCCTTGTAGCAGTCCCAGACGGCGAATTCTTGTCCGCTCAAGGCGGCGGCGGAGCGAGGATCTCGCGCTTGCCGGCGTGGTTGGCCGGGCCGACGACGCCTTCCTTCTCCATGCGTTCGATCAGGGAGGCGGCGCGGTTGTAGCCGATCTGCAGGCGGCGCTGGATGTAGCTGGTCGAGGCCTTGCCGTCACGAGTGACCACGGCCACCGCCTTGTCGTAGAGGCTGTTGCCGTCGCCGCTTTCGTCGCCGAAGGCCAGGCCGCTCTCGCCCTCGTCGTCCTCGTCGCCGCCGGCGGTGACCTCGTCCAGGTACTGCGGCTGGCCCTGCTCGCGCAGGAAGCGGGCGACCGAGGCGACCTCCTCGTCGGCCACGAACGGCCCATGCAGTCGGGTCAGCCGGCCGCCCGAGCCGCCGGCCATGTAGAGCATGTCGCCCTGGCCCAGCAGCTGCTCGGCGCCCTGCTCGCCCAGGATGGTGCGGCTGTCGATCCGCGAGGTGACCTGGAAGCTGATCCGGGTCGGGAAGTTGGCCTTGATCACCCCGGTGATGACGTCCACCGACGGCCGCTGGGTGGCCATGATCAGGTGAATGCCGGCGGCGCGGGCCATCTGGGCCAGGCGCTGGACCGCGCCCTCGATGTCCTTGCCGGCCACCAGCATCAGGTCGGCCACCTCGTCGATGA
Source organism: Pseudomonadota bacterium (assembly GCA_049323695.1). Lineage (GTDB taxonomy): Bacteria > Pseudomonadota > Alphaproteobacteria > Caulobacterales > Caulobacteraceae > Caulobacter. The sequence continues at coordinate 154,377 of JBMOOF010000013.1, forward strand.
CCACCACCAGATAGGGCATCGGCTCGGGGCGGATCTTCTCGCTCTCGAAGATCGGGCGGCCGGCCTCGTCGAAGCCGGTCTGGACGGTGCGCTCGAAATGCTCGCCCTTGTCCAGGGCCTCGCGGGCCCGCTCGTTGTAGGCGGCGATGCCGCGCACTCCGATCTTCGCCATGCGGCGGTACCGGTCCTCCATCTCGCGGACCGTCCATTTCAGGGCGACGATGGCCTTCTTGGCGTCGGTGACCACCGGGGCCAGCAGGTGCGGGATGCCGTCGTAGACGGAAAGCTCCAGCATCTTGGGGTCGATCATGATGAACCGGCACTGCTCCGGCGGCAGGCGGTAGAGGATCGACAGGATCATGGCGTTGACCCCCACCGACTTGCCCGAGCCGGTGGTCCCGGCGATCAGCAGGTGAGGCATCTTTGCCAGGTCGGCGATGTAGGGCTCGCCGCCGATGGTCTCGCCCAGCGCCATGGGCAGAACCTGGGAGGCCTTCTCGTAGTCGGCGCTGGCCAGCAGGTCGCGCAGATAGACGGTCTCGCGCCGGGCGTTGGGCAGTTCCAGCGCGATGGCGTTGCGACCCTGGACCACCGAGACGCGGCAGGCGGCGACGCCCATCGAGCGGGCGATGTCGTCCGAAAGGGCCACCACCCGGGCGTGCTTGACGCCAGGGGCCGGGACCAGCTCGTAGAGGGTGACCACGGGGCCGGGACGGATCTGGTCGATCTGGCCGCGGACGCCGAATTCCGAAAGCACGCCTTCCAGCAGACGGGCGTTCTGGCGCAGGGCCTCCTCGTCGAAGGCGCCGGCCCGGGGCTTGGGCTTGGCCAGCATGGCCAGCTCGGGCAGGGCGAAGCCGCCCGGCTGGACGAAGTCGAAGCTCTTCTGCCGCTCGCGCACCTCGCGGCCGCTGTCGCGGCTGCTGGGCTTGGGCGGCTTGATCGCCGGCTCGGCCTCGGCCTTGCGGGCGGAGGTCGCCGAGCGGGCCGGGGCCGCCGGCTCGT